>NZ_RAZG01000076.1 GCF_003612565.1 Roseburia sp. 1XD42-69 | reverse complement strand
AATTTGCATATCCTAATTCTTACCAAAAAGGAGCCATTTATTTCCAAAAACACAAACTTATTTACACTACCTTAGCGCCGCCAAAGTAAATGCGAAATTAGTTTCATCTGCTAACCCAACCACGCCCGTTATATACATAAACAACATGATTATCAAAACGATCATAATTGACAATCTATACTTATTTCTCATCGCATTTACACCTCCTGAACATTTATCCCTTTATCTATCCTACACACAAATTACCTATTAGTTTTATAAGTCATCCATCTATAAAACACCTTTTTCTTCTCTACTCCGTTACCACTACCAAATCATAATACTATTAGCATAAAAGTTCTAATATATACCCCTATATTTTCTCTCCATCCGTTTGCTTAAAATTATGAATTAATAATTCTAACTAACAAAGTATCACCCAAATATCCTCGTAATATCCCGATACCGATTTACCACCCGATAAATCTCCACTGCTTCTTTAACAACCTTATACAGCACAACATAATCTTGCCACACCACATACTTATAATCCGTCTTAAAACTCACACGCTTAGACAAGTCTGCACCAATGTAAGGAAACTGCTGTATATTTTCAAATTGGCGGTAAATCTCCTGTATTGTTTCCAATGCTTTATCTACATTATCCTCAGCAATGAAATCCTTAATAGATTTCAAGTCCTTTGCCACTAACGGATTGATCCGCAACTTCATCATGCCCTATTCTCCAACCATTGTCTTTAATTCATCCAATGACAACCAACCTTTTCCATCCTTGACCGCCACCTCTGCCTCTTGCAGCTTTTCTAAAAGCTTCTTTTCTGCTTTATCACGTTCATAATCTTCTATATCCATTACCACAAATCTTCCCCTACCGTTTTTCGTAAGGAAGACAGGCTCTCCCACTTGGCAGTTCTTCAATACTTCATTGTAATTTCTCAAATCAGATACCGGTAATATATTTGGCATAGTTACCATCCTTTCCAAATCAATACTATATTCTATCTTTTATTATAGCCAAAAACGCTGTAAAAATCAACGAAGGTTTTTACAGCGTTTTACTTATTTGCAATGCTTAACTAAATCTGTATCTAATTTGACCAAAATTATTATTGGGTAATGTTCTGATTAAACCGATAACCCACACCCCAAACCGTCTGTATGTAGATGGGCTTGCTAGGATTATCCTCTATCTTTTCCCGTATGTTACGGATATGGCTCATGACGATGTTGTAATCGCCGGAATAAGATTCCTTCCAGACAATATCATAAATCTGCTCCTTGCTGAATACTCTGCCTGGATTGTTGGCTAACAGATAGAGGATTTCAAACTCTGTAAATGTCAAATCTATTTCCTGTTTCTGTTTTCTTACCGAACGATTTATATCATCTATTTCCAATCCATTAAAACTCAAATTCGTTTTTGTATTTTCAATTACTTGAAATGCTCTTGCTCCCGTACTGACACAGGATATTATATGATTCAGAATTTCTTCCTCACTATCTTCAAATGTCAGTATTAACATTTTCCCATACAATCACCCACTTTATTACTTTTATCTACTGCTGAACTTCTAGTAAACACAACAAAAATATTCCCATATCAAGCCAAACAGTATGCTAACAACTTGTTTTTCTATGATAACTTCAATGAATCTATCATTTTCTATGTGAACCGCTATCACCTTACACTTTAGATACTGACATCTATGGATTTCTTTACAAGGCTACCTTCGCTTTTCGTAAGTGTATTTTCAACAGTTTCTCTTGTAATGCTATCCCATACTCTAGAGGGTATAGGTTTACCCGCTTCCCAAGTCGAATCAGCAACTTTTGTGGTATGACCATTTAGCAGACTTTCATTGTCCTCCCTTTAGCTCATATAAGCTGTTCCATACATCTTCAAGAAAGCTTACTCAAAACTTCCTATTCCTTCTGTAATCTGCTTGGTTTTCCAGGATTTGAGTATTCCAAACGAAAGAAATATGCATATCACCAATGCTCCCGTTGCCACAAATAAAAATTCTATATAAGCAAAATGAAACTCATGCCCGAATGCTCGCATATCCGACACTCCGTACAAATATTTCAATACTGGATGCGATAATACAAATGCTATCAAAACAGCCGCCAATCCTAATATCAGATTTTCAAACAGCATCACTCTCTTGGTCATTGACACACTCATACCGATCGCGCGCAGCATACAGATTTCCCTTGTCCTTTTTTGCATACGGTATCTGAAATTATTAATCATATTAATCATGACCAATATAAACGTGATGATAGAAATACCATAAATATATACCATTTGCTTATGATAAAACATTTCATTTTGTTTCGTTTCTGCAATCAGGCTGCGAGTTGATACATTGGAATTGACACTACCAATCCGGATTAACTGCTGCTCCAGAAAATCCTGCCTGGATAAATCCATGTCCGCATCCCCATCACAATACATACATTGAATTCCACTTTCTGGAGCGATTTCCTGCACATATCGGTCAGCAGTAATCAATAATGGATACAGTGTTTTATTGCAGTCAAACATATAAGGGAAAGATACAATGACTTTTACCCTATAAGTTTTATAAACATATTCCGCGTCATAATCTTCAAGTGCCTCATATTCGCTGGAATTAGTCTGCAAATCTTTTCTGTATTTTATAGAAATCTCATCACCTGCATGATAGCCCATCAAAGGCGTACCTTCTTTATAATATCCCGGTAACTCATTATTTTTTGTATCATCCATCCGAAGAACAGACAGGATTATCTCATCTTCTCCCAGATCATCCAGGTTAGAATCTCCCTCTACAACATATTTTTTTAATGCCTCCAAAGCGTCTGTATTATATCCAAGCAGCATGGATTTATAAATCTGATTTTTCCCATCATACCCACTTTTTCCATAGCCATACAATTCCTTTAGCGCTTCATTACGTTCGTTATAATATGTGTCATTCCTTTCTACACCTTCTTCATCAATCACACGGATTGGGAATCCTGAACTTGTCTTAACAGCTTTTATCCCTTCGAGATTTTCTATTTTTGCAGCGTTTTGTCTAGATATTCCCGCCCTTGCATCATCAAAATACAACATCGTCAGAGCATACTCACCATTCAGATAATACATTTCCTTTGTATCATCGCGGTATAATTCCAAAGTTTTTGCTTTGTATGTAAGTCCCGTAAACAGAGTTATCCCCAAACAGATTGTCAAAATCACAAAACCGCTTGTTTTTAAATCTTTCACGATATATTTGCAGCTCATCCGAAACAATGTTCCCGTTTTGCTGTCGGCATTTTGTATATGAAAAAGGCGCTTCCCCTCCTCTGTTTCTTTCCCTGATATCATATCTATGGCAGAAAATCGTGTAACCTTTTTTCCAAACATATATCCAATCACACTGATCAAAAGAAAGGTAACAACGACGCACACCATGATCTGCCAGACCGGTATTACCAATCTAAATCGTACTGTTTCATTGCAAAGATAAACCTCTGCGCTCCTATCGCCGGATATGAGCAGAACCAGCCAGGCTATACATAATCCGCATAGTATTCCAATAGGTACACTTACGCAATAAATGTTATACAATTCCAGCAACACCATTTTGCAAATCTGCCTTCTTTTCATACCGACTGCTCTTAATATCCCATACTGCTGTACTCTTGACAACACAGCGATGCGATACACACCATAGAACACGACCAGACATATCAATAAAAGAACACTGATGATTCCCACATCAATCAGATATAGTTCGCCAGGATTCTCTCTGGCCGGACACTCTTTGATTTGTTCGCTTGAGACGTCCAGTTCCTTCTGCAAAGTTTTTACTTTACTTTCATAATTCACAGAGTCCTGAAACCGGATATAAGCCAGATAGGACTCTGTACTGTTTTCCTCCATAACGGCGTATAAATCTAAAAGACCGTATTTCTTATTCCCGTATGAATCCGATAAGATTCCCACCAGCTTAAACTCTTTTTCTTCCCCTGTTTCCTCATTGATTACGCTGACTTCCTGATCAATGACTGGTTCGATACCCAAATTTAAAAGCACCCATCTCTCAGCAACAATTTCTCCTGATTTTTGAGGCAGCCTGCCATCCGTAATCTTTGTCATCATCGTGATTGCCGCATCATCATTTTTCGTCAAATACACCTTCTGCCCATTGTGTCCATAAAGGTCATATGTTCCCTGCTGTAGTGCAGTCCACTTAATTTCCGGATCATTTTGCAGCAGTTCAATCTGCTCCCCAGACAAACCATCCACATAACAATCCGATGGTGTAAACTCGGTTTTTAACTGTATATTCGATATTTTATGGTTTGTATGTATCAGGACCAACATAACCGTCAGCAGCATAAAGGTTAAGGCGAAACTGAAAAAAATAGCTATTGTATTTTTCTTATAATTCTTTATGAAATATCTATGCAATTTAATACCTTTTTCACTGTTAAACATTCGTCTCACCTACCTTGTTATGATTTTTCCGTCCTCAATTCTTAGAATCCTGTCAGCAAGCTGTGCAATTTCTTCATTATGGGTAATCATGATAATTGTCTGGTTAAATTTACTGCTCGTAATTTTCAATAATCCCATTACATCCTGACTAGTTTTCGAATCAAGATTCCCTGTCGGCTCGTCAGCAAGTACTAGAGCCGGTTTCGTAGCCAATGCCCTCGCAATTGCTACTCTTTGCTGCTGACCACCTGATAATCTGCTTGGAATAAAATCTAATTTCTCATTAAGTCCAAGAATCTGAGTAATTTGTAATACATACTCTTCATCAACTTTTCTACCATCCAGTTTCAACGGTAGTACGATATTTTCCCAAACACTAAGCATCTGGATTAGATTGTATTGCTGAAATATAAATCCTATTTTCCTACGCCGGAAAACAGTCAGTTCATCATCGGATAACTCCTGAATTTTCTTCTGATCAACAATAATTTCCCCACTGGTAGGAACATCGAGTCCCCCAACCATATTAAGGAATGTCGTTTTTCCACTTCCCGATGAACCTACAATTGCCACAAACTCTCCTCTTTTTACAGTGAGGTCAATCCCATTAAGAGCATTCACCTGTGTCTCACCGACACCATATATTTTTCTCAAATCTTTTATTTTTAAGATTTCCACTGTCATCCGTCCTTTCCCATATAAAAAAATATAGCCTGTATCTTCCTACATACAGACTATACCATACTATTCTCACAAACCGGTCTCCACAATCTCTCACTTTTGAGATATTTCCTTTTTCATAAAAAAAATTGAGAAAGTGCTTCCCTTCCCCACTTTTGATGAGAGCTTAATATATCCATTTTGTGCTTTCATAATCTCTCTTGCCAAATACAACCCAATGCCAACACCTGACCTGTCGCTTACCATTTTAGAACGGTAAAATCTTGAAAATACACTTGCCTGTTCTGTCTCTGGTATTCCGATTCCGGTGTCCGCAACATCCACCCTGACCAAGGAAGTATATGCTATGACACGGATTATAACGTTTCCGCCATAAGGGGTATACTTGATTGCGTTATCTACGATATTTGCCATTGCTTCAATTGCCCACTTCATATCAAACGCTGCTGTTTCATCCGTATCAGGCACTTCAAAATGTATCTCTTTCTGGGATGCTATTACCTGAAACTGAGTTTTTACCGCATCCAATACGGATTGCAGAGGCTGCTTTCTGATATTGACATGGATAATCCCTGTCTCTAACCGTGATAATTTTACTAACGATTCAATCAAAAAATCCAACTTTTCTGCCTGTTCCCTGATTGCAGCTAATTCATCCTTAATTTCCTGCTTTTCCTCAATAGTCTGCATCTCTATCCATTCTTCCAAAAGCTGTGAGTACAATACAATATTAGAAATCGGTATGACCGACTGATGAGAAATATCTGATATATGTATCTGCATTTGCTTTTGCTCTTTCTCCAAAGCTCTAACAGCCACTTCGTGGTCACAAAGATAACGCCACATATTATTTTCAATTTGGGATATTCTGGTTTCATTCAAATGTTTCTCCTGAAATTTTCCGGAGATTGCATCATCTAACATACTTTGAATTTTTTCAGCAAATCTCTTCTCACGATTCATAAAATAGATAACTACGCTCACGCAAATACCAACTGAAAATATAATCAAAACTATCAGCGCAACAATCCATATTTTCTTATCCATAACTTCTCCAATTATCCTAAAAGATTAAATTCTCGTCCACGTGTATCCCACCCCATACACAGTCTTAATGCATTCCGAATCATTACCAAGTTTGTTCCGCAAACGGTTTACTACGACCGTAAGAGCATGTTCTTCCACATATTCCGTATCTCCTTGCCAAATATAATCAATCAACTGACTACGGCTTAGATTCTTTCCCTTATTCTCAATAAAGCACCGGAGCAATCTTTGTTCTGTTTTACTCAATTCTAAAATAGTGTTTCCCTTTGTGAACTCCATTTTTTCAAAATCAAAGCAAAAATCACCATTCCTATACACATCTCCTAAAATCTTTTCATTTCTTAATTGTACACTAACTCTAGCTCGTAAAACCATCAGACTAAAAGGTTTTGTAATATAATCATTTGCTCCCAGCTCCAAACCAGACACGATATCCATTTCCATCTTATTTGCTGTAAGAAGTATAATTGGAACAGTGTCTGTTTTACGAATTTCTGTCATAAAATCTATACCACTTCCATCTGGCAGATTTACATCCAATATGATTAGGTCTATGGACTGCTCTTTATATATGTCTGAAGCTGACTGAAGTGAAAAAGCCTGCAAACAAAAGAACTCATTCCTTAACGCTAACTTAATCCCATCATTCAGTTTATTATCATCTTCAACAATAAGGATTTTTTTCATAAATCTTTGTGACCTCCATCTGTATTACATCCCCAATATTGTATCATAATTTTCCGATATTTCAATCAAAGGCCAAATGCAGAAATCAAAACCCTGCACTGGAAACTCTGCTTACAGTCATGCACACACTTCTTGCACTGGTCATTATACTGTATCTTATTTTTGTCATTCAAAAAGTACATCCATGTGTCAAAAGGCATTCAAGGCATATTTTACTGTCACTTCATCAGAAATACCTTAAATCGTCAATTTTCTGTCAGAAAAGGCAATCAGTGTTCAAACCGGTTGCCCTTTCAAAGCTTTATTACTTTCTGCCTGTTTTTCTCTTATCTTAGCCATTGCAATATTTTATTTCCTCTCTCACAATCTCTTCTGCCATCGCCCGGATATTATTCATCTTCTGCACCCAAAGCATCTGATTCTCCCCCTTCAACTGCTCCGTTACGCCCTCACGTTCTGACATTTGCCCCACCAGCACATCAAAATGTGACTCTGCCTGTTCCTGCACCATGAGCAGATGTTCCTTTAGCTTTCCACTTAGAACCATTCCCTGATAAATGCCACTCTTATATTCTTTCAGATAATGTTTCCGCATTAATCCGAACTTTCTCAATTCTCCTTCCGGCTCCGGTTCAGGAATTATGTTCGGTATTAAATAATCTCAACATTTTTCATAAGTCAAATTCATTGTACGTTCCTCGCTTTCTTCAAATATACATTTCCTGCTGCAATTTTTTCTTCTTATCCGGCATTTCCTGTTGTGTTGTCTTTCTCTGTCGATTCTGCTCCGCTACATCCGCTTTTTTCTCTTCGAGTTTTTGCTTAAAAGATTTTGGTGCCAGTGATTTTACAAACTCTACAAACGCATCTCCAAGTCCCCTTGATGCCACAAACTGTTTTAGCTTCTCAATCTGGTCAGTAAGGGCATCTATTTTCTTCTCCAAAGCTGATATTTTCTTTTCATATTTTTCCAACAAGTGATTCCTTGATACTGCCCGGCTGAAAGCATCCATGATCTTATTCCAATCACTTTTCTTTACCTTGACATATTCCTCACCGCCAAACAGATGATTGACCGGAATTGCTGCACTTTTTATATTCTTGGTTTCTGCATCTACTTCTTTTGAAATGGTCTTTAAGGTAGTTGCTCTCATATCATGCTTCTCAAGTAATTCCTGATTACTTTTATCCCTTGCCTCCAGTTCATCAATCTGCTTTGCCAACTCCCCGGCTTGTGTAGCAAGTTCCCTGTTATATATCTCCATTTCCTCTGCCTGTTGTTCCAGTGCTTCCACTTCCCGCATTGCAGCTTTATACTCCGGCAGGGTAAGGTTATCTCTCTGTATTCCCAACACCTCTATGTCAATACCTTTCTCCCGGCAAAGATCCGTCAGATAGGCTCGTTCTCTTTGTTGCCACGCGACTGTTTCATTTTCCTTTTTACTGACTGCCTTTGCAAATCCCATCTGCTGTAATGCCTTTGTAAGGCTATTACGTGTTTCCATGCCTGTTTTATATCCATGTGCTACCGGAATATAATCAATATGTAAATGCGGTGTTGCTTCATCCAGGTGCATGACACAATTGAACAGATACAAATTCGGATTACGCTCCTGAAAGGTTTTTGCATACTGCTCCAGTATTTCAATGGCTGACTTTGCTTCCTCTGTAAGATTACCGTTTTCATCCACCACAGGAGTATCTTCCTTTTTCCCTATTTGAACGATATTTTCATAGAACGTCTTTTCCTTATTGCCGGAATTTTCTATCTCCTTCAGATAGTTTTCTTTTCTCCTGTCCTTACGCTTTTGCACTGCATTATAATCCATAAGTGCCTGCCCAAAACATTTCTCATACGCTTGTTCCAAAGATTCCTGCATATAAATTCGGTTCCAAGATGTCCTTTCGGGTACCACATTTTTGCTGATAAAATCTCGGTTATTATGTGTAAGATGCCCTTTCCCTTTTGGAAAAGAAATTGTTTTTGCTGCCAATCGTCTCACCTTCTTTCTTCTGTTTCTTCTGTTCGTGCTCTAAATGCTTCGCATTTATCGCTGCTGTGCCAGTGAAAGCAAATGTCGCTATGCGCCGCTTGCTTTCACTTTGCGCACAGCATTTTGTTACTTTTGTCAAAAGTAACGCCTTATTACCTTTGACACTGCGTATCAAAGGTAGGCGCTCTGCGAGGCTGATGCCACTCTGCGAGTGTCATAGTCTGCCATTGCAAAATCTTCATGGCAGACTACTCATTCCGGCAAAACGCACCGTCATTCGCCATGGGTGACGGTACCGAATAAAACACTCTCGGTACCGTATCATAGGCTTCCACTTTGAAAGTGAATACCAAGCGCCAAAATGGGTTCCCATTTTCGGTACCGCCTATTCACCCATGGCAAGTGCCATCGACATCATAGCATCCGACATATCCGTCTCTGACACTTGCTCCGTTTCTTCCTCGTACTGCTCTCTGTGAGGCGTATCCTCGCCCGAAACGGTTCTTAAGACATGTTCCTCAAGTTCCTTCGTTATCTGCCTTAAAAACGCTTCCTGCATCTTTGAAATTCGTTCTGCAACGCTTTCCTCAATATGTTCCGCTGTCACTTTCAACCCATCATAAAAAGCCTCCTCCGAAAGCATCTTTCCGATTGGAATATTTCCTTCACTCGAAGTTTTCTTATCCTCCGATGTGGGCAAGCAAGGCTCCTCTGCTTCTCCTGCATCCCCTTTAGGTAACTTACCATCCAAAACTAATACAAAGGCATCTGAAAGTGCCTTTCCATAGGAGCAGTCCTTTCGGGTTAAACTCTGTAGATACTCCCATGTCCGGCGCTGGTTTTCATTCTCCATGCAGAATCGCACATTGCTTGATTTGTATGTTTTTCTCATGCAGTTTTCCCTCTCGTGCGCTGCTTCATTTCTGCCAAAACCTCATATCCCTTTGCATTTGCACAAATATCTGAAATGACAGTTACATTTCCCTTTTCTGTCAAATCTGAAAAGTGCCTCAGCAGACAGCCACCACCACCAATAATATAGAGATGAATCAGTTTTTCCTTATAGCCATGTGCCGTCAGCTTTTTCATGATTTCCTCTGTATAGCTTTCCGCAATTCGTTTTGTAACCATTGCTACATCGTCAGTTCTTTCACCTATGCCATTTCTAAGCAGAGGTTCTATTAACATTTCCGGCACTTCCACACCACCTCGCTTGGACAGCTCTTTCTGTATTTTTTCCATACAATGATGTACCCCGAATACTTCTGTGCTGATGCTCTTTTCAATCGGTCTGCCATCGTGAATTTCAAGAATACTCATGGTTCCGTTGCCAATGTCCACCAGCATATTCATGCCCGGCATTGCACCTTGATTATGTACAGCCGCCAATCCCTGCAGAAAGATTTCCACACCACATAGATGCACCTTGTAGCGTTCCTTTTGAAACATGAAATCCAGCTCCTTCTCCTGCATCAGATATTCTCTCCAATCGGCAGCCTGTGACTTTACCCACGCAAGCGGAAGTCCTACTGCAAGCACGACTTCTGCTTCATGAAGTCCCCGGAATTTCAATTCCTCTGCCAGTCCTGCCAAAGTCAATATATAGAAGTCCTCTGAATCTGTTTTGTTGCCCTGATATACCAAGTGACTCTCGCCAATCACATAATATTTATCCCGGTATTTTACAAAGTTTGTACTGACAATGGGTTCCTCATCATACAGTTCCACTCCGGTAGTAAATACCCTGTGGGCAGTCTTGATATTCCCATACCCATGATCCAAACCGATATAAATTTTCCCTTTTGCTTTTCCATTGTTCTGAATATAATTTCTCTCCATTAAAATATCCTCCTGAATATCCTGTTTACATATCCGTTTACACGTTATGCTTACAAATACTCTTTTAAAAAATTTCCGTTTACTCTGTTTACAAAGCCTCAAAGCCTTAATTTTACTGTATTCTTTCGTAAACCGAATTGTTTACATTTCCGTAAACGAACGCTTGTAAACAGAATTTGTAAACACAGCCTAAAAAACTTTTTTGCTACTATTCAGCCATGCACAAATATTGGAAATAGTCTGTTCATGCTTGCATGATAAAGACTATTTTCAAAAATTTGTATAGGGCGTTTAGCTCAAGCGAGGAAATGCAACGCATTTTCGAGCTTATGGCTGAATAGAATTATTTACTGAAAGGTATTACTGCATCCTCCGGCAGTTTCTGAAACTCATTTTTACCTGCCACCCTGCGCCACCCTCTTTGTGTGCCATATCCGGCAAATCGGTGGGAAGAAACCTTTTCCCACCCGACAATGCTATGGTTCATGACATTATTGATTTCCTTCAGTTCCCAATCCTTTGGTGTGTCATACTCGTGGGAAAATGCTTCCTTGTAAATCATAATGCTGCATACATAATCCTCTGCCAGTTCATCCAGCCAGATCTGTATCACGCCGACCTTTGCATCCTCGGGCATAAAATCTTTCTGCATCTCCTTTAAGTATTCTTCCGTCTCCTTTGACAGCTTTAACTCGTGAGAACCGTTCCGATATAGTTCCATCGCTTCTGCCCACGCCTGACGTATGTATTCCCTTGACTCCTTTTCATCCTCAAGAATGTGCTTTTCCACCCGTTCCGGATGCACCAGCACCGGGGCAAATCTCCGATTCCCTGTACGGTCAAGAGGAAGAAAGTCCATATTGTTGGAAGTACCCACAAATACGCATTGTCTTGGTCTGTCCTCCGGATGAGTTTCATAAGGAATTTTGTATGTTTCCTTCTGTCTACTGATAAAAGACTTAATATCTTCAATGCTCTTGGCATTCACGGTTGCCATCATTTCCGACATTTCAATAATCCAATGCCCCTGCATCTTCCGATAAACATTATCATCATCCATCCGCTTCAAATCATCCGAAAACCATTCATCATTGATGGCTAAAAACCGAAAAAATGTTGACTTGCCTGCTCCCTGCCCTCCTACAAGGCATACCATGATTTCAAACTTGCATCCAGGCTCATACACCCTACGGATAGCTGCCAGCATCAACAGTCGCATGATTTCTTTTGTGTAATCATCGTGGTCAGCACCTAAATACCTGGGCAAAAGATTGTCTATGCGTGGCTGTCCGTCCCATTTGAGTTTTTCCAGACAGTCCCGGATAGGATGATACTTGTTTTCACTTGCCACAATATTCATCGCCTTGTTGATGTTACGGTCATTTTTCAGACCATAATTCTTTTCTAAGTACCAATGTATCTGATACACATCAGTATCCGTCAGGCTGGAAGATGTGCGCTGCCATCCGAGATTACCGACAATATCAATCTTTCCGGACAGCTCATTTTTTCTGATTGCACCCTTCATCAACGGATCACGCTGAAATACCAACATACAGTTATTGATTGTCTGACAGATATTGCCTTTTTCGTTTCTTGCCAAATCTGCCCGAATATCCTCTACCGTACTCATTTCCGTATCAAGCACTTCCCCGATTTCGTTCCATGATACGTTCTCTTCCGATTCTGACTCTCTCTGCAACTTCTTCCACCTCCTAGTATAATAATGGTGTAGTCAATCAAGACTACTTGGTTAATAAATTTCTAAAATTAGACAACAGA
>NZ_RAZG01000075.1 GCF_003612565.1 Roseburia sp. 1XD42-69 | reverse complement strand
GCTTTCCCTATCTGCGGGCATTTCCCGTTGTCATTTTCAAAAGTCCAGTGACGCATGGCAGGATTGGAAAAGCCTTCCCGTTTCAGACGTTCCACTTCGGCACTGTGTTTTTCATCCGCATCTTTTTTCTCACGTTTTTCACGTTCTGCCCTGCGGCAGTCGCATTCAGACGGGTGCCGGTCACGCCCGAATAAAGCCCTGCCTTTAGGAAAATATGCTTCTTTAGGCTTGTGGCATTTCCCACAGTACAGTAAACCGTCCTCCCCTTTGTAATCCTCCGGCTCCTGCGTGGTATCCATCATTTTCAGAACCGTATCCGTTAAACCGTTCATAAGCTGTCCTCCTCACTGTATGAATAATCAGGTATCCCTTTCTTTGGCACTGCCTTGTCAGCGTCCTCCTGCGCCCATTTGTAAATCGTGGCGGCATGGTTATGGTACTGTTTCCCGCTTGAAGCAATATGCATGGATAAGCGGTCAATATAATATTCCCACTTGCCGGGCAGTTCCGATTTCAGACCGTTAATCTCCGCATCAGAAAGAAAAACATTATTAAATCTCCCATAAGTGGCGTGGGCGGGTGTTTCTTTCTCTCCCTCTCCCTCTTTCTCTATCTCTTTATCTCTCTCTATCTCTAACTCTCTCTCTACGCTACAAATCTGTTTCAGATTGTTACCACCCGTTTCATTCGTGTTACATTGTAACAGCCTGTCATTTCCGACAGCCTGCTTTTTCCTCTCCCTATGCTCCCTCACACGCATAGCCGAAGCTGTTTCCGAGCCGATGATTGTCGGCACTTCCGTTAGCTGGTACTCGTCATCATCGCCGATTTCTATCAGCCCATGCCGCTGTAAAAACGCAAGCGTCAGCTTCACGTTCTCTGCATCCTCATCAAGCGCAAGGGCAATCTCCGAAGCGAAGTTGTCCTCCACGCCCTCAAAGTAAAGTTTCCCCTCGTCTTTTAACGACAGCAGCATCATTTTCATCCTTGATGATTTTGGCATGGAGAGAGGTACAGAATACGGACTGGAACAGGTATACAACGTGATTGACAGCAGGTATATCAGCAAAAAGCCGCTGATTGCAACGACAAACCTTACGCCGGAGCAGCTTAGGAATCCGGAGGACGTGCCGCACGCACGCATTTATGGCAGGCTGCTTGAAATGTGTGTGCCTGTCCGCTTTACGGGTGGCGATTTCCGCAAAATAACGGCACAGCAGAAAATGGAACGTCTTAAAAAGCTGATGGAGGGAGGCGAAAGCCAATGAAAGAAGTTCCGATTTGGGAAAAGAGTAATCTAAGTCTGGAAGAAGCTGCCGCTTATTCAGGGATTGGTGTAAATAAGCTACGTGAGCTTACCAACGAGAGAAACTGCCGCTTTGTTTTGTGGGTTGGCAATAAGCGATTGATCAAACGCCGCCTGTTCGATCAGTATATCGAGAGCGAGTATTCTATCTGATTTAGCTATTTGACTTATTTCTCACAGTTTTATGAATCTGATGGTGTAAATTTGGCTTTGATATGGTACAATGGATGAGTCATATCAAGGCTCTTTCCACCACGGAAAGGAGTTGAAAATGTCTGAGAAACGAAAAGACAATAAAGGACGAGTCTTAAAGACAGGAGAGAGCCAGAGAAAAGACCTGATTTATCAGTACCGCTATACGGATATCCACGGAAAGCGGCAGACTGTTTATTCTTCGGATTTGAAGGAACTGCGGGAAAAGGAAAAGGTAATCCAGAGGCAGCTTGACGATGGAATTGACTATGCAGCCGGAGAAGTTACCGTTATTGCCCTCTTGGAACGCTATATCAGCTTGAAGCAGGGTGTACGCTACAATACCAAAGTCGGATATAATTTTGTTCTTAATCTGATTAAGAAAGAAGATTTCGGCTACCGGCAGATAAGGGATATTAAGGTATCTGATGCCCAGCAGTGGATCATGAAGCTGCATAATGACGGTAAAGGATACAGCACGATTACAAGCGTCAGGGGCGTTGTAAAACCTGCTTTTCAGATGGCATATAATGAGGATATTATCCGCAGGAATCCATTTGATTTTAAGCTGGTTGATGTTGTGCCAAACGATTCACAGAAGCGTATCGCCATGACAGAGGAACAGCAGAAACTTTGGATGAGTTTTATCCGTGAGGATAAAACCTACTGTAAGTATTATGATGAATTTGTCGTGTTGTTGGGAACAGGAATACGTGTCAGCGAATTTTGTGGCTTGACAAAAAATGACCTTGATTTCCAAAATCGAAAAATCCGTGTTGACAAGCAGCTTGTCAGGGAACGAGGCGGAAAGTATTATGTGGAAAAAACAAAAACAGAGTGTGGATGCCGTTTTATCCCGATGACAGAGGAAGTGTATCACAGCTTGAAGAATATCCTTGCCAGCCGTCCGAAATTGAATACAGAAGTAATCATAGACGGTTACAGCAGTTTTCTTCTGATTGACAAAGACAATCACCCGAAAGTGGCATTACATATTGAGAACGAGATGCGGTGGGCAATGAAGAAATATAAGAAGCTGCATCCGGACAATCCATTGCCACATATTACGCCACATGTATTTCGCCACACTTTCTGCACCAACATGGCAAATGCAGGCATGGATATTAAAACCTTGCAGTATGTGATGGGACATTCTGACGTAGGCGTTACGTTGAATGTATATACCCATGCAAGCTATGACCGGGCGGCGGAGCAGATGGCAAAAATCTTGGACTTCAAAGCTAATACGCAGGGAAAACAGAGAAAATCAGGTTGAGAAGTACACTAATCTACTACACCAATTACTACACCATTTGCCCGTAAATTTGCGTAGATTTATAACGAATTACGCAGATTATGGGTAATAAACCAAAAATGAAAAAAGTGCCTAAATGCCTGAAATATCAAGGTTTGAAGGCTTATGAAGGGATATAAAAGATATGATTAAAATACTATTCGTCTGCCACGGCAACATCTGCAGAAGCCCAATGGCTGAATTTGTTTTAAAAGAAAAAGTAAAGGAACTTGGAATTTCTGACCAGTTTTACATAGCTTCCGCTGCCACAAGCACGGAAGAAATCTGGAACGGCACAGGTAGTCCGGTTTATCCTCCGGCCAGGGAGGAACTGGCAAAGCACGGCATCTCCTGCGGGGGAAAACATGCGGTACAGATGACCCGAAAAGATTATGCTCAATATGACTACCTTCTGGGAGCGGATTCCGCCAACATCCGGAACATGACAAAAATTGCCGGAGGCGACCCGGAAGGTAAAATCTGCCGTCTCCTGGACTACTCCAATAACCCCAGGGATATTGCCGATCCATGGTACACCGGAAATTTTACCCTGACTTACCAGGATATTGTGGAGGGATGTGAGTGCTTTCTGGCACATTTGGGATATCTCTGAAAACAACTGAGAAAATCTTCCCTGAAATTATAAATTGGGGAATCTAATGATTCCCCTGTATACCTTCTGCGATAATATTCCACCGTGCGATACTCCAATATGTCTTTCATATGACGGCAAAATGCCCCATTCCCGATAATCTCTATTGTTTCCGCAAAATTAGATTGAGCCATTTCTCATCCCCTCTCTCCGGCCGTGCATCCCAGGTTGTCCACTGCTCTTCCACTGCTAATTCATCCACATCTTTTATAAATTCTGCAAATTTTTCCTCTGTCATATCAGTGAAATAACGGCCGTTTCTCTCCCCTGCAAAGACACCGTATTTAAAAGATGTATAAACAATGCCATGGGCTTTTAGGGCAGCAGCCATCTTTCCCATAACATCTGCAAGTTCCGCCGCCGGCAGATGCAGTATAGAAGAACAAGCCCATATGCCGTCATATTTATCTGCTTCTTTCAGCTCCTGAAAAAGCATATGTTTCACTTCAATTCCTGTATAATCACTGGCTAACCTGCACAGCTTCTCAGAACCATCCACCGCATCCACACAGTATCCCTGCTGTAGAAAATACTTTGTGTCCCGTCCCGAACCGCAGCCCAAATCCAATATATAAGAGCCCTTTTTCAATCTGCCGGAAAACTTTTGCTGATTCTTCCACATATCCACATGCACTGTCCCCTGGACAAAAGTATCTGCATTTTCATTGTAATATGACAATGTTTTATTTATTTTCATTTGAAAACCCCCCCTAAAAAAATCAAACATCAATTTCATCAATTATTTCAGGCATAAAATCACTAAAAAATCTCCTGTTCTTCCAAATATCCAAATCTCCAATAAATGCTATCCGGTATTTGGCTCTTGTACATGCAACATTTAAAATGTTTGGCTTTTTCACCACCCAATTTATTGCACCAATACTGTTAGCGGAACAACCTAATACAAAAAACACTTCATTGGCATCTTTTCCCTGAAACGTATGTACCGTACCAACACATTTTTGAGTCCAGCTTTTCACCTGATCCCGCTCTAGCCCTTTTGAAGTAAAATAGTCAGTAATATATGTACGCATAGATGCTGCAACCGTCTTAAAAGGTGAAATGATAAAAATTTTATCTTCTGTTTTAAATATATCTTTATAAATCATTGTAGATTTATCCAGGAGTTGGCAGACTTTTTGGGCTTGTTTTTCAACAAAATGATTTTTTGCATCTTTTTCTGCACCCTTCACATCAATCCAGCCTGATTTCTTTAACAAAAATGACTGTTCCTCTGATAAATACACTTCTTTCTTATTTGTTTTATTAAACATCCTGTTGTCATAAGATATCATATTTGAAATAGAGAACATAGGTTCAATACATCTTCTGTGAACAACTAACGGGCAGCCCACTTGCCTTTCACCTATCATTCCATTAAATTCATTCATACTGTCTGCAAAACTCTGCACAGAATTGTCCATTTTTTTGTAATCTTTTGGCACACCGACACTATCTGCCAAAATATCCATAAGAACTTGTGGAATTGTGACTACCGGTTCTACCTGCAATGGATCTCCCACAACCATAGCGGATTTCGTTCTATAAATTGCCCCAAGGGCCGACTGGGGTACAGCCTGTCCTGCTTCATCAACTACAAGCATTCCTAAACTTCCGTTTCCCGCATACTTTAAAAATCTGCCAATTGAAGCAAATGTGGATGAAATTACAGGAACAACCACCGATACTGAATTTAATAAATGTGGGAACATTTCCATCTTTTCTGCCATGGTATATTTTCCGTTAAGATATCCTTCATACACAAACAAATTTCTTCGGATGTAAGGCGATTCTAAAATAAACGCTTTTCTTACCTGCAATGCTGCAAAAAACAATTCTTCTCTTGCTTTATCATATGCCGGAAAGGTCCAGGGGCAAGCATTTTGAGACCTTTCAGAATATTTTATATTTTCGTAAAATTCTCTGTCTGCAAGATTGTCTTTATATTTCGATTTCAAAGAAATTCCATTTCCATAAACACATTCTTTCAAATCATTAAATTCTTTCTCTGCCGCAGAAACTATGGCACTTTGTTTTTCGATATCACTGCACTGTTTCTTGATATCTTCCTGAATCAGACTGCAATTACTATTTATCTCACTATGTTGGAGAATCAGGTTTTCTATTTGATTTTTCTGTTCGATGACTTTTTTTCCTATAGTTCCCAATCCCAGAAATATCAGTATTTTTTTTATAAAAGAAGAATGTTGTATAATGTATTTGATTTCTTCTTCACAACTCAAGGTATCCTTCTCATTTGATGTAAGCAACTCCTGCTCTTTCACTAATTTTTGCTCTGTAATAATTTTTTCCATATTTAGTTTATCTAACGCAGATTGCTGTTTTATCAAATTTTCCTGTGATTTATACATGCTGCACAAAATTTGCTTATCTTTTTCTATATCTTTTCTTATGAATAACACCTTTCTCTTGGCATGATTAAAATTTGTAACCGCTTCATCCCAAGACACACTATCATCTTTTACCATGTCCAAAGTGACTTTATCTGACTTATCATTCTTTTTAGCAAAAACACAAACCTTAAGTGTATCAGATATATATGATTTTTTACCCATTCGGGCAGAAATCAAGCCCCATGCCACATTTTCCTCGCCTAATAAGTTATCTGCAACAGAAGAAAAATATATTTCTTTATGCTCTGTCCTGTCAAAAAGTTCCGTCCATGTATTATCTTTTATCATACTATCCGCTTTGGGCAAATCAAGTGTAATATTTTCTACTGCTGTATTGTTATTTGACACTACCAATATTCCATATTTTGCAATGTCTTCCGGTATCTCATAATATTTTTCCGTATAACTTGGGCCAGACGCAGAATCTATTCTACATGTATGAAACTTACCGCCATCTACTCCATATTCAATTAATACTTCTGCTAATTTCTCCACATTCGATGCAATAATTTCTTTCAAAAGCGTTGTCTTTCCCGTTCCAGGAGGGCCATTCACAGAAAAAATTTTCTCCGTTCTCTCCTTCTCTGAAACAGCAATATTAATTGCAACTTGCTGCATTAATGTGGGGGAATATATTGACGGATATTTAGCCAATGGATATTTATCACTTTCAAGCCAATTATTCAAAGCCCCCATATCACTGTCTATCATCGTTTTCGTCCGTTTATTTTGTAACAGTGCCGTCACATACTTTAAAACTTGCTTATTTTTATAATAATTCTTATGGACATACTCAATATCACTCAAATAGAAACCGCCAACTTCGTCAATGTCATCATATTCTTTTACACCTTTACATGCAAAAGTAAACTCTGAGGCGCCCACCAGCCCTTCTTTCTGATCAGACACTATATTTAGTTTTTTAAAATATATATCTACTATATATTCAATATCAACTAATGATTTTACTTTTACCGCATTCTGATTTAATATCTCGCTAACATCTTCATTTAGCTTAACAATTTCCTCTTGCACTATATTGGTTTTCATGCCTTTGGTCTTCATCATTATAATTGCAGCATAGAAAAAAGGATTCATGTGAACACCCTTCTCTCTAATTTTTCCATTCAAATCTGTCTGTATAGAAACCGTATAAAATCGTTCGCTTAACTCATGAACATCAGGATATTTTTCTATATCCAATCCGAATATCTCAATTATTTTCTCCACAAACTTTTTAAGTTTGTAACAACCATAATATATATTAACCCACTTACAGTAATTCTTTGAAGAAAACTTGTTTTCACTTAAATATTTATTATGAGATATATAGTTATCAAAAAGATCGTTTCCCTTGTTATATTGACTGGTACTAACTTCACTATTCTTTAATTCATCCGTTTGCGCATTGCAATAATAATCAAATGGCACATCTTTTCCATATTCTTTTACCGTTCTGGTTAATTCCGGATAATGAAACTGCGTAAAATACTCTTGCAATTTCCAGAAATCAAATATTTTGTCACACTCTTCTCTCAACAAATAGTTTTCATCCATATTTTACTCACTTTCCATACAACTTTACAGTATATTGTATCATTACCCCCTGCCGCAATACTCACCAACCGAACTGCAACCTCCCCACAAACAAAAGTTTCCGCCACAAAAAAACATGACGGAAACCTCTAACTTATGTCTGGCTTAAAAATGCCCCCAATTTTTTATCCTCTGTGCTGATATGGGTTATCAGCACACCGATATGGCCGTTTAATCTCCCCAATTCCACAATTGTAGGGCCGGACTGTGATATTCTTGAGGTGATTTCCTTAAGCGTCTTCTTATACTGCTCGTGAAAAGCCTTGTGGGCCGCCATACCGGGATAATGGCTCTGCCTTTGAAGCTGTTCCTCATGGGAAAAATGTTCATTCACATAATTATTCAAAAACTGTATGGTTCCATCCACAGAAGAGCGTCCCTCCCCCTTGCTGCAGGCGTCCAAAAGCTTATTTACAGCCAAAATCAACTCCTTGTGCTCTGTGTCAATGATGCTGTTTCCTGTTTCCAGTCTCTTTGTAAATTCATATCTGCTCATTGACAGTTCCCTCCGTATCCGGCGCAGCCGTGTTTCTCCTCTCCGCAGTGATGGCCTTCCCCGTGTCCGTGATGGTCACAGTGCACATCTGGATTAAAGACAAGATTTCCCACAAGCAGGGCGTTTACCGCTTCGTCCGCACTGCCGGACACCCCGCCGTAGAGCTGAATTCCTGTCTGGGCCAAAGCCATCTGGGCGCCTCCGCCGATTCCGCCGCAGATTAAAGTATCCACATTAAGGGACGATAACATTCCCGCCAAAGCCCCATGGCCGTTTCCATTTGTGTCTACCACCTTGGCATCCGCAACTTTTCCGTCTGCGATGTCATAAACCTTGAACTGCTCTGTATGCCCAAAATGAGGGAATACATTTCCATTTTCATAAGTAACTGCAATCTTCATCTTTCCTGCTTCCTTTCTGCCTGCGGCAAGATCCGCCGCATAATCTGCCCTGTCACATTTTTTCCCACAGCATTTCCACGCGGAACCGTCACAGAGCGTATAATTCCCGCCGGAAATACACAGTGTCTTCCCATTGACAATACAATCCGCGATTTTTGTCCTGGCCCTTTCATACATTTCCGTAACTGTAGTTCGGGAAATCCCCATCTGCCTGGCGCACTGCTCATGTGTCCTTTTCTCAAAGTCAACAAGGCGGACCGCTTCAAATTCATCCACCGTCAATAAAACCTGAGCCGTACTGGCCTTTCCCCGGGGGGCAAAACTGTCATACTTTGGTTCAAAACAAATTCTCCTGCACCGGACTGGTCTTGCCATCTATCCACCTCCTATTTCCGACATATAACGATAACATTATATTCCATTTTATCTTTCTTTTCAAGTACAAATTCTTAAAAATATCTGTGGAAAAACTATTTCCTATATGTTATACTGTGGCAAAATGCAAAAAATCAAAAGACAATCATTGGAGGTAAACACATGGCTGATGCACACAAAAAAGGACTGAATGCAGATTTAATCGCAGAAGATTTGGAAAAATGCTGCAGAGGCGAAGCACTTTGCACTAAGTGCCAGGGAAAATCCTGTACTATAGGATTTGCAAAACACTGCATTCAAAATTACAAAGCAGAACCCAAAAAAGAGGTTCCAGGAGGCACAGAAGAGATTCCCTTCACAGATTTCAAAGTATTTGACGAAGAAGATTTGGAAACGGCAATCGCACATATTTTAAAAGAGTGCAAGGACTGCAAAGAGGACCACACGGAGGACTGTATTATCAATGTTATTCGCAACTGTTATGAAGTGGGTCTGTTGGGAGACATCCACCCCTATGAGGGCACTGCCCTGCAGTATTTAATGTTCCTGCAGGAAAACTGCCCGGATAAAGCACAGCAGATTGCAAACATCTATGCGAATTTAAGATAAACACTTATCTATATAACAAGGCGCACACTTGCCATCCCTCTACGGTTTCTACACTGGGGCATGGCAAGTGTGCTCCCTCCTCTCCCCCGGATTCCTGGCACAAAATTAGTAAATCAGGCTCCCAAAAATAAAAAAAAGAAACCAGGGGCAACATAAAGAAACCCTTGATTTCCCTTTTCCTATTAATCCTGTGGAATAATTTCTTTTTTATTATAAGAACCACAATTTTTACAAACACGGTGCGGTATCATTAATTCCCCGCATTTACTGCACTTTACTAAAGTTGGAGCAGTCATCTTCCAGTTTGCTCTTCTTTTATCTCTTCTTCCTTTGGAAGACTTGTTCTTTGGACAAATTGACATAGGTTACACCTCCTTAAACTGATTAAATATATCCCGGGCTACCGCCATTCTCGGATCTGGCTCACCCTGGTCACAGGAACAGGAATTATCATTGAGATTTGTACCACATTTCCTGCAGATACCTTTACAATCTTCCCTGCAAAGCACTTTCGTAGGCCAGTTTACCAAAATTTCATCATAGATAAGCCAATCCACATCCAAGGCGGAATCTTTTATGCAACCCATATCCTCTTCATCTGCATCCTCTCCAAACTCCGGCTCCTCCAGATAAAGTTTCCGGTCTATCACAAGATGTAATGTAACCTGCACTTCCTTTAAACATCTGTCACAAGGAACCACAACAACCACATCTGTTGTGCCTGTCACTTTAATATACCGTTTCTTATGATTCTCCAGATGTAACACGAATGGCGCTTTCCTGATAATGGGAAACTCACCCAATTTTGACTGAAAGGAAGTAAGCTCCGTCTCCACTTTCTGTTCAAAGGCTTTATCTTCTACTGATAATAAGTCTGTAACATCTACTTTCACCTGCGTCTCCTATTCACACCTAAACAATTATACATATGCCCTTTGTATTTGTCAAGAATATTCCTATTATTTTTTACCAATAATCTCCACGGTTTCACGACAGATGGCCAGCTCCTCATTTGTGGGAACAACCATAACCGTTACCTTGGAATCCGGTGTGGAAATTATTTTATCCTCTCCCCGGACTTTATTTGCCTCCCCGTCAATATGAATTCCCAGATATTCCAGATTGTCGCAAATCATCTGGCGGATAAGGCCGTCATTTTCCCCAAGGCCCGCGGTAAAACAGATAACGTCCACGCCGTTCATAGACGCCGCATAGCCCCCGATATATTTTAACACGCTGTGGACAAAAACTTTTCTCGCTGTCATTGCCCTTTCATTGCCGCTAAACGCCGCTTTCTCCAAATCCCTGAAATCGCTGGATACCCCGGAAAGTCCATAGACGCCGGACTCTTTGTTTAACACATTTAAAATCCCCGCCATATCCAGGTTTTCCTTCTTTGCGATAAACTCCATAGCGGAAGGGTCAATATCCCCGGAGCGGGTTCCCATGACAAGGCCCTCCAAAGGAGATAATCCCATAGAAGTATCCACAGATTTGCCCTTATCCACAGCACAAATACTGGCGCCATTCCCCAGATGGCACACAATCGTCTTTAAGCTGTCATAAGGTTTCCCCAAAATCTCAGCAGCTTTCTTTGACACATAGCTGTGGCTTGTCCCGTGAAATCCGTATTTGCGGACTTTGTATTTCTCATAATACTCATAGGGAATGCCGTAAAGATACGCTTCCTTTGGCATAGTCTGATGAAATGCCGTGTCAAATACCCCTACCATGGGGACGCCTGGCAGAACTTCCTGGCAGGCTCTCACCCCGATTAAATTGGCGGGATTATGCAAAGGCGCCAAATCGGAACACTCCTCCACAGCCGCAATCACTTTCTCATCAATCAGGGTAGTCTCCGCAAAAGCCTCTCCTCCATGGACAATCCTGTGCCCTACCGCATCAATTTCATTTAAGCTTTTTAGCACCCCGGTTTTGGGATTCACCAGGGCGTCCAATACCATGCGAACTGCCTCTGTATGGGTGGGCATCGCAGCATCCGTCATCTCTTTCTCCCCGCCCTTTGGCTGGTAAACCAGCCTGCCGTCAATACCGATACGCTCGCAAAGTCCCTTTGCCAATACCTCTTCCGTATCAGAATTAATCACCTGATATTTTAAAGAAGAGCTTCCACAGTTAATCACTAATACATTCATACTTAGTCTCCTTAAATTTCCATATCATAATATGAAAATATTTACATTAATATTGTTAGTATAAACCTTTTCTTCCCCTGATACAAGGCAAAGAACAGAAATTTTGTTTATTTTTTGAAACAAGAAATAAAATCTGGTATACTTTGAGTACTTTATCTTGGGAGGAATGTTTAAATGAATGTCACAGGAATTATTGCGGAATACAATCCCTTTCACCGGGGACATGCCTACCACATAGCAAAGGCCAGAGAACTTACAAAGGCCGACTATGTTGTAGTGGTAATGAGCGGAAACTATGTCCAGCGGGGCGCACCCGCCCTTACGGACAAATTTGCCCGGGCCAAAATGGCCTTAAAAAACGGGGCGGATATGGTCTTTGAACTTCCGCTTTTGTGGTCAACTTCCGCTGCGCCGGACTTTGCCGCAGGGGGCACCGCCTTTTTGGATAAACTAGGCTGCGTCACCCATATCAGTTACGGGTGCGAGACAGAGGAGCCGAAAAATCTGGTAAATCTGGCAGAATTTCTCTTAAGGGAACCCCGTGAGTTTTCCCTTGCCTTAAAAAAAAGCCAGGGGAAGGGCCTGGCCTATCCCCTGGCTTTTGAGCAGGCTTTTTTAAGCTGGGCCAAAGAAAATCCCTCCTGTGATTTTCCCTGCACCACAAGAGAAAAATTTCATGAGATTTTTTCCTCCCCCAACAATATTTTAGGGCTGGAATACCAGAAAAATCTTCTGAGAAGGCAATCAAACCTTATCCCCTGCCCCGTTCCCCGGATGGGCTCCGATTACCATTCTCCTGATTTGGAGACATGTTTTTCTTCCGCCACAGCCATCCGAAACGCCGTTTTTTCCGGCAGGGAAGTCCCACTGGAACAATATATGCCAAAAACAGCCGCAGACCTGCTCCCTCCCCAAAAGTACCTGCTGCGGGAAAACGATTTTTCCCAAATGCTGTACTATAAGCTTTTAAGCGAATCCTGGATGGGATATGAAAGCTACCTGGGAGGTTCCCCCTTCCTCTCCAACCGGATAAAAAAGCACCTGGAACTTTTTTCCGGTTACTCCGGTTTTTGTGAAACCTTAAAAACCAAAGATGTGACTTACGCAAAAATCAGCCGCTTTCTTCTGCACATCCTGTTAAACATTACCACAGAGGATGCCGCCCTCCTAAAAAGTTTAGGCTACATTCCCTATTTCAGGCTGTTAGGCTTTAAAAGTACGGCAAAGCCCCTCCTGAAAATGATTGAAAAACAGGGAGACGCACCCCTG
>NZ_RAZG01000074.1 GCF_003612565.1 Roseburia sp. 1XD42-69 | reverse complement strand
TTTACTGAGGACACAGCTTCAAGCAGCATAGCATAGGAATTAAGATAACTGAATAACTGCCAGTATTGAATTTTCAAGGTGCATAGGCTAAATCTATGTGCGAAGTTTGAGTAAATTACATATTTCGGAAGTGTTAAAAAAAAAAACGAGCGAAAAAAGGAAAATCGCAAGAGAAACTTGCAGAGTATTGTGGTGTTTCAAAATCAACAATATCTAAATGGAACAAGGAACATCCCGCCCAAGCATTTACCAGTTTCCCCAAATAGCGGATTTTTATAATATCACAATCCAAAAGCTATTAACAGGAAGAGAAAAAGATGAATAAAAGATACAAGTATCAGGAAATCGCAGAACGGATTAAAATGGACATTTTTGTAAATTATCAAGCACCAAATAAGTCGATACCGAGCATAAGGGAATATGCGGAAGGTAATCAGGGAAATCCCCATACAGTAGCTTGTGCTTTAAGGTTGTTGATGGAAAAGGGTATTATTTATGCCAACAAAAGAAAAGGTTATTGTGTTGCTATTGATATTAAAGATGTAAGGAAAAAATTAGTGGATGAAGCTAAGAAAGAGTTGCTATGTAAATTGTCCCAATTGGGATATAAAAAAGAAGAAATTGCTATGCTCATTAGGCATTTTTTAGAGGATTATTAGAACATAAAGAAATCATTATTGGAATTTGAAATAGGCAATACAAGCCCGCCATATAAAAAAACGGTGTTTTGGTGGGCTGATTTGCTATACCCGAAAAGACTTAACAGACACTCTCCAGACCTGTTTTGAAGTTTGGAGGGATTTTTTATGTCCTTTTTTCGGGCAGTTATCCATCTGCTCATGCAACGCTACTTCTCACCATGAAACCAGAAGTAGAATCTCCGCTTAACAGAATATGTATTTCCTATAACCGTAGAGGTCACAGAGCCTTTGCGTTTTTTTGTCGTTTTTTATCAGATTGTGCCGCAGGGCTATATCTGGCATTCATTGCCGCTCCCCACCCTCTCCATCTGAATTTCAGCATTTCAAAAATTCAGATGGGAGGTACTTACGGTGAAATACGCACCAAGAAAAGTATATATCAAAGAGAATGGCGACTATGTGGAGCTGTCCTATAAGGATTTCTGCCGCCGCAGGGAATCCGACCAGAGTTATCAACGATCAGATTTCCGATATGAAAAAGAGGCTTTCCTCTATCGTGAGGGAATATAAATTTGATTCCGTGCAGGCTTTTTATAAAGAATTGAAAGCAGCCAGGAGAGAGTATCTTGATTATTAGGCGGAGCGTTCAAAGTATGAGAAAACCTACGGGGAAAAAGCGGCGGATTCCATGAGCGTCAGGGACAGGCTTAGGCAGAAAGAGCAGATGCTAAAAGAAAGGGAAACTGTCAGGGTGCATCAGGCAAGGCGGAAAGATAAGGGGGCGAGGTAAAGAACTTTCTTAAAAGCCCGCCTTGCAGAAAAAGGTGCAGGCGGCAGGACAGGGGCATGAAGAAAACAAAAATAAGCAGAGGGATATGTACACGGCAGTTCCCAGTTCTTTGTATCGGCTATGTGCCGCCTGACAAGGTTTTAATTTGTATAGGGAAACAGTAAGAAAAGAATATTTTTTACAATGTCAGGTCACTGCTAACAGGTGCTCAGATATAAGTTCTAATTTGCTGTTTTCGCAGGCAGGATAATGCAAAAGCTAAAATTACTTGGACATTTCTGCCTCTGTGATATTGATAAGATTTCTGCAACATTTCCTTGTTATAATGAAAATAGTAGTATTTAGTTGGGTTGATACCGAAATAAAATAGTAGAGGATAGGAGAGAGGTCATGGTAAGTGTATTAAGAAAAATACCGATCAGAAAAGCAGTTCGGGAAAAGGGGAAAAGTTTGTGCGTGGCTGCAGCGGTGTTTTTTACGACGGTGCTGTTTGTCATGGTGTTTTCTACATTATTCTTTGTCATGGATGCGGCGGAGGAGATGATGAAAGCGTCATCGCCCATGTTGTCGGATGCGATGCTGAGCGTGACGGAGGAGGAGTATGAGCGGATCTGTGCAAACCCGCGGGTGGCGGAGACGAGTACGGGCATCATAGTTGCCAGGATGCGGGAACCTTCCGGTGCAGGAATAATACCACTTTACGATGCCGAGGAGCAGATGGCGCGATGGATGAGGTATTATCCCGTAGAGGGACGGATGCCTGAGAGAGGCAATGAGATCGTGGTATCCGATCAATATTTGCGGGAACGGGGGCTCACGTACAGGGAGGATCTGCCAATCAATCTGACGTTTACTTACCTTGACGAGAAGGAGTACACGGAAACGTTTACCGTAGTGGGAGTATATAAGAGAGCCTTGCAGCCTTATCATGCGATCCTGGTGTCGGACGATTTTTACGGGAAAGTGTGTGCGTATTGGGAACAGTGCGGGCTGGATCCGAGAGAGGAGGCAGATCGGCAGGCAGGCGTGATGTTCTCCTCGCACGGAAATGTCAGGAGATTGGCATCCATGCTGGTCATGGAGGAGGAGATCGATTTGGAGGAAGGTGAGATCTATATAAATGATATTTCCCTGCTTAGCAGTCTGGATTTCAGTACATGGGCGGCTCTTTTGGCGTTGGTTCTTCTGGTCATGTGGCTGGGGTATCTGTTTATCTCCAATATCTTTCATCTCTCCGTGACCGGTGACGCCAGATTCTTCGGGAAACTTTCTACTAACGGGATTACGAAAAAAGAGATTAAGAAGCTGATTCGCAGGCAGAACAATATTCTGTTTCTGGCAGCCGTCGTTCCGGCGCTGCTCGTGGGATATCTCTTTTCCGCGGCTGTTCTGCCGGGCATATTGAGCGCCTTCATGACGATACAGGCTGGAGGAAGCGGTAATGGCTGGATTTTTGTTCTGGCATTTGCGTTTTCCTATCTGACAGTGAGGGTCAGTGAGCGAAAGCCCATGAAGCTTGCTAAGAATGCTTCTCCCGTAGAAATGAAAAGATATATAGGCGGATTCAGGAGGGTGAAGACCGTAGATGACGGGGACTGCCTGAAAAAGTTTGTGGTGAGGCATTTTCAGAGCGATAAGATCAAGGTGTTAAAGGTATGTGTCTCCATTGCCGTGAGCATTTTGCTTGCCAATATCTTTTATGCGGTGACGGCGGGCTTTGATGTAGAGTCGTATGTAGCGGGAGATTTGGATGCGGATTATATTTTTGCTAAAGAGTCTGTGTTTACGAACCCGAGCCTAAATCCCGTCTCCTATGAACGGATCGCACGAGAGGAGATAGCAGGGTGTCGGGGACTTCCCGGAGTGGAGGCGGCGGGCGGAGCAAGCAGATCCCATATCTGTCTTCTTCCAACGCAGGAGGAGTGGGATGCCTTTGAGGAAATTTGGGGAGAGGGTGCTTATAGTGATCCCGGTAAGATGTGGACAGGTGCGTATGGACTGGATGCTATGCTGCTGCAAAAGCTTCAGCCTATCAGTGGAACGATCGATCCCGATCAGTTCCAGACAGGAAAGTATATATTGCTGGACCCGATTCTGAGTGATGATAATAAAGAGAATGTGGCATGTTATCAGCCCGGAGATGAGGTGACAGTCCCGTTTGCAAGCGGTGAAGTGGGAACCTATACGGTAATGGCGATCGTGGAGGAACTGCCGGAATCCATGAGATTTCCGGGAAGATATTACGCAAGCAATGTTTATCTTCCTATGTCGGAGTGGCAGGATAAGGAACAGCAGGACGATTATTACCTATATGCCTTCGATGTGAAGGAAACATTTCACGGGGAATGGGATGAGGCGATAGAGAAGATTATAGGAGATCAGAGCAGCGGTCTCGCCTGCCGGTCGGCAAAATCGTTGGCGGAACAGGCGGGGAGATACATAAACGGGTTAAAGCTGGCCGGCTTTGTCCTGAGTGCGATCCTGCTGGCTATGGGTGTTTTGAATTTCATCAACTGTATGGTGGAGAGCGTTTATAGCAGGAGCAGGGAGCTTGCGATTCTGGAGAGCATGGGGATCGGGCAGCGGGAGATTGAGAAGAATCTGGCGAAGGAAGGGATGCTGTATATAGCAGGCGGGTTCGTTCCGGGCTGTCTTCTGGCGGTCTTCGGGGTTTATGCGATAATCAATATGGTTCTGCAGGAGTCTTATATCGCATATCACTTTTATCCGCACATTTATCTGCTCTTTGCTGTACTGGGCAGCGTTGTGGCGGTTTTGGTGCCGCTTGCCGCATACCGGCAGATGGATCGGAAGGAGAAGTTCTTATATAGGATACGATCCTGTAGAGAGTAAAGAATTCAGCGTATCTAAGGCATCAAGGGACGCCGTCTAAGTTGTTGCATGTTTGGGAGAATGCTCAGGGTACAAGCATTCTCTGCGCAGATTTGAGATTCCGCTACGCGGAATCATGGCAGTTAATGTGTGAATAGGAGGATTGAACATGGAGAGAGAGATTGTAGTAGATATCAAAGATGTGAGCAAAGAGTATGAAAGTCAATCCGGCAAAGTTCCGGTGCTTAAAAATGTCAGTATCAGTATCAATAAAGGGGAATTTGTGGGAATCGTAGGGGATTCTGGCAGTGGGAAGACCACGCTTTTGAATCTGATCGGAGGAATGGATTGTGTCAGCAGCGGATCGATCACGGTCGCCGGGGATGTGATATCCGACTATGACGATAAACAGCGGACCATATACCGGAGAAAGCATGTAGGGTTCATCTTTCAGGACTATAATCTGATCAACGAACTGACGGTATATGAGAATATCATTCTGCCGTTCCAGCTAAAGAAAAAAGAATGCAAGGAAGAACTGATTGACAAATTTCTGGCTAAGCTGAAGCTGGAGGAGAAGAAAAATGCATTCCCCATGCAGTTGTCAGGAGGGGAGCAGCAGAGGGCGGCGATCTTGAGGGCGCTTCTCAGCGAACCGGATATTATTCTGGCGGATGAGCCGACAGGAAATCTGGACAGCAAGAATACGCAGATGGTGGTGGGGCTTCTGCGTTACTTTTCCGAACATATGGGGAAGACGATTCTTTTTGTTACACATAATATGGCGTTGACCAGCAGGTGCAGCTGCGTGATTACGGTGATGGATGGAAAAGTCGTGAAAGGTTGAATAAGGCAAAAAGAGTTTGAGCAATATTTAGTGAAATTGTGTGTGTTGTGGTAAAATATCTGCATTGAACAATGAAACAAATCGACATTGTCGGAGGAGTATTGAAGGGTAGAGATTACTGTGAAAAAAATATTGTTAGTGGAAGACGACCGGATTTTAAGTGAAACACTGATTCGACATTTGAATCAAAACGGGTATCATGCCACATTTGCATATACAAAGGAAGATGCTGTGATGAAGATAAGAAATTTGAAGTTTGACCTTATTTTGCTGGATGTTACACTGCCTGACGGTAATGGTTTTGCTGTCTGTGAAGAAATCAGGCAGATTTCAACAGATACCAGAATCATTTTCCTTACGGCAAAGGATCTGGAAAGCGATATTTTAAAAGGCTACAACATGGGAGCTGATGATTATGTGACCAAGCCTTTTTCCCTCCCTGTTTTGCTGAAAAAGATAGCGGCTGTCACAAGCCGGATGGAAAAGGATGTCTCCGGGCTGATTTATTCCGATTCCTATCTACAGGTTGATTTTGCAGCTTTAACTGCTTATGCTGCGGGCGAACCGATAGAATTTACGCCTTTGGAATTTAAGTTTCTGGAACTGTTGGTAAAAAATTCCGGACGTATAATCACAAGGGAGCAAATTCTGGACGTAGTATGGGACAAGCGTGGGAATTATGTGGAGGAATCATCTCTTAACAGCATGGTCAGCCGGATAAGGGGGAAAATTGATTCTGCGGATCACCGATATATTAAGACGGTATATGGCACAGGCTATATGTGGATTGCAGACGAATAAGTCAGTGATAGCATTTGCAATAAGGAGGAGGGGATAAATTGAAGGACAAAAAGTATTTTATAGCTGTTAAAATTCTGTTTTACGGGATTCTGATTATAAACCTGCTGCTTATTTTTATTTCGGTTAATAGAAGCAGTATGGCTGTCCTTATCTCGTCACAGTTTACCTTTATTGTGTTTATTTGTATAGCTTGGGTTTTAATAAAAAGGGTATTTTCTGTTTTTTTTACAAACCTGTTTGTCATGATGGATAAGATGATGAACAGGGAAGGTGTTCCAAATTTTGATCATATTGATGGTACCTATATGTCACAGATATATCATCAGCTGAACCGCTTATATGATGTTTTACAGATGCAGCAGAGTTCGATAGAACAGGAAAAAAGTAAAGTGCAGTCCTTTGTTTCTGATATTTCACATCAGCTAAAGACGCCTCTCACTAATTTGCATCTTTTGCAGGAAGCATTAAAACAGTCGGGCATTTCGCCAGAGGAATATCAGGACTGTCTGGAAAAACAGGGGAAGCAGCTGGACAAAATAGACTTTTTAATTCGGGCATTATTAAAAACATCGCAGCTTGAAAATGGATTGATTCAGATACAGCCAAGGGAGGCCTCCATTAGCCAGACGATACTATCAGCGTTGGAGGGGATACTTGTGCCTGCAGAAAAGAAGGAGATAGAGGTGTATTATGACAATTCCACGGACTATACTGTCCTGCATGATCCGAAATGGACAAGTGAAGCATTATTTAATGTAATGGAAAATGCTATTAAATATACACCGCAAAATGGAAAACTCAATATACTGCTTAGCAGGACAGAAAAATATGTAAAGATTTCAATCAAAGATACTGGTATAGGAATCCCGCCTGCTGACCTGTCCAATATTTTTATAAGATTTTGGCGTGGGAATACAAATATATTGGAGGGAAACGGTATTGGCCTGTATCTGTGCAAACAGATTATTACCCTTCAACATGGCTATATCTTAGTGAATTCTATTGTTAATACTGGAAGTGAATTTGAGATATATATTCCTTTGTAATTCTATTAAGATTTCTGCAATAATTCCTTTTTATAATGAAAATAACAAAGTTGTCCAAACTGATGGGGAAATAAAAACAGTAGGAGGCAGTTCATTATGCACATTTTACAAATAAAAAACTTGAAAAAATACTATGGGGAAGAGCCTAATATCATTCGTGCAGTGGATGATGTAGATTTATCCGTCAATAAGGGGGAATTTGTCGCCATAGTCGGCAATTCTGGTTCGGGAAAATCTACGTTATTACATATGATCGGTGGGCTGGATGTGCCGACTGCTGGTTCGGTGGTTGTCCGTGGGAAGGAACTTTCCCGGATGAAAGACGAGGAACTTAGCATTTTCCGTAGGCGTAATATTGGGTTTGTCTTTCAGAATTATAATTTGGTTCCGATCTTAAATGTGTACGAGAATATTGTTTTGCCAGTGGGATTGGATGGCGCCGCAGTAGACCAGAATTTTATGGATGAAGTGGTTCATGTGCTGGGGCTGGAAGAAAAATTGAAAAGCATGCCGAACAATCTTTCCGGCGGACAGCAGCAGCGTGTGGCGATTGCGAGGGCATTGATTACGAAACCGGCGATCGTCCTTGCCGATGAGCCGACCGGCAATCTTGACAGCAAGAGCAGTGCTGACGTACTGGGGCTCCTAAAACTGAGCGGCGAAAAATTTTGCCAGACCATAATTATGATCACCCATGACCGGGACATTGCGCTTCTTGCGGACCGCATCGTCAGGCTCCAAGACGGCAGGATTATAGGATAAGGAGGGGAGTGCAGTGGTATCATTATTTATGGCAAGTACAAATAAAATCATTAACCGGCTGGCAGACAGTAGCATCCGTGCCGACAGGCGCCGCAATGTTTTTATTATGACGACAATTGCGTTAGCTTCCTGTCTGATTATGGTGCTTGCCCTTCTTGTCTATGGCGGAACTTATCAGATCAACCAATTTTACCGAGGACGTTTTCAGGCGGTAGTGTCCATTGCGGAACCGGAGCAGATTGCTGCCCTGACGGAAGATGAAAACATAGAACGGGCAGGCTTAACGCTCGCAATGCGTTTCAAGTCTTTGCAGACGGGGAAGGAAAGGTTGAATGTCACATACTATGATGAGACGGCGTTTCGGATGTCTTCCTTTGAATTGATACAGGGGCGGCTGCCAGAGGCGGAAACAGAGATTGCCATTCCGTCTTCTTATCTGGAAAAGAAGGGGATAGAAGCGGTGCTTGGACAGACAATATCCCTTGATCTGGGGCAGAATGTGCCGTCGGTATATACAGTCTGTGGGCTGATCAGGGATGAGGGTGCAGACAATACATATGAAGTCCTGGTCTCGCAGGCACTGTTGAAATCTTATTTTTCCGGTGTAAAGATTCCTTATGCGGTGATGATAAGGATGGCCGGGAGCGAGGATATGGAGGCGGATGAATTAAAACAGGATATTCTTGTCTGTATGGGAAAATATGGTTTCGATGAAGCGGATATCAGATTTAGTTCTTCTTACTTTATTACCTATGAAAACGTGTCCACTGATAGGGCAACCACGCTTGGAATCGGCATTTTAATCATGATTGCATGTTCAGTGGTTATCTACAGCCTGTTTTACATCTCTGTCACTGGAAAAGTGAAAGAGTATGGCCGTCTGCGCGTGGTCGGTATTACACAGAAACAGATGAAGCGCTTGCTACAGAAGGAAAGCAGGAAGATGTCATTATTCTCTATTCCTTTAGGGATTGTCTGCGGCTGTATTATCGGATATCTGCTTCTACCCGGCGGATGGTACTGGTCAAACACGGTAAAATTTGCGGTTCTTACTGCTTTTGTCATGGTGATCACCGTCCGGCTGTCCATACACAGACCTGTGCGGATTGCAATGTCGGTTTCCCCGGTGGAAGCGGCTAGGATAACAACGGTGGATGCGGTAAAACCTGATGACACAAAAAAGTTGACAAAGCGGCTGACACCCCGTTCTCTTGCCAAAATCAATTTTTTCCGCAACAGGAAACGGACCGTCCTGACCTTATTTTCTCTTGGATTTACAGGAATTTTACTCATGTGTGCCGCTGCCGTTATGCAGTCTGTCAATCCGGAGGCTATGGCACACCGGAATCTGAAAGAACGTGAATTTATAGTGTATCTGTCGCCTGAGGAGGATATGCTTACCTCGTGGGTTTCCATATACGATCGTCTGCAGCAGAACAACCCGTTAAGTCAGGATTTTATTGTAAAACTGACGGAAGAAGTGCAGCTTCGGGATTTAGAGTCCGTACAGAGCTGTCAGGCGAATCTGTTCTTTCCTGGTAATGATGACGTGGATTACGATAACACTTGGGAGATAGTGGGACTTTCCAGAGAGTATCTTGAGAGCCATCAGGACGCCCTGCTTAGTGGTACTCTGGATTATGACGAGCTGGTGGAAAATCAAGGGATCATCATTGATGATGACGGTGATATGTTAAAAACACATGAGCATTATGAAGCGATAGTGGGAGACAGTGTGCAGATTGAGAACGATGAGGGGAAAAAGGTTTCCTTTCAGGTAATGGCGACTGCCCACTGGGAGGACAGACTTTATGGGGGGTGCTTTATTTTCGTGCCGGAGGATTTGCTCCCTGCTATCAAAGCCGGCACGACCAATTTTAGTTCTCTGCTGGCATTCAATTCCGATCTGGAGGATATTTCTCAGGCGGATGATATCATATATGAGATATGCGGCGAAAATCCGGATCTGGAGGTTGGGAGTATCGTTGAAGCCTCTGCAGCTTATGAGCATGACTTAAAGGAATATATGAAAAGAATCTATGCAATTGTGGCATTTATCGGTATTTTCGCCCTGATCAATTTGAGCAACACGCTTATGACAGGTTTTGTAGCCAGACAGCAGGAATTAGGAATGCTCCGCTCCATCGGGCTGTCTAATAAACAATTGGCAGAAATGTTACGGTTGGAAGCGTTTCACTATGTATTGGTGACTATGGTCATTACGCTGACGGTCGGAACTGCAGCAGGATATCTTTTTTGCCGAATATTCAACCGGGTGGGCGTATTTGGGGAAATGCAGTATACGTTTCCGTTGCTGCCTATACTTGCTTTTTTTGCGGCGCTTGCGGTGATTGCTTTGGGGTATTCGGTGTTGGCTGTACGTTACTGTGAAAAGAGGACGCTTTCTGAGTATGTGAAAGAAATGGCATAATCTGGATGTTGTCTTGGTAGATAAAGAAATCAGGAAGTAGGAAGAAAACCAATAAAGAACAAACGATAAAAGGGAACCAAACAGGAACACTTCACGTTCTGTCTGGTTCCCCTGTTACATATCAGTGCGGGGAGGCGGTTGTCAGTGGAAAGAACGTAAAAAAGTTTACAAACACACTTGACAATCCGTCTCTGAAATCACGGGCGGCAGGGGCATTGTAGCCGAGGAGGAATGCATCATATTATTCCTGCGGAGATGCACCAATGAATGCAAACCGTTTTACACAATCGAAGTGCGCAGGCAGGAAGTCGTGCAAGTACGGGGTGCAGGAAATTGTGGCATGACGCCGGAAGTCGAGGCGTTTGTCACGGCATGGAAGCAGAGGGCGCTATGCGCCCCACTTCCGGCTGCGGCTGCATAAATCTGTCAAATACAAAACAACCCTTTATCCGGCTGTGCGGATATGTTATAATCAAACCAAAGAAAGGCGGAAACAGAATGGAAAAAACTTTTGAGAAACTGCAGATAAAGGACGATTTCATGTTTAGTATTATCATGAGAAATCCGAAGTTTTGCAAGCCCTTTTTGGAACTGGTGCTTGGCATAAAAATATCCCGCATTGAATATCCGAAATCGCAGGAGACAATAGATATTTCCGCAGATGCAAAAAGTGTGCGTCTGGATATTTATGTGGAGGATGGCAAAGGGACTGTGTACAATATTGAAATGCAGACCACGGGGAATAGAAACATTCCCAAGCGAACAAGATACTATCAGGGCATGATAGATTTGAATATTTTGGAAAAAGGGCACAATTACAAAGATTTGAAACGCAGTTTTATTATTTTTGTCTGTACCTTTGATTTGTTTGGTGAGGGGAGGCACATCTATACCTTTGAAAACCGCTGCATCCAAAATTTAGAGTTAGGGCTTGGAGATGATACAACGAAGATTATTCTAAATACCAAGGGCACAATGGATGATGTTACCCCGGAAATGAAAAAACTGCTTGATTTTATCGACGGCAAAGAGCCGGGTGATGACTTTACCAGAGAGTTGGATAAGGCGGTACAGTCTGTCAGAAAGAATGAGAAGTGGAGGTTGGATTATATGACGTTGCAGATGCATTATCAGGAAAAATATGAACAGGGTATTGAGCAGGGTATTGAAAAGGAAAAAATGGAATCAGCAATGAGAATGATAGAAGATGGAGGCCTGCCATTGGAAAAAGTCGCAGCGTATTCCGGGCTTACTTTGGAACAAGTGCTTGAATTAGAAAAGCGGTTGCAGCTGGCATAATGCCTGCTGTCTAACCCCATTGAATTTCCAATGCTTAAAACAGCTGTCCTACAGGTTTTTGCCTATACAGGGCAGCTATTTTAAATTCCAAAAACAATAACACTATCCCGTCAATATCAAAATTCTTTGCAATTCAAATCCGTATATCCATAACGCTGTCTCTTTACGGCAATCCATTTGCAACAAAAATCATAAAGCGCTGCCGCTCCGGGTGTAATTTCGAGAAAACAGCCTAGACAGACTGAAAAACACGATACCGTTTCTAATGGCATTCAAAAAAAAGGAGAAAAGCATATGAATAAAATCATTTTAATCGGAAGACTCACCTGCGATGTTGAGATGCGTTACGGTACAAATAACAACAATACGGCCATTGCCAGATACACTCTTGCCGTAAACCGCCCGTACAAACAGAACGGCGGACAGGAGGCTGATTTCCTGCCGTGTATCGCGTTCGGAAAGACAGCGGAGTTTGCGGAGAAATACCTTGCCAATAGTCATGTGTAACCACACATGGAAAGAAAACTGGGCAGTCATCGAAAAAGAATACGACGAAAACGATGCGCCATTTTACTTCTGCTACTGTGATAACTTCCAATCCGAAGACGAATATAAACAGCATTTATTCGAAATATCAACCCCAATTGGCATCACAAACCCTTCCGCCGAAGCAAGAGAAATGGGTATACACGGAACAAAAGCAGACTCACTCGTTGACTCACACACCGTCGGTGACAAAACAAACATCAAACTGACAACAAAATATATCGAATCCAAGATATGTACGAAATGCGGTCTGAAAATGACCGTTCCATGGTAAAACACAAACAGGGAACATACTGGGGATAGTATGTTCCCTGTATTATAGAGCAAGCACTGGATAAGGGCAACAATTTAGCCTTTCATCTGATACAGTCCTTTGAGCCGGGGGAAGTGGATTATCAGAAAGCCCATGAAATCGGAAAGCAGCTTGCCGACGCGGTAACAAAGGGGTAGCATGAATATGTACTCACGACGCACATTGACAAAGCCGGATAGCCGCGCCCGCTTTATCAAAGAGCAGATGGTTCAATGTTTTTATTAAACTGAAAATACGTTACTGCAAAATACAAGACATATATCCCAAGAAAACTAACGAATGAAATACCAAAATATAATATCCATTCTGTGTGGATTCCTGTGTATATCACAAATTGCCGTCCTACATACAATATAAATACCGCACTGATAATAACCGAAAGGATAACCGGGCATAAGTAGTATAAAAACCAATGTTAACAACTTAGTAGTGGTATGACATTACAACAGGATTAAGCCATTGAACCAACAATAATAGATGATAGGAATGATAAAAATACACTAAAAAAGGGCGGACTTCCCCCTTGGTGCTATCAGCTGTTTTTTCATATAGTGGTTATATTGTAGAATGTAAAGAAGTTGGCATCACCACCTTTCTTA
>NZ_RAZG01000073.1 GCF_003612565.1 Roseburia sp. 1XD42-69 | reverse complement strand
TTTACTGAGGACACAGCTTCAAGCAGCATAGCATAGGAATTAAGATAACTGAATAACTGCCAGTATTGAATTTTCAAGGTGCATAGGCTAAATCTATGTGCGAAGTTTGAGTTAATCATTTAAATAGAAGTAGGTTTAACATAAGGGAGGTTTCAAAATGCGGAAAGTAAGTAAATGGGTGGGGCTTTTTCTGTCAGCACTTCTGTTGTCCGGATGCGGCTCCGCCACCACACCTGAAATTATTATGCCAAAGGAGCCCTTGCAGCCCTCTGTCACATCTCAGGAAACAGACAATTCAGACATTTCCCAGGAAAACAGCACAGCCCAGGGCAGCGGCACGTCGAGCCCTTCCGGAGAAAGCAGCCAGCCTGCTCCTCCACAGACAAGCTCCGGCAATTCCTATACCGTATATCTAATAACCATGGATTTGGCGGACAGTTATTGGCAGTCCATTGACCAGGGATGCCAGAGCGCTGTTTCAGAATTAGGGAACATTACATATAAATGGATTGGGCCTGATTCCCATGATGACGCCCTGCAGAGCGCATGTATAGACCAGGCAGTATCCGACGGCGCAGATGCCATTTTAATCGCGGCAAACAGCCCGGAGGGGATAAATGCCAGTTTACAGGCAGCTTCTGAAGCCGGATGTAAAATTGTATATGTAGACAGTGCGGCAAGCTTTGACTGTGTTTCCGCCCTGGCAACGGATAATGAAGCGGCAGGGGCAACAGCAGCGGAGAGCATGAAGGAAGCCCTTGGGGCAAAAGGCATTACCAGCGGAACCATTGGGGTTATGGGGGTGACCACAGACACCTCCTCCTGCATGGCCAGGAAGATAGGTTTCCGCTCCGCCTTTGAAGGGACGGATTTTGTACTGGCAGACACGGTATACATGCAGGATGATGTGGCAAATGTAAAAAATGCCGTCTCCCTTGGACTTGAAAATGGATATGTAGGCTTTTTGGGAACAAATGAAGGCACTTCCGTGGCCATCGGCGAAGCCGTAAAAGAGGCGGGGACAGAGAGCACTATTGTTGGATTTGACACCTCAGACGCCATGCTTTCCCTAGTATCTGAAGGCATTGTATACGCCACAATGCAGCAAAATCCCAAAACCATGGGACATGACGGCCTTGCCATTGCCGTAAGCACATTGGAGGGAACATACACGGAGATAAACACAAAGACAGACACAGGAGTTACGGTTATCACAAAAGATGCTATGTAAGGAGAATCCATATGAAATTTAAACAGAAAATGTTCGCCTTATATTGCTCTTCCATGTTGATTTTCGGAATCTTAATGCTCTCTGTTGGTCTTTTCCAGTTTGAGAACGGTATGTATAAGGAGACAAAAAACAGTTTGAAATCCAGTGCCCTTGCGGCAATGAACCTTTATAACAGCCAGGGATACGGGGATTATGCCTTAAAAGCAGACGGAAACGTGTGGAGAGGCATGAATTTCAATATATCGGCAGAAACCTCTGTGGTGGATGATTTAAAAGCCCAGACAGGAATTGACACCACCTTCTTTTTTGGGGAAAATGCCGTAATGACTTCTATATTAAGTGACAACGGACAACGGTGGTACGGAATGAAAGCCGGGGAAAACATTACAAATTACACGTTGATGCAGGGAGCCCAGCTATGGTATAAAAACATTGAGATAGATAAAAAGATGTGCCACGCCTATATTATTCCCATTTTACAGCCTGGGGACGGCACGGTGGTAGGCGCCTTGATGGCCTCTGTGTCCACCCAGGAAATAGACGGAATTATAAGGCAGTATATCATTATCAGCATTATGATTGCTGTTGTAATTCTGATTCTTGTGGGCGGCTTTATTTTCTGGTATATCGGCGGCCTTACAAAAGTACTCCACGATGTGAGAAGAGTGCTTTCCCAGGTATCCAACGGGGAATTTTCTGACCAACGCCTGATAAAAATAAAGCACGCTGACGAATTTGGGGATTTGGCATCTTCCACGGAAAGGCTAAGGATTAAAATATACGATATATTAAACAACCTGCAAAGCGTACGGTAAAATTGTCACAGGCTGTGGAACGCCTTAACGTAACATCAGAACATACTACGGAAGCCGCCTACACCATGAGCGAGCATGTGGAAAAAATTAAAAATACCGCTTCTAACCAGAAAACAGCAGACAGGCACAGGATACGGTAATCGGCATCCGAAACCAGACAGATGCCACCAATGAATCTGTAAACCAGATTAAAAGCATTACGGATTACATTACAAATATTGCGGAGGAGACAAATCTCTTGGCCTTAAATGCCAGCATTGAGGCAGCCAGGGCAGGGGAAGCTGGAAAAGGTTTTGCCGTGGTGGCACAACAAATACAAAAACTGGCGGAAGAGTCCAATAATTCCGCATCACAAATCGGGAAAAATATTCAGGACCTTGTAGAAAAAACAAAAGAAAATCTTCTTGCTATGAATACCATAGATGATGTGTTAAATTCTCAGAAAGATAAAGTTTCCCGCACAAAAGAGATATTTGAAGCTTTAAATAACAGTATCACTGCTTTAACTGACCAGGAAGACAATATGCAGAAAAGCATTTCCACTATGAACCAGACAAAAGATAACATGTCTGAAATTATTAAGGAACTGGAAGAATCCTCCCTGACAAATGTAGGTGCTGCGGAGGAAACCGCAGAGGTTACAGGCAAAATGAAGGAGGAGATAGGAGGAATCACTTCCCTGACATCAGATTTAACGGATTTATCGGAAAATCTAAGCCAAAATTTGAAATCCTTTTTATCTTAAGAGCAAGAGAGAACCAGAAGTTGATATGGTTCTCTCTTGTTTCTGTATGCCAAATATTGTACAATAAGTAATAAGACTTTTAATTTGATATGAGGAGACTGATTGTATGAGCCCACTTGCCCAATGCTGCGGCATCGTAATGATATTGGTTTTATTATATTTTTTCAGACGGCAGAAAAAGGTACACTTGCACACAGAGCAGGCTTTTTTTCACCTAACCTGCTGCGCACTTTTATGTCTCTGCCTTGATATTTCCTCTATTATTGTCATCGACCGCAGAGATATCCTTTCCCCTTATTTTGTGGCCTTTATTGCAAAGTTTTATATTACAACACTTCCCCTTACGGTATTATTTGCTATGGTCTATGTCTGTTCCGATATCTATGCCAGCAATATTTCTACCCGGAAAATCAAACGCTTATGCCTGATACTGGGTATATTAACCTTTGCCACAATATTTATACTCCCCATACAATATCATGAAAACAGCCAGGGAACTGTCCTTTACACGGAGGGCCCCAGCGTCGTTGCCACTTATATTTCTGTTGCCCTCTACATGCTTTTTCTAGTGTATCACACGGCAAAAAACAAACATATTTTAAACAAACGCCGGATTCATGCGGTGTGGGTATGGCTTCTTCTCTGGACGATAGCCGCCTGTATTCAGCTTTTTAACAATGAACTTTTGATTGTGGGCTACGCAGGTTCCCTTGGAATTATGATAATCTATCTCTCTCTGGAAAATCCGGAAGCCAATATTGACCGCCGCACGGGACTTTTTAACAGAAATGCCCTGTTACAGTACTTACAACAGCTCTATGGAGACCGGCAGAACTTCTCTCTTCTCTCCCTTGTGCTGGAAACTTCCTATGTCCAAAACCTGAATACAGATTCCCAGGAACAGGCCCATCTGGAGATGATAAACTTTGTGGAATCTGTAAAAAATGCCTATGTATTTAAAAATGCGGATGAAGAGATTATTCTTATCTTTCACAGTAAAAAGGATGCCGATGCGGGAAAAGAGATGATTGACCTGCGCTTTGAGCAGGGATTTGGAAAAGATTATTCTGTTATCTTCCGCACGTCCTGGATTTATATCCCGGAATCTACCATTGCCCAGTCTGAGGATGAACTCTTAGCTTTCCTGCGCTATGCAAGACAGAATCTTTTGAAAGAGCGGAGATTTTGTGTGGTAAACCAAAGTGTTGTGGAGGAAATGATACAGGAAAAATCTATGGAAGAACTGATGATAGGGGCCATTAACCGAAATGCTGTGGAAGTATATTACCAGCCCATTTATTCCACCAGAGAACACCGCTTTACCTCCGCCGAGGCTTTAATCCGCATACGGGATGAGGGGGGAAACTTGGTTCCCCCGGGAAAATTCATCCCCATAGCAGAAAAGAATGGTATGATTTTAAAACTTGGAAAAATAGTGTTCCGAAAAGTCTGCCAGTTTATAAAGGAAAATCATACGGAACAGTATGGGCTGCATTACATAGAAGTAAATCTTTCTGTGGTACAATGCGCCTATGACCATCTTGCCGCAGATTATATTAATATTATGAACGCCTACCACGTAGACCCAAAACAGATTAATCTTGAAATTACGGAGTCTGCCTCATCCAACGCAAAAAAGACTCTTCTTGACAATATGAACATTCTATTAGATTACGGTGTGTCTTTTTCCCTTGACGATTTTGGGACAGGACAGTCAAATCTGAATTATATTGTTGACATGCCTGTCTCTATTGTAAAATTTGACCGCTCTATGACCCAGGCTTACTTTGAAAATGATAAGGCCAGGTATGTTATGGATGCGGCCATGCACATGATTCATGGTATGAAACTGGAAATTGTCTCCGAGGGTATTGAGACGAAAGAAGCCTTTGAGACCATGGAACGGCTGAACATTGGATATATTCAGGGTTACTATTTTTCCAAACCTCTTCCCCAAAAAGAATATTTAGAGTTTTTAAAAGCACATCAAAATGACTGATTGTTACAAAAATTGGCCCGATAGAAAATATTCTATGGGCCAATTTTTTATGGCATGAAAGTTCTTACAGCTCTAATTTTTGTATTTTCCTATAATTCTCCCCTCTGTCAAAAGATGTGATGCTCGCAGGGCTTGCAAGATAAAATCTCTCCCCGGCATAAATCCCCCGGTATTCTTCTATGGAAGCGCTGTCGTCCAAATCTGCCGTCAAAAGGTTATGAAACTCCCCCTGCTCTATAGAAAACAGAAGATAGCTCGTTTTTTCCCTATTTTGATAAGAAGTCATTGCAAATCCAAAAAGATTTTCCTCCGGGTCTGCCAACACGGTTTTATACTGGTACAAAGCTGGGCTGTAATCTCCGTTTTGAATCACAAACTCTTTGATAATCTTTACCTTTGCCGGGTCTTTAATGTCAAAGAGTACCAGTTTTAATCCTTCCCGCGCTCCTGTCTCTTCATCTGTCTCATATCCGATGCCCACCAGTTTATCTTTTCCCCAAAAGTGAAGGTACTCAGAAAATCCGCTGAGTTTAACTTCTGATAAAATTTCAGGATTTGTGGGGTCAGACAAATCTACTGCAAAAAGCGGATCCGTGTTCCGGTATGTGACAAAATATGCCACATCTCCCAAAAACCTGGCGGCGTACACCTGCTCTCCCTTTGCCATGCCCTCCAGTTTTCCTGTAAGCTTTAAGTTTTCATCCAAAAGATAAAGATTGTTACTGTCTTTACTGCCGCTCCAGTCCGTGGTCAATACACGCAAATTCCCTTTTTCCTCCGCCACGGCAAAAGTGTCATATACCTCCCCCGTAACTGCGGCGGCGCCAACGGCGTTAATCTCCCCTTTCTTCAAGGAGAATTTTGCAATTTTAGTTTTTACTTTATCCTGTTCATAGTCCGTATGGTAAAGATAAACCGCATCTTTGCTCACATAAATCTGGGCATTGTTGTTTAAAATCAAGACCTCATCCACCACTTCACCGGGATTTTTCGTGTCCACAGAGGAAATCAAATACCCGGCATTTCCATATTCCGGCAGATAAATACAGTCTGAACTTATCATTTTCCCATTTACCAGAGGGATAAACCCTCCCGCCTCCTCTTTGGTAACCATTTCCTGATTTTTGACCGAAGCCTGCTCCATATAACCTTCCGTAAATAGATATACCATGCTGCCAATTTTTCTGGAATCCTTGTAATAACCGTCCTGCGTCACAGTTCCCTCTAACCTGGGATTTTTCCTGTCTGTGACATCATAAGTTAAAAGCTCCGTCACGCTCTTCGTCTCTATCTGATAAGAATCTTTATCAGAATAGGATTTGGCTGCTTCATTTCCACCTGTCTCCGCCGGACTTTCCCCCTCTTCCTCAAGGGCTTCATGATACTTTGGATCAGCCGGGCGCATCTGTATTTCCTCCTGCTTTAAAATTGTCTCCTCTTTTTGAACTACCAAATGAATGGAGTCCCCCTCCACATACATTTCCACCACCCGGGTATCCGCTGTACGATCCCCTATGGTAAGATACCCGGTAACATTCATTTTCTTTTCCCGAATATCTGTAATGGTTACCTGGCTTCCGGAAACCGTATAAATATAATCTCCGTCTGTCTTTACAATATCGCTCTCGTCCACGCCTTTTGTCTGTACATTTGTCTTGGAATAGCTGCCGCTGCCCTTGCTGGCCCCCGTATCCATATCCGCTGTAGCAGACGCATTTGTGCTTTCAGCTTCCATATTCCCTGCGGTATCCACTGCACCTTCTTCCACCATATCTCCCGCTGCACCATCGCTTTTGCTGCCTTTTGATCCCAGAAAATTATCTGCTATTTTTTCTAAAAATCCCCTCTCTTTTACCTCCTCCTCCGAATACACAGGCGGCTGCAGTGCCTGATATACCTGGGTATAGTCTTCCGCCACTTTATACAAATCCCCCGCATCTCTTTTGGGCTCTGCCTTTGCCACAGTGGCGCTTTTCTCCGAATCACCAGATTCCATGGCATCTCCCAGCCCCCCGCCGCTTTCTGCCGATTCTTCCGGCGCTGTATCGCAGGAAGTTCCCTCCATATTTTTACTTCCGATGCCGCTGACCCTGTATACCGCCCCTGCACTGCATAACAACAATATGGCCGCAGCGGCAGCTCCCATGGTTCCCATCCATTTTTTAGGCCTCATCTTTGTGCTTTTTAATTTCTTTTCTATCTCATCCGGCTTTAATTCCTCTGGAATCTTTACCTCTTCCGAAGACTTTCTGATTTTCTCCAATAATTCTTCTTCATACATGTTATCAACCCTCCTCGCCATTTAACATTTGTCCCATTTTCTTTAAGGCCCGGCTCTCTTTGGAACGCACAGTATTTTCATTCATATGGAGCAATTCTGCAATTTCCCTGCTTTTGTATCCGCAAAATAAATGCATTCCAATTAAAAGCCTCTCCTCCTGGTCCAATTCAAAAAATGCTTTTCTCACCAGGGTATGCTCTTCCGGTCCTTCCAGAAACGCAGTATTTAATGCAGCTTCATCCAACTCCAAAGTCTGATTGGCATATTCCCTTCGCCTTTCCTTGCATTTCACAAATAAAATACGGAAAATCCAACTGCGAAACGCCTCCTCTTTTCTTAAGTTTTTTATAGACGAAAAAGCACTTAGCACTGCCTCGCTGACAGCGTCTTTAGAATCCTCTCTATTTCCCAGGGTATAAAAAGCAAAACGGTACATATCCTGAAATACCTCACTGTAAAGACTGGCAAAGGCTTCCGTGTCTCCCCTTTTTGCCCTTTTTACCAGTAGTCGCTCCTTTTCCATCTCTTCACCTCCTCAAATTCTGCAGAAATTTGATTCTTGTTACATAATAATAGTCTAATAAAACAAGCAAAATGTTGCATTATATTTTAAAAATATTGCACAAAATTTTCATACTTTTTTATACTTTATATACAAAAAGAACGGAAGTATTTCCCTTCCGTCCTCTTTATAGACCTTGGTATATTTTTATTTTGTAGACACAACACTGTCCGTTTTAAAAATTACGTTTCTATATTTTTCTAATACTGCAAGCAGTGCCATGCCCAATATTCCGCAGGAAATAAACTCTCCCGCACCCACTGTAAGCATAAAGTAGGGAATAGAGCCTGGAAACTGATATACGTATGCCAGAACAAATGGGACGATAACCGTATTTGCAGCAATGGGCGGCAAGGGCGCAGCCCACTTATACCTGCGAAGTACATAAGTAAAAAATGCTCCAACGAGCGTTGCAAGGCTGCCAAACAAAATATCAAGAGGCGCACAGCCTGTCAGAATATTTGCAAGGACACAGCCCGCCCAAAGCCCCGGTATAGCTGCCGGCGTAAAAAAAGGCAGAATCGTAAGCGCTTCGGAAAAGCGAATCTGCACCGCATAATTTGCCAGCCCAAGGGCGTTGGCAAGCAATGTCAGCACTACATAAAGAGCAGCAATCATAGCCGCCTGGGTGATGAATAATACTTTCTTGTCTCTCATTTTTTTCTCCTTTAGTTTTGTTTTAGGTGAGGAAGGTCCCGAACTCACCGTGTGTCGGGAAAGCTTAATTTTTCTGGCTCGCCCGAATGTTTATTATAAAGAAAAATGAGAAAAAGTCAAGTACTTCTGTCACCTGTATTACAATTTGACATTTAATTTATACTCCGGGCAGGCAAAGCTTTTCGGTAAAAACGCCGCTTGTACTTTAACTGGGCATACTCCGTCAACTTTTTCTGATACACCATGTCCGATACTCCCCCTAGAATTCCCACAACAGGTATTCCCTGTACAAATTTCAGATACAGCATTTCATCTGCAAGTACATCTGCGGTACGGCGCATTTGTTTCTCTCTGTCCATAGGCAGTTTTTCTGTCCCGTCTATTATGCGGTTTAATTTTAGGTTTCCCGCCATCAGCTCTTCTTTTTCTAATAATGCAGTTTCTATCAGCCTTAAAATAAATACCTGTTCTTTTTCACTGTCATAAGAAAAACCATAAGAAAGAGCTATCTCATATATACTTTTTAAAAGTATCCCCAAAAACAGGGGGATATCCGGTATTCCAAGGCCAAAAACTCCCATTCCCACACCCTCCGCCGTGGAAATCATACCGTTTACAACTCTGCTCTTCGCCGCTGACTTTTGAAAAGCCTTTACGGATTTTCCATTATTCTTTAACTTCGCCGCATACTCCCGTATTTTATAATCCTGCTCTTTCTTTTCTTTATCATAAGTTTTTTCAATCACTCCTGTTCCCTTGTCAAAAATCAGCTGAAATGCTTTAAAAAAACCCTCTTTTAAGGTGTTTTCAAACTTATCCGGAACATATTTTGCAATTCTGTCCTGCCAGAATGCGGTTTCTCTCTGTACGTTGCGGTTTAGATAAGCAGATTCCGCTTTTATCATTTTCTGCCATTCAATCTCAATCTGTTTTTGATTCATATCCCTTATCCCCATAAACTCAGCCCTCTTTAAGTTCAATATATTTTTTATATTTTACCATATATTAAAATACATGCCAATCTATTTATTTCCCTTTTTGTACTGTTTTTAAGCATTATAAAAGAGGACAGGCACCTCTAAAATACGTCCTGTCCTCTTTTTTTATGTTCTATCTTTGTAATTCCATCTCGTAGGATGCACCTGACTCATTTCCCACAAATATCACGCTTTGAATATCTTCCACAATATTTACCTTGGTACTCTGCCAGCTCTCCCAAACAAGATCTTCATTTTCCCTGTCGCGCCCCATTGACCCCATCCCATTTTTATCTATATCCACAAGGGTTCCGTCTTTTAACCGATATTGCGACGGATAAATGGAAGGCAAATCTTCTTCCTCTGACATAACCTTATTTCCAGCCGCATCCACGCTTTCCTCTTCATGAAAGGTCTGTTTCCAGTCATAGGTGACTTTCATGGAAATCGGGGAAATGTCAATACTTTTAACTGTAATGTTTTCTTCCGGCACTTCTTTATCCACAAGAAATGTTTCCCGAGAGGGGGCGTAATCTAATTCCCAGCTTAAGTCCCAGTCTCCCTCTGCAATGGACTGGACATTCTCATTTTTTATCTGCCCGGCAAGGTTTTTGAAATGGGCTGTCATAGTTTTTCCCTGCAAATCCATCACATCCTTTGCCTGCACAAAATACTCCCAGTACCTGACATTTGACTGTTCATGCTTCATGTCATAAGGTTCGCCCCCGGACCAGGATAAGCCGTAATCGAGAGTGGTTTTCCCATCTATGGAAAGTTCCAGTTCATCAAAGAATATATCCATATCCGGAGAGATTTCTTCCGGCATCTCCACTTTAAAGTAAAGATACATATCTCTTTCCGTCATCAGAGACTGTTCCAGAGAAACTGTCACTCCCTGATCTGTGGCAAATGCCTCCACAGGCACTGCTACTTTCTTTTCCTCCAGAATCTGCTGCTTTTCCTCATCCGCCTCAAACCGCTTTGCCACATCTTTATCCCACAGGAAAAATCCTGTTGCCCCCACAGTGACCGTGCCTAAAATCATAGCTCCTGCCAATGCCAGGGCCACCTGGAAACGCAGGCTTTTCTTTGCCTTTTTTTTCTGAATTTCCTTTGCGCCAATCTGCCGGAGAGCTTTTTCCATTTTCATCTCCACCTCCCGGGGTATCTCCACATCATTCTGCAAAATCCGATCTATCTCTCTATTAAAATATCTCTCTTTCATACTACATTGCCTCCTTCCGCAAAGGTAAAACTTCAGACTTTTTTGTATCCGCACCGTATTCTTTTGCCGCCATTTCCCTGCCCCGGGCCAGACGAGTTTTTACCGTACCCTCCGGTATGTCAAGCAAATCCGCAATTTCTGCTATTTTGTACCCCTGGGCATAGTAAAGCACCAAAACCACTCGGTACTTTTCATCCAAAGCCTGCATAAGTTCTTCAAACTCCACTGTTTCCATGGAGGCATCCTGCCAGGGAATTTCCGGAAATACCTCCAGGAGACTTTGGTTTCCGTATCTGCGGATTATCTGGTTACATTCGTTTATTAAAATACGGGTCATCCATGTCTTAAAATACTTGGGCTGTTCCAATTTACCTATATTTTCATAACACTTTAATATGGTGTTTGAAATGGCATCCGCCACATCCTCCTGATTGTTAAGGATTCCCCTTGCCACTTTGTACATATCAGTTTTATACTGCATCACCAATTCTGCAAATGCGTCCGCATCTCCCCGAATTGCCTTTTTTATCCGTGTCTCCATAGAGCCTCCTGTCTTTTTATCTGCCATGGCTTATCTCTATTCTTTACACTTATTAGATGCACGGGAAGGGGAAAAAGTTTCAGGAAAATAAAAAAACTTATGGGACAAATTGTGTCTCATAAGTTTTTTCTATTATTTGTTGTTTGCAGGCTCCACATTTATGGATTTTCCCTTGATTTTTGCATTCTGCATGGCGGATAATACTTCCCTTCCGTACTCCTTGGGAACTTCCACAAAAGTATACTTGTCATACATATCGATAGCCCCCACCAGTTTGCCGGGCATACCGGATTCTCCTGCGATTGCGCCCAAAATATCTCCCGGCTTTACTTTCTGCTTTTTGCCGATGTTTACAAAAAGACGCACCATCCCGGCTTCCGCCCCGGTGTCCCCGAAATCTTCCGGCCACTCTTCCCTGTCATTGGTGAGCTCCACGCCGCCTACGGCCTGCTTTAAGAAAGCCGCCGCAATGTCCATTGCGGTAAAATCTGAATCATTTACCTCTTTCTCTATGAGATTTATCATATCCCGCAAATCTTCTTCTTCAATAATTGCGGCGATATTGTCCATCACTTTTTCCGCCTTAATCTGGGCCACATCCTCTGATGAGGGGATGGGCTGAGCATAAATCTTTGTCTTGCAGTAGCGCATAATGTCTTTTAACTTGTATACCTCTTTTCCCTTTACAAAGCTAAAAGCCTTTCCGGTGCGCCCTGCCCTTCCGGTACGGCCGATACGGTGAACGTAATACTCATCATCCTGGGGAATGTCAAAATTAAACACGGCTTCCACGTCGTCCACGTCAATGCCCCTTGCCGCCACGTCGGTGGCAATCAAAATATCAGTTTTTCCCTTGCGGAAATTTGCCATAACCCGGTCACGCTGCACCTGTTTCATATCCCCGTGAAGCCCTTCCGCAAAATACCCTCTGGCGGAGAGTTCCCGGGAAAGTTCATCCACCTGTTTCTTTGTATTGCAGAATACAATGGAAACTTTGGGGTTATGGTAATCCAAAAGCCTGGTGAGGACATCCACTTTATCTTTGCGCTTTACATCATAATAAAACTGCTCAATATTGGAAACGGTAAGCTCTTTTTTCACCACTTTAATGGTCACCGCATCTGTCTGGTACTTTTTTGTAATGTCTAAAATAGGCTTTGGCATAGTAGCGGAAAAGAGCACCGTCTGTCTCTCCTGGGGAATGTATTCCAGCACTGTCTCAATATCTTCCCGAAAGCCCATATTTAACATTTCGTCCGCTTCATCTAATACAATGGTGTGGACATAGTCGCAGCGGATGGTTTTTCTGCGAAGGTGATCCATCACCCGGCCCGGCGTCCCCACAATAATCTGCACGCCGCCTTTTAAAGAGCGAATTTGTTTACTGATATCCTGCCCCCCGTAAACCGGGAGGATTTTTATCCCGTGGAGATATTTACAGAGATTGTGTAGTTCCTCTGCCACCTGGATTGCCAGCTCCCTGGTGGGGGAGAGCACTATCACCTGGGTCTTTTTCAGGGAAGGGTCTACTTTCTGAAGCATAGGTATACCGAAAGCCGCCGTCTTTCCCGTTCCTGTCTGAGCCTGGCCAATCACATCCCTGCCGCTCATCACGACAGGAATGGCCTGGGCCTGAATCGGTGTGGCCTCCTCGAATCCCATATCCTTAATTCCTTTTAAAATCTGGGGTAAAATATTTAGTTCGTCAAATCTAACTGTTTCCATTCTTATTATTCCTCTTATATTCTGTGATTAACTGTTCCTTTTCTTTTCGGGTCAACTGTTTAATCTTTGCCTCCCGGCTCATAGCCTCATGCTTTGTGTAAAAGATTTCCAGATATACCAGCTTTACCGGCCTGCGCACTCTGGTATATTTTCCTCCTTTTCCCGCATTATGGCTTAAAAGCCGCTTTTTTATATCATTCGTCCAGCCTGTATAATATGTTCCGTCGCTGCACTCTAATATGTAAGTATAGTTTTCCATACTTTCCTCTTTTTTTGGACATGCACATAGAAAGACGTTCTGTGTCTTTTGGAACACAGAACGTCTTTTTCTGCAATTCTTTTGTCTTCCCAAGTCATTATAAGTGTTAATGGGAAAAAAAGCAAGAACAAATATTACTCTGCGGAAAAATATTCTACCGGATCCGGGTCTTCGACACTTGTCAGAAATATAAAACATTACAAACCGCAGAAATGCGGGCTTTTTTATGTCAAATTTTATTTATTTTTATGTTGTATGGCGTTGTTTTA
>NZ_RAZG01000072.1 GCF_003612565.1 Roseburia sp. 1XD42-69 | reverse complement strand
AACCTGTATACCGACAAGGCAAAGGGAATCCTGTCCGAGCAGCGGTTTGTGAAGCTGACGGCGGCAATGGAGCGGGAACAGGAGGAAAACCAGAAGCAGCTTAAAGAATTGGCACTCTCCCTGCGCCGCTCCAATGAGCAGGAAAGTGATGTCCGCACCTTTATCCGGGAAATCCGGCAGTACGCCACGATACAGGAACTGGACGAGGGTATCTTAAACCGCCTTATCAGCCGGATTCTGGTGGGGGAGGTGAAAAAGGTTGACGGGGAGAAGTTTCAGGAAATCAAAATCATTTATAACTTTGTCGGGGAGATACCAGCGGCAACAGAATAATGTGAGATTATAGAAAGTCAGGAGGAATCCAACTTTTTAAGATTCCTCCTGTGCATTGGCGCTGTTTTTTTGTAGCTTCTTTTGGATTTAACCGTGAATACACAATAATTTTGCAAAATTATTCACCTGTGATTATTACAATTTTCACAGCTTGAGTTGGATGTTCTTCATCATCAAGTGTCCCCCGGTAACTGATCTCAACTTTATCGCCCACAGCAATCGTGGAACCTCCTTTTGCCTCATGGGCACTTTCCGTGGAATACCCTTCTAATATCGGGGTATTTTCCATAAAAAAATAATAGAGCATATCGTCCTCCGGAGTCCTGAGTGTAAGTATGTTTTCTTCATACTTTTCAATAATTCCTGCTATGGGATCGCCCGCTGGGATTTCTTCGACCGGGATTTCTTCGAGCGGAATTTCTTCGGCTTCCGAAGTGGTTTTTTTGGTTTCTTCTGTAATCTCTGACTTTGACGATTCTGTAACTTTTGCTTCTGTTTCTGTAGTTTTTGCATCTACAGTTTTTACATCTGCTACTTCTTCCTGAACCGTTTCTTTCGGGGAATCATTCTCCACAGATATTTCATCCTTTTTTTGTTCCGATGAGCATCCGATCATCCCCATAGTTAAAGCTATCATAAATATCAGTATCAATTTCCTTTTCATAATCTTTCCCATCACTTTCTAAAAGAATCGTATTTCCTTGGCATAAAATTTATCATTTTTAAAGCTGCCCTTCATTTCAACAGACATATGTACCTTCAAGTCCTGAAATTCAGCCTTTGTGTCCTCATAGCTTTCTCCATTTCCATCAGTGGTTTTTAAATAAAAACGGGTATCATCTTCCAAAATCACATGAATCAACTGAGAATCAGGGAGATCAGCATTGGAGCTTGGAGAACTGTATGATAAGGAACTGTCATCAAGAATTTTTACTTTCTTTTCGGCAATGAAAAATGAGTCTTCTTCAATCTTCCAGACCTTACCCAGAAAATCCGCATCAACAGCAGCAGCGACATCCGGCTCTAGTACCTGCCATTTACCTGCTGTATTTTCCTGCAGTCCATCCGTGTTTCCATCAATCTCTTTTGACGGCGCATCATTTAATTCCTCTAACAATGCTTCGTCTGTCTGGTTTTCTTCTGTCTTAGCAATAGAACCGGAACCACATCCTGTAACCATTGTATTCAATATACAGACAGTACCGAGTAATATCATTACTTTTTTTAGTTTCATAAATTACCTCCCTTGTTATCATAGAAATAACAGATATTATAGTTTGTCTAAATCATTTAAACAACCTATTTGTTGTGAAATGCTTCTTAAGTGTAGCAAACGTCCTTAAACCTCTCTTAACGATTTATCTTCTCTGTCCACCTTAATCCCAAATAAGGTTTAATTCTCTGTAGCTCTGCTGCACAGCAAGCTAATACCGAGCAGAGCAAGGCTGGTTTTAATACCCCGTAGCTTGTGTTTCTTGTAGTGGCGGCTCTGCTTTGTTTGAATAATGGATATTCAGGGGAACGCCTAATAAGGGAGGGAGAGGACAGCAGATCGACAGCTTTCACAATCATATTATAATAAACAAAAATCCAAAAGAGTGAAGTATTCACTTGACAATGTGGCAAAGAATTGATGAGCCAGGATGAGCTTGCGGTTATGGACGGTGGAAAATGTATCCTCCAGCTGCGGGGCGTCCGCCCGTTTTTGTCAGATAAATATGACATCACCAAGCACCCCAATTTTCAGTACACCGCCGACGCGGACGATAAGAACGCCTTTGACATTGAAGCGTTTTTGTCCACCCGGCTCAAACCAAAACCCAACGAGGTCTACGATGTGTTTGAAGTTGACGTAGACACCGAGGGCGAATAATCCCGTTCCGCAAGAAAGTCCAGCTAAGAAATGTCAATAGGTAAAATGAAAAATGTTAAAAAAGTTTTTTTTAAGTAGTTGATGTAAAAAAGTGTAACTTTAATAAAACCACCTATGTGGAAATTTAAAAAATTTATGAGAACCTGTTAAGCTGCGTTGTGTGTCTTGCCAGGATGCGCTGCAAGATACTGCTCACAATGTTCCTGGGGAGTGATGATCTTAAACGGCTTATGATCTCGGAGCATGGCAAAAATGATGTTGCAGATTTTATGCATGACAGCCCCGACAGCCACGTTTTTCTTCTTGCTTTTGCATTTGTTGGCATAGTAACTGTGGATCACCGGATTTACTGGTGTTTTTGTCCCTTTATCTATCTTAAGGTTATTGAGCGCTACCATATGCAGGATACGCCTGGCAAGGCTGGAACCTCTCTTGGACATGTGGACTTTGTCACCGTTGAATTTGCCGGACTGCTTTACGGCAGGATCCAAACCGAAGTAGGCATAAAGCTTCTTTGGGGAGGAAAACAGGTCAAAGGAACCCATTTCAGCAATCAGGACAACTGCGCTGAGGAAGCCAACGCCCCGCAGGGACTGCAGAAGGGCGATGCGGTCATAGGCCGGTGTCCCTTCCAGCTTATCAACAGCCTTATGCAGTTCTTCCAGTATGCCATCCAGATGCTCCTGGTATTCCCGGTAAGTTTTGATATACAGCCGGATGCGGAGCGCATTGCTTGGAAGCGCACGTCCGAAAACAGCGGCATCCTTTGCGGCAGTGCATATGGCATCATATTTGGCAAGGGCGTATTTTTCGCCGAAACGTGCTGTTTTGCGTATGGTTTCCACATCCGGTCCTTTGGTGCGGCAAGCATGTCTGCTGCAAGGGGGTAAGCTTCCAGAAGCTTTAAGGAAGTCTGCGTTGTGATCTTGCTGAACACCTTCTGGTATGCGGGGAAGGACACTTTGAGTTCCGCATGAAGCTTCAACACGATGGCAGACTGCAAATCCTTGAAATAATAGTAGTCACGCACGAGATTGCGCAGGTCAATGACCTCATCATCTGGGATGATGGAAGTCTTAAGGGACGCATCCAGCCCGACCTTGGCAGCTTTTTTTGAATCAAATTTATCATTATGCAGTTTCCTAACGTTCATATTTGTGCTATTCTTAGTAATAATAGGATTAATGACGGAGCAGTCAAAACCCTTATCACGAAGGAAGCACAGGAGCGGGATGTGGTAGATCCCGGTGGACTCAAGGAAGCAGCGGCTTTCAAGAGAATACGCCTCTTGCGCTTCCTTTATTTTTGTGACGGCAAGCTCACGGGACGCAGGATCCGAGTGGATGATCTTAAAAGGTTTTCCTGTGAGGATGCCATTGGGGAGCATGATGGACATCCATGTGAAATCTGCGCCAGCATCAAGCCCGACTGAGAGGTAAGGGATGCTTTGGAGCATCATGAGTACATTTTGATATTTCATAGTTTTATCTTTTCCGGCAGGCATCCATTTCCAGAAGGTGGATACACAACCTAGCGGCTTATACAGGTATAGCCTGGGGCTTCCCAACCAGCCAAAACATAAATCACCACCGAATGGACGGACAGACTTTCTAAGAGGTTTCGCCAGCCGGAAAGGCTGGTTCCCAAGGAGTGAACGTCAATGATCCTGCCCTCAGTGATTATACCTCTATATTTTGTCTGGCGCATGAAGGAAACCTCAGACAAGGTAAATAATGTTGTCTTATAACTTCTGATGGAGGGGGATTCCTCCTTCCGTTATATCTATATAGATTTATTAGATTGGACTTTGTAACTATTAACCAGTAGTCATTCTTGACTACACCATTATTATACTAGGAGTGATCTTATCTACCCGCCAGGGTCCCTGAAACCTGCCTCGGTTGAGTCCATTGGCGTACAAAGCGGACAGCTTAACAAAAAAATGAAGAAGGAGGATAGCCGGAATCGAGCCGCCCAAAATTCAGGGCGGTTTTGTTGTCCGGCTTTTGTATGCCTATGAACCAACACTAACCACAAAGCGATTCCGGCTAAATTAAAGTATGGAATTTTTCAACAGCGCAATCGAAGTTTTGCAGACCCTCGTGATCGCACTGGGAGCCGGCCTCGGTATCTGGGGCGTCATCAACCTGCTGGAAGGTTATGGCAATGATAACCCTGGGGCCAATGCTCATGTACGGTAAAGAAGCAAGCAACCGAAAACAAGAGATAGACCGCCAGTACCACACTATTCCGAACCAAAGAAGCCAAAGACCAAAAGACAAGCACCGTGGAAATGTGTATAACTTGCTATTCCGTCATGGAAAAGTCCGTTCACAGAACATGGAAAAGCTAAAGTGCAGCTTTCCCACATTCTGCAAACAGACTTTCCCACAACTCCATAAGATAGCAAGTTATGCACATTACGCACAGTGCCGACTACTACGGAATCCCTCACATTCATATATCTTTATATTCAATAGCAAAAAATTGTTTATGTTTTTTGCTATGCAAATGAGAGTATCAAATATCAACCGACATAAGCCCATTTTTCAGTTTTTCAATTAACAGAGAGGACGGAATGTTCATATCGCTTTCCACCCATTTCAAAAGCATACTGTACATGCCACCGATACTATATGCAAGTAAGTACGGGAGGAACGAGGAAAAAATATCTGCTGTTTCTTTAGAGCGGACATATTCAAAGACTTTAAAAGAATATTTATAAGAACCCTCAAAAAGAAGCACCAGCAAATTATTTCGTTTCAAAAGCGACAGCAATTCTTTACGTTCCTCACAAAAATCAAAATAGCATTGTACAACATCCCAATAATGTTGTAGTTGCCGAGCCTTGATTTGCACTAAACATTCTCTATACAATTTTTTAAAAAAGAAGTTTATAAGTTCTTCTTTATCTTTGAACAGCCTATAAAAAGTTTTTCGTGAAAGACCAGCTTCTTGTGAAAGTTGTGTAATTGTGATTTCTTTAAAATCGTATTGTTCCATGATAACCAGCAGAGCTTTTGCAAATTTTTCCTTAGACTGTTCTGCAATTTTTCCATTTGTCGTATTCATTTTGCTTAAATTCCTTTCACGGTTTCAGGACGGAAATTCGGTTTTTCTTACAAGTAACATATTGGACGAATGTGTGACACATTACCATTTTCCGTTGACTTTCCATTGGCTTATTATATAATAAAAATCGGCGAGTTACAAGTGTGACATATTAGGGGCTGGCGAACACAGAACGGAGGTTCACATGAAAAATATTATTTATTATTTTAGCGGTACAGGAAATAGCTTGAGAACTGCTATTGGAATAGCAGAAAGAATCGGAGGTGCAGAAATTATTTCCGTCCGGTGTGATGTGGAAAATGTATCTGCTGAAACCGCCGAAGTGATAGGTTTTGTCTGCCCTGTTTATGAATGGGATATGCCCGGAACAATGAAAAGATTTGTAGAAAATCTTAAAATAAATCCCAATGCCTATATTTTTATGGTTGCCACTTATGTTGCGATACATGGTAAATCTTTTGAAACTATGGAGAAACTTTTATCTGCCAAAAAGGCTCACCTTAATTATGGATTTGCGTTACATTGTGTTGCAAGCTAGTGTACAGCCTATGCCCCATTTCCGCCGGAAAAACTTATGATACCCTACATGGAAAAAAAGATTGACAAAATTGGCAAAGAAATTTCTGAAAAAAAGGACAGGGCATACCCACCTATGGCATGGCTTACACGAAAGCTATATTCTAAGTTAATGACCCCGTATATGGAAGTTGAACAAGAATATGATAAAGGTTTTTACACAGATGAAAGATGTATGGAATGTGGAATCTGCGCCAAGATATGCCCAACACAGAACATTACAATACAGAAAAAGCACCCTGTTTGGAATCATAAATGTCATGGTTGTATGGCTTGTGTTGCATATTGTCCGACCAAGGCAATTCAATTCAAAACACCAGAAGCTTATGAAAAACTGAATACCGCAATTTCTAAAAGACTATGTCTGCCGGAAAAGCGAAAAAGGTATCACAATCCATTTATTAAAGCAACTGATTTAATGATAGATAAGCAGCATATTGAATCCAAGAGGTAAAGATACAATTTGCATAGTGAATGAAAGAGCAACATTTCCATTATTCCAGTTTATTTTGATAGATAATCAAGAAATGACAGCCTAAAATGCTGCCGTTTTCTGAATTATAAATCTGAAACTGTAAACCATGCACCGCCCCATGTGGGAGAAAGGGGGAATCGCTTATGCCTTGCACAGAAGCATACAGAGAACACATACGCCCGGTCATTACCGTTTCCCCGGTCAATGATGAACTGCTGTCTGCTGTTGGAAAACTCACAGCCGAGTATGGCAAGATAGGCGGCAACTTGAATCAGATTGCCCGCTGTCTGAACGAGTACGGCGCACCTTATAACGCTCTCTCCCAAGAGGTACGAGCCGCCACAGCGGAGCTTGCCGCCTTGAAGTTTGAAGTCTTGCAGAAAGTAGGTGAAGCCGTTGGCAACGTTCAAACATATCAGCTCTAAAAACGCCGACTATGGAGCTGCCGAGCAGTACCTAACCTTTGAGCATGACGAGTTTACCATGAAGCCCACCCTTGATGAAAACGGGCGGCTTATACCCCGTGATGATTACCGCATATCTTCCCTTAATTGCGGCGGGGAGGATTTCGCCATAGCGTGTATGCGCTCCAATCTCCACTATGCAGAATCTCTACGAGGACAAATGCACCGGCTCCATCCCGCAGACGGTATTTCAGACCCTGATGCAGAAATATGAAGCGGAACGGGCAGAAAAGGCGGAGGCAGTCCCGGAACTGGAAAGGAAAGTCCGGGCGCACCTGGAAAACCAGGTGGATACCGACCGCTGGCTGGAAATTATCCGGCGCTATACCGAAATCTCGGAACTGGACGAAACCATTCTCTTTTGAACTGGTAGACCGGATCGAGGTTGGCGATACCCAGAAGGTCAACGGGCAGCGGATTTGTGAGGTCAAGGTCTACTACCGCTATGTCGGGAATGTGGACGGGGCGCTGGCACAGGAAAGGGGGCAGGATTATGGCGAAGCAATATAAAGTCGGTATCTACTGCCGCCTGAGTGTGGATGACGCCTCCAATTCCGCAAAAGCGAAGGGCTATATCCCCAGCGATGAATCGGTGAGCATTGAGAACCAATATGAAATCCTCTCCAAATTCGTCATGCTCAACGGCTGGATCGAGGTCAAGACCTATCAGGACGATGGGTACAGCGGCGGCAATTTTCAGCGGCCCGGATTTTTGGAAATGCTGGAGGACGCAAGGCATGGCCTGATTAACCTGATTCTGGTAAAGGACCTTTCCCGTTTAGGCAGGGATTTTGTGGAGGTGGGCCGTTATACGGACGTCATTTTCCCGTCCCTCGGATGCCGGTTCGTATCGGTTCTGGACTGCCTGGACAGCGAGGGGGACAACACCGATATGCTGCACTTCCGCAGTCTGATGAATGACTACCATCTCAAGGACCTGTCCAGCAAGGTCAAGTCGGTGCTTCATGCCAAGAAGAAAAGCGGCCAGTATCTTGCCGCCTACGCTCCCTACGGATACCGCAAGAGCGAGGAGGACAGACACAGGCTGGTCATTGACGGGGAATCCGCCGCTGTTGTGCGGCAGATATTCCAGATGCGTCAGTCCGGCATGGCCTATGGGAAAATCGCCGCCGCCCTGAATGAGAAAGGGATTCTCCCTCCCCGCTGGTACTGGGCGGTTCATTACGGAAATGGCAGCTGCAAGTATTCCCGGCTGTGGGCTTACGCAACCGTCCGAAGCCTTCTGAACGATGATGTTTATGTCGGTACGCTCACACAGAACCGCACTGGTTCCCGTTCCTATAAAGACAAGACCATGATAAGGAAACCGGAATCGGAATGGATTTCCCATGAGGGCGCGCACCAAGCAATTATCGGGCCGGAGCTGTGGGAGGCTGTCCAGAAAATCAATCAGGCGGCGAAACAGATTTCCGCTAACAATACGCCGCCCCAAGCATCTCTGTTTACCGGAAAGCTGGTCTGCGCGGACTGCGGGCATCCTCTGGTTGCCGCCCGCGAAACACAGCGCCGGAAAAATGGCACTGTCAAGCACTATACTTCTTATTTCTGCTCCCGGTTTGCCACTACCGGACACAGCATCTGCTCCTGGCACCGGATTTTTGAGATCAGCCTGAAAAACCTGGTGCTGAGTGAAATCCGGGCGCATGGAAAAGCGGTTGCAGCCGATGAAGCCGCTGTACTGGATAAGCTGAAACAGCACATCCAATCCGCAAGCGCCACGCAACAAGAGGACTGCCGACAGGAAATCAGCCGTTTGCGGCGGCGTTTGGAGGAACTGGAACAGATCACCGCAAAACTTTATGAAGATAAGGTAAGCGGGGCAATCAGCGGCGATTCCTTCTCGGTTCTGATTCAAAAGAACGAGCAGGAACGCATCCAGAAATCGGAACGCCTGGACAGTCTGTTAGCCGGGGAACGGAAAGCCCAGCAGGACATCGCCAATATCCACCAGTGGGCCGGAACCATCCGGCAGTATCTGGACTTGCAGGAACTGAACCGGGAAATCATTGAGGAACTGATTGACCGCATTGAAGTTGGAGAACGAACCATCATAGACGGTCAAAGACACCAGGACATTAAAATTTACTACCGTTTTGTTGGGCTGGTGTGATCGGGCAAAAAAAGCACCTGACCGCATCAGCAGCCAGACGGAAACATTCTGTAACAGCAGCGATATTTGATTGTTGCACACTGATTTGTCGAATTGGAGAGAAATTAGCAGTTTACCCCTCCCAAATGCCTCGTGTTCTTGAACAGGTTACGGAACGGGGTAAAATCGTTGTCGCCTTTTGCGCTGTCTACACCGTCATTGATTGCGATATATCTAACGTCGCGCTCCACGAAAAAAATTTCTGTATAGTAGCCGACTTTCAGATAATCGCGCCCCAATCTTGACATATCCTTGACAATGACTGTCGCCACGTTTCCGGCTTCAATCTCCGCAATCATGCGGTTAAATTGAGGTCTGTCGAACGTCACACCGGATACACCGTCGTCAATGAAGAAAACGGGATTGGAAAAGCCGTTGTCCGCCGCATATTTGGAGAGGACTGCTTTCTGGTTTACACTGCTGTTGCTGTCGCCCTCTAACGTATCTTCCTGCGAAAGACGGGCGTATAATGCTGTTATCTGTCCGGGCTTATATGTATTTGCTGTCATGTGTTCATTCCTCCTGTAATGAACGCCCGACAAACAGTATGTGCTAACCCTATTATAGCGCACTTATCCCTGTTTGTCATTGGGCGGTTTGACGGTTTCCGATTTTATGAGCCGTATCATCTTGTCGCAGAGCCGTTCCGAACCGCCGCAGGAGGTAGACACTTCATAGTAGGTGCCGCCGATTTTGTAGCAGACGGTTTCCTCTGTCGGCTTTCCTTTTTCCGGCAGATAGCCGCTGTCCTTGATTTCCAGTTCCCAATCCATTCTTTTCCCTTCCTTTCCGCATTTGCTAAAGTGATAAGTTTCGGAGCAAGCATAGGAAAAGGGTACCCTTTTCCGTAAATCTGCCCGTCCGCGCTATGGCTTGCCGGACAGATTTTGCTTGTTGGGAAGTTTCCCAAACCCTCTGATAAGTCCTCTCACTACCTACAACACCGCACAGGGCGATTTTGACGGAGTTTTGAGAGAAATTCTTCAAAAAGTTTTCCTTGTTTCTTAATACGGGGGAGTTAGAGAAATGCCAATGTATCAGAAGAAAATTTCTAAAAATCTTTCTTATCGGGGTAGACTGCTGTATACTGATAAATACTTGCCCTTAAAACAGCAAGATAAATGAAAAGCTGAATGAAATATCCTGCTATAATGCAGAAAGAAAGGAGGATGCTGCAATGCCGGGGAATATCAAAAATGTAATGGCGGCAATCGACTATATCGAAAGACACCTGCACGAAAAACTGGACTTGGAAACAGTTGCGGGGGCTGTACATTATTCAAAGTATCATCTGCACCGAATGTTCACAGGTACGGTAGGGTTGACAATCCATGATTATATACAACGCCGCCAGTTGACCGAAGCCGCAAAACTGCTTGTACTTTCCGACAGACCAATCCTTGAAATTGCGCTTTCTGCCGGATATGAGAGCCAGCAGTCCTTTACGGATATTTTCAAAGCCATGTATAAAAAATCCCCCAACAGGTACAGAGAGGAAGAAGAATTTTATCCATTGCAGCTAAGATATATCTTGAATGAAAATCCTACAAATTTAGAGGAAAAAGAATGGCAGGATAAAATCGTCTTTGCAACACAGGAGGACATACCTAAATGGATAGAACTGGTTCACCTTGTCATAGACGGGTTCCCGCATCTGGACGAGAATCAGTACCTTGAACAGTTGCAGGAGTGTATCAAAAATAAGCGTGCATTGATTTTGAAAGACACTGATACGGCAATCGGGATTATGGCATTTAATGAGGTGACAGGGAGCATTGATTTCTTTGGGGTACACCCACAGTATCGGAAAAGAGGGATAGCGAAAGCATTTTGTGAAAAAGCATTGTATGAACTTGCACGTTCCGCACAGATTAGTGTGACGACTTTTCGGGAGGGTGACAAGGCAGACACAGGCTATCGGGAGATATGGGGAAGCCTTGGCTTTGCCGAAGCGGAATTGTTAATTGAGTTTGGCTATCCGACACAGCGGTTTATACTTCACAGAGAAAAATCGGAGGGCGAGGACAATGAGTGACCTAAATCCATTATCAAAGAACTTTACAATAAAATCACTGCTCAAATTTGCATTTCCGACAATTTTGATGATGATATTTATGGGGCTGTATACAGTCGTTGACACAATTTTTGTAGCACGATTTGTAGATATAAATGCACTTTCAGCATTAAATATCGTCTGCCCTGTTATCAATCTGATTGTCGGTCTTGGAACCATGATTGCAACCGGAGGAAGTGCGATTGTAGCGCGCAAAATGGGAGCAGGAGAACAAAAAAGAGCGGAACAGGATTTTACGCTGATTATCTCAGTGGGTATTTTGTTTGGTGTATTGATTGCAGTCTTTGGGACGGTTTTTATTGACAGAATTGTCTGGGGACTTGGAGCGAGCAGTATTTTATTTCCATACTGTAAAGAATACCTTTTTATCCTGCTGTTATTCACGCCCGCAAGTATCCTGCAAATGCTTTTTCAAAATCTGATTGTAACGGCGGGACGCCCCGGAATGGGTATGGTGCTTGGCGTGAGCGCAGGAATCGTAAATATTTTACTGGACTATAATTTTATGGTGCCGTTTCACATGGGCATTAAGGGGGCGGCATTTGGTACGGGCATTGGCTATATGATACCGGCGGTGATTGGATTATGGTTCTTTTCCGCAAAGAGAGGCAGTCTGCATTTTAGGAAGCCAGTCATAGATTTTTCCGTATTGGCTGAAAGCTGTTCCAATGGTTTTTCGGAAATGGTAAGTCAGGCGGCAACAGCGGTTACAACATTCCTTTTTAACCGCATTATGATGAAACTGCTTGGAGAAAACGGGGTTGCGGCAATCACAATCATTATCTATACACAATTTTTATTGAGTGCCCTTTACATAGGTTTTTCTATGGGCGTAGCCCCTGTTATCAGCTATAACTATGGGAAGCAGGACGAAAAACAGCTAAAAAATGTATTTGCAATTTGTATGCAATTTATTGTCTTTGTTTCGGTCACTGTTTTTGCAGTAGCATTTATTTTTGGTTCGCTATTGGTTCGTGTTTTTGCAGAAAAGGGAACTCTTGTTTACGAAATTGCGCGAAATGGATTTTTGATTTTCCCATTCAGTTTTCTATTTTGTGGACTGAATATTTTTACCTCTGCCACATTTACTGCATTATCAAACGGGAAGCTGTCAGCAATTTTGTCGTTCCTGCGGACTTTCGGACTGATTACAGTGCTGTTGCTTACATTGCCAAATATTTTGGGCGTAACAGGGGTATGGCTTGCAGTACCGATAGCAGAGCTAATCACTATGGTTGTAGCATTGGTTTTTCTTCATCAGAACAGAGAGAAGTATCATTACACATAAAAGAAGATGTTCATGCCGTCCGGCGGTTAATAAAAAAACCGTTGTGTGGCGGCAAAATCATCATGCGCCAAAACAGAATATGAGCGGCTGAACGGCGGTTTTGAAATAACAATCAAAGCCGCCGTTCTTATGTGGCAGGAAAGTTTTCATAGATATGGCGGTATTGTGAGGTACTGCTATGTCTGTTTTTTATTTCATGGGTGGTTTTGGCTGTGGTGAACTATCAAAAAAATCCTGTCTTGTGGAACGGGATTTCCTGCCTATGAGTATGAACACACATATCATTTAGTATGTCTTAATAACTCGCATTACTCAAAAACTCATGCGCTTTCTGCTGTATGGGTTTTTGTTGTAATAGCCCCCTACTGGGAAGAAAGGGGGTGAGAGAAAATGAGATATTCTGAACAGTTCATGGAGCATATCGAATATGCGTTTCATGCGTTCTGTAAGATTGTCCTGTGCCATGAAGCCATGAACGCATGGCGGGATTTGAAGCGGAAAGAAGAACGGGAAATATCCCTCGACTATCTGATGTCAGAACGATATTTTGAACCGTCTGCTATTGACAGTTATTTTGAAAAGCAGGACAAGCCGACTGTATTTCTTGTGTTGGGAAAGGAAGTTATCGTTGATGATGAACGGTTAGCAACAGCATTATCAAGATTACCGGAATTAAGACGGGAAGTTCTGTTGCTTTATTACTTCGTTGGCTATCGTGATGAAGCAATCGGCAGACTGTACGGACGTTGCAGGAGTACGATAAACCGCAGGAGAAATGTTGCACTGAAACAGTTACGGAAAGAATGGGAGAGATTGAAACATGAGGAATAAAAAGCTGATACCTTTTGAGGTAAATCAACTACCCCGGTGCAAGCACTCAAGCACTGTGCTCGGCTCCTACGTCGCCGCTCACAGCACTTGCCTTTCATTCCTGCTAAAGCGGGGAGGCTGTAAAAAATCTTGTGTCTATGAACTTTAGACTTTCCTGATAAGAATTAGATATGTAAGAGTATTT
>NZ_RAZG01000071.1 GCF_003612565.1 Roseburia sp. 1XD42-69 | reverse complement strand
TTTGATTGTTTATTTGTGGTGAATTAACAATACTACTTTTAGGACTTGGCCGCTACTGCTTTTTTATAATTAAAAAAAAACTACGCCACAACCTTGGTAGGCCATCGCGCAGCGATTTTGTTCAATCCCAATTTTTCGATGGCTCTATTATATTACAATACCTTTTCAAATGGAATAAAATTTCACCATAATCTTTCATAAAATATCAATATCTGTCGATTATCCCGTTCGGGTATCTGCTTATTCCTGTTTCTTAATTATTCTTTCTGTTGTTTTCTCTTTTCTGTAACGGAAGGCTCGCCACTGGCTAACTCAATCACATCCAGTATGCCGCAGTCCAGTGTTTCACAAATGCGGACTAATGTATCCATGCTGATATTTTTCCCTTCTTTACTCATGTTTGTAGTCAGACCGGCGGCAAGTCTTAAATCCTCTTTCCTCATGTCACGCTCCACCAGTGTATGCCAGAGCGGTTTGTAGCTGATGTGCATATCTGTTTCCCTGCCTTTCTCCACTGTCGGGAATATTTTTAAATAAGCCTTAAAGCTTGGCTTTTATTATAACATCATTCTTGTTATTTCACAAATATTTCTTGACTTAGCCGTTTCCGTCTGGACTGTGCTTTTCCTTTCTGATTTTTTACATTTAATTCGCCATTACATGCTTCATGCCCTGGCTTTTTGCTCATGTGAGATAAAGAAGTAAAAGAAGTGTAAAAAATTTTGCCGTTCCCTGTCCGGCTGACTGCCGGACGGGTCGGGCTTTAGTCGGGCAACTCTACCTTGCCGACAAAAGAGTAATAGATTTCGATTTCCTGTCTGCGGAGCTTCTCCCGGCGTTTCCCGTCAAGGGCTTCCGATTCGTGGATTACGATTTTCTCCACAAACTCCCGCAACAGGGTAGGGGTGAGTTCCTCAAAGCTGGTGTACTTGCGTACCACTTTCATAAACTTTTCAGCGTTTGCCGTGGCTTCCAGCGTCTTGGAAAGCTCGCTCTGCAGAACGGCGGCTTCCTCTGTGTGGGCTTCCGTCAATACCTTTAGTGCCGCAAACGGGGATTTTGCCAAAGCTGCGGAAACATTTCTCCCTCTGATACCTACAAACCTGCAAAATGCAAAATGGACGTTGATTTGCGGAAATTTCCCCTTATTCCTTACAACACCACACAAGCCGGAATAGGCGGAGATTTACGGAAATTTCTCTTTGCCTGCCCTCCACGGACAGCTTGCGGATTTGCCAAATGGGAGAGGAAATTTCTTTCTATCCCCTTTGCACGGCATAATACTGGCGATTTTTCAAAATGCCAAAAATGGGCGCAAAAAAACAGGAAACCTTTTCTTGATTTCCTGTCTTGGTGTGCCGTTCCATGTAGCGGCGGTTATTCAGTTTACAAATAAGCCGGATTTAATTTGCCCCAGTGTTGTTCCTTTTCGCAATTACAGCAAGTAATTATTTTCCCGGTTTGCAATCTGCAAACCAACCAATTTGTAGGTTGCATATCCTCCCATAACCAGCGGCTCTGCTTTGCAAATTTCTTCTGCTTCTTCACGGCTCTCTGTTTTTAGGATATACATACCTGCCATTCCCGGATAGCCTTTAAAGACACCGCAGATTTCCAGCTTTCCCTCATCGTCCAGCTTTCTTATGTTCTCAACGTGTTCCATAACTACCTGTTTTGTCATTTTATTATAGGTCTTGCTTTTCTCAATCATCATCATATACATCAATTTTTCCATACGATTTTCTCCTTTACATTCTATGGGGATTCACTGAGGGTATTATATTATATTTATCCGGCAATAGCAATCTGTCTGTCATTCTCTGGAAACAAACTTATAGCCCACGCCTATAACGGTCTTTATGTAGGTAGGCTTGCGGTTGTCCGGCTCTATCTTTTTTCGCAAGTTGCAAATTACATTGGCAACGCTTGACTGGCAGCTTTCACTTTCCATGCTCCATACAGTTTCAAAGATTTGCGCCTTTGTAAATACCCTCCCCGGACTGGTGGCAAGGCAACAGAGTGCGCCATACTCTAAACGGGTGAGATTTATGTCTGCCCCGCCTTTCAGTACCCGGCGTTGGTGTAATCTGATTTCCAATCCTGGAAAAATCAGTGTGGGGAAGTGTGGCGGCGGCATGGCTTCCAGCGGTATTATATGGGCAAGGCCAGCTATGGCTTTTTCAATCGCTTTTTCTTCTGTGCCATTGAATGTAAGCATGACTATTTTCCCGACAAATCTCACCTCCCATTATGTCTGTTGTGCCTAAAGGGTAAAACTTTTCTTCTGTGAGGTATTCAAGGGATATTTCTTTTTGTCGCCGTCTGCTCCTGTCACGCCATGCGTTGATAGCCGCAAAGCGTATGACGGTCTTGCAAAAGCCGTTGAACGTATACATGATATGTTCTTTGTATGCTTCTGTACAAGCCATAAATGATTCCCCCTTTCTCCCACATGGGGCGTGCATGGTTTCGTTTTAATGCTATATTGCATTTGGTACATGGATAGTTTATCATAGAATAGTGACAAGGGCTGTCACCATTCGGATATCGGCTTATATGCTATGAATGGACTTTGGTATTGCCCCGCCTATTGTACAACGGCAAATCAAATCAGAGTATTCCGGGTTGACCGTATTAAAGAAATCATAGAGGAAAAGCCCTAGAGGATATCAAACGGGATGCTGTGGACTGCGTGGTTGTCAAGGATTTATCACGGTTTGGGCGGGAGTACATTGATTCCGGCATGTATATTGAGCGTCTGTTCCCAGCACTCGGCGTACGGTTTATTGCGGTCAATGACGGTTATGACAGTTTGAACAGGAAAGATGGTTCCGATGATATTATTATCCCTTTTAAGAATCTAATCAAGAACACGAGGCATTGGGGAGGGGTAAACTGCTAATTTCACTCCAATTCGACAAATCAGTGTGCAACAATCAAATATCGTTGCTGTTACAGAATGTTTTCGTCTGGCTGCTGATGCGGTCAGGCGCTTTTTTTGCCCGATCACACCAGCCCAACAAAGCGATAGTAGATTTTAATATCCTGGTGTCTTTGACCGTCTATGACGGTTCGTTCTCCAATTTCAATGCGGTCAATCAATTCCTCAATGATTTCCCGGTTCAGTTCCTGCAAGTCCAGATACTGCCGGATGGTTCCGGCCCACTGGTGGATATTAGCGATGTCCTGCTGGGATTTCCGTTCCCCGGCTAACAGATTGTCCAGGCGTTCCGATTTCTGGATGCGTTCCTGTTCGTTCTTTTGAATCAGAACCGAGAAGGAATTTCCGCTGATTGCCCCGCTTACCTTATCTTCATAAAGTTTCGCAGTGATTTGTTCCAGTTCCTCCAAACGCCGCCGCAAACGGCTGATTTCTTGTCGGCTGTCCTCCTGTTGTGCGGCGCTTGCGGATTGTATGTGCTGTTTCAGCTTATCCAGTACAGCGGCTTCATCGGCTGCAACCGCTTTTCCATGCGCCCGGATTTCACTCAGCACCAGGTTTTTCAGGCTGATCTCAAAAATCCGGTGCCAGGAGCAGATGCTGTGTCCGGTAGTGGCAAACCGGGAGCAGAAATAAGAAGTATAGTGCTTGACAGTGCCATTTTTCCGGCGCTGTGTTTTGCGGGCGGCAACCAGAGGATGCCCACAGTCCGCACAGACCAGCTTTCCGGTAACAAAGGCAGGTGGCAAGCAGAATGCCGATGTCATTCTGGCGGTGGGGCTTCCGTTCAGCCGCTTTGGGCAGGAGAAGAAGGAGTTTCGTGATTATCTGTACCGGAAAGGGGAGATTTGTTTTTGCTACAGCGGCAATGATTATCGGATTCGTATCAAGGATGTGATGGTATTTCCGCAGTGTTACGCTGCGATTGCGGACAGGATGCGGATGTACGGTGCGGAGAGCCTGATTGTCGATATCGGGAGCAAGACAGTTGATGTAATTCATGTCCAGAAATACGTTCCGGTGGAGCGGGAAAGTACCAGCATCCCGGAGGCATTGATTCAATGTATGGAAAATATCAAAAGCAGTGTGTATCAGATTTGCAATAAGAAAGTAAGTGAGGATATCATCCGTCAGATGATTGTGGATGGGGATGCCATGATACCGGAGGATTGCAAGTCAGTTATCCGAGACGGACTGCGGAATTTTGCAAAAGGGATTGAAGCGAAACTGTCAGAGCTGGGATTTGACTTGGAAATGATGCCTGTTGTGTATGCAGGAGGCGGTGCAATGGTGATGAAACGCTATGGCAGGGTGCAGGGAAATTATGTGCATTATCTGGAGGATATCCGGGTAAATGCCAGAGGGTATGAGTATCTGGCGAGGCAGAAATGTAAGCTGTGATGTTTTGCAGCTATTAGCGGATGGTTTTATGGAAGCGTGATATTTTCCATAAAACCGTCTGACGTGGATTAAATCAGGTAATTACGGGATTTATTGAAGCTGTCTGTTTTATATGGCGGGCAGGATGGAACAAAACAAAGCTGTCATGCTTATTGTTTTATTCGTAATTATGGACAAAAGGAGGCAGAGGGATGGCAGGGAAAAAGGAAGTGCAGAAAACGGTTGCTTTTCGGCTGAATTTATCCAGAGCAGACGAGAGGGAGCTTTATCAGGCGATTATGAAACATGGACGTAATATGGAGAATGATATTTACGGAAGTTCCGGTGCTTATGTGAAAGCGGCTCTTAAGCATTATCACAGGCAGGAAAGCGAACTGGAGCTACAGGAGCAGTACCAGCAGGAGATGAGGAATTATCTGAAGGAACTGGCAGAACTGCAGGGGGAAGTGTTCTTGGAAAAATTGGTGGAGCATGATAACCGATTGGCGGCTATGGTGGCAGAGGTAGTGATGGGTGCGGTTGGAGGTATTCAGATTTCTGGTATTGGCACGAATGAGGGGCAGGGTATCGGGGATTTTAGAAGGCAACCAGTAGTCAATCCGGCAGAGCATGTGGCAGCTGGAGGGATTGAAACACAGCAGGGTGACAGTGTGGAGGAGATTGGGGCAGGGGAAGGTCTGCCGGAGGAGGTTCTTTTTTATCTGTCAAATCTCTAATGTGACATTGTGTAATGTGTTTTGCAGATTGGATAATGGTAGGAGTGAATATCAAAGCAGGGCAATAGGGAGATAACCTTTATTTTTTGTCGCACAGTATGTTAGACAGTGTTGCACAGTTTGTTAAACAACAGAAATTAGATGGAATTTATGTTTAACTGACTGTAAAACAAAGTGACAGAATGTTAAACAAGTGCATTGGGTATGTTGTGGGTGTTTTTGCTGAAATTAAGAGTTATTTTTCCGGCAGTTGTCGCAGGAGCAGGTCGGCTACTTAGTAGCCGAGTGATTTTTCTCCGGCAATGGATGAGCAGAAAACAATCCTCCGAGATGGAGCATTGTTTTCCACTCACCCATTTTCTACAAAAAATCACAAAACCACTATCATCCCCTTGGAGTCTTTTGAAGTTTTTTTTGGTGGCGGATGTGGGAAAAAGCAACGCTCTTTCAGAGGCTGCTTTCCCCACATCCACACCCCTCAAAAACTGCTGTAATCGTGGCGGGGATGATAGGAAAGTTTTGCAAAACGGCATGCCATTTTGCACCGGATGCACCCTGTCCGGGCACATCCTAAACTTGCCAGAGGGGCTTTGCCCCCTTGGAACCCCCATTTAGCTTTCCGAAAATGAAACTGCGAAACATCCGCTGGAAGTTTCTCCGTTTCATTTTGGGATTCGCTAGGAAATGTACTTATCGCATTTTGATTTGCGTAAGCAGATGTTTCAGGGAGGCATTGAGTAAATTATGCGATTTATGACGCAGGCAAATCACTATAGGGAATGTGCAGACAGCCTTTTTGCAGGCTGCTTTATCAGGGGGAAATTTGTTAAACACATGCCGGATTTTTGAAAGAATCGTTGTTGTGATTTTTGCCACTTGAGATATTATTTGAGGTAAATTTTCTTGTTGTGGTATTGCAGGGTGTCTGGCAGGAAGGAACAGGTGATTATTATGTTGAGCGAAAACAAATTGTTTTGGTGGCAGGGGCGAAAATGTAACCGCAGTTTTTTATCACCTTATGCAAAAAATTATTTGGAGAAGAAGAGGAGGATTTTTATGCGAAGAAGAAACAAAAACGTATCGGTGCGTATGACGGAGGACGAGTATGCAGCTTTTATGATGAGGGTGGCAGAATCCGGTCAGACACAGCAGTCATTTATTATCAATGCCGTATTGGGAGCAAAGGTTTCCGGCAGAGAGGAAGTAAAGGAACTAAAAAAGCTAAGTGGTCAGTTTGCCGACACCAACAGGCAGCTTCGGGGTATGGCGACCAATATCAACCAGATGGCACATGTGGCAAACGGTTATGGTCAGATACCACAGCAGGCACAACTAGAGGATTTATACCAAGAGTTACAGGGATTCCGAAAGGAGTGTGATGCCACTTGGCGATTAATAAGACAATCAATAAGTCTACAGAGAAGTACAGGATGCTGCTGGAGGAGCAGTCCGAGACGATTCGTGCACAGAAAGATACCATCAGCGAGCAGGAGAGGATCATCCGTCGGCAGACATTGGATATCGGGAAACAAGACAGAAAAATATCAGAGTTAAGAAACAATCTGGAGCAGCGCAGAACCAATCTGACGGAGATAGAAATCAATCTGAGAGAACAATACGAGAGCGAACTATCCGAGAAGGATTCGCAAATCTTGCAGGCACAGAATCTGGCACAGGCTTGGAAGAAGAAAGCCGAAAAAGCAGAGCAGGATATGAGCCAGATGGAACAGAGCTATTTCTTGCAGATATCCGGTCTCAAGTCCGAGATTCAGAATCTCAGCGGCAAAATCGTGAAATTGAACGGTGCAGACGTAGTGCTGCTGGAGTACGAAAGGTTAAAGAGGCAGAACGAGGAGTTGCAAAGGAGCGAGAGGAAAGCCCGAGAGGAAGTGGAGAAAGAGGTCGCTCACGTTAAATCAGAGTATTGCCAGAAAGAGCAGGAGATGGATCGCTTGATTACGGATGCGGAACAGGAAAAACAAAAGGCATTATCTCTACAATCCGTTGTGCAGAAACTTACTGACCAGAAGGCAAAGCGGCTGACAGAGGATAACCGGAGACAATGGCAGGTTTGGTATCAGGCAAAAAAGGCGGCAATGCAGGGTTATGTGGGTGTGTTGACTATGATATGTTTTGTGATAACGGGGTTGTCGGTTATCCGGCAAAAGGTGTTTTGTGAAGATGTTATTGATTTTTTCCGAGGATTTGGAAAAGTAATTCAGATACTTGCGGTCCGTATTCATTCTATTATTTTATCATTAGCGGAAGTATCAAAGAATGTGTCAAATGATATGGTAGCGGTTATTCTGAAATGGATGATGGTGGTACTGTTATGGATCATGCCAGTAGCCTTGATTGGATTTGGGATATATAAGTTTTGGGAGAAGTACGGTGAAGATATCCGCAAAGGGCTTGATGTGTGGAATTGCTCCGTAGGGGTAGTTGCCTTGGTAGGTCTGGTGTATTTCGGGGATTATATGAAAGAGATTGTTTCTATTAATCTTTTTGGAATGTGGTTATTGGTGGATGTTTTGCTGATACTGGCAGGCTGGTATGTGTGGGGATGTAAGAAGTACAGGGGGCTGTGTTGATGTGAAAAAGACGTGGATTTTGGAAACTTCCAGTATGCAGTAGGTGGTAAGTCATTGGGAATATGGGAATGGGGTAGGGAAGATTATTGGAAATCGGGAATAATTATAAGTCCGGGTGCAATGCACCCGGCAGAAAGGAGTTTGTTATGATGGAGAATCAATTAGCGAAGGTTATTGCAGAGAACGGAGTCACCTATCATTTGGCAGAGGATGACTGTTATTATCCTCAGCTTAGTCTGGAACAGAAAACCGATTATACGATTGGAAAGTACGGTATCATGTGTGGGGAGTATATGATGAAGTATCAGCGGCATGAATATCTGAAAATGGTTATGGATGGTACTTGGAATCAATATTTGCATGACGTGGACGAGGAGTGCCATAGGGAAGTGGAACTGGCAGTAAAGCGGATTATGGAGAAAGAAGGGGTAACGGAGCAGTTGAAGAATGAAAATCCATTGAAATGGGTGCAGAGAGTAAATGGGATTAAGGCGAGGGTGGAGGAGGTGATGCAAAAAATGTAAATAATCATTGCAAAAATTCGTCAAAACGAATAGAATATACATATAAAAGGAGAGATTAATTATGCGTGGATATTTAACAGCTATAGAAACTGCAGAGCGTTGGAATATAACAACTCGCAGAGTACAAGTTTTATGTAATCAAAATAGAGTAAATGGGGCTATCAAGGAAAGCGGAGTATGGCTTATTCCGTTTAGTGCTAAAAAACCAGAGAGGCTTAAGGCTGGGAAAAAATCAGAGGTATTGAACCAGTTGAGGGTATTATCCTTGTTTTCGGGATGCGGAGGCATTGATTTGGGATTTGAAGGAGATTTTAATGTGTTAACCGCATCTGTCAATCCTGAACTTAATCCTTCTTGGTTGATTGATAAAGTTGATGCAAGATGGAGCCATTTGGGAAAAACATCTTTTCATACGGTGTTTGCCAATGATATAAAACCAGAAGCAAAAGCTGCATGGACGAATTATTTTTCTAGTAAAGGGGTAGAACCTGAAAATTACTATCTTGATAGTATTGTGGATTTGGTAAAATTACAAAAAGAAAATAAAATAAATATATTTCCTAAAAATATAGATGTGTTAATTGGCGGGTTTCCATGTCAAGATTTTTCTGTTTCTGGAAAAAGAATGGGGTTTGAGTCTACAACAGGGCATAATGGTAAGAAGATTTCTGCTGAAGAGCCAACAGTTGAGAATAGGGGACAGTTATATATGTGGATGCGTGAAGTGATATCTATTACAAAACCAAAAGTGTTTGTTGCAGAGAATGTAAAAGGATTGACAAATTTGACAGATGCGAAAGAAGTAATAGAACGAGATTTTGCATCTGTGTGTAATGGGGGGTATATTGTAGTTCCGGCACAAGTATTGAATGCTGGAAATTATGGTGTTCCGCAAGGAAGGGAACGTGTGATTTTTTATGGGCTGAAAAAATCTGCACTTACACCAGAAGCATTAGAAGAACTATCCAAGGAGGAAATATCGGAACAGTATACACCATATCCAATTAAAACACATTATCTTGACGTAGAAGAAAAACAAGAACATATGAAGAAATTTGTTACAGTGAAACAAGCATTGGAGGATTTGGTAGAACCTGAACAATCAACGGATATTAGCCAACAGAAATATTCTAAGGCAAAATATATGGGGAAACATTGCCAAGGTCAGCAGGAAGTTCGGTTAGATGGTCTTGCTCCAACGATTCGCTCAGAGCATCATGGTAATATTGAGTTTAGAAGGTTGTCAAAGGAACATGGTGGCAAACATAAAACCGAATTAAAACAGGGACTAAATGAACGTAGATTAAGTGTTCGTGAATGTGCAAGAATACAGACATTTCCAGATGAATATCAATTTGTTATTCCAGCATTGAATGGAAATAAGTCGGTATCTGGGTCGGAGGCATACAAAATTATTGGTAATGCTGTACCACCATTGTTGGGCTACCATATAGCGAAACGTCTTGAGGAAAACTGGAAGTTATATTTTGGGGAGGAAAAGAAGTGATAATATCAACGAACAGGGAACCATCGTTAGAAGAATTTGAAACATTGTGCAACACGATGTGTAAGTATATGAATGATAAGGCAAAAGCAGAACTAGAGTATTACTTATCAAAGGGGGCACAAAAGTTAGAACCAGAAGTAAAATTGGCATTAGATATCGCAGCGAAGGGTACAAAATTTGAAAATACGATAGAAATTATCAGTGGGCAGAGATTCCCGGATATTGTTGCTGCAAAATATTATGGTGTAGAGGTAAAGTCCACAAAAGACGATAAATGGACGATGATAGGTGGAAGTGTTGCAGAGGGAACGAGAGTTGAAGATGTTGAACACATTTTTATTTTGTTTGGAAAGTTACATAAACCAGTAGAGTTTAAAACTCGTCGATATGAGGATTGCTTATGTGATATTGCGGTTACGCATAGCCCCAGATACAAAATTGATATGGAATTGAAACAAGGAGATACAATATTTGATAAGATGGGTATCACATATGACGAAATGCGGAAATTGGACAATCCTATTGATCCAGTAGTTAAATATTTCCGTTCAATATTAAAGCCGGGCGAATCTTTGTGGTGGGTAAATGGGGAAGATGCAACTGCGGGCGAAACTCCTGCTAAGATTCGTATGTGGAAAACACTTTCTAAATCGGAGAGAGAAGAATTAATTGCTCAGGGCTTTGCTTTATTTCCAGAATTATTTAGCAATAGTCCTAACAAATATGAACGATTTACATTGTGGTTGGTAGCTAATCATGGTGTAGTGTCATCATCTATGAGAGATCCATTTTCGGCTGGCGGGCAAATCGATTTTGAAGTAAATGGACGTTTATACCAGCATTTACCGAAAAAATATGGTCAACTAGCAGCGAGTAAAGATAGGGTCGAAGAAATAGTTATGACAATAGATGGTCAGACATTAACTGCTACATGGCATGTTGTCAATGCAGATTTTCAAAATAGAATGAAATATTGGATTGCGTTGGTAGCAAAATCGGCAGAAACTGAAAATTTTGATGTGGAGCAGTTCCTGGAGGATTTATTTGCGGAGTCAAATATGCATAACATTGATGGTTCTGAGTGAAAGTATTTGAATGGTATTATAAAGGGGGCATTAAGGTTTGGAAGAAAAAGATATACTAAAAAGACTAATAAAAAATAAAGCATTATTTAAAAATATTCATGTCATTACACAAAGATATGATATTCTTCCAAACAATAAAAATCATATAGGGGCATTTATAGAGTATCAGGACATTGATGAGTTACGAGATGATTTTCTTGAAGAATTAGTTGACTCAATTGTAGACTGGATATACAGTGCCCCGAAATTTGCTCAATTAAAGAAAAAAGCAATAGCAAAAGGGAAATCAGAAGCGGCAGCTAGTCAAGAGATTGGGCGGAAAGCAAGAAATAAATTTAGGGCGAATCATAATAGTGATAAGTTGCTTATACAGGGGCAGCTAGGTGAATTGCTTTTGTTTCATTTTATTCAGCATTGTATGCATGCTATTCCGCTTCTACGTAAAATGTCCATAACAACTTCGGCAAATCATGAACGATTTGGAGCAGATGCAATACATTATAAAATAGAAAACGGTAAACATATAATGATTTTTGGTGAAGCAAAAACCTATACAAGTAGCTATAAGTTTAATGAGGCATTTGAGGATGCTTTAGATAGTATTATAAATACTTACAATCAGCGTAGAAAGGAATTAAAATCATATATTCATGAGGATTTTTTAGATGACGAATTAAATAAAGTGGCAGAAGATTATTTGAATAATGAACTAAATCCCGTGGAAGTTCATTTGGTTAGCATAGTAACCTATAATGAGACAAGCAATATTAATATAACAAACCAAATTGATATACAAGCTCAGATAAAAAAAGTAATAGAAGAAAAGTATAAAAACTTTGATAAATCAAAAATTGACATAGTTAAAAACCCGATATTGAGGAGGATTACATATATTGTTTTTCCTGTTTGGGATTTGAAAGATTTAGCTGAAAGATTTCAAAGCATGTTGTAGGAAGGGGCAGTATTGTGGAAGAAAATAAAATGTCAGTGCTTAATAGTTGGTTGGAAATTGATTTTTATAATGTTGCCAATAAAGCAAATCTTATATCAAAAAGAAAAGTGGTTCAGCCTGATTTGATTTATGATACCATTAGATGTCTTGATTATGAAACAATCATGACAGATAAGCCTTCTGTAAATTATGTTATTACTGTAATAGGTTTAATGTGGGAACATATTGATCATAATAGATATGATTTGAGAAGTGTTGTAGTAAAGTTTTTATCAAGGATAGGATATCCAACTTCTGCAATAATCTGTGATGAAGGGTTTGATAAAGAAGAATGTAGATTTAGTCATTTAAATAGTTGGATAGATGAAATATCATCCACGATAAATCAATTGCAAAATGAAGTTGTTGTTGCTGGTAAAAAATATCTTCTAACTAATTTTCAAAAGAAGATATGGGATAGTATGGATCAAGATAAAATTTTGGGAATTTCAGCTCCGACATCTGCCGGAAAGTCATTTGTTATTTTATTAAAACTGATAAGTCGTTTGATTAATGAGGATGTTGATATAGTTTATATAGTGCCAACATTAAGTTTGCTAAATCAAGTTACAGAGGATTTCAATAAGGAAATAAAGAGGATAGGGATAGATGATTGCTGGATTTCAAATTCATTTGATGAAAATCAGATGATAGGAAAAAGAAATATCTATATTATGACTCAGGAAAAAGCTATTTCAGCTTTTTCCGATTCAGAACAAGCTTTTTCAAAAAAACTTGTTCTTGTTGCAGACGAAATTCAAAACATAGAAAGAATTAAGGAAGATACGGACCAGCGCTCCAAAATTTTATTCGATACTCTGGTAGAGTTTAGGTATAAGGAGAATGTTGAACAGATTATTATTTCTGGACCTCGAATTGAAGATATTGATAAAGTTGGTGAAAGTATTTTTGGTATTGAAACTGTAGATCACACAACAAGTATAAGTCCAGTTTTAAATTTAACATACAGCATAAAGAAAATTGATAGAAAGTATTTTTTTAATCAGTATTGTGTGCTTACAGATAAACCTATGGTGAGAGAAATTGAAAATATTGCGTTGATTGAGGGGTATGGCCAAAAGCAATATACGGATAAATATCTTGGGTATTTAAATAATTTTGTTAATGGAGTGGGAGGAAATGCTCAAAATATTATATTTGCTCCAACATCAAATTCTGCTAGAAAAATTGCTTTAGCACTAGATTCAAAAGAAAACGGTTCTGTTGAGGAACTTATACAATATTACCAAACAACAATTAGAGATAATTATTCGCTTTGTCAAACTCTTTCCAAGGGAGTAGCATACCATCATGGGAAATTACCAATGCATGTGCGGAGGACCCTTGAAAAGGCTATAGCAGATAAATTAGTAAAGAATGTTGTGTGTACCACTACGTTACTTCAAGGGGTAAATTTACCAGCACAGAATGTTTTTATTAGAAATCCACATCTTTATATCATTAAAAAGAAAGATTCGCAAGAGCTAACCAATTATGAGATGGCTAATTTGAGAGGAAGAGCAGGCCGGCTGTTGAAAGATTATGTGGGGCGGACATTTGTGATGGATGAGGATGAATTTTCTGAAACCGATGGATATGAACAAATGGAATTATTTGATGATGTGACCAAAGAATTGCCGTCGGGATATGAGCAGAGATTTGAAGAATTTCGAGATGAAATAGAGGAAGTGGTTCAAGGGAATAGACCAGTGGATGCAGCAATGAAAAAATATGGATATATAATTTCGTATACACTACTTTACAACTTTATAAATGATGCCCCTGTTTCTTAATTAGCTGTTTTAAGGCATTTATTAGGGC
>NZ_RAZG01000006.1 GCF_003612565.1 Roseburia sp. 1XD42-69 | reverse complement strand
TTTGACATAAAAAAGTCAGGCTTTATAAGGCCTGTAAGGATTTTTTGAAATATGAAACTGTCAAACTCCCGTGAAAGGCAGTGCAGAATTTCCAGTATATGGGTTTCCCGCACAGGGAAACAGCGGGCCGCAGGTGCTCCCCCCCTTTCTGAGAGGATGGAAATGCTGGTGCAGCACCGGCAGACGCTCAATGAACAGATTGCGCAGCTACAGGAACATAAGATAAAACTGGATGAGAAAATAGAATTTAATAAAAATGAGATGGTGTAAACAGGACTTTTCATAGCCGCTTTTCTTGACAAAAAGACTACCGCATGTTGTATAATGCTGTTAGAAGTATTCTTGCTATTGCAATGACTGCTTTCTTGTGACTGCGGCGTTTCCTTAAGCGGAGATAGCGGTTGCGGATTTCAGGATGCTTTTCACTTTTCACCACGGAGTTGGCACATTGGACCAGAAGTGGTTTGATATAGCATCCATCTTACCCCTCCTTCAAAAACACATACTCCCTGTCCGCAGACAGCTCCTCCCTAAAACCATATCCCAGCCTGTCAAAGGCCTTCGCATCCTCCGGGCATCCGGCATCCCTTTCCGCCAGAAACCTAACCATCTCACCCCTGGCCATCTTTGCCATAGTGCCTTTTTGGATCACCTTCCCTTCCTTCCACTCCCCAAACACACAGGTCACGAACATATCCTCTTTTGTCAGATAAGGCTCCACCGATTTGGAATACTCTTTTGATGCAAGATTTAAAATGACAGAGTCTTCTGTTGTCAGTTCCCTGTAAATCTCCTCCCCCCAAAATTCATACAAATCCTTACAATCATTTACCTGTGCCTTCGCCTGCATCTCCAGGCGGTAGGGCGCCACGCCGTCAAAGGGCTTTAGCACCCCGTAAAACCCGGAAAGAATCCGAAGATTTTCCTGTATGTAATCATGGTGTCTTTCCTCCATGACAGAGGGAGCCATATACTGGTACTGGATTCCCTCATAGGAAATCACTGCCGGCGTAAGGCCCTGGCCCAGGTCCATGCCGGCAAAACGTGCGAAGTTTAAATCCGTCAGCTTGTCATTGCATTTCCACAGCGCCTTTGCCTCCTCTCTGGAAAGCCCTTTCATCCACTTCATCAATATCTCTGTTTTGTCCAGAAAAACAGGCAAAGTCCTCACTTCCAAGGAATCGGTATCCCTGTTCATTTTTTTCGCAGGTGAAATGATAATTTTCATACTTTATCCGCCTTAAATTTTAATCCACATACCGCATCCGTTCCACCAGGGAAGTCTTGTTTTGTGCTTTCAAAGAAACATATGAGATTGCCACAGGTATTAAAATTACGCCTAACACATACAGCAAACTTGGAATAATGGGAAATCTGTATACCATATAGCCGGCTAACTGTTTCAAGAAATAAACAAAACCATATCCGCAGGCTCCTCCAAGGACAAGTGTTATGAAAATAGCCGGAAACACAAGCTGAATACATTCCCAGAACAGCATTTTTCTAATCTGCCTTTCTTCCATTCCGATAGATTCCAACATGGAGAGTTCCTTTTTCCTTGTTGCCAGATTTCCAATCACCATGTTAATGAGATTTAAAATACTAAACAGAATAAGAAAGGCAGAAATCCCATAAATCTGGATTTTTATTTTCTGTATATTGAAAGCGTCATCCTGAATGTGCTCCCTAAGTGTGTCGAGAGATAAATCTGTGTATGGCTCAATGACAGCGCTGATATCCTGTTCCACCTGGTCCCCGTTTGTTTCATACTCTAATGCAGATATCAGCAGAGCATCGGTTGTATTCATACTGCCCCATAATTTTTCTGCTGTCTTGTCCGTCATGTAAAAATCATTGCCGCCGTTCCCTGGAACTGAATCTTTCGTTACCGCCGCTATCTCAAACTCTCTGGAATGTTCTTCTCCGTCAAACCACCGAAACGTCAATCTGTTCCCCACATCCAGAGTAACACCGTTGATTCCCTCATAGAATTCACTGTTTGTAACGACTATTCCATCGTGCTTGGCGAGATATTCATAACTGCCATTCCCCTCCACATTCAGGTCAAAATATTCCCGGGAATCCTCTGTCAAAAAATGAAACCCCTGCACCCAGGTAGCACCCTGAAATTCAATGCTGCCAAAGGCACTGTGTGACTCTTTTACAGATTCCACATTGGGAATCCCTTCCAGCTCTTTTTTCAGGCCTTCACTTAAATGGCCCCCAAGCTGCATTTCCGTCGGCCCATATGCCAAAGGGTTATGGGCATTATAGCGGTAGGATACCACATATTCTGCATCCTCAAATTCCTCCTGTCTTGAGTAGGCGTCTTCGTCCCAAGCACACAGGTAAGAGGATGCCAACATAAAAATGATTCCGCCAAATCCGAGGGAAGCGGTCATAATCCTTCGCTTTTTACTATTTCTTCCCTGGCCGATTTCTGCCATCACAAAGGCTGTCAGCCTTTTGTGCTCCCTTACATCCTCTTTCCAATTATCTTCCCCCAAAAAACCTCTTGACGCTTCCACAGGGGCGACAAGTGCGGCAAGCTTTGCCGGTTTTCTAAGAGAGATCTGCACCGTTAAAAGATCAAAAGTTCCAACCACTGCCATTACAATAAAATAATTCACAAGATTCCATCCATCCCCTTCCAGGAAATACGCCAAAAACCCTCCCAAAAGCAGTCCCACGGGAATAGATATGCCGCATAATAAAAAACCTTCCCAGCGCACCATGCTTTTGATCTGTCTCTGGGTCATTCCTATGGTTTGAAGCTGGCCAATCTGCTGTGTGCGTGACGTCACAGAAAGATAGAAGATGCTGTATATAACAATGGCGCTGGCGGCTAATATAACCACTGACACAAAAAGGGTAACATACATCAGGGTACTGCCTTCACGGAGATGTTCTTCAAACTTCCCGTTGATATTTACATCCACTCTTTTGATTCCATAGTCTGCTGCCATTTCATAAACGATAGTCTCAAAAGCGGAGGCTTCCAAATAAGATGCATCCACAATCCGCACAAGAGCTGTATACCCAATATCCTTCATTTGTCTGCTTCGGTTTGCAAACTCTCCGGAAACATATATCGTGTTTACAGACATGGGATTTTCTTTCTTAGCATATCCGCATATGACAAATTCTTCCTGCCCATCCCCCGTATAAAGCAGGAGCTTTGTGCCAATGCTGCATTCCAGTCCCATACTCTCCATAAAATATTCATCTACAACAATCTCATTATACGCATCCGGCTCTTTCCCCTCCGCCAAAACATAAGTCTGTATTTTGTCCTCCTGGCTGGGCAGATAGGTAAAACTGTATGTTACCCCTTCCATCTGAAACGTCTCCTCCCCTGACTTGTAGGGAAGCATAATTTCTGTTCTCCGGTCTGCCTGAATATGTTTCATCTGTTCCTCAGACACATTCATAAACATCACATGCTGCATATTGTCCAGCATACGTTTTTCCACTGTCTGCGTGCCCTGGAGAAATAGAATCATAGTGCTCACAAAGGCCACCGATAGAAAAATGGATAAAAATGCAAATAAACTATATAATTTATTCCCCATCAAATTGCTTTTTGCAATGCGGTAAATAATTCCCCTGTTATTGTTTGAATCCAGTTTCATATTTACCACCTGCTTTCTGCAATGCGGCCGTCCTCGATACGAAGACAACGGTCTGCCATCTGGGCAATCTCTTCATTATGGGTAATCATCACGATGGTCTGATGGAATTTTCTGCCTGCAGTGCAAAGAAGTCCCAAAACCTCATGGCTGGTGTGGCTGTCCAGATTTCCTGTAGGTTCATCCGCCAAAATAATGGCCGGTTTGGTTATCAATGCCCTGGCGATGGCTACCCGCTGCTGTTGCCCGCCGGACAATTTGTTTGGTCTTCTCTGAAGTTTATCATCTAAACCCAGGGAAGTCACAATATCATTTAAATAGTGTGTATCCACACTTCTCCCGTCCAATTCCATTGGCAGAACAATATTGTCATACACCGTCAAATGGGGAAGGAGATTGTAATTCTGAAAAATAAAACCAATCTTCCTCCTGCGGAAAATGGTGAGCTCATTTCTCTCCATTCCCCTCAATTCTTCTCCATCCACCACAACGCTTCCCCCCGTAGGTGTATCCAACCCTCCCAGCATGTGAAGCAGAGTACTTTTCCCGGAACCGGAAGTTCCCACAATCGCAGTAAAACTACCCTTTTCAATTTCCAGAGTAACTCCGTCCAGTGCTTTTACCAATACAGGCCCGGCACCGTAATATTTTGTAAGATTATTTGTCTGCAATATCTTCATGGTTGACATCTCCTTTATTTTATACTTCCATTCTAAAAGGAAATTCTACCAATCCTGTATCAATTTTTTATAAAATGATATCAAAATCGATACAATTACATCCTCTTTCTGCAGGGGAGAAACAAAGAGAAACAGGAACCCTTCCCCTTTGCAGAACGAACGATAATATGCCCTCCCTGACGGACAATTATGCTTCTGGCAATGTAAAGCCCTAATCCCAGTCCCTCATCCCTTACTACAGATTTCTCCCGATAAAATCTCTTAAATATATCATTGTAATGTTCCGGAGGTATTCCCTTCCCCGTATCCTTTATTTTAATCTCTGTATACATTTCCCCGGAGACAACATGGATAGAGACATTTCCCCGCTGCTGTGTATATTTTACTGCATTATCTAAAATATTTTCAATGGCCTCCGCTGTCCACTTGACATCATGGGGAACTTTTATCCCTGCCGGACAGTGAATAGAAATATCAATATCTTTCTTGTCTGCTTTCTGTACAATTCCATTCACTGCCAGTTTTAAGGTGTAAAAAATACTGCTGTCTTCTATATTCAGGTGAATCATATCGCTCTCTAAACGGGATGACTTAATCAGGGAATCAATGAGAAACTCCAGCTTTTCCAACTGCTGCCTGATAATTTCCATAAACTTTTCCGATTCATCACTTGTAAGTTTCGGATCAGCAATCATGTCATGATACATGGAGATATTGGAAAGTGGAGTCTTTAACTGATGGGATATGTCGGAAATTGTCCGCTGCAGCTTCTCCTTCTCCCCCTCACTTTCCCGCAGACGGTTTGAAACAATCTCCTCCACTTTCTCTAACTCCATAACCACTTTGGATGCGAGGGTTTCCCTATTATGTTGTGTCAACTCTTTTTCCTGTCCCATAATCCTCTGGGCGCTGCGCAGAATCTCTTCTGAAAAAACCACAAACCTCCTGCGGAAATACAGATAGCAGAAGATATTTAAAATTCCCATGAGAAATACAAGCCCCAACAAAAAACAAATCATTCTATTTCCCCTGCTCCAATCCATTTATATCCCATGCCATAAATGGTTTTGATATATCCGGATTCACTGTCGGCAATCTTATTCCTTAAACGGCTGATGTTCAAAGATAAGGTGTGTTCGTTCACATAATTTCCTTTACTGTCCCATATATTTTCCAGTAAAACTTCCTTTGTCAAAATCTGTTTTCGATTCCTACAGAAAAATTGGAGAAGGTCAAATTCTGTTGGGGTGAGGGAAAGAATCTCCCCTCTCTTTCTCACTGTACGGTTCTTGAAATCAATCGTGAGATTTCCGCAGACATACAGTGTATTTTCTTCCCTTCCTTTGCACCTTTTTAATACAGCCTGTATTTTTTCCATCACAATATTAATGTGAAATGGTTTTGTGATATAGTCATCTGCCCCCAGATGATACCCTGCAATAACTTCGTCCTCTAAATGATGGGCAGTAAGAAAAATAAAGGGTGTATCATACTGGCCGGGAATATCCTTTGCAAATTGAAACCCGTCTCCGTCCGGCAGATTTATATCCAGCAAAATCAAATCATAGGAATCTTCCCTCAATAATCTTTTTGCCTCCTCTATGGTGTGGGCAGGATAGGGCTCCATCTCTCTTTTTTGCAGATTATAGCACAATCCTGCGTTTAAGATTTCATCATCCTCAATAATCAATACTTTACTCATCATTTCTATTTACTCACATACTGCCCCAGCACACGGATAAAAACATCCATGTCAAGCGGCTTTGATATATGGGCATTCATTCCATGTTTTATGGCTGCTTCCTTATCCTCCTCCATGGCGTTGGCTGTCATGGCGATAATGGGCAGCTCCTTCACATCCTTTCTGTCCATATTCCTTATGGTTCTTGTGGCCTCATAGCCGTTCATAATAGGCATCTGAACATCCATTAAAACCACGTCATAATAATTCTCTTCCGATTTCTCCACCATTGCCACAGCGTCGGTTCCATCCGGAGCAGACTCCACCACAAATCCTGCCTCCGTGAGTATAACCTCCGCTATCTCACGGTTTAACTCAATATCCTCCACCAAAAGCACCCGTTTTCCGGAAAAATCCGCTAAAGTCCAGGCAGCAGCTTTTTCCTCCTTTTCTCCCAGATTATTTGCTGCAAGAAGGGCGGATTTTAAGTCGGACATAAAGAGGGGTTTCGCACAGAATGCCGTGACGCCTGCATCTTTTGCCTCCTCCTCAATATCTGTCCAGTCATAGGCTGTTAAGATAATAATAGGCACATCCTCCCCCACAGCTTTTCGGATTTTTCTGGCTGTCTCCACGCCGCTGAGCTCCGGCATCTGCCAGTCAATAATATAGGTGTGGTAAGAATCTCCCTCGTCATGGGCTGCCTGGGCCCGGAACACTGCCTCCCTGCCGGAAGTGGTCCACTCGGAGCGCATGCCAAGCTGTCCTAACATTTTGCTCACACTGCTGCAGGTATTAAAATCATCATCCACCACCAGGGCCCGCAAACCGTGAAGTTCCTTAATCTGCTCTGCATTTTTCTCTATATCCTGAAGTTTTAAGCTTAGCTCCACTGTAAACTCGCTTCCGCTGCCCGGCACACTTGCTACGGAAATGGTTCCGTTCATCATCTCCACAATATTTTTGGTGATTGCCATACCAAGGCCTGTCCCCTGGATGCCGGACTGGGTAACGCTGGTCTCCCGCTCAAAAGGTTCAAAAATATGTTCTACAAATTCCTTTGACATTCCCATACCGTTATCCTTTATCACAAAGGCATAATCCCCGTACCCGTGGCGGAATGTGGTCTTTTGGATAATCCGGAAGGTAATGGTCCCCCCTGCCGGAGTATACTTCACCGCATTGCTCAATAAGTTGATAAACACCTGGTTTAATTTCAGGGCGTCTGCAATCACATCCTCATTTGCCACCTCAAAGGTGTCGATAAAAAGCTCAAGCTGCTTTGCCTTTACCTGGGGCTGTATAATATTCACCAGGTTGTGCATCATCTCGGAAATATTGCACTCCTGCTCTTTAATCTGCACCTTGCCGCTCTCAATCCTGCTCATATCAAGAATATCGTTAATCAGGCTTAAAAGATGGTTACTGGAAGAGAGCACTTTCTGCAGGCAGTCTTTCACCTGCTCCTGATTCTGAATATGGGTCACTGCAATGGTTGTAAACCCGATAATGGCATTCATAGGGGTGCGGATATCGTGGGACATATTGGAGAGGAACGTGGTCTTTGCACGGTTGGCATGCTGGGCCTGCATCAGCGCATCCTGCAGCGCCTGGGTCTGCTCTTTCTGTTTTCTCACACTTTCCGTAATCTCTTTTGTCACCACCATAACTAAAATATCATCTGTAATGTCATCCTTTGTCATAAGGAAAGACTGCCTCACACAGGTTTCCCTCTCCAGGGAATCCCTGTACCAGTACTCAAGGTTAACCTCCGCAATCCCCTCCTCAAAACATTCTTTCAAATACTCTACATTTGCCGTTTTCGTGTAATCCTCCCTGGATTCCTCCAGCACAAACTCTTTCCAGCGCTCCAGCCACTGGGACGCTTTACAGGGAACCTTAAGCCCTGTGCGCTCCACCATGGAAATCTGTCTGCCCTCCAGCATCCTGGTAATATCTTCTTCAATTAAGTCCTGGGTAAGGTTAAATTCAAAGGTACAAATGGCATTGGAGGTAATGGCTATCTGATACTGCCTTTCCTTGCGGTTCGCCAAAGACATCTCCGCCTGAATCTTAAGCTCTCTCTCCTTTACCTCTGTGATATTCTGACGGCTGAACAAAATTTTACTTGCCCTGCCCTCTTTTCGTTCCAGGCACATAATATTCATGTGCTCCCACTCTGGGTGGCCGCTTCTCTGAACATGGCACTCAAAACGCAAATCCTCATGGCCCTCCATAGCTTTTACCACAGTTTCCTTTTCCAGAAAATGCATCAGTTCCTTCCGCTCTGACTCCTCTATCATAATCGAGCACAAATGCTCCACCAAATCCTGGTAATCCCCGCTGACGGAAATAGAACTGCCCTCGGGCCTTGTATCCGCAAGATAGCGGTATCTCCCCGTCTCCAAATCCACCATGGCAAAACGGGAAAACAAGGTATTGATGCCGTCGATAATATATCCCATCTCCCGGTTCTCATGTTCTAAGACTTTCTTTTCCTGTCCCGCCCGAAGAAGCAGTGCAATAATATAAATGACAAAAAGGCCGATAAGCATTGCCTCCAGCTGGATTCCCACAATGTTCTCATCCCATAGCATTTTCTGGGTAACATTCTTGGGAAATGTCTGCACAAGGACATATCCGCTTTGAGCCAGGCTCCTGACACAGATATTGTCGGTTTTACTGCGGGAATCACAGATAAAAGTCCCCTCCCCGCCATATTCAAATATCTCCATGGCCTCATTAGACGTATCCTGGTCTATCACACCGGACTCAAGGAGAATCTCCAATAAATTTCCCTCATGGCTCTCGTCGTCAGAACTTGCAATCACCATCCCGTCGGAAGTGCAGAAATACACATCCGCCCTCTCCCCGAAATAAGTGGTGGCAAGCATATTTTTTAAATATTCCTCCGCCAGATATGCTCCCCTTAGAACACCGATAATCTCTCCGTTACAGCGCACCGGGGCATAAAAGCAAGCCATTGCCTCATCAAAAAAACGTGGGTCAAAAATAATGGAAGTGCCGCTTTCCCCTCTCATGCCCTCCGTAAAAAATTCCCGGTCCGCCACATCCACAGTCCGTCCGTCGGAGGCATGATCCACCCCGTTTTTGTCAGTAAAGATCAATGCGTCATACCAGGAATTTTCTTCCATTTTCTTTAACATCTCCGCCGTGACCTTAGGCTCGGAAAGGCTCTCCCCAAAAAAATAGGCGTAAGTGCTGATAAGCTTTAAGGCATTGTCCATCTCTTCGTCAATCCGGGTTGCCGTCTGCCTTGCAGAATCCGCCGCATAATTTTTATTCCGCTCCACCATCCTTTTTCTGTTTTGTACCGTAAACCACTGAAACAAAACGATAATCGCTAAAAGAAGTATAAAAACATATACCATTTTCTGAAGCAGCTTCCTCTTCCCCATCTTTCCCTTCATAGGAAATTCCTCCTTTTTTGTACATATCTCTTTTTACACCCGGCTTTAAAGGTATAACCCCACGTTACGGCCCTGTTGTCATAAAAAAGTCAATAATATAGAATTATACTATCGACAATCTCTCAAATCAATGTTACTTTATAATAAAATCAGAAATTTTGTAACAATGTGTACATTATAACACAAATCAGAGAAAAGAGGAACTTTCATGGCAAAATATCGTATATTGACCCAGGAGGGCAGGGCCAAACGGGGGCAGTTTGAAACTGTCCACGGCACCATAGAGACCCCAGTGTTTATGAACGTGGGAACCGCAGCGGCAATTAAAGGCGCAGTGTCCACGGAAGATTTGGAACAGATTAAAACCCAGGTGGAATTGTCAAACACCTACCACCTCCATGTTAGGCCGGGGGATACCCTGATCCATGAGCTGGGGGGGCTTCACAAATTCATGTCCTGGGACAGACCAATCCTTACGGATTCCGGTGGATTTCAGGTGTTTTCCCTGGCGGGGCTTCGGAAAATAAAGGAGGAAGGCGTGTATTTTAACTGCCACATCGACGGGCACAAAATCTTTATGGGACCGGAGGAGAGCATGCAGATTCAGTCCCATCTTGCCTCCACCATCGCCATGGCCTTCGATGAATGCCCCAGCAGCACAGCGGACAGGACATATGTTAAGAATTCCGCAGACCGCACTGCCCGATGGCTCCTGCGGTGCAAAGAGGAAATGCAAAGGTTAAACGGCTTAGAGGAGACCATCAATAAAGAACAGCTTCTCTTCGGCATTAACCAGGGAGCCGTTTATGAAGATATCCGCATTGACCATGCAAAAAAAATCTCGGAGATGGATTTGGACGGTTATGCAGTGGGGGGCTTAGCAGTGGGGGAAACCCATGAGGAAATGTACCGGGTTTTAGAATCTGTGGTGCCCCATCTTCCGAAAGAAAAGCCCACCTACCTTATGGGGGTGGGAACTCCCGCCAATATTTTAGAGGCCGTGGAGCGGGGGGTTGACTTCTTCGACTGTGTGTATCCTTCCAGAAACGGACGACACGGCCACGTTTACACCAACCAGGGAAAGCTGAATCTGTTTAACCAAAAATACCAAAAAGACATGCGCCCCATTGAGGAGAGCTGTAACTGCCCCACATGCCGGCGCTATTCCAGAGCCTATATCAGACATCTCCTAAAGGCAAAGGAAATGCTTGGGATGCGGCTCTGCGTGCTGCACAATCTCTATTTTTACAATACCATGATGGAGGAAATCAGAGATGCCTTAGACCAGGGGCGTTTTGCCTCCTACAAAGAAGAAAAACTTTACGGTATGGGCCAAAATAAAAAAGAAAACTAAAAAAAACATAAAATCCCTTGCCCATTCTTAAAGTTTTGTGTACAATAAAAAAGTGCGAAATAGGAGGAAAAATTATGTCAATTTTATTAAGCCAGACAACCGCCAATGTCTCTATGGTAATTTCACTGATTGTGCTGTTTGTTTTTATGTACTTTTTCATGATTCGCCCCCAGCAGAAGGAGCAGAAGAAGAAAAACGCCATGTTAGCAGACCTTGCAGTGGGAGACACCATCTTAACCACCAGCGGATTTTTTGGGGTAGTCATCGACATCTCAGACGACGACACCATTATTGTAGAATTCGGAAGCAATAAAAACTGCCGTATTCCCATGCAGAAAGTAGCCATATCCGCCGTTGAGAAACCGGATGCAGCAGAAAAATAAAGAGACACAAAAGAAAACCCCTGGGCAAAATCCCGGAGGTTTTTTTGTACATTACTGCATAGAGTAATAATATCCTTTTAACGCCATCAGTTCTTCATGATTTCCCTGTTCCTTTATCTCCCCGTCCATAATATAGAGTATCCTGTCTGCACTGCGCACAGTGGAAAGCCTGTGGGCCACAATAAAGGCCGTTTTATCTGCAAGAATCTTATCCAGAGCCTCTTTTATAAGCTGTTCCGTCTCCGTGTCAATGGAGCTGGTGGCCTCGTCTAAAATAACAATGGAAGGATTTTTCAGTACTATCCTTGCAAAACTGATTAACTGTTTCTCCCCGGCGGAGAGGCCCTGCCCCCTCTCATCCAGCATATGGTGATACCCGTCCTTCATCTGCAGGATATGTTCCTGGGCATGAATCAGCTCTGCGGCTTCCATACATTCCTGGTCTGTGGCCTCCGGCCTTCCGTAGCGTATGTTTTCCAAAACTGTTCCCTTAAAGATAAAGGGGTCCTGCATCAACACCCCCACTTCCTTTCGCAGGGAGTGAAGAGACACCTGTTTTACATTGATATCGTCAATTTTTACCTCCCCGGCAGTGACATCATAAAACCGGGTCAAGAGGTTGATAATCGTAGTTTTCCCCACCCCTGTAGGCCCGACAAGGGCAATCGTTTCCCCAGGTTTCACATGAAGATTAAAATCTGTCAATACCGGGATACCCTCCTCATACTGAAAGGTAACATGATTAAAATCCACTTTTCCCTGGATATGGGACAGATTCATGGCATTCTCCTCCTCAGGTATCTCCAGGGGATAATCAATGGTGTCAAATACCTGCTCCAAATTGGAACTCACCTGGGCAAGCTGCTGGATAATATAAGCTATCTGGGTTAAGGGCCCTGAAAACAGGCTCATATAGCTGGTAAATACCACCACCGTCCCCGCATCCATCCCCGTATTTCCCTGTAAAACCAAGGACAGGGCAAATCCGTATAAAAAAATGTGCCCAAATTCCAGAAAAATTCCACAATGGGGGTATTCAACTGAATGCGCCTTACAATGCGAAGCCAGGTATCCACACTGTCCTGATGGACGTTTATATAAATTTCCCTGTTTAGCTGTGAACGGTTATAACTCTTTACAATTTTCTCCCCCATAATCGTTTCCACCAAAAATGCGGTGCGGTTTGCCATTTTTGCCCGGTGGGATGGAAAAATCTTACGGACACAGTATCTCAGTCCAAAAACGCAGGCCATCATGGGCAGCACTGCCAGAAACACAGCCCCTGTTAAAACCGGGGATATGGAAAGCATAAAAAAAGTCACGATAAATATTTTGGCGATATAAACCAAAAGCTGCACCAGGTAATTGGCAAAAAAATTAGCCAGATCATTGATATAATCCGTCACCCGGATTACAATTTTCCCGTCCGGCCGGGAGTCAAAGTAGTCAAAGGGAAGTTTCTGCAGCTTGTAAAAAATATCCTGCCGGATGGAGGCAATCACCCCCTGGCCCATAATTCCCGAAAGAATCTGGTGGACAAAAGTGATTCCGATATCCAAAAATGCCAGAAAAACCATTCCCACAACCACCAAGGCCAGCATCCGGTAATCCTCTTTTACGACCACCACATTTATAATCTGCTTTAGCAGCAAAGGGGAGAGCATGGAAATTCCTGCGGAAAACAGCATGAGAAATACCACAAGAACCACTGTTTTTTTATAGGGACAGATATACCGAAACACCTTGAAAAGCTGTTTCATATCTATCTTTTTCATCACGACCTCATCTTCAAAATATGTATTTCTCTTAGCCATTACAGATCTTCCTCCCCTTCCCTGTCTAACATTTCCCTGTCCCTTGCTTTTTGAATCTGATATACCTTTGCAAAATGTCCCTTTTGGGCCATAAGTTCCTGAAAAGTTCCCCGCTCCTTTATCTCCCCTTCCTGCATATACAAAATCTCATCACAATTTTCCACGGAAGAAAGGCGGTGGGCGGAGATAATCATGGTTTTCCCGGGATAATAGCGGCTTATATCCGAAAGAAGATTTTTTTCCGTATTTACGTCTAAGGCGCTGGTGGAATCGTCAAAGACAAGGGCAGGGGCATTTTTAAGCAGGGCCCTTGCAATGGAGATGCGCTGCTTTTGGCCCCCGGATATCCCATATCCCCGCTCCCCTACAATGGTATCATAGCCTTCCGAGAGCTCTTTTATAAAATCATGGGCCTGGGCGTGTTTTGCCGCTGTAACCACCTGCTTTTCCGCTGCCTGTCTCCCCTGCGATTCCCAGCTTTTTCCCATAGGGAATGGACACGGAAATATCTTTTAAAATCCGCTCTCCCTCTAAGGTCAGCCCCACGCTGCCCACATAGGCCAGCTGTTTTATGGAAGAAAAGGCCACATCAAAACTTGCTAAAAGTTTGGCCAGGCTGACACAGGAATCCTTAAGCTTTCCATTAGCCCTGTCAAACTTTTCCTCCTCTAAACTTTCATTGGTAAAAGAGCGCACCAGGCGCACGGCCTCTATATTTTCCTGTACCGTTAAATTCATGGCGGAAATATTTTCCCGAGCAACCCCATAGGCATGAAAGGCAAGCTTCCGGAATTTTATAAGGGCTGCAGCAAACACCGGGGTCAGGCACACCGGGAAAACCAAAAGCCAGGGATGGATGCCTGCCAGAAAAAGGGCGCTTGCCAAAAGTACAAACACGCTGTCCAGTATCAGAGGAAGAATACGGCTGAACAAATCTTTAAACATAATGGTATCCGCATTTAAGATGGTGAGTAATTCCCCGGTATTGTACTCTCCGATTAAAGCGCTGTCTAGGGTGAGAAGCTTATCAAATGTCTTCATCCGCAGATCAGTCTCAAGCTTTAAGCCAAGCTTTTCATTCCACACATTTTTTCCATAAACAAAAGAGATACGCAGGGAGAGAAACAGCATTAAAAGAACTGTCAGGGAGCGAAACAAGGTAAAGCTTTGAACTTCCCCGTAGTTCCCCTCCAGGAGAAAAGAAAAAATCCCCCTGCCGTCCGGCACATTTTTACATATCACATAGTCGATAAACATTTCCGATATCATAGGTATCATAAGGTCCGCCGTAAGGGCGGCAAAGCTGATAAGCTGAACCAAAATTGTAGCAGGCAGATACTTTTTCCAATGGCTCAGCCCGAATTTAAACACATCCATAAAAAACTCCCCCATAGGTACACAAACGATCTGTTTTTAATTAAAACTAAAATATTTTAGTATTTTATTAATTATAACAAAACATCTGCCACATGAAAAGAGTTTTTCTGTGCTGCTTTTTCAATTTTTATATCATAGTATCATCCTTAAGCACCTCCGCCAAACTGATTTTTTTCAGGTTCCCCCAGGCGAAAGCGTAAGCCAGGGCCACAGTGCCTAAAATCCCCAGCATAAAGATAAAAATTGGGATCAGGGGCGCCTCCGCCAGAAACTCTTCCCCTTTCAGGTAACTTAATTTTAACATATACCCCACTGCAAATACTGCCAGGGGAAGGGTAATGAGAACGGGACGGAGGGCGATTACCATGGCCTCAATACCAAACATTTTTTTTAGTTCTTTTGGAGTCATTCCAATGGACAGATACCTGGCAAATTCCCTTTTCCTCTGGCGCACAAACCCCAGGGTGTTGGAAAACACATTGCCAACCCCGATTATCCCCAAAAGGACGCAGAATCCTCCCAGTATCACCATCATTCCCTGTATCTGGGTATTGTTGGTCTCATACTCCTGAATACGGTTTTCCGATTCTGCAGTATAACTTCCCACAATCCGCCCAACTTCCTCCTGAAGCTCACAAAGCCCCTCCAAAGTCACATGTTCTCCCCCGCGGATACAGATATAGAAATCTTTTTCCTCTCCCCCTATCTCCTCTTTGATTTCCCTCCACAGAGATACTGGGATAAAATGCACGAGTTCATAATAGTCAAGGGTTGCATACTCCTCCCTTAAAACGGGAACCTCCCCGGTATAGGATAGAACGGGAATCTCCCTTGTTTTTTCCTCTTTGAAAGCCCCTCTTAAAAGACTGACCCCCCTTTCTTTTACATAGGGCATAAAATCCGGGTGCCTGAAATCCGGGTTTGTCACATCACGGATCCTGTTTAATACCACGGCCCCCTGCCCCGGCTCTGCCCCAATCTCCTTACAGTATGCTAAAAAACTGTTATCATCCATTATCACAATGGGGACATTTACCAGCCATCCGCCCTCCACAGGAGTTACGTCCTTTAAAGATGCATGGGAGAAACCGCCGAAAGACTTCATTTCCTCCGTCATTTCTTCCTCTGTAATCACTCTTTTTGCCCTGGCCTTTTGGTACACAATGGCGCTTTTTACCCCGGCAAGCCCCTGTACTTTTTCCGTTTCTTTAAAGTTCTCCACCTTAGCATCCCTTACCGTTACCATAATATCCCACACATTCTGGTACTTTTCAAAATAAGTTTCCCTGGTGCTAATCCCGGAAAGGGAAAAGAAGCACTCCATAATCGTAAATGCCAGAAAAGAAAAGATAAGGGACAAGGACGCCGTCCGCAGGGCTTTCCTCTGGGCTTTTAGAGCGTTCCCCGCCAGTTCCCCTTCCACCCCGAAAAAGCGGGATAGAATGGGGGAATTCTTTTTTCGTTTTAATCCTAATTCCCCCCTGTTTTTGATTGCCTCTAAAGGCGTCAGCCTGCTTAATTTTCTGGCAGGAATCCATACACAAATCCATATGGTGACAATGGTAATAAACATCGTAAAGAGAAAAACCAGGGGGTGATAGCCCGGCATGGACTGATGGCGTCCCGGGATATCACGCGCCAGAACATCTATTACCTGGATCAGCCCAAGGCTTCCTGCTATGCCAAGAAGGCTTCCAAAGAATACCGGCAGGGTACAGAGTGCTGCCGCCTCCTGCAAAAGACAGGTTCTGATCTGCTTTGGTGTAGCCCCAATACTTTTAAAAATGCCAAACTGATGGATTCTTGCTTCCATAGAAAACCCGAAGGCATTGTGTATAATGATTATCAGGGAAAGGGACGCCAGGGCCAGTATCAAAAGATATATAGGAAACAGCAGCCTTGGGGCAGTATCCCCCTCCCCCCTAAGGAGATACAAGGCCAAAAGTTCATAGTTATATATCACCTTTTCCCGGGGAACATGAACCTGGTCTGCAATACGGGGCATATCTGAAAAAACCCTTCCGTACTTATAAAAATAAATATCTGTTTCCCACTCCCCTTCTTTATTTTCCCCTGCCCTGACTTCTTTTACGTTTGCAAAATTTTGAATAAAATCAATATCTTCCTGATTCAGCTCCCCTATAATCCGGGCCTGCCAGCCCCCTTCCTCCAGCACAATCCTCTCAACCTCATACTTCCAGGCATTATAAAACAGTCCGCATAAAAGGGATAAAAGCAGGGCTGAAATAAATGCGGACAGCCGGATAGCCAAAACAGAGGAACGGTTATTTTTGATATAACCGGATACATAATCTTTCCACATATCTATTTCCTCCTCTCATCACTGATAATGCGCCCATCCTCAACCGTAATCACCCGTTCCGCTTCCAGGGCCGCCTTTTCATCGTGGGTAATCAGCAAAATCGTCTGATCTAAATTGCGATTTGAAAGTTTCAGCATATCCATAATCTCTTTGGAATTATTCTGGTCCAGATTCCCTGTAGGCTCATCGGCTAAGATAAGCGCTGGGCGGTAAATCAGGGATCGGGCAATGGCTGCCCTCTGCTGCTGCCCCCCGGATAATTGTCCCGGCAGGGCGGAAAGTTTATCCTCAATCCCAAGGGAAGCCACAATTTTATTAAAAAATTCCCTGTTTGGCTTTTTCTTATCCAGGGCTAAAGGCATAAGTATGTTTTTCTCCACGGTAAGAGTGGGAATCAGGTTATAAAACTGATAGATAAGCCCCACCTTCCTCCGCCTGAAAATCGCCGCCTGGGTCTGGTTTAACCGGGCAATATCCGTCCCGTCTATCATGACCTTTCCCTCTGTGGGCAAATCCACACTGCCAAGAATATGCATAAGGGTGGATTTCCCGGAGCCGGAGGCCCCGGTAATTGCCACAAATTCCCCTTTCTTTACAGACAGGTCAATTCCCTTTAACGCCTCCACCTGACTTCCCCCGGATCCGTATACTTTCTTTACTCCTTCGCATTTTAAAATCTCCATTTTGTTGTCCCCTTTCCTTAGAACTTTCTATGTTTAACAGTATAACAGTGGAAAGTTACAACTCAGTGACGGTAAAAGCGGATTTCAAACAGGGCGCCCCCTCCTACCCTGTTTTTTGCCCGTATCGTCCCGTTTTGTCTCTCAATAATTTCCTTTGACAAAGCCAATCCGATTCCTATACCCCCTTCATTTGCATTTTTCCCCCGATAAAACCGTTCAAAAAGATGGTGGATGTCCTCCTTTAAAAATCCTTCCCCCTCATCCCAGATAAGGATTTCCGTATAGAAAGGATTTTGCCCATAGGAACAGTGAATCTTTCCGCCATTGCTGTGCTCCATACAATTTTTCATCAGATTCATAAAGGCTTCCATGGTCCAGTCCAAATCCACAGACACCACCATTTCCCCAAGTTCCGGTATCTCTATGGACGCCCCGGAGTCTGCGAATAATTCCTGTAAATTATCTTTTGCAAGGACAAGGATGGTAAAAACATCTGTCTCATTCTTTTCCAAAACCAAAGTCCCGGCATCCATCCGGGATAATACCAACAGGGCTTCCTCTAAACGGGTCAGCCGCAAAAGCTGTTTTTCCATCCGCTTGAATTGATTCCCGCCAAGCTCCTGCTTCATCATCTGAAGAGACAGGGAAATGGCAGTGATTGGAGTTTTTATCTGGTGGGCAATATTGGACAGGTTTTCCGCAAAATCATTCTTTGCCTGCACCGCCTCATCTCTTGTGTGATAGAGAGATGTCACCGTCTTATATATTTCATCTTTCAGCTTTGAAAACTCATCCTCCCCGGAATCGGAGAGAATTGGCGCACCTTTTGTATTCACCTGTTCCAGATAATCTGCCAAAGAACAAATCCTCTTCGCCTCCGCCCTGTTCCGAAATAAATAAGTAAAGATAAAAAGAAAAAAACCTGTTAAAAACCCTGCGGCCGCAGACAATACTCTGCATCCCCCGGACATACGTGAAAAATCGGAAATATGGTATCCCAACAGGGATAAAAAATCATCCTCCGCCCGGACATTTCCCTGTGCATATTCCTTTAGCACCCCGGAAACCACTTGTTTTGTTTCCGGCTCCCGCTCCACGATCTCCCCGCATACCGCACTCAGCAGGTCAAATTGATGCCTGCTGTCATAGAAAGAGACAAGCATGACAGAGACGGCAGAGGCAATCAGGCTAAGGGACAGGGCAAATCCCAAAGTAATGAAAACATGCTTCCTTCCGCTCATATTTTATCCTCCATCCGGTAACCCACACTCCTCACTGTTTTAATACAGGCGGGCTGGCAGAGTTTATCCCTCAGCCTTTTCATGGTAACTGTCAGGGTGTTATTGTTCACATAGTTTCCCTTCACATCCCATATCTGTTCTAAAATTCTTTCTCTGGTCAAAGTCTTTCCCTTATTTTCCATCAAATACAAAAGAAGCTCATATTCCGCCGGGCTTACATCCACTTCCTTAGAATGGCAGGAAACGCTCCTGCGGTTTAAATCCATTTCAATTCCATCACAGGAAAGATACTGTTTTGCACCATTGCCGGCCCTGCGCAGCAATGCCAGTATCCTTGAATACAATACTTCCAGTTCAAAGGGCTTTACCACATAGTCGTCTCCCCCGTTCTGAAAACCGGAAACAATATCCTGGGAATCCCCCCGGACCGTGAGAAAAATTATCGGAAGTTCTTTCCAGTTTCTGCGCAAATACTGACACATGCCGTCCCCCCGGCCGTCCGGCATATTCCAGTCCAGCAAAATAAGTGCGGGCACATGTTTTTTTAAAGCGCACTTTGCCTCTGCAAAAGTCCCCCATATCTTTACCCTGAAATTTTTCTGCTCCAGGTATTCTTTTACCATATTTGCAATATCCGGGTCATCTTCAATATAATATATATCCTCCATAGCCTACTTCCTTTTACATTTTATTTTTTCTATTATAGCAGAAAAAAGTTACAGTTAAATGACTTTCCGACAGGATGCTGTGACTCCAAAAGAAACGGAAAAGAGAATTGTACTTTGTACTTAGGTGTGTTACTATTATTTTTAGGAAATCTGTGATTTAATCAGCGATTCCCCAGAAAAAATCCACGTGTATTGAAAGGGGATACCATGACACTCAAAAAAATAAAGCTTTCTAACATTGCCGTTTTTGTAAATTTTAATCTGGAATTGTCAGATGGCATAAACATCATAATCGGTGAAAACGGCAGTGGAAAAACAATATTTTTAAAATCAATCTATGATACATGCCATGATAAAAAACAGGATGTTTTAGATAATAAATATATCCGGAAACACAATGACAATACCGATTGTGTACCGAACATTTTCATTGAGTACCAAATGGAAAATGGTAAAATAGAAAGCTGCTGGCTTATGGAAAACGGGCAAAAATTATGTGTCAATGAAACTAATGATGTGTTATACATTCCCGTAATGGAAATGCTGTCACATTCCAAAGGACTGATTTCGCTGTATGAAAAATATGATTTACCCTTTGAAAATGTCCAAATTGATATCATACAAAACGCACAATTGCCAGAAACTAGAAAACCGGCAGATTTTGAAAAAAAACTTCTGGACATTATCAGTAATGTTATCGGCGGAGAAGTTGTGTATGAAAATGAAAAATTTTTAGTCCGAAAAAAAGATGGATTTAAAATTGATTTTGAAATGGAAGCGGAGGGTTTCCGAAAATTTGCCCTCTTGTGGAAACTTATAAGAAACGGCTTGCTGCAGCCAGGAAGCATATTACTGTGGGATGAACCGGAAACTAATATCAATCCCGAATTACTCCCCACGCTTGCAGATATTTTGCTGGAGCTGCAAAGAAACCACATCCAGATTATCCTTGCAACCCACAGCTATAATCTGGCTAAATATTTTGAATTAAAAAAGGGAAAAAATGACCATATTCTTTTCCATTCCTTTCAGCGAAATGAGAATAAAATTTGCGCGGAAAGCAGCACTGTTTTTGGAAATATTACAGCTAATAAATTAATTCAGGCTGATGAAAAACTATTGGACTTAGCCTACACTAAAGGAATGACAGATTAACTATGGAAAAAATATACGAAGATGAAAACCATAATTTCCTATTTGATTTCACGAAAGCGGAAAATGTGGTTCAAATTGAAGAGCTGTCACATTGCATCCCCGAACTGCAATATAATGTTGATTTTATCATAATAGAACAAAATATTCTTTTCTTAGAATTTAAGAATTCTAATGTGAATTATGCATCTAATAAAGAATTATTTCATAAAAAACTTACAAGAAACAGAGATAAGTTTTGTAAAGATATGGCAAAAAAATTTGTCAGCAGTTTATTCTGGTTATGGGCATGTAAATTAAACGAAAAAGAAAAGAAAATTTCCTATTGTCTCTTAATTGAAAGTGAACTTATGGATGCAAAAATGCGCAAACTTTTCCGAAATAAAATCAGCAAACAGCTTCCCCACAATTTTGAAAAATTTGGAGAAGTGAAACGTGAAATATTATCTGATTTTGCAGTTATGAATTTTGAGGAATGGCAGGAAAATTTTCCTCAGTACCCAATAACACCAAAACACAAATAACAGTCAGGAGAACCATATGGAATTTCAGAAAATCAGTTCCCCCTCCCTGCGGGAACTGTTTGTAAACCAATTTGAAGAACTGATTTTATCGGGGAAACTGAAAATCGGAGAAAAACTCCCCCCGGAGCGGCAGCTCGCAGAGGAGATGCAGGTGAGCCGTGCCGTGGTAAACAGCGGTATCCGGGAGCTGGAAAAAAAGGGCTTCCTCACAGTAAAATCAAGAAGCGGCACCTTCGTTGCGGACTACCGCCAGAAAGGCACCATTGACACCCTCCTTGCTATTATGAATTACCGTGGGGGCAGATTAAAGAGCAGTGAAATCCGCTCTATTTTAGAAATCCGCATTGCCCTTGACACTTTAGCCGTACAGCTTTGTATCCCTTCTATCACGGACAGTGAAATTGCCCTGCTTTTGGAAAAAATAGAAGCTATCAAAAATGCCGCCGATGCCACAGAGGCAGCAGGCGCCGCTTTTGCCTTTCAGCACGCATTTTCCCTGGTTTCCGGTAACACCCTGATGCCCCTGATTATGCAGTCTTTCCGCCCCCCTGTGTTTACCCTGTGGGAACGGTTCTGCATCCTTTACGGCATCCCTACGCTCTACGAAAGCAATTACAGGCTTTGGACCTTTATCCGGGACAGAGATAAAGAGGGGGCTATTGCCTATATCCAGTCCTCCATGGACGATGTGATTTTTGGAAAACATCAGATTTATTTTGATTGATTAAGGAAATTTTTATCACTTTGAGTTGTCTTTTGAATAACATATATACCTGCAAGAAATAAACACACAAATAACAGTATCAGTCCCCAGAACATACCGCCGGAAATATCTGGTTTACTGTATAGAATAAATTCCGGCAAATTCGCAGCAGCATGAGCTATCATACACACCCATAGAGATTCAAATTTATAGAATAAATATCCAAAAACCAATGCCATAAGCATTGCGCCAATCACCAGTACAACTCCGCCGGCAACGAAATGCATTGCCCCAAATAAAGCAGAACTCACTATTATAGCTATAACAGGGTTTGTGGTTTTTTCAACTCTTGTATAAATAATTCCTCTAAGTGCAATCTCCTCCGCAGCAGGAGCTATTATTAATAAATTGGCTGCCATTAATACAATCCCAAGCATCGGGAATATCCGGGAATAAAAATCAACTGACTTGGATATCATCAATGAGTTTTCCATAGAAACATTATATGTACATAAGGCAAATAGGAAAGAAAATGAAAATGCCGTAACAGATGCTAAGACAACATCTTTAATGGTAAATTTATTAAGTTTCCATTCCTGCCTGACTTGTTTTTTCCGAACTTTAAAAACAATATATAGGACGAATACAGTCAATATCCCCGAAATAACGGTTATGCCCAAAATATTGTTATTTACAAATTCTGCTAGTAAAGCTTCTTCTCTAAGGCCATTCGCTGCACCTATAGCCATAAATCCTACAGATAACAAGACTTGAAAAATCATTGTTAATCCAAAATACATGATAAAATAAGCAATTGCCTTCCACACGCCCTTCATATCGCCATTCCTTTCATCTCCAGAATCCTATACTTTTAGTGTTTTCCGCCAGCCCCTTCCTTCAGGGAGCTGCTTTAAAATGTATTATAACAATTAAACCGTCATATTTCCATATAAAGTTTGTACTTTTCCCTATGCGGGCCTGCACATAAAAAAGAGGCCCAGTCTAACAGGCCTCTATCTCTTTAATCACAAATTCATTCCCCCTTAAAAGGTATGTGTTGCCGCTGCCGCAGCGGGGGCAGGTTTTCCCATGTTTTACCGTGGGATATTCTTCTTTGCAGTCCTCACAGAATGTCACCGCCGGAATCTTTTCAAAATGAAGGGCGGCGCCTTTCATGAAATCGCTGCGCTCCACCGCCCATTTCCAGCAATCCGTCAGGTAGGAAGGCACCACACCGGATACCTCCCCCACCTCAAGGGTTACGGATGCCACCTTTGTCAACTGGTTCTCTTTTCCAATATTTTCCACACTTTCAATGACATGAAAGACAACGCCCAATTCATGCATGGCAATCCTCTTTTCCCCAGCCTGAAATCTTCAGACTGACATTTTTACTTTTTATCTTTTTTGTTTTTATTCATCTTTATTTTTACTTCCCGCTTAATCATGTAGGGCAGAATCACTTTCATCTTGTCCTCAGACTTATACATACGGCTGCACTCCGGATGTTCTCTGAACAAATGAATCGCATCAAATTCACATTTGGTGGTGCAGATGCCGCAGCCGATACACTTGTTTTCGTCTACCACGGAAGCGCCGCAGCCTAAGCATCTGGCAGTCTCCGCTTTTACCTGCTCCTCTGTAAAAGTCTGCTTTACATCCCTAAAGGAATGTTTCCGCTCATCCACGGAGGCACTGTACCCTGGAATCTGCCGGGAGGAATTGTCGTATTCTTCCACCACAATATTTTCTTTGTCCAGCTCGATAAACTGTCTCCGGTTTCTTCCTATGGTCATGGAAGTGTGGGGCTGTACGAAACGGTGAATGGAAACGGCCCCCTCTTTTCCTGCCGCAATGGCGTCAATGGCAAATTTAGGCCCGGTGTACACGTCTCCCCCCACGAAAATATCTCCCTGGCCGCTCTGGTAAGTAAGGGAATCTGCAATGGCCCTGTTCCCCGGCCCTAATTTTACTTTGGAACCTTCTAAGAGATTTCCCCACTCAATGCTCTGCCCGATGCTGACAAAAACGTTTTCACAGGGAACGGTTATGGTGTTATTTTCGTCATATACCGGGTTAAATTTACCCTCTTCATCAAAGACGGAGACACATTTCTTAAATACCACCCCGGTAACTCTTCCGTTTTCTGAGAGAATTTCTTTCGGGCCCCAGCCACAGTTTAAGTCTATTCCTTCCTCTTTTGCCTCGGAGACTTCCTCCTGTGACGCCGGCATATGGTCCTCGTCCTCCAGGCAGTACATGGCAATGCTCTCGGCGCCGCAGCGTACATTTGTCCTGGCCACGTCGATTGCCACATTTCCTCCGCCGATGACCACAGTTTTTCCGTATACCTTGTAATCTTCGTTGTCTGCAACAGCACGAAGGAAGTCAACTGCCGTCATAACCCCCGGGGCATCCTCACCGGGAATCCCTGCACGTCTTCCCCCCTGGCATCCAATGGCAATATAAAATGCCTGGTATCCCTCTTTCCGAAGTTCGTCAAGGGTCACGTCTTTGCCCACTTCCACGCCGCATTTTATCTCTACGCCCATTTCCCTGAGCACGTCAATCTCTGCTTCCACCACATCTTTTTCCAGTTTGTAGGAAGGGATTCCGTATACCAGCATACCCCCGGCTTTTCGGTTCTTTTCAAATACCACCGGTTTGTAGCCTTTTTCCGCCAGGTAAAAGGCACAGCTAAGCCCTGCGGGCCCTCCTCCAATAATGGCGATTTTCTGGGGAAAAGTTCCCCGCATAGAAGGCTGAACTATCGGTGGGATATAGCGGTTTTCGCTGTCCAAATCCTGCCTTGCAATAAATTTCTTTACCTCGTCAATGGCGATGGCCTCATCAATGCTTCCCCTGGTACATGCATCCTCACAGCGGCGGTTGCACACATGGCCGCACACAGCCGGGAATGGGTTTTCCTTTTTGATAAGGGCAAGGGCGTCTTTGTATCTGCCCTGGGCAGCCATCTTAAGATACCCCTGTACGGCGATATGGGCGGGACAGGCTGTCTTACAGGGTGCAGTCCCTGTGTCATAACAGTTAATCCTGTTGTTGTCCCGGTAATTTTCATCCCATTTTTCCGGCCCCCATTTCACTGCATCCGGCAGTTCCTGTTTGGGGTAGGTTATCTCCCCCTCTTTTGTGCAAAGCTTCTGCCCCAGTTTTACCGCCCCGGCAGGACAGTACTCCACGCAGCGGCCGCAGGCCACACAGTCCTCTTTTTCCACTCTCGCCACATAGGCGGAACGGGACATGTTTGGGGTGTTAAAAAGCTGGGAAGTCCGCAGTGCATAGCACACGTTTACATTACAGTTACAGATGGCAAAAATTTTGTCATGTCCGTCGATATTGGTTATCTGATGGACAAAACCATTATCCTCCGCCTTCTTTAAAATCTGCATCACTTCGTTATATGTAATATAGTGTCCTCTCTGGGTCTCCACCAGATAATCCGCCATATCTCCCACGCCGATGCACCAATCTTCCACGTCGTCCCCGCAGCCCTCGTCGTAGGTCTTTCTTGACATACGGCAGGAACAGGGGCTTGCGGCATATTTGCCCTTGTACTTTTTCAGCCAGTGGGAAATATGCTCCACACTTGCGGTCTTATTTTCGGAGCGGATGGCTTTTTCTACGGGAATCACGTGCATTCCGATGCCCGCCCCTCCCGGAGGCACCATAGGCGTCACTTTCTCCAAAGGCTCAAAGGTCATGCGCTCAAAGAAACGTCCAAGCTGGGGATGTTCCTCAAGCTGTGACTGCCTCATATTGGTAAACTCTGCGCTCCCAGGCACAAACATGGGTAAAATATACTGCTTTTCCCTTCTGGGATTCTCCCAGTTGTACTCAATCAGGCCCACATAAGCCATTTCCGCCAAAAGCTCTTCCAGGTGTTTTTTGTCTTTCCCTGTGAGCTTTGCAATCTCTTCTAACGTCTTTGGCTTTCTCACCTTCATCTTCAGGGCCACTTCCGCCATCTCGTCTGTCACAATACACTCTAAGCCCCAGTATTCCGGGTCTTCCGTGGTGATTTTCCGCCCCAGGCGGTCGGTAATCATCTGCCCCAATTCCAAAATCAGTTTTCTTGGTTTTTTGTTTTGGTTTTCCATATGCTTCCCCCTCCTAATTTTTCCAATCCGAAACCTGTTCTCTTAACCAGTCCGCCCAGTCTTTCACACCTTCTCCTGTCTTAGCGCAGATTGGAATGATTTTGGCCTTCGGATTTCTTTTTAAAATATTCTCTTTACATGCCTCCATATCAAAATCAAAATAGGGAAGTACGTCTGTTTTATTGATTAAAACCACATCACAGACAGAAAACATCAGGGGATATTTCAAAGGCTTGTCGTCCCCCTCCGGCACGCTTAAAATCATAGCGTTTTTCACAGCTCCGGTGTCAAACTCCGCCGGACATACAAGGTTGCCCACATTCTCAAGCACCACCAAATCCACATCCCCGGCATTTAAACCGGAAAGCCCCTGATATGTCATGTCCGCATCCAGATGGCACATGCCTCCCGTGTGGAGCTGGATGGCTTTTACCCCCAAATCCGATATGGTTTTTGCGTCCACATCGGAATCAATATCCGCCTCCATCACGGCGATTTTCATTTCCCCTTTCAACGCCTCAATGGTGCGGGTAAGGGTGGTGGTCTTGCCGGAGCCCGGGGAGGACATTAGGTTTAAAAGGAACACCTTTTTCTCCTTTAATTCCCTGCGCACCTCTGCCGCCCGCTTGTCATTGTCTGCAAAGACACTCTGCTTTACCTCTAAAATCCGAAAATCTCCCATAATCCCTCCTGGCTTTTTCTGGTTGTTCCAGTTTGTAATCATTTGTTACTATTATACTGTGGGGCATGGACATAGTCAATCTTTTTCCTTGATTTTCCGATATGTTTTGTTGGAAATTTTCATTTTGGTATCTGGTATATCCAGATTGTTTTTACAGAATTTGAAAAATGTAAAAAAATGTGCTATGATTTAGTCGTTGCAAAAAACAACCATACAAAAAGGAGCATCCTATAAAATGGAATCAGAAAAACAAACCTTATATCTCCACTGTATTATGTGCATCCTGGGAGGATTTTTAGGGGCATACGCCATTTTGTGCCGCCTGATGAATTTCGGTTCCTCCCAGACTGCAAATATGATTGACATTCTCTGCACCCTCTTTGAGGGGGATGTTACAGATTTCCTCCTGCGGCTTTCGGGGCTTTTCCTGTATGTCCTGGCTATGGTAATCTGTCTTTTGCTGACAAAGAAAACTGCCCTCAATGTGAAACGCTATGCCATTTTTATCGATATGGCAGGGCTTATCCTTCTCACCTTTATCCCCGGGGATATTAACCCAATCCTTGGAATACTGCCTATCTTTTTTATGATGGCCACCCAGTGGAGCGTGTTTTCCGGCAACGGGGAATTTAACAGTTCTACCATATTTTCCACCAACAATTTAAAGCAGTTTACCTTTGCCCTTACCAATTACGTAATAGAAAGAGAAAAAGCACAGCTTCGGAAAGCGAAATTTTTTGGCACTTCCCTGCTGTGCTATCACATAGGCGTTATATTTTCTTTTTTTGCCTGCCGTTCCTTTGGAACCCACGCAAGCTTATGCGCCCTTCCTCTTACCTTCTGCGCCCTGGTACCAACGTTTTCCTGCCAGCCGAAACAAAAACAGAATCCCCCGCACGCAAAGTTCCAGGCACATGGCAACCCACACCCCCTCTAAGCCAAATCTGGGAGCCAAAAATGCCCCCAGGGGGATTCGTACCGCCCACATGCTGAAAAAATTCATGCAGCTTGGAATCAGGGTATCTCCCGCTCCTCTGAAAACTCCCGAAGCCACAATAGATGCTGCGTACATAGGCTCTGCAAAAGCCTCAATGCGCAGGACTTTTGTGCCAAGAGCCCGGATCGCCTCATCCGGGGATAATATTCCAATCATAAAAGGGGCAAAGGCATACAAAAGTACGCCGGTTCCCGCCATCACTGCCATTCCAAGGCAAGTGGCAAGCCACCCCAGCCGCCTTGTCATATCTTTTCTCCCCGCACCGATGCTCTGGCCGATAAGGGTCGTTGCCGCTGTGCCTATTCCATACCCCGGCATATAGCAAAGGCTCTCCGCCGTAACAGAAAAGGAGTTTGCCGCAATGGCCACGGTTCCAAGGGGGGCCACAATTTTTGTGCTCATAATCTGGGCGCCGCACATGACAACCTGTTCAAATCCCACAGGCACTGCAATTTTAACCGCTTTTCTTAAATCTTCCCTTTTAAATCCGGTCTTTTCCCCCTTTCTTAAGTGCAGCATGGGGGATTTCACCAGGAGAAAATAAAGCATAAGTGATGCCACGAAAACTTCCGCAAGGGCAGTCCCAAGGGCCGCTCCCGTCACTCCAAGCCCCGCCCCGGGGCAGAAAAATTCTGCCCCAAAAAGAGACAGTTTTCTGGAGGGAAAAATAAGCACGCTGTTAAATATCACGTCCAATATGCACATGAAAATATGAAGGACGCTGGGAAGGCGCATATTGCCGCTGCACTGGAGCATTCCTCCCGCCGCATTGTTCATTTGAATCGCCGGAAGGGAAAGGGCGTACACAAAAAAATAACGGGAGGCATTTTTGCAGATATCCGCCCCGCCTCCCAGCCACCGGGGGAGAACGCCGCTTAGCCCTGCCCCCAAAAGACAAAGCATCAGACTAAAAACTAAAACTGCAAGAAGTCCCTGTCGCACAATATTCCTGGCTCTTTTTTCTTCCCCTGCCCCGATTCGCTGGGCAATCTGCACCGTAAAACCAATGCTGGCCGCAGAACAAAGCCCCCCCATAAGCCAGGTGCTGGAGGAGACAAGGCCGATAGAGGCGGAATCCTTGGCTCCAAGCTGCCCTACCATGGAAGCGTCAATATACTGCATGACAATGGAAGAAATCTGGGCCATAATGGCAGGAATGCTTAACTGAAAGATTAAAAGGAGCTGCTGGCCAAAGGCCAGCCTTTCCCCTTTCCGCATCTTTTCCAACAAATTTTGTTTCATATATTACCCGATTATGACCTTTCCTTCTGCTTTTTCATCATCCATAATAATCTCTCCCACCGCAGGAACTTTTATGGTTCCCTCTGCCGGATTTTTAATGCTTGCCACAGGGGCAGTAAGTTCCGCCTCCACCTGGGATTTTTCAAATGCCAGATCCGTATCCGTCATCTTACAGTTGATGAGTTTTAAATTCTTACAGTAGCAAAGGGGCTGGGTTCCAATAATATGGCAGTTAATAAAAGTAAGCCCGTCGGCATACCATCCCAGGTATTCCCCCTGAATGGTGCTATCCTTCACCACCACATTTTTTCCGTGCCAGAAGGCGTCCTTTGTGTCAAATTCACAGTTTTCAAACCGGGCATCCTCTATGTACTGAAAGGAATACTTTCCTTTCATGGACACATGGGAAAACTTTATCTGGGAGGAGCGCATAAAAAAGTACTCGCTTTCTGCCCTGCACCCCTCCATGGAAATCCCATTTACAGACCAGCCAAACTCTGGTGATATAATGTCACAGTCTTTTAAAGAGACATTGGCGCATTCCCGGAGGGCCTTGATGCCGTGCAGCTTTGTGTTTCTTATTTCTACGTTTTCCGAATACCACAGGGCGGCGCGGCAGAGCTCTGTCATTTCCGAATCCTCAATTTTAAGATTATGGTTATGCCAGAAGGGATACCGCAGATTAAAATAGCATTTTTTCACCTCTACATCTGCGGCTTCCTTCAAAGCGCTCTCCCCGTCCGCCGGGCCGTCAAAAGAACATTCCAAAACAGAAATGCCCCGTTCCCCGTACAGAGCCCTCTCCATGTCAAACTGCTGCTTTTCCATTACTTTCATCACTTTTTCACTCCACCTTTTATCAAAACTTTTCTTTAAGAACTGTCCTGATTTATGAAATTCCAGTCACCTCATAATCCTGCTCTTCCACGGTTTTCTTTAACACCTCATCGGAAAGTTCTGCATTTAATTTTACAAGGGCAGTCCCCTTTTCGTGGCTCACCACTGCCTCATTTACCTGCTCTAAAGCTTCCAGGCACTTCTTTACCCTTGCCTCACAGTGTCCGCACATCATTCCTTTGATTTCCATTGTCTTTTCCATTTCTACAATCTCCTTTTCACTTTTCTTTTTTACATTTATTTTTTTATCCCTGCGGGTGTCATACATGGAGAAAAAATTAAGTCTCAGTGCATTGCTCACCACACAGAAACTGGATAAACTCATAGCAGCCGCCCCAAACATGGGATTAAGGGTCAGCCCAAAAAAGGGATACCACAATCCAGCCGCCAAAGGAATCCCTATTACATTATAGAAAAAAGCCCAAAACAGGTTCTGGTGGATATTCCTTAAGGTGGCCCGGCTTAACCGGATGGCCGCCGCCACATCCCTTAACCTGCTTTTCATTAAAACAACATCCGCTGCGTCAATGGCAATATCCGTGCCTGCGCCGATGGCGATTCCCATATCCGCCCGCTTTAAGGCCGGAGCATCGTTAATCCCGTCCCCCACCATTACCACTTTGCCTTTTTCCTTTAAGGAGCGGATAACGGATTCTTTTCCCTGGGGCAAAACCCCTGCAATCACTTCATCCACCCCGGCCATGGCCCCGATGGCATTTGCCGTCCTCTCGTTATCCCCGGTGAGCATCACTACATGGATGCCCATGTTTTTAAGCTCTGCCACAGCTTCTCTGCTGTCCTCTTTCATCACGTCCGCCACAGCGATAATCCCCAGGAAGTCTCCCTCACTGGCAAAATAAAGGGGCGTTTTTCCCTCACCGGACAGCCTATCTCCCTGCTGCCTTAATTCCTCTGGCACCGGGGCAAATTTTTCTATAAATTCCCTGTTTCCCCCCGCCGCTTTTTTCCCATTTAATACAGCCCTTAAACCGTTTCCCGCCACAGCCTGAAACTCCTCTGTCTCCAGGGATATTAAGCCTTTTTCCTTACCCAGTGAAACAATAGCCCGGGCAAGAGGGTGCTCGCTTTTTTGCTCTAGGGAATATGCCATGGACAAAAGCTCCTCCTTACCGGTTTTCCCGGCGGGGAAAATGTCCGTCACCACCGGCTCCCCCTTTGTAATGGTTCCCGTTTTATCAAGTGCCACAATGGCAGTTTTTCCCGTCTCCTCCAAAGACACCGCCGTTTTAAACATAATGCCGAACTTTGCCCCCATGCCGCTGCCCACCATAATGGCCACAGGGGTGGCAAGGCCCAGGGCGCAGGGACAGCTTATGACCAGTACGGAAATTCCCCTGGCCAGGGCAAATCCTATTGTCTGGCCTGCAAAGAGCCAGATAAGGATGGTAATCACTGCGATGGTGATAACACTTGGCACAAACACGCCGGAGACCCGGTCAGCCACCTTTGCAATGGGAGCCTTTGTAGCCACAGCATCGCTGACCATCTGGATAATCTGGGATAAGGTGGTATCCTCCCCCACCCTGGTGGCCTGGCATTTTAAAAATCCCGACTGATTCAGTGTGGCTGCGGATACCGTATCCCCCGGCCCTTTGTCCACAGGAATACTCTCCCCTGTCAGGGCGGATTCGTTTACCGCACTGCTCCCCTCTGTCACAACCCCGTCCACAGGAATATTTTCCCCGGGGCGCACCACAAAAATATCCCCCTTTGCCACATCCGAAATGTCCACTTCTGTCTCCTGCCCGTCTCTTACCACCACGGCGGTTTTGGGCGCCAGCTTCATAAGCCCTTTTAATGCATCTGTAGTTCTCCCTTTGGAACGGGCTTCTAACATTTTTCCCACGGTAATTAAAGTGAGAATCATGGCTGCAGACTCAAAGTAAAACTCGTGCATATAGGCCATAACCCCCTCCATGTCCATACGCATCTGGGCATCTGTCATGGCAAACAGTGCGAACACGCTGTATCCGTAGGATGCCCCCGCCCCAAGGGCCACAAGGGTATCCATGTTGGGGGATTTGTGTAAAAGGCCCTTAAATCCATTTACAAAAAACTTCTGGTTAATCACCATAATGCCCGTGGTAAATAAAAGCTGGAAAAGCCCCATGGCTACATGGTTTCCTGCCAAAATCTCCGGCAGGGGCCAGTTCCACATCATATGCCCCATGGACACATACATCAAGGGAATTAAAAGAATCATGGACATTATCAGCCGCTTTTTCATCAGAGGCGTTTCTTTGTCCAAAAGCATCTCTTCGTAATCCGGGGCTTTTGCCCCCTCTTTCTCCCCTACCCTGGGCTTTGCACCGTAACCTGCATCCTCCACCGCCTTTACAATATCACTGGGGTTATAATTTCCCTCCACCCCCATGGAGTTGGTCAAAAGGCTGACAGAGCAGCTTGTCACTCCCTGCACATTCTGCACCGCCTTTTCCACCCTGGCACTGCAGGCGGCGCAGCTCATGCCTGTAACGCTGTATTGTTCCATTTTGCTGATTTCCTTTCTTTATTTCATCATTTTTTTTAAGGTCTGCACCAGCTCATCCACCACCTCGTCATTCCCCTGACGGATATTTTCCACCACGCAGGTTTTCAGATGGTCTGTGAGAAGCACTTTGTTAAAACTGTTAAGGGCCGCATTTACCGCCGCCACCTGGACTAAGATATCGGGACAGTAGGCATCCCTCTCCAACATTCCCTGTATTCCCCGCACCTGGCCTTCAATCCTTTTCAGGCGGTTCATTAAATCTTTAAATTCCTTGTCTGTGCGTTTTTTGTTTTTTCCGCTGCAGCAGCTCTCCATTTCCTCTGCAGGCTCTGTGGTCTGCATATTTTCTGTGATTTCATTTCTTATTGTGTCCATAACTTTCATTCCTTTCCCCAATCTTTTATAATGTAATAAATATAAATTTTCAGCTACACATTATATACTATACCCTTGTTGGGTATTTGTCAATAGAAAAACAAATTTAAGCTTCTCTGTTTTCTTCCTCCATAACAATTAATTCTTCCGTGTATTTTCTATCCATGTTATGCCTGATTTTCCTGTTTTCCACTGTGTCAAAAATAATAGAAAAATCATAATCTTCGGGATATAATTCAGAGGCTTTTACATGAAGTTTCACCCGCTTATGGTTAATCCAGATTTTTTTGCCGGGAAGCTGCACCCTTAAAACGCCTTTCTCATTTATACCTTGGCACACAATCCCAATCTTTTTCTCCGGGTAAACCATCACGCTGTCCCCAATGTGGTATTTCTCCTCCAACTCCTTTCCCCTCTTTTTCTCCTTCCTTCTGATTATTTTTCCGGCAGTTTTATTCTCCGGTTTCTTCTCTTCTTTTTGGAAATTCCAGGCCCTTAAAGCATCTTCCCCGTAGGCGGCCCGTACCGCTGTCCGAAGCATCTCATTTGGCATACCCAGCCTGTCTGCAATGTACAAAGCACAGCTCTCCCCGGCCTCCCCGATTACCATTTGATATGTGGGCCTTAATGTCTCCTTGTCAAAGGTCATTCTGGCATTTACAATCTCCCCTTGCTTTTTTGCATATTCTTTTACCTCGGGATAATGGGTGGTCACAAGAAAAAGCCCGCCTCTTTTTTTCAATTCTTCCAAAATGACAATGGCAATTCCCATGCCCTCCGCCGGGTCTGTGCCGGATCCCAGCTCATCCATAATGACAAAACTCTCTTTGTCCGCTTCCCTCAGCACTTCCAGGACATTTTTAATATGGGCGGAAAAGGTGGACAAATTTTCAGAGATATTCTGGCCGTCCCCGATATCGCAGAGATATGAGCTATTCATGCAGATATCCGCCTCCCGGCAGGTAACATGCAGCCCGCACTGGGCCATCATGCAGTTCAGCATGACCGTTTTTATGGCAACTGTCTTTCCCCCTGTATTCGGCCCTGTTATTACAATGCCCCGGGTATCTACCCCTATTTCAAACTGCAGGGGTATATTGATATTTTTATCCATCAATGGGTGTCTCGCAGATATTAACGCAATTTTCCGCTCCGTATTGAAAGAAGGCTCAACCCCCTCCAAATCCATGCTGAGCTTCCCTTTGGAAAAAATAAAGTCCAGTTTTTCCATATAGAAAATATCTTCCCTTAATCGTTCCGCCGCAGATGAAACCATATCCGTAAGGGTGTACAAAATGCGGTAGACTTCATTCTCCTCCCCGATTTTAAGGCTCTGCAATTCCTCGTAATATTTTGCCGCCCCGGCGGGCTCTATAAATAAAGTATTTCCCGTGGAGGATTTGTCCAGCACGCTTCCTGGTATTTTTAATTTGAATTCCTTTTTTACAGGGACGCAGACCCTTCCTCCCCGGAATGTACAGAAATTATCCGCCATACAGGCTTTGTGGGTGCGCATCACCTGTTCCGCCTTCCCCTTCATCTCCTCCCGGCATTTAACAATTTCTTTTCTGATGCGGGCCAAATCCTTTGAGGCATAATCGTCCACCTCCTCATTTCTAATCTGTCTTGAAATTTCTTCCCGCAAGGATTCCAGGGAATCCAGGTTCTCTTCATAATATGCCAGGGAATTTCCAAAATCCTTCCCTCTTTCCAAATAAAGTTTTAAACGCCGAATCGACGCCAGCACTCTCTCCACCTGCCCTAACTGGCTGGGTGTAAGGCAGCTGCCAAGTTCCGCAGCATTTAAAATCTCATGGATTTCCCCTGTGTTCTGTAAAGGCGGAGTCCCCAGCTTTTCCATAAGATTTTTTCCCTGGGTTGTATCCCGCATCATTTTCCGCAATTTTGTCTCCTCCAGGCAGTAGGACATCTTCCTGATTTTTTCCTTTGCCCCCTCCGTGACAGCCAGATTCATCCACATCTCTTTTATTTTGTCAAATTCAATTATTTTTTCAATATCCATTTTCTTCTCCTGATTATTTATTGTAGTATTCTCCGCCTTACAGGAAAACTTCCGCTTTTCTTATTTTTGCACAAAAAAACAACCATAGCCGCAAATGCATAACGTACCATGGTCGTTTCTCTCCTAATGAAACGCAGTGAAAACCGCATTCCGGAAAAGAAAGGCACGGCCAAAAGCCATGCCTGTACTCTCTGAAAATTTATTCCATAATCGTAAGCAAATTGTAAGGCGAAAACGCCGGCGCTTATCGCCAGCAAATGGGCAGACTTTTCCCGCAGTAAAAGCAGCCCTGCAATATTTATTTTGCAGCTTTCTCCATTACAATCACACTTAACATAAAAATTCCTCCTAAAAATTTTTTAATCTTTTCCTATTGTACCCGCTAATTTGCCCTGTGTCAACCGAAAAATCAAATAGACAAATCCTTTTTTGTCTTTCCAACTTTAATACAATAAAACTTCAGCAGTTTCCAGGCCCCCTGCCCTAAAAAACAGAGAACCGCCCCAATCACCAGGGCTGCAAAAAACTCCCCAAAAGGATTCATAACAGACACGCCGTTTATGGAAAACATCCCTATATTTTCCATATAGGGAAGCCCCAGGTGAAAAATGTAGTCCGTGAGCTTCACCGCCATACAAAGAACAGACAAAACTCCCGTAACAATAAACACCGGTGCCACAATCCCCAAAACAGGAATCACAAACATGCCGGAGAGGCCTGCCACACTGTAAAATGCACATACAGTAAGAACCCTGGTAAAGCTAAACCCCGATTCCTCTGCCATCAAATCCCCCAGATAGGCTTTCGCCAAATCCTTGGGCTCTCCCAGCCGTTTTAAAATTTCCTCCTCAGAGAGATCCCCCTGCTCCATCTCCAAAATAGAGCCTTTGATTTCCTTTACAATGTCAACCCTTTCTGATGTAGGTAAGGGTTTTAAGTACCTCTCCACCGTGGCTAGAAATTTTTCAAATTTAACGTTCATTTTTTTCTCCTTTCAGACATACAATCGCATTTAAAAGATTTTCCCACTCCTCTGACATACGCATAACATACTCCTCCCCCAAAGGCGTGAGGGAATAGTATTTCCTGGGGGGCAGTCCTTCCGCAGAATCTTTCCAGAAAGCTTCCAGGTAATTTTCCTTTAACAGCCTGCGCAGCAGGGGATATACCGTGCTCTCTGTGGAGGCAAGCATGGGATACTTGCTTAATTCCTGCAATATTTCGTATCCATAGCAGGTCTTTTGCCGCAGCATAAGCAAAATACAGTATTCTAAAGTTCCCCGGGCAATTTGGGATTTCCATTTGTCCAAATTCATCTCATACCTCCTTTTCTTTATGTATATCGTACTACACAGTATAAGTTTTGTCAACAGTATTGTGATTAAAAAAATACCCGGATAGGTAAAAAGGCTATCCGGGCATTTTTAACCACGCTAAACATTTTCTTTTAAATATTTTTTATAAGTGACAAGAAACAGCAAAAGGGCTAACGCTGTTGACAAATAGTCTGTAACTGGCTGGGCCATTGCGAGGGTTGTTGGGGTATGGAATATTCCATTCATAGCCAAAAGAATAGGCAAAAACAAAAGACCCTGCCTGCTGATGGAAAGTATCAGGGAGGGCAGCGCCGCCCCGGTGGACTGAATGGCATTGATAAACACAAATAAAATTCCCAAAATCGGACCGGAATAAATATAAATCCTGGCAAAGGACATGCCGTAGGAAAAGGCTTCTTTATTTTCCAGAAATGCCCGAACCAAAGGCCCTGCCCCGCAGTAACAGGTAACTGTCATCACAAGGCTTAACCCCAACGCCAGGGCACAGGAAAATTTCAGCACATCCATATACCGTTTTCTGTTTCTGGCCCCGAAGCAATAGCCCAGTAGGGGCTGTATTCCCGTTCCAAGGCCGATTAAAAGCATGACCACAATCAAATTAACCTTCATGGCAACCCCAAGGCCTGCCACCGCCATATCCCCGTGCTGCATCATAAAATTATTGATTACAATATTTGACACGCTCATTAACACGCTGTTTAAGGACGCCGGAACCCCGATGGCAAACACATCCAATGCAATATGCTCCCTGATTTTGTAATCTTTCGGGCTTATGGAAAGCTTTGCGTTTTTGGACAAGAGATGCACAAGATAAAATACACTGGCAAACACATTTCCCAAAACTGTAGCAACCGCTGCCCCTGCCACATCCCAATGAAATCCCAAAATCATTACCGGGTCTAAAATGATATTTGCCATATTTCCGATGATCATCCCCATCATAGCCGTCTTTGCATTTCCCTCGGCGCGGATAATATTGCTGAATATATTACTTAAGATTAAAAAGGGAATCCCCGCCGCCACAATAGCAAGGTACTGCACCGCATACTCCATGGTATCCGGGCTTGCCCCAATCATAATGCACACAGGTTTCACAAAAATCCAGATGAAAACCATGGAAATCACTCCAATGGATAACCCTGTCCAAAAGCAAAAAGAAGAGGCGTTATCCGCCTTTTTCTGATTTCCTTCACCCAGCATTCTGGATATAAAAGATGTTCCTCCGATGCCGAAAAGCATCCCCACCGCCATAAAGAATAAAAACGCCGGAGTTGCCACGGAAACCGCTGCCACCATGTAGGCATTTTTTGTCTGTCCGATAAAAAAGGTATCCGCCAGGTTGTATACCAAAACCATCATCATACTGATGATAGAAGGTATCACATTCAGCAGAACGGCCTTTGGAACCGGCGCCTTTTCAAATATTTCCGTCGTATTATCTCTCATAATCGTTCTCCTCTCGTATCTGTATCACACATTCATGCTCCCGGTGCGGTATCCCTTAAGGTCCAAAGACACATGGGAAAATCCAAGTCCATGGAACTTATCCCACACTTCTTCCCGGAATTTCTCATCCAAAAACCTCCCAAAATCCTCCGGCAAAACCTCAATCCGTGCCATATCCCCGTGCACCCGCACCCGCATCTGCAAAAATCCCTGCTCCCTTAGAAATTCTTCCCCAAGTTCCACCCTTTTTAACTTTTCCAGGGTAATTTCCTCCCCGTACACAAAACGGGAGGCAAGGCAGGCGTAGGACGGCTTTTCCCAGGCAGGAATCCCCATTTCTTTTAACAGGAAGCGAATCTCAGACTTATATAACCCTGCCTCCCTTAAAGGGCTTAAAATCCCCATCTCTTTAACTGCCATAAGCCCCGGACGGTAATCTCCCAAATCATCCATATTAGAGCCCTCCGCCACATATAAAATCCCCTGCTCCCTAGCTGCTGCGGTAATTTTCAAAAAAAGCTGCCTTTTACAGTGGTAGCAGCGGTCTTTCGGGTTTTTTACAAATTCTTCCAGATCCAGGGGATCAAAATCCAGTACAACCTGGCGTATGCCCCTAGCTTTGCAAAAGTCCTGTGATTCCTTGGTCTCCCTTTCAGGAAAAGCCGCTGAACGTATGGTCAGAGCAAGAACATTTTCCCCTAAAACCTCATAGGCCGCCTGAAGTAAAAATGTGGAATCCACTCCCCCGGAAAAGGCGATAGCGACGCTTTCCAGTTTTTTTATATTGTTTTTCAATTTTTCTAATTTTTCTTTCAGAATTTTTTCCATAAAACCACCTTTTTCAGTAGACGGGGTTCTTATTCATAAACCGCTCCCAGTCCTGGGAATTCCCCTTTGCCTTCACGGTAAAACGGTAGGTTCTCTCTTCCGCATCCAGATAAAAAACATAGTCATCCCCGTCCCTTTTCAAACTGTAAATCCCGCTGCCTTTTAAATCTTGGTACAGGGCAGGGAAATCTTTATTTTTAATCACCTCATCCTCACAGGTTTCCTTAAGATTCCCATCTGCATCAAAAACCTTATACCCCTCCAAAATAATCTCAATTTCTTTTACATGGAAAAGTTTTAAGGTAAGCTGGCTGGTGCCCATTTCCCGCACATCCCGGTTACAGGTGTTCTCCGGCAGGATAGTCACAAATCCCAGTTCAAAAATAAGCTGGTCTCTGTACTCCCTGATTTCCAAAATCTCAGCCCCGGCAAAGTTAAAATGCTCCAATTCATCCACTGTATGATATCCCATAGTCCCTCCTTATTCATCTGTACAGATATCCCCGGTATTTACCCGGACAACTTTTAACAACCCCTCTAAGGTTGTCTCAATCTGGCAGCCGATTTTCCCTCCGCTGAAAAATATTTTTTCCTGGTCTTTGGCGCTCTCATCTATCGTGGTGGGAAATGCCTTTTTCATCCCCACCGGGGAACATCCCCCGTGAATATAGCCTGTGAGGGGAAGCAGTTCTCTTGACTTTATCATCTCTATCTTCTTCTCCCCCACAATTTTTGCAGCCTTCTTTAAATCCAGCTCCCTATTCACCGGAACCATAAAAACATAGTGTTCCCCGGATTTTCCCACTATAACCAATGTCTTAAATACGGCACTGGGATTCTGCCCTAATATTTCAGCAACCTCCATGCCCCCCACTGCCTCCTTCGCCTCATAAGTATGGCATTGGTAAGAAATTTTTTTCTTATCCAGTATACGCATAACATTTGTTTTATCTTCCATGCTGTCCCTTTCTCCTGTCTTTTTCCATTTCAAAAAAGATATACCTTATGGCATATCTTTCGATTAGGAACTGTTAATAAATAACTTTGCAATTTGGTGAAGGATTGGTTCGTACACGCAAGGCGGAGGATGGCGCCGTAGCGGGCTACGGCAACTGACGACAACGCAGTGTGTGCGAATCAGGCCAAACCAAATGTAAAGATTTATTTATTATCAGTTCCTTAATAGCCCAGCTCCTGTTTCATGGTTATATAGAGATGTTTTGCCCTTTGAATTCTCCGGGCAATATACACATCCCAAGTCCGTATCTCCCCCAGACAGTTTTGGACATACAAAAACAGTGCCCCCGTCAGCTTCCTGCAATGCAAATCATATGCCCAGTAAATCATGCCGCTTCTGACTCTTCGGTTCCGCTTTCCTAAAATCGTCTCCGCCAAATCTACTTTTTTCTGAGGTTTTTGGGGCACTGCTATTTGTTTCAAACTTCTGTAAAGAACCGACAATTTTTCCGTATTATGAAACTCTGCCGCTATCTCGTAAAGTTCCAGAAATGTCTCCACTTTTCCACTTTGAATAAGCTCCCCGTACATTTCCTGTATTTTTTCATTCTTCCACTGTTCCTCCTGCCACTTTGCAATCTCCAGGCGGTGGTATTCCATATACACAGGATAATTCTGAGTACATATGCGGAAAGTTGAGCAATTATATTTCTGATAAATGATTTTCGCTTCCGGTATCGTCATATTGAGACATTAAATCAGCCTTTATTCTCCAGTTCCATAATCATAGCCACCCGGTCTGCATGTCTGCCTCCCAAAAATTCTGCATCCAGATACGCCTTCACAATTTCCTTTGCCGTCTCGCTTCCCACAATCCTTGCTCCAAAAGCTATAATATTGGCATTATTGTGCTGTTTCACAAGCCTTGCCGTCACTGGCTCGGAGCACACGGCGCAGCGGATTCCCTTCACCTTATTTGCCGCCAGGGAAATTCCCACGCCTGTCCCGCAGATTAAAATACCGCAGTCCGCTTCCCCTGCAGCCACGGCCCGGGCCACCTTTTCCCCAAAAACCGGATAATCACAACTCTCCGGAGTATCCGTTCCAAAATTAACTGCCTCATATCCAAGTTCCTTTATGTAATCTGCAATCTCCCATTTTAAATCCAAAGCTGCATGATCATTTCCAATTGCAATTTTCATAATACCCTCCGTCCTTTCTCCTGAAAAACATAACTGTTATGCCGTCCTGCTCTTTAACTCCGCCATATCCTTTTCCAAAACCTTCACTTTTTCAAATACATAATCTACTTTTACTTGGTAGGCAAGGTTTTTATCTGCTGCGGGAATCGCCTGGTTTAACTTATTTGTCAGCTCAATAAAATTTTCTGCAATTAATAAAATATTTTTATCCGTATGGTTTTCAATATGCATTCCAATTTCAGCAGTGCGCTGTTTTACCTGCTGAATATCCTCTTTTATTCCACCGATTTCCGCTTTTATTCCACCGATTTCCGTTTTCATTCCACCGATTTCCGCTTTCATTCCACCGATTTCCGTTTTCATTCCACCGATTTCCGCTTTCATTCCACCGATTTCCGTTTTCATTCCACCGATTTCCGCTTTCATTCCACCGATTTCCGTTTTCATTCCACCGATTTCCGCTTTTATTCCATTGATTTCCGTTAAAATTAAATCCAATTTATCATTTTCCGTCATACGCTCCCCTCTTTTCTATAATTTTATTCTTCCTATAGTATAACACATGCACAAGACAAAGTCTATATAAAAATAAAACTAACATAAATTATATTTACTGGTATGTCTTTTTTCTATTTTAATCCTAATCCCTTTCCCTCCGGCACATAGCGGTAACCAGCACCGTACACAGTAAAAATCCGCTCCGGCTCCCCTGCTGCTTTCACCTTTTTCCTAATATCCTTAATATAATTGTCCACATTTCTGTCAATTCCCTCGTAATCCTCCGGAAAAGCCCCCTCCAAAATCTGCTCCCTGGACAGGACATGGTAAGGATGGCGCATCATAAAAGACATCAGCCGGTATTCATTGGGTGTATAAGAAACATGGCTCTTCCCCCATCCGTACCGCTTAAGGATCCCCTCAATGCGGGCAGCTGCTATACTGGGACTTACCGGGGAAATGAGATAATCCTCCGCCCCCTGCTTGAATGCCTGAAGTATAGTCTCTTCATCTTCTTTTCCAGACACAATAAGAAAAGGAATTTCTCTCAAAATCCCTTTTCCCCTGTTTTGAGCGGAATCGCTTACCAAAAGGTCTGCCAAAATCCCCGGCGATTCTCCCTCTGCAATATCTATTTGTTTTTCCCTGCATATTTGACGCAGCTTTCTCACCCAGTTAAAATCCTGTCCCTGTACCAGAACCCTCATGTTTACACCAGCCATTCTTCTGCAGCTATCCAAAAGAGCTGCCTGTTTTCTTTACAGTATGGCTGATTTTCTCTGTGCTATACAATCCGGCGTACAGATAAAATGGGACGGTAGCTGGCATTTGACACTTTTATACCTGTCTTTGCTGAACTTGCATGTACAATCTGTCCGTTTCCAATATAAATTCCAATATGGCCGGAGTAGGATATCAAATCCCCAGGTCTTGCATTGCCGATACCCCCTACGTTTGTACCGCACTGTCCCTGCTCCCCGGAAGTTCTGGGAAGGCTGATTCCAAAGTTTTTAAACACGCTCTGGACAAACCCTGAGCAGTCCGCACCATTCGTAAGGCTTGTTCCCCCATAAACATAGGGATTTCCCACAAACTGAAGTGCAAAATTTGCTATACTTGACCCAAGGCTGCTGCTCTGGCTTCCCTTGTTTCCTGCATTTGTATTCCCGGACGCCGGTGCCTTCCCTGAAGAGGTCCCTTTGGAATTGGAAGCTCCTTTGGAATCTAAAGCTGCTGCCCGCTGTTGTTCTGCCCGGATTGCCGCCTGGCGTTCTTCCTCCTCCCGGCGGAGCCTGGCCTCTTCCTCCTCCTTGGATTCCGCCACTTTGTGCTCTGTATAAACCTCCGCAAACTCTGTGGAAATGTATCCTTCTCCTTCCTCTGTGGAAACTTTCGCCCAGCCTTCCACTTCTTCCTGGACAGGCAGAACTTCCTCCACAGGCAGAAGTGCCATGGTATCGGATTCTGTTGTAGCCTCTTCCCGAACCCGCAGCGTAACCGCTGTTACTTTTGCAAATCGCTCTCCCACTTCATCCGCCTTTGCCAGCCCTTCTTCCCCTCGAAGCGCATACTCAGCTTTAATGTAGCCTTCCACATTTCCGGATTTAATAAGAAGCCATTCTCCGTCTGCCTCTTCCCCGATAATCTCTCCCACGGAATCATCATATAGTTTTCCCACAATTTCTCCCTCCACAGAGGGCTGACTGCGCACATTTATGTAAGAATCCACCTGCGCCACCGCAAGCTCCTGTACCTCCTCCTGTGGGGGCTTTTCATTTTCCAGCTCTTCCTGGTATATCTCCGCTGCCCATGTTGTAACAGATGAAATCCCTGCATGCAGCTTAGCTTTCTCCGGCTCCTGTGACAACTCTTTTTCACTGTCCTGTGCCTGAACCTCTTTTTCAGCTTTTACTTCGCTGGCTGCCGCCGGCATCCCATGTGCAGTTGTAAGTAATGCTGCTGTAATACACAGCATGGCAAGTTTCATATTTCTCTGTTTCATCTTATAATCTCCTTTAATGGCAATTTTGCATATCCCAGGAACAACTCTCCCTCACAGAAGGCTTTCCTGTCTCGAACATGTTACGAGTTTATTACAAAATTGTGACTAAATAATAAGGATACATTGGGAAAATATTGGAATATGCTTAGTTTTTAAAAGAATGAATTATTTCAAAAATATTACAAAAAATAATTATACAATTAAACAGAGTTTTTTTTATATCCTATTAAGTTTTATCTTTCCCTATATCCTCTTGCTAAACTAGTGTTAAAGAGGTGATTACATGAAACGATTATACAAACTGCGAAAAGAAAAACACATGACCCAGCAGCAGTTGGCGGATATCTTAAACGTATCCCAGCAGTCCATACACAAATATGAAAATGGAATATGCAGCCCCACCATTGAAGGACTGTGTGACATGGCTGAATTTTTCGACACATCTATTGACTATTTGATTGGTGCAACGGATATTCCTTATCGCTACGATCAAATTCCGGACGGCGAATTACGGTTCTCTGAAAAACGTCTTCTCACTTTCTATCGTTCACTTTCCCCCATCGTACAGTCATTGATTCAGCAGGTCATTACCGAACAGGAACAAAAAGAATAATACGGCGGCTGGCTGGAAAAATCATCAAAAAAGGAATGATATGGACAAAATCATTCCTTTTTTGCATCACTGATTCACCTATAAAATTATATTTAGAAAAAATTTCCCGAAAAGGAAAGAACCACCCGCAGGAATCCCTGCGGGCGGTAAACATGAGAAAATATTTAAAACTGTAGCAAGCGAACTTAATGTTACGAATATAGGATTATTTCTTTACTTTAATCTTCTTAACATAGGAAGTCACTTCCATGTTTGCTTTTGCTTTGTTGGTGCCTGTAGCAACAACTTTGTAGTAGTATGTCTTGCCTTTCTTTACATTCTTGTCTGTGTAAGAAGTCTTTTTGGAAGTTCCAATCTTCTTAAATGTGCCATTTTTCTTGTCTGCACGGTAGATGACATACTGTTTCGCATCTTTTACTTTGTTGTACTTGACAGCTACCTGTCCTTTTTTAGAATTCTTAATGGAAGAAATCTTAAGGTCTCTGTTAAATACAACAGATGCAGGTTTACTGGTTGCATATGCAACCTTACTTTCTGTAGAAGTAACATAAGAAGCAATTTCCGTATTCTTCTCGCCAAATGCAACTACGGAATAGTAGTAAGTTACACCCTCTAACAACTGGGTGCGGTCAATGGCAGATGTTCCGATAATAGAATCTGATTCGCCTAAATACTCTTTATAACCTACTTCATCGTAACGCTCATCTGTGTTGCTCTCTTTTGCAATAGGAGTACCTGGCACCGTATATTTCTTCTCATCTTTGTTGTAAACACCAGCTCTGGTTGAACGGTACACTCTGTAATATTTTGCACCGGAAACTTTCTTCCAGGAAATCTTAACTACATTGTTTGTCTTTCCGTCAGCAAGCTTTTCTGTGGTATTCTTTGCCGTAATGCTGCCTGCCACTTTCAAAGATGTGGTATTTGTTACATCTGTCCATTCGGAATATGTCTTATTTTTCCCATAAGCGCGCACAGAAACACTTGCATATCCGCCGGATTCTAACCCTTTAATTGTATAATTATTTTTCTTGGTAGATTTTACGGTTGCTTTACGGGATTTCGCTGCTCCATATTTGTCATAAAGCGTATATTTTACTTCAAACTTGGAGGCAAATTTATCTGCATCCCAGGTAATTTTTGCAGACGTTCCTTTATTTTCTGACTGAACATTCCAGGGCTTATGTACTGCAAAGGTAATGTAATCACTGTCTGCAATATATCCGGATGCTTTCTTACCATCTTTATAATAAGCCATAACTACATAAGTATATGTCTCTCCGGCTTTCAGCTTCTTATCAGTAAAGGATGTTGTTTTTGCCTTCTTTACCGTTTTTACCAGTTCAAATTTAGCAGTATCCAATGCCTGTGCAAAATCCCCGGCATTTTTATACTTCTTAGAAATCACTTTTTTATCAACGTTAGAGGAATTTGAGCGGTAAATCTCATACTTCTCTGCCTTGCTTACCTTTGTCCAGGTAACTTTTGCCTGGCTGGTGGATTTCATTGTAACTTTTACAGCGATATCTGTGACCTGTGAGGTACTTACTGTTTTGTATGTATAATCACTGTAAATCGTCTTCTTGTTGTCCTTATTATAATAGTAGGAACGAACCTTGTAAGAATATTTGGTGTTTTCTTTTAAATCTGCATCCGTATAAACATCGTCTGTTATAGTTGCAATTTTTTTCCATTTATTCTTATTGTTTTTCTTATAAATCTGGTATCCCGTTGGGTTTCCAGCGCCGCTTAATGTAAGTTTAATGCTGTTTTTGGACGCTTTTGTATCAACAGCCGGCTTATCCAAGTCATTCTTTACGCTTACAATTTTAGAAGCCGGGCTGAAATTGGTGTAACGGGTAAAATTCAATCCGTCGATAGTTGCAATGGGCGCCTGGTCATCACGACTGTTGATATCATCATATGTATAAGCCGTGAAATAATAAGTCACCCCTGGTTTTAAATCGAATCTATCTGTGCTAATGCCGCTGTCGCCTTCCAAACCATCTTCTGATACACTATCTACTTTATTAATTAACGCTTTCTGGCCGGATGTCAATTTGTCGGACAGGGGAACCATTGTAGTGGTAGTATCCCCGTATTCATCTGTTACTGTCACAGGCGCTGTTGTTGCATTCAATTTTGACAAGTTAAAGAATTCCGGCAAAGTCTTTTTCTCGTATGCATAAACAACCACATCAGCATCTACAGGATTCCATACCAGGTCATATGTGCCGTCAGACTGTTTCTCTGCTTTAAATCCTGTTACCTGAGGAATATTTGCAGTCTGGGTAGTTGTTACAACTGCAATATTAGAAACAATCGTATTGTTTTTATACTCATTAGAGGCTGCTCCAAAAGTCTCTAACCCATAGTAATGGTATGTGAAATCCCTGGAATATGACACTGTTTTACTTGACCCTGATACTCTCCAAGAAGATGTATCAATATTTTCATAATAATTTACATCGCCAAGAAGGGCCTTTTTCTCATCCTCGTCTTTCCACTCATTGTCGTAAAACTTCTTAAAATTCTCTGATGTAAGATTTGTCAAAGGAATTTTAGACTCAATACAATATAACTCTGTATAACCTGCCTCTTTTACCGGATTCCAGGTTAATTTTACCTGTGTTCCGTCTAAAGCTGCCGCCAAACCGCCAATCTGCGGTACTTCTTTTAACTCGGCACGGGTAAATGTATAAACCTCAGACCACTCCCCTGCAGATACTACGGTATTGGTAGTAACTGTCTTATTCTGAGCATCCTTTGCCTCATTTTCAACATAGTATACGCCGCGAACCTGAATCTTGGCAGATTCACCAGGCCCAACCAAAGTATTTAAATCTGCAGAGTTCCTTGTCCTAATAGACATTGCGCCTTCCGTACTGCTGATTGCCAGAGTACTACCATAATCTGTAAAAGTTTCCACCGCATCATTTACCTTTACCTGGTAGCCAACTTTTAACTCCTTATTTTCGCCGTTTACCACAATATTATCTGTGGTAAGGGAATTCCAATCCATAGAAGGCTTAACTTTTTCAAAGGAAATTTCATCAGACACATACCAGTACAACTGGCCGTTTCCCATATGATTTCCTCTGCCCTTATAAAATTTACCATTCACAGCATAATAATCTGTTATGGCATCGCCATTGATATCTGTGGCGCCAAGTAACTGATCTGCTGCCGTTGAGTCTGCTGCCACTCCTACAGGCACAACTTCCTCACCTTTGGCTGCAAGATAAGAAGTATAATATGCACCGTTGGCGGTATACAGTCCGGTTGCCGGATCAGCCGTCAATCCAGCCACTACTTCCTCAGAAAATGTAGTGAAATCTCCGTCACGATCATATGAAGCTTGGCGATATGTTTTTCCGTCTACATTGTATACGTCACTCAGTCCCTGCACGGTATCTTTCGCCTTTGTTGTCTCTGTCAAATTTCCAGGTTTAACCACAGCGTCTGAACCCTTAACATAGTTATAATATAAAACTTTATCATTTCCTGCTGGCATAGAAAAATCATAACCATTTGTCCCTTCCAACCCAATAACCTTAGAAGGTGTTCCGTTATATGCGCCTACCTCTTCTGTCTCTTCTTCCAGGTCAGCACTTTCTGTCTCATCCTCCGTTGTCTCTGCAGCTTCTGGTGCCTGGGCTGCTTCATCCGCCACTGGCTGAACCACATCTTCTACAGGTGTTGCTGCTTCTGTCTCCGGTACATCTGCTTCCGGTGCAGCCTGCTCCGTCTCTTCCTCCGGTGTCGTCTGCTCTGTCTCTTCCTCCTGTGTTGTCTGCTCTGCCGCTTCTGTAGCTCCTGCAGCTTCTGCTGCCTCTGACTCAAACTCTGTGACTTCTGTTGTCTCTGTCCCGGCATTGTCTGTCCCTGCGCCTGATTCTGTTACAACAGCCGGCTCTGCATCACCTGCATTCACTTCTGCAGCGCCTGCCAAAGAACCCTCGCTTAAAATCATTGAGAGAGATAGTGCGAAAGCAGCCATACGTTTGCTTTTCATAAGCACGTTTTTCTTCATACTTTCCTCCTTAAAGATAATATAATCATTCGCATTCAGCGAACCCCATATGGCTATCTTTAACATCTTGTCAAAAAATAACCATTTGTGACAGTAAACAGTGTAACATTACCACTTTTAAGTGTCAATATTAAACTTAAAAATTGTTAATAAATTCTTAATAAACTTAACTGCTGTATAAATGGTTAATTTTTTCCAGAGTATTCTTGTTTATAGTAACTTTATACAATTTACTTACCGTTTCATCCCATATCTTTCTTACAATTTGTACAAACAAAAAAAAGATGTATGCTATTTTTTCGTACATCTTTTTCATAATGGAACTTTTACTGCAATTGTACTTTTTCCGGTACAATTCGCCCCATATATATAAGTAAATTTATTCAGCTAAGTATCTTCCCTGCCGTATCTACTATGGTATTTTTTGTCTCTTTCCCCCGGATTTCAACTGCTGTCCGTTACCCGTTCCTCCTCTTCCCCGTCCTGGCGGTTTAAAATGCTCATTTGGCGGAAAATACAATTACAAATGCCCCGATAAAAATGGCAATATCCGAAAGGTTAAAAACAATCTCATTAAACTTTTTAAAAGGCGTCACAAAACTAAAATAATCCACCACATGGCCCTTTTTCATTCGATCGAAAAGGTTGCTGGCGCCGCCCCCTGCCAACAGCCCAAGGGAAATTTTTAACCCCGTATTCCCTTTGTTTTTTAACTGAAAGACATACATTCCCGCCACAAGGACAAATATCCCGGCATGGATTCCCCTTATCACCTTAGGGGAATCTGCCAGGAAGTTAAGCACTGCGCCTTTATTGTAATATTTGTGGATTAAAATCCGTTTTCCAAAAAGATATTTTTCCCTATCAAAAGAAAAATCTTTGTCTATATAACGCTTAATACATGTGTCTGCTGCAAATATCCCTGCGGGAAGCAACAATGCAATCATTCTTTTTCCTCTTCCAATATCTCAAGCCCCAGTTCCAAAAGCTGCTTTTCCTCCACCTTCCCCGGCGCCTGGGTCATCAGACAGGAGGCATCTTTTACCTTGGGGAATGCAATCACATCACGGATGGAATCTGCATGTACCATGTGCATTACCAGACGGTCCACGCCGTAGGCAAGGCCCGCATGGGGGGGCACTCCGTATTTAAAAGCGTCTAAGAGAAATGCAAACTGCTCATATGCCCGCTCTTTTGTAAAGCCCAACACCTCAAACATCTTTTCCTGGATATGGTTCTGGTGGATACGCACGGAACCCCCGCCAAGCTCGGTGCCGTTTAACACAATATCGTATGCCTTTGCCCGGACAGAGCCAGGCTCTTTGTCCACATTTTCCCAGTCCTCCTCCATGGGCATGGTGAAAGGATGGTGCATCGCCACATAACGCTCTTCCTCCTCAGACCACTCCAAAAGGGGGAATTCTGTTACCCACAGGAAATTGTACTGATTTTTATCTAAAAGCCCCAGCTCCTCCGCCAGATTCAGGCGCAGGGCACCCAGGACATTCCACACAATTTTATGCTTATCCGCTGCAAAGAGCAGTAAATCCCCCGGTTCTCCCTCCATGGCCGAAACCAGGTTACTTAACTCCTCCTCCGTCATAAACTTGGCAAAAGAGGACTTATAGCTGCCGTCTTCATTAACAGAGAGGTACGCCAAACCCTTTGCACCACAGCCCTTGGCAAACTCCACCAGCTTGTCAATTTTCTTTCTGGGCATTGCCCCCTGTCCCTTTGCATTGATTCCCCGCACGGTCCCCCCGGAGGTAAGAGCCCCGGTAAAGACACCGAAACCGCAGTCTTTTACGATCGGAGAGACGTCTTTTAATTCCATGCCAAAACGGGTATCCGGCTTGTCGGAGCCAAACCTGTCCATAGCCTCCTGCCAGGGCATCCTCTGGAAAGGAATTTTTACATCCACCCCGATTGCCTCTCTAAATACATATTGTATGAGACGTTCATTTACCTCAATCACATCATCCACATCCACAAAGGACAATTCCATATCCGCCTGGGTAAACTCCGGCTGGCGGTCCGCCCTTAAATCCTCGTCCCGGAAACATTTTGCAATCTGAAAATACCTGTCAAAACCGGAGCACATCAAAAGCTGTTTGTAAAGCTGGGGGGACTGGGGCAGGGCATAAAAATTGCCGGGATGCACGCGGCTTGGCACCAGGTAATCCCTTGCCCCCTCCGGTGTGGATTTACAGAGTATGGGGGTTTCAATCTCCAAAAAACCCTCTTTCATCATAAAATCCCGCATAAGGTAAATCACTTTGCTTCTGAGCATCATATTTTTCTGGATATCCGGCCTTCTCAAATCCAGATACCTGTATTTTAACCGCACCTCATCCCTGGTCTGGCTGTCCTCCTCAATGGGGAAGGGGGGCGTCTCAGATTCGGAGAGAATCCGGATACTCTCTGCCGCCACCTCAATATCTCCTGTTTTTAAATTCTCATTTACCGCAGCGGAACGCTTCTGCACCAACCCCTCCACGGCAATGACAAACTCATTTCTTAAGGTTCCCGCTTTTAAAAATCCTTCCTCTCCCACCGTATCCTGGTCAAATACAATCTGCAGGATACCAGAGCGGTCCCTTAAATCCACAAAAATCAGCGCCCCTAAATTTCTCCTCTTCTGCACCCATCCCATAACGGTGACTTTCTCACCGATATTTTCAGTTGAAACTTCCGTACACCTGTGGGTTCTTTTTAACCCCTGCATTGACTCTGCCATTTTTTCTCTCCTCACTTCCCTGGACTTATTTTACCTGTTAAAAAACTCCTGGATATCCTGATAGCCTTCCCCGGCCAGTTTTTCTTTCTGGAATTTCTTATTTTTATTCATCTGTACCACTAAAACCTGCTGTCCCTGCTCCCTTGCCTCCTGGGCCTTTTTTATCACGTCCACAAGCTTGTCTGCAGGATAATTTTTTTCAATCAGATACGCCGTCTTTTTCATCTGCCCGGGAATCTCATATCCCTGCTCCAAAAGCAGCAGAATGATCCTCTCAAATCCAATGGAAAAACCGCAGGCGGGAACATTGTTTCCGGTAAAATTCCCAATCATTTTATCGTAGCGTCCCCCTCCGCCGCAGCTTCCCCCAAACTCAGGGATGGCAATCTCAAAAATCGTCCCGGTGTAATACCCCATGCCCCGGACTAAGGCAGGGTCAAATACCATGGCAAAATCTGCGGTTTTCGTTTGTTCCACGCTGTCTATAATGGTCAGTAAATTCTCTTTTACTTCCGGCTCCAAAAATCCTTCCAGTTTTTCAGCAATAGCAGATATCGCCTTTGTATTATCCAAATTTTCTACTTCTTTAAACAGATTTAAATATTTCTCCCCGAAAGCCTCATCAAATCCCGCCTTTTTAAGTTCCTCAGCAACCCCATCCATTCCGATTTTGTCCATCTTGTCCAAAAGGATGCAGACCTTGTCAAAGTCCTCCTCCCCAAATCCGCTGTAGGCAGCCATAGCCTTTAAAATCCGCCGTTCGTTAATGCGGATTTCAAATTTTTTAAAACCAAGCTTTCCCAGGGTGGTGGTGGTGGCAAGTATCAGCTCAATTTCGGCCAAATTGGATGCCTCCCCCAAAATGTCAATATCGCACTGGGTAAACTGGCGGTAACGCCCTCTCTGGGGGCGGTCGGCCCGCCACACATTTCCAATCTGCAGGGCCTTAAAAGGGGCGGGCAGGTTGTTGGCATTGCTGGAATAAAAACGGGCCAAAGGAAGGGTCAAATCATAGCGGAGCCCCATATCCGTAAGGTCTGCTTCGCTCTGGGCGCTTTCCAGTTTTAACTTTTCCCCCCGCTTTAACACTTTAAATATGAGTTTTTCATTTTCCCCCCCCTGTTTGCTGCTAAGGTTTCCTATATTTTCCATACAAGGAGTTTCAATGGGGGTAAAACCGAAACTTCGGTACGTATCTTTAATTACGCTGATTACATAATCCCGAATCTGCATTTCCTCCGGTAAAATGTCTTTCATGCCTGTCACAGGCTTTTTTGCTAATGCCATTTATGTTTCCTTCCTTTCCTATGATTTATCTTCAAACAACTTCCGCTTCCTGTCAATCATCTCATCTATTTTTTCCATATATAGCGCAACATCCTTTACGTTATCGCACCGCTCAATCCTCCCGTCGGAATACACCCGCTTACTTATGGATCCAGCGCCAAGAGCTACGATACTCTGGACTTCCTCCATAATTAATACATTGTAAACCCCGGCCTTCCCCGGCAGTGCATACCCCACATTCTCAAAATTCCCCGCCATATTTTTCTGGCGGTACAGATAATAAGGTGAAAGCCCCATGTCACGGGCAAGCCGCTCCGTTAAGGCTATTGTTTCCCAGGTATTTTCAAAGGTCAAATTTTCATATTCCTCCCGGAACATCTTTAATCTTGCCCCACGCTTTAACGCCAGGGAATGAATGGTGAGATTGTCTGGGGCAAGCTTTTTGATTTCTTCCATGGTATGCTCCACATCCCGGATATTTTCATTTGGAAGCCCTAAAATTAAATCCATATTAATATTATCAAAGCCCATATCCCTGGCAAGGTGAAAACTGTCTATGGTCTGTTTCACCGTATGTTTTCTGCCGATAATCTTTAGGGTCTCCTCCTTCATCGTCTGGGGATTAATGGAAATCCTTGAGATTCCCTCCTCCCGCAAAACGGCAAGTTTTTCCTCTGTAACACTGTCCGGCCGGCCGGCCTCCACAGTAAATTCCAGGCAATGTTTTAAATCAAAAGAAGATTTTATTTTTCTAATCAGTCTGGAAAGTTGATAAGGGCTTAGAGTAGTGGGGGTTCCTCCACCTATATAAACTGCATTTAATTTTTTGTTCCGAAAGGTACAGGCCGTGTAATCTATCTCCTTCTCCAGGGCGGATAAGTATTCATCCGCCCGCTTTTCCCACATACTTATGGAAAAAGAAGTAAAGGAACAGTACAGGCAGGTGCTGGGACAGAAAGGTATCCCTATGTAAAGGCTGTAGCCCCTGTCATAATCAATCTTATTTAAAAGCTTTAACTCCCGCCTGGCCACTTCTAAGGAAAGGGAGATTTTTTCCTCCGAGGCAAAATAAGTTTCCCTCATATAAGAGCGGATATACGTCTCATTTCTGCCCTCCTCCAAAAGCCCCATGGGAATCTTTGTGGGGCGGATGCCAGTCAGGGTTCCCCATGGAAGGCTCTCCCCGGTATATTCCTCCAGAAGTTGATATAATTCCTGTTTCAAACGGTTCTTTGTGCCTTTCCTGTCAGAAAAATCCACCGGAAATTTTCTGGAAAAAAGAGGCCCTCCGGCCTCACTTTCACCTTGGGATAAGCGAATCTCTATAAAACCCTCCCCGTAGTGAATCAGAAGAAAGGCTGCCTCCCCCTCCGGTAAGTTTTCTCCCGCAGATACAGATACATCCTGGCCGGGATAAAAAGCTTTTACCAGGGAGTGGATATCGTACTCAAAATCAGCCCTGTTCAGCGTTACCGTAATCATAATTTCTCCTATAAAAATGGATTGTACTGTCTCTCCCAGCCAATGGTGGTGGTATCGTTATGTCCCGGATACACATTCACCTGTCCAGGCAGAGGCATTAATTTGTCCTCAATAGATTTTAACAGGACAGATGCACTGCCCCCTGGAAAATCTGTGCGCCCCACGGAGTCATGGAACAGGGTATCCCCGGAAAAAACGGCCTGCTCTTCTTCAAAATAGAAACAGCAGCCTCCCTGGGTATGCCCTGGGGTAAACAGCACTTTTATGGTAAAACCTGCCAGGGAAAGCACATCTCCGTCCTTCACAAACTCATCTGCATGGTAGGATTCTCTTTTCCCAATCATTCCGGAAAGATTCACCGCCGGATTTTTAAGGGTTTCTTTTTCATGCTCCTCCGCATAGACAGGAATCTGAAATTCCTCTGCAATTTTCCCTGCAGCCATGGCGTGGTCAAAATGCCCGTGGGTTAAAAGCACCGCCCTGGGAATCAGGTTTTTCTCCCTCATTTTCTCTGCCAGACGCCCGGCCCCATCCCCGGGGTCAATAACCAAAACCTCCATGGTATCCTCATTTACTGCAAAATAGCAGTTGGTCATAACTTCACCAACCACATACTGTTCTACTCTAAGCCTTGCCATATGCTTCCCTTTCTTATCAAAGATAAACAATTTTTTATCCTGTCTTTCTCATCCCGTGGTTCTCTCGATATCTATCACACTTTCCACCTGACGCACTTTTTCTATCAGGCTGGAGAGTTCCTCCCTGCCTTTTGTGTTAAAGGAAATCTCTATGGTGGCGATTCCCTGTTTGCTGGTGGTGGAATGGATACTGTTAATGTCAATAGATCGCTCGGTAAAAATTCTGGAGATATCCACCAAAAGCCCGGTACGGTTATTTCCATATATTTTAATCCCTGCCAGATAAAGGCCGTTGCTTCCCTCCAATACTCCCTGCTGCCACTCTGCGTCAATTAAGCGCACCCGCTCCATATCGGAGAGATGTATGATATTGACACAGTCCGTGCGGTGGATAGACACGCCTCTCCCCCTGGTGACAAATCCTACAATCTCGTCCCCGGGCACCGGACTGCAGCACTTGGAAAAGTGAACCGCCACATCGTAAAGCCCTTTTACGATAATACCGCTTTTTGATTTCACGGGAACGCTTTTTTCCTTTAAACCGTTCTCCGCCACCACGCTTAAAATGTCCTGGTCTGTCATGGCGGTCACATGGTCTTTTTTGTACTCTTCGTACATGCGGTTTACAATCTGGCTCTCTTTTAACCCCCCGTGGCCAACAGTGGCCAATGCGGAATTCCAGTCGTGGAACCCGTATTTATTCAAGATTTTATTTTGGTATTCCGGCTTATTGATATCGGAAAGGTTGATTCCCTTTGACTTACAGTACTGATGGACCAAATCCTTTCCCCGGATAATATTTTCTTCCTTTAACTCGCTTCGGAACCACTGGTTTATCTTATTTTTTGCCTGGGTGCTCTTTACAATATTCAGCCAGTCACGGCTTGGGCCCTTAGAATTCTGGGAGGTAATCACCTCCACCCTGTCTCCGTTTTTGATTTTGTAATCAATGGTGACAAGCTTGCCGTTTACTTTTGCCCCCACCATTTTATTTCCCACGGCAGAATGGATGCTGTAGGCAAAATCAATGGGCGTAGAGCCGTTGGGCAGGTTTTTCACGTCCCCGGAAGGCGTAAAACAAAACACCGTATCGGAAAAAAGATCCAAATCGCTTTTTAAAAGGCTCATAAATTCTTTGTTGTCCGACATGTCCCGCTGCCACTCTAAAATCTGCCGAAGCCAGCTTAACTTTTCCTCCTCCTGGTTGGCAACACTCATCCCCGTATTGCCCTCCTTGTACTTCCAGTGGGCTGCAATTCCATATTCCGCCGTCCGGTGCATTTCCGATGTGCGGATTTGAATTTCAAAGGGCTGTCCCGTAGGACCAATTAATGTGGTGTGCAAAGACTGGTACATATTGGGTTTTGGCATTGCGATATAATCTTTGAAACGCCCAGGAATAGGTTTATACATCTCATGGATAACCCCCAGGGCCGCATAACAGTCTTTCACGGAATCCACAATAATACGGATGGCAAACAAATCATAAATCTGGTCTAATGTCTTATCCTGGTTTACCATTTTCTTATAAATGCTGAAAAAGTGCTTTGCCCTTCCGCTGATTTCCGCCTTGATGCCCGCCTTCTCAATATGGCTTTTTACTTCCTCCACAAGCCCCTGCACATACTCATCCCTCAAACTCTTCCGCAGGGCAATTTTTTCTACCAGATCATAATAGGCATCGGATTCCAAATATTTTAAAGACAAATCATCCAGTTCAATTTTTATTTTTGAGATTCCCAGGCGCTGGGCAATGGGGGCATAGATATCCATAGTCTCCCTGGCCTTTTCTTTCTGCTTTTCCGCCCTCATATACTTAAGAGTGCGCATATTGTGAAGGCGGTCCGCCAGCTTTATGAGAATCACCCGGATATCCTTTGCCATGGCAAGAAACATTTTCCTTAAATTCTCCGCCTGGACCTCCACTTTATCTGCATCATAGGAGAGCTGACCCAGCTTTGTGACGCCGTCCACCAAAAGAGCCACCTCGTCCCCAAACTCCTGTGCGATTTCCTCCTCTGTCATTACAGTGTCCTCCACCACATCATGGAGCAGCCCCGCAACAATGGTTTCTTTGTCAAGCTCTAATTCCGCCAAAATAATTGCTACACAGAGAGGATGGATAATATACGCTTCCCCGGACTTCCGCACCTGATTTTTATGGGCCTCGTCCGCAATGCGGTACGCCTTTTCAATCATGGATATATCTGTGGAGGGGTGGTATTTCAAAACGCTTTGAATGAGGGAATCGTATAACTTAACCGGTTCCTCAAAATCCTTCGTCTCCACAATATTTTCTTCCGAATGATATTCCTTTTCCAGTTTTTCTAATTCCTCGGTTGATATTTCAGCCATAAAAACTCACCACTCTTATCTTCTACATAGTATCTTTTTATTATAAATAATTATGAAAAAAATTGCAATCATTTCATTTTTGCAAATTCAGTGAAAAATGCATCATTTCTTTCCCCTCCCGAAGCACCTCACCCTCCGGGAAAAACTGAAATTTACCCAGTAGGGCCAGGGATGCCAGATTCCCTTTTTGGACAAAACAGTGCAGCTTGTCAAATCCCACATCCGCCTCTTTTGCATATGCGATAATGGCCTGGCACACCTCTGTCCCATATCCTCTTCTCTGACGCCCCGCATCAATGATATATCCCATTTCCAACAGATATTCCCCATTTACCTCATTGAGGTTTAACCCTGCCCTTCCTATGAGCTCATGGGTATCTCTGTCCATCACCAGCCACATGCCGTACCCGAAAAAAGGATACACTCTCTCAATATATGCCCCGGTATATTCCCTTTCCTCCTTAAAGCCGGATAAAGGCTCCACAAAATCCGTAATCCCCTCACCTTCATACAGGCGGTACAGTGCAGGCAAATCCTCTAAGGCCATCTCCCTGAGATAACATCTTTCCGTATCAATCACCCGCCAGGGAATTTTGTGTTTTCTCTGGTACACCCGCTCCAAAAAATAAAAATCCACTTCCTGAAAACTCTCAATTAAAAAATCTGTGCCAAACAAATTTTGGCCGGGAATTTCAGGATTTTCATATGCCAGAACTGCCAAGGGCAGATGCTTTGCCCCCCTTAAAGTTTCATCTCTGGCGGCGATTAGCAGGGATTCCTCTAATATTTCCCCCAATTCTTCCCATGGATTCCCGTTTTTATCCTTCCATAAATCAGAGAGATTTATCAGGGAAATATCTCTTCTCATAAGATCCCGAAACAGCCTGCCGGTAAAAAGCGGAATCCTGCCATTCTCTAAAAGTTCCTCTCTCCTGTATAAAATATTCTTTAAATTTCCTGCCATATTTTTTACATCCTTTAAAAAACTTATGTATTCTTGTGGTTATTTTCCCTTTCATATGATATATTATATTCATTGCCTGTCCTTGGCAAGGAAAAATAAAATAAATTAAAAATCACTGTAAGGAGGATGCTTATGGCACAAAATCCAGTTGTAACATTTGAAATGGAAAACGGAGACATAATAAAAGCGGAACTTTATCCAGAAACTGCCCCAAACACGGTAAATAATTTTATCAGCCTGGTACAGAAAAATTTTTATGACGGACTGATTTTTCACCGGGTGATTAAAGGCTTTATGATTCAGGGCGGCGACCCGGAGGGCACCGGCATGGGCGGCCCGGGATACGGCATCAAAGGGGAATTTGCAGAAAACGGTTTTGAAAACAATCTGAAACACTCTGCAGGAGTATTATCCATGGCCCGCTCTATGATGCCGGATTCCGCAGGAAGCCAGTTTTTTATTATGCACAAGGATGCTCCCCACTTAGACGGGGCTTATGCCGCTTTTGGAAAAGTGACTGAAGGCATGGAAGCTGTGGATAAAATTGCAGAGACGGCAACCGATTATTCTGACAGGCCCTTAGAAGACCAGATTATGAAAAGCGTTACCGTGGAAACCTTTGGCAGGGAATACCCGGAACCTGAAAAATGCTGACATATTTCCTTTGAGTCCCCGTGTGCATAAAAAAACAGCAGAGGAACCATTCCCCTGCTGTTTCTATTCCCAAGAATCACACTACTTTCACAAACCCATATTCCTCCTATTTCTTAGTCTTTATTTTTCTCACTCCGCTGTAAGAACTGTAGGTATTTCCCCCTGTACCGTCCCCCACTGCCCTGATTTTATAGTAGTAAGTCTTATTTTTGGAAACCGACTTATCTTTATAAGTCAAAACACTTTTCACCGTCGCAATCTTTTTGTAAGAGCCATTCTTTTTATTACTTCGGTAAATCTGATATTTTTTCGCCCCGTTTATTTTTTTCCATTTCAGTTTCACCTGGGTTTTTGATGAGGAAGCTGAGGGTACAGATGGTTTTTTCAGCACCTTTGTCTTTTGTACCCCGCAAAAACCTGCCCTTACTGTCTCCCCGCCGCTTTTTTTATATGCCCGCACTTTATAATAATAGGTTTTCCCGGCTTTTACGCTTTTATCTTTAAAGGAAACCGTACTTCCCTTATTCACCGTCTTAATCTTTTTAAAATCTTTGTCCTTTGAAGTGCTCCGGTAAATTTCATACCCCTGGGCTCCGCTTACTTTTTTCCATTTCAAATAAACATATGTGGAATCTTTTCCTGTAAGCTGGGTAATCTTTGTCTTATCAAGGGAAGTTTTCTTTTTCAGGCCGTAAGTCTCCGCGATTCCTGCGGCATCGGCAATGCCAAGTTTTTTTAATGCCTCATCACTGCCCAGATATTTTTTTGCGTCGGAAGCATTGGAGATAAAGGCATGTTCCACAATAATTCCCGGGAAACCAGCCTGTTTTGCCTGGCGGATGACCCCGTAATAATCTGCCGGGGAGCCGTCTGCATATGTGTTTCCCGTGGCGGAATTTCGGATTTTAACCCCCCTGTCCGCAAGCCCTAAAGCCACCAGTTTCTTTTCAATGGCTAAAGCCAGCGTTTTTCCCTCTGTCCCCAGAGACGGCCTGTAATTGCTGTTGGGGTAATAAACTTCTGCTCCGGAGGCCATGGTATTTGCCGCAGAATTAATATGTATGCTCACAAATACATCCGCTCCCACAGAGGCGGCATATTTTACCCTGCCTTCCAGGCTGATATAAGTGTCATTGCTCCTTGTGAGATAGACTTTTGCCCCGCTGTATTTTTCCAGTTCTTTTTTGCAGTAATTTGCTATCTTTAAAGTCAGCTCTTTCTCTTTCAAACCATTTGCCGCTGCCCCGGAATCATATCCGCCATGACCCGGGTCTAAAACGATAACCTTTTCCCCGGAACGGCTTTTTCCCTTCATATTCAAGGAAGGTGCGGATAAAAGCGCCCCTTTAATATCCGGCTTTGTGTCCGTGGCCTCCACCTGCACCACCTGGTCCTCCCCCTCAAAGGACATGCCCTCAATCACCGCATCCGGTACTGCTGCCATTTTTTCATCCACGGCAAACCTCACTGTTTTCCCCGTCTCCTGATAGGATATCTCCTGGGACACCCCGTTATAAACAAAGGAAATTTTCGTCAGTTCATAACTGCCCCGAAGGCTGCTGTCGTCAAAATCCATGGTAAAAAGGGCCGCATCCCTGTAAATCTGTTTTGCCTCTGCAGTAAACTGCTTTTTTGTGCTCCGGTTTTTGTATGTTAAAACTGCCGATTTCAGCTTGCTCTTATCCATCTCCCCGATACTCACCACCACTGTCTGGCTCATTGGGGTATCAAGGCTGCTGCTGCCTAAAATCGTATAATTCAGACAGGGCGGCGCCTCCCCCGCAGAAGCCTTCCCTGCATGGAAAAGGATAAAAGCTGCCATGACAAAAATCAAACATCCAAAAATCAACCTTATGCTTTTGTTCTTAAACATACTGTACTCTCCTACTTTTTCTTTTTCTTATTTTTTTCTTCCTCTTTATTATACTGATAAATCCTATAAATGTAATAGGCAATTACTGCCAAGACGCCAGCCATAACAATCAGGCTGTAGGCTTCATCGATGCTCATCCCCATGACATCCGCCATACTGGGAACAAGTATTCCGTACACAATCAGAAATTTACAGAGGCGTACCATGCGCACTGCATAAATCCGCACTTTTCCCGTCAAAGGTTCACTTCCTCTTCCATTTAAAAACTCCGGATGACACTGCAAAACCATCATTCCCCCGTAAAGCAGGAGAACGGCAAGGAAATGGAACACCATGGTCATTCCATGGATAGGATACCGGCAAATATAAAACATCTGCAGTCCCAGATACAGTATCATGCCAAAAATGGTTAAAGATTCCACAATAATATCTCCTATCCCCATTTCGTTTTTCCGCATAGACACCTCCTACAAAGTTTTATAAGAGTATAACATAATTACAGGAAAAATGTATACCTGAAATCTGATTCTGTGATATACTATGTTACAAGAAAGGATTTTGAAAGGAGTTCACATGTATATTCAGTTAAATGGACAAGTTATCTACTATGAGAAAACCGGGGAAGGTTCCCCCATCATTTTAGCACACGGAAATGGTGAAACCCATAAAATTTTTGATATTTTAATCCCGGAGCTATCCAGAAAACACACTGTATATGCTTTAGACACCAGAGGCCACGGAGAAAGCGCATCCCCGGAGCAATACCACTACAGCGACATGGCGGAGGATATCGCCGCATTTGTCCACGCCCTGGACCTTACAAAACCTGCTTTTTACGGCTTTAGCGACGGCGGCATCACGGGTCTTATCTGCGCCAGCAGATATCCCAGCCTGTTTTCCTCCCTTGTGGTAAGCGGCGCAAATCTCTCCCCCAGGGGGCTTAAATTTCCTGTGCGCCTCCACTTTCGCAGGGCTTACATAAAAAAGAAGGACAAACTCACCGCCCTTATGTTAAAAGAACCCCACATCACCAAATACGAACTCTCCCGGATTACGGTTCCCACCCTGGTATTGGCCGGGTCAAAAGATATCGTGAAAAAAAGAGAGACGAAAAAGATTGCAAAATATATCCCCCGTGCCACACTGCATATTCTGCCTGGGGAAGACCATTCCAGCTATGTCATCCACAGCCCCAAGCTGTTTCCTCTCCTTATGGATTTCTGGCATTAATGAAAAAGCCGCCAGCCTTTTTATTTTTTGGCTGGCGGCTTGTGTTATATAACGGCCTTTCTTTTGGCATTTTTTCCCAGTGTAAAGCCCTTATTCAGTTGTCACGGCGGATATATTTAGTTATAACTAATTGTGTTTTGTATAAACTCCTTATTGCTGGCAACAATGTACTTTAAAATTACTAAAGTACATCGAAAAAGGAGAAAAAACATGACAGATTTAAATTTTCAGACTATCGGCCGGAAAATTAAAGAACGCAGAAAAGATCTGCATATCACCCAGGAAGCCATTGCCAACTATTTGGACATAAATCCAAGCCACATCTCCAACATTGAATGCGGCCGGGCAAACCCATCCCTGACAATTTTAGTAAAGATTGCAAATTATTTAGAATGCAGTGTAGATTTTTTTATCAGCCAGGAATACACCTTTGACGCTTCCAGACAAAAGACATCCTCTTTGGATGAAAAAATTATGGAGAAGCTGAAATACAGCGATTCGGATAAGAAGCTTAAAATTTTACAGATGATTGATATTCTTTAAGAAAATTTTTCTCCAGAAAATATTCCAAATGCGTATTTAATCCCCAAGAAAAAACCTTCCAGTTCTGAAATCTTTGTCATTTCATAGAGAAGGTTTTTTAGTTCTTCAATCTCTTCCAGTAATTTGGCCATTGTAAGTCTCTCCTTATAATAGATAATGTTTTTTTTCTTACCCGCCGCTGTATTCTCCTATTCTTTTTTTCATCATCAGCCGGAATAGAAAATTTATTCATTACCTGATACCGGATTTTTCTTCATCTGCCGCCATCACCTTACACCGTTTCTTATAACAAGCAATCCCATACCTGCGAATGGTAGTCATACCGTCGTCAATCAGACTCTCCTCATAATTCCTGTCCCTAATCTGCTTTAACGCCTCCCTGCACCCTTCCTCAAATGCCGCCTTTTCTGCGTACTTCAATTCAATGATAATCCCAATATCCTTATCCTCCACCTCCACGCTGATGTCGCTGTACCCTTCCCCCGATTCTGCATTTGATTTGACTAACCAGCCCTCCATGCCTGCAAACAGGCCAAGTAAAATGCCATGGTAAAAATTTTCCTTCATCTCTTTTCTGGCATTCGTGTCACGGATGCTTATGGTTTTCCGCAAATAAGACGTAAATCCTTTCTCAATTACAGCCACATCATTTTCCTCAAAGGCCCTGCAGAAGTTCTTAAGCGTCTCTATGTCTTGTCTGGTTTCTGTCTTAAACCATTCCTGTATCTGCTCCTCAAATATCCACTGTATTTCCTTATTGGGAATGACCAGCCCTGTCATGCCGTTGTCATCCTCCCCCCGCTGTGTCAGGTAACCTGTGGTAAAAAGAATACTCCATAAATTATCAATTTTAGAATCCAAATCCCGGTAGGTCAGTTCCTGGCGGATTTTCTTTTTAATGCTTTCACCGCCAATCAGCCGTTCAATTTCATTTCTGGTAACCCCATCCGCTTTCTCTAAAAAACTTCTGATGATGCTGTTGCTGCTGGTATTTACCCAGTAATTCTGCGGCTTTACCACACTTCTATCACGCAAATCTCCGCAATAATTAATCACATCCCATGGACAGTATATTTCCTGACTGCCAAAGAGGTAGCCGTCATACCATTCCTTTATGGCATCATACTGGCTGGTTAACCTGTAATACTGAAGCATCTGCCTGACTTCCCCGTCCGTAAAGCCAAAATATTCCATATAACGTACATCCTTTGCGGTAAATACTTTAAGATTGTTGAATCCGGAAAAAATGCTCTCCTTGGATATTCTGAGGCATCCTGTTAAAACAGCAAAATTCAAGCTGTCGTTTGTTTTAAATGCATTTTCAAACAAATTTCTGATGAACTCCACCATGGCATCATAATAACCTGACTGGTATGCCCTGTCTAACGGCACATCGTATTCGTCAATGAGCATCACAACACTCTGGCCATAATGTTTCTGCAAAAGCTGGGACATCAACCGCAGGCTGTCCTTTAAAAGCTCATCTGACATGGTAAAAGCGCCGGATTCATCTATATTGATAAGGGCCTCGTACCGTTTTTGTTCTATTCCGGTGAGAGAACCGCTGTCCGCCAAAAACTGGAATTGCAATGCCTCGTTCCCAATAATATTCCTAAACATCCCTTTTGCCTCGTTAAAGTTTTCTCCCCTTGCAGATTTTAATGTGATGGATATTACCGGAAATTTCCCCATAAATGCATCACAAAGCTTTTTTTCTCTGGAAATATCCAGTCCCTCAAAAAGTCTGCCGTCAGAGCCCACCTCAAAAAAATGTTTCAGCATACTTATATTTAAGGTTTTTCCAAACCGTCTCGGGCGTGTAAACAGGTTTACTTTTCCGGGATTTTCCAGAAGTGTTTTGATAAGTTCCGTTTTGTCCACGTAGTAATATCCTTTTTCACGCAATTCTTTAAAATTTTCAATCCCCAGCGGAAGCATCGCTTTTTCCATACCATCCCTCTTTTCCTGAAAATAGTCTCTCCTGTATCGTTCGTGTCCTTGTAACAGTATAACATAATTTAGTTGAAAAAAATATTTTTTATCTGCCCTTATTTCATCTTACTAGAGTACAAACTCAAAGAGCTGAAAAAAAACTGACTATATTTATCTTCTACAAAAAGAAAAAATTCTGATTGATAAGATTCAGAATACTCTTCAAAACAAAACTTTAAAATTATATCAAAAATGTATTTCCATGCCAGATTCTTCTCTCGCTTCAAGATGCTGCAACTTCAAAATCCTGGAAAAAAGTGCAGTTCTTATTCCGATACATAGTAATTTATGAATCTCTCCAATACCAGTTCCTATCACTTGTATACAATCCTTATATTAGTATATTTTCAAGTGTATCCTACGCTGTATTCCCTTCCCCATCTCTACAACATATGATATCTTTTGATGAATTTCAATGACTTTAGCTAATATTATTAGTTATTGCTAATATTTTAGGTATAATTGCCGATATAAGTATAAAGAATCGAAATCGGATATGAAACTCACCCAAAATATACAGGAATCGTCATGGAGGACAAAGCTATGCCAGTCATCGCACACAATATGCTGTCACAGTTTTCAGAACGGCAGCTTAATATTACAGATAAAAATAAATCAAAATCTTCAGAAAAACTCTCTTCCGGTTACCGGGTGAACTGCGGGGCAGATGATGCGGCGGGACTTGCCATATCAGAAAAGCTGCGGTGGCAGGTGCGGGGGCTTGATCGGGCTTCACAAAATATTCGGGATGGAATGTCACTGCTCAATGTCGCTGACGGGGCGCTTGTAGAAGTGCACAGTATGCTGCGGAGAATGAATGAATTAGTTATACAGGCTGCAAATGATTCTAATTCTTATTCTGACCGTGACGCAATCCAACAGGAAATTAATCTTCTTGTTCAAGAAATTGAACAAATCAGCACAGATACAACATTTAACACCATGCCTGTTTTCAATGGCGAAAATGTACAGACAGCAGATACCGTCAATGATTTAACCCTAAGTTTGCCTCTGGGAACAAATGTAGCGATAAACTCATCAAATATTGACCTTCTTCTTAATAGAAATGCAGATGGCAGCTATGAGTTACAAGATGGGCATACTTATACTTTTGATCGTAATATTACTAATGCTACTTTTCATATTGGAAATGGGGCAACTGTATCCGTTCAAAACACTATTTTAAATAATGTGGCCATTGTCTGCGACAGCGCAAAACTGTATTTATCCAATGTATCCATTGTAAATGAAAACATTTCATTAACATACCCCAAGGGATTTGAGGGAGCGCCTATTACCTGCAAAGGCAGTACGACAATTAACTACCTGGGAACCAACTATTTTCGCGGAACAAGGTATAGTTCTGCCCAAGGCGGTCCATTTAAAGACTACGCCGGTATCCAGGTCGATGCCGGAAACAGCCTGATTTTAAATGGAAACGGAAGCCTTGAGGCCAGTGGTTCAAACCTTGCTGCAGGGATTGGCTCCGGCTGGATCAGCAGCCAGACAAACAACACAGTGTCTGGAAATATCACCATTCACAGCGGCTATATCAATGCATACAGTACACAAAACGGCGCAGGAATCGGCGGATGTTATGAAGGCGTAAATGGAAATATTGTCATAGATGGCGGTTCTGTACACGCATCCAGCTGGGAGAGCGGCGCAGGGATTGGCACAGGCGCTATCATTTTGGGAACGCCGCAGCACGGCGGCAGTGTAATGATTAACGGCGGTACTGTAGAAGCCGTCGGCGGACAAATTGATGGAGGAGCGGGAATTGGCGGCGGTTTTGGCTCCCACGGTGTAAATGTGACAATTTCAGACGGAACCGTTACTGCAAAAGGAGGAGCTGGCGGCGCAGGGATTGGAAGTGGAAAAGTATATAACGGAATTCCATTAATCAGCGGAGATATTACTCTGTCCGGTGGAAATGTTACTGCTGTTGGCTCTACGGCCACTGGAGGAATAACTCCGGCGACACATCAGGGAGCTGCGATTGGCGTGGGGAGTTTTCATCCTATTGGCGGGATGACGGATCAGGATTGGTTGGATGGGTTTGGAACTTTGACCATGGATGGAGTCATAGGAGATATGCATATGGAAGGCTGCAGTGCCAAAGATGGGGTTAATTACATTTTTTCTTACAAAGGCGCTGTCACTGCTCCCCAGCCACCCCAGACAGATACGGAAAGCGGAGCATGGTGGATTCAAATGGGAGCAGCCAGCGGCAATGGCATTTTTATTTCTACAGGCAAAATTTCTCCGGCAGATTTAAAGATAGATAATCTGGAAGTTTTATCCCATGAAAAATCCGGGTTTGCCATGACAAATATACAAAATGCTATCGACAAAGTTTCCAGTATCCGCGCCCACATTGGCGTACAATATAATCGACTGGAATATGGACAGCTAATTGATGACAATACCGCCGAAAACTCCCAATCCGCCGAATCCCGCATCCGTGACACAGACATGGCCGCTGAAATGGTAAACCATTCCAGGCACAGTATTTTACAGCAGGCCGGACAGTCCATGCTCTCCCAGGCAAACCAGATTCCAGAGGGAGTTCTGCGGCTTCTGCAGTAAAAATGCAGGTATAAAGTCTGTCTCATATCACAGCTTTACACCTGCATTTTGGGATTTTCTATTTTTCATTGTCAATCAGATATTCTTCGTAGAGTTTATTTCTGTACTGCTTATCCTGCGCAGCCCGGATGACATCCTGGGAGCGGTTGCTCTCCATCAGCTTTGCAATTAACAGGGAAAGCCTGTTCTCGCCCTGTTCGATACCTTCTCTGCGGCCTTCCCTGATACCTTCCCTTTTTATGGTTTTTGCCTCATATTCCAGCACTTTTCCGCCCATGACTGCCTTCACTCCTTCCTTCACTGAATTGTATTTTGCAGCGATATGCTCCAGTACCTTATTTGACATGTCAATGATGGTGCATCTTGTATATTCGCTGATGGCTCCCTGGTGTAAGAGTTCTTCCAGCCTGTTCTTAATAAGTTCATATTCTTCCTGCAGTGAGACCAGCTTCGTTTTATCCTTCTCATATTCCTCAAACCGTGTTTCGTGGGAAAAGATATAAAAAGGAATCAGAAACAGAAGATTTTTTTCAAAAATCTCTTCCAGCATATACTGCTGGGATTTCATCACCCGGATGTCATATTTCACGTTTCCGCCCGGCGTCTCCATCCTGATTTTCAGCGTGTCGGGAACTGCTGCATGGTGCCTTAAAACAGTACGGCGGAATGCGGAAGCGTTACCGTAAGGATGTTTCCTTTGATTTCCCCCTCGTCCAGTGCAATCTGGGTGTCTTATGCCGAAAAAAGAGTTATCCCGAACTTTATCTAGCATTAATTGGAGTATACTATATTTTCCTGTGGAGCACAAAGAAATTTCGGCATAACATTCTTTCTTTTATAAATGAAGCGCGCCTGATACGGACGGCAGACCTTTCACCGGACTGTGGCGCACTGTTCATTCCCGAATCAAAAGGACATAAAGACCGCCTGGTAAGTCTTCCTGCCGGGCTGGCAGGAATCTGCTGCAGGTACAGGGAACATCTGGAAAGGACATTTCCAGGCAGCGAATATTTTTTCCCATGCCAGAAATACGGTGGCAGGCATTATGGTGCAGGATGGCTTATTGATGTTTTCAGGCAGTGCTGGGAAGATGCAGGCATAGATGCCGCAAATGGATGTCCTCCGAGACCTTATGATTTCCGCCATACTTTTGCAACCCACAGACTTTACCAATGGATGGCAGACGGAAAGGACTTATCCGTGTGCATTCCTTATCTGAGCGCCTATATGGGGCATGCAGATTTTTCGGCCACGGCTTATTATATACATCTGATCCCAGAGTTTTTCTTCGCAATGTCAGGGATGGACAGGAACAGGTTTGGCTGTTTGATACCGGAGGTGGCGCATGAAGATTAAAGATGAATTTCTTATCAGGGCCATGCGGGATTTCTTCCAAATATACCTGCCAAAACAAAAATGCTACAGCAAAAATACGGTAGATTCTTATAGATATGCCATCAACCTGTTTATTGATTACATGCAGGAGAAACAATCCGTTACGCTTTTAAGCATGGGAACAGATGATATTAACCGGGATACGGTCAGTGGATTTTTGGAATGGCTCTCAGACAGCCGAAAGAATTCTCCAGGCACCTGTAATCAGCGGCTTATGGCATTAAAGTCCTTTGCCGGATATCTCGGACTGCGCGACTTTTCCATGACATCGGTTTATGCGGAAACATGCCTTGTCCCGGTCAGGAAAGAGCCTGCTAAAACGGTAAGCTTTTTGAGCGAATCCGCATTAAAGGAATTTCTGAAACAGCCTGATGTGGGAAAACCAACAGGCTTGCGGAATCAGTTCCTCATGATTCTGATGTATGATACAGCCGCACGCTGTCAGGAAGTGCTGGATATCCGGATTGGGGATTTCTGCCTGAATGTAGTTTCACCGTATGTGTATTTAAAGGGAAAAGGGGACAAAACCCGTGCAGTTCCGCTGATGGATGTAACAGTCAGGCATCTGCGGCAGTACCTCAACAGATTCCATGAAAGCGAACCGATGCATCTGGAAGATTATCTGTTTTACACTGTGACCCATAATCAACGACATCAGATGTCGCCAGACACGATTGCGGCGTTTATGAAAAAATACGGCGAATCCGCAAAGGCCACCTGCCCTGAAATGCCGGAAAGGATCCATCCCCACCTGATGCGCCATACACGGGCGATGCATTTATACCGGAATGGCATGCCGTTGGCACTGCTTAGCGACTTTCTCGGACATTCATCCCTTGAAACAACGCGGGTATATGCATATGCCGATACGGAAATGAAGCGGAATGCAATAGTAAAATCCACTCCCAAAATTTCTGATGAAGATGAAATACCAGCATGCTGTTGTCAATGCCGCTCTGGCATTCCAGATGGTATTTTTTTGTTTGTCTGCCCTCTATTTTAAAGTTGGTGTCCGTAATCCGCTCCTCTTCATTCCCGTCCTGCTGGTTTAAAAAGTGCTCATTTGGCGAGAAGACGATTTTTTCCTGCCCAGAATAGTGTTCGCCGAATATTTCGTTTATCACAGGAATAATCAGGAAGCTGCAGTCGTTCAGCAGGGTGCGGAATACGTCATCATAAGGCGTGTTTGTAATCCTTATATTTTCCATTGTTGTCTCCTTTTATTATATTTTAACATACCGCATATGTTTCCTCAATGGGAAAATACATGGCTTTAAGGTAAAAACAATTGGAGCGAGGTTATGTTGTGTTTCTACGAAATGTTTATAATGTATAATTTTATTTGTTATAACTAATATTTCTCTCAAAATTGCCGATATATTTAAAAAGAAATGGGATAAAGCGTCACGGAGGACAAATTATGCAGGTTATCGCACACAATATGCTGTCACAGTTTGCGGAGCGGCAGCTTAATATTACAGATAATAATAAATCAAAATCTTCGGAAAAACTCTCATCCGGCTACCGGGTCAATCGTGCAGCGGATGATGCGGCGGGGCTTGCCATATCAGAAAAGCTGCGGTGGCAGGTGCGGGGGTTAAAGCGGGCATCTTCCAATATTTCGGATGGGATTTCCCTCTGCCAGGTGGCGGAGGGGGCGCTGAATGAAGTTCATGCCATGCTGCATAGGATGAATGAGCTTGCCATTCAGGCTTCTAATGACAGCAATACCCAGGAGGACAGAAAAGCGATTCAGATGGAAATCGATGCACTGCTTGACGAAATTGACAGAATCGGGGATGATACGGAATATAATACAATGAAACTGTTCCAGGGGGGATATACGGATGTACTGGATGCGAATGGGAATCCGGTGCGGCTTTGTGATATACCGATAACAGATTTTCACCTTCCGGCTATTTCCAATGTAAATTTAAACGATGGACCGGTTTATATGGGCAGCCAGCACTACCTGAATTTATCCGCCACTCTGACAGAAAATGCATATACAAACACCAATTTTGATTTGATTTTTGGCCGAGGCAGCACTTCTCATTCCTCCATAAAGGTAAAATATAAAAATGACAATGGAGAGACTGTAACAGTAATCAAAGATTTGGATGATTTGCCAATCGAAAGCGAATCTTTTCAGGAAAACTTACAGCGATATGGTCGAGTCTACAAACTGAAAGATGGCGATATTGATTTATCTATCATGCAGGAGATTTATATCGAACCACACACCGGAACTTCCCAGGATTATCGTATTAGCTACTCTTATATGAATAACAGCGACAAAATGCTTGACATCGATTTTATGTTTAATGCCGATAGTGCTTACAACGATGACGACAATGTGGAAGGATATTTTATCGATGGTCAGCGTGTAGAAAATTTTAGTTTATATTCCACACGTTATGGCAACGATTTCTATATGAATTTGTTTAATCAGAATTCTCCCTATATTTATGATAGTTTCCGTAACTTCACCAGTTTTTCCATTGTGGATGTAGATAACGCCCTGCCCTTTGCTGTAAAGGTAGGTTGGGAATATGGTTATGCTTCGTCTCCTGATGCCCTTTCCATCGGAAATTATTATGCACATACCTGGGACTGGAACTACTACGAAAACCTTTCCCACAAATTAGGCGGCAATACAAATGGACAGGATTTGGCATTTTCTTTACTTTTTAATTATGAACAACTTCGCCCAGATACGGCATGGTCCACAGCTGCCGAATTTACCTACGGCTTCACCCAAACCAGCACCGACCAGAACTTAGCCGGAATCCCCATCACCTACAACCAGACCTCAAAAGTCCATGTAGACGTTCTGGATTTGTGGATTCAGGCAGGTGCAGTCGAAGGCAGCGGAATGTGGGTTTCCATAGGCGCAATGGACAGCGGCATCCTTGGCATCCGTGGATTAGACGTAACGTCCCATGAACATGCCCAAAGGTCAATGGAGCGTGTAAGGGAAGCAGTGGAAGCGGTTTCACAGCAGAGAAGCCTGATCGGCGTCCAGCAAAACCGCCTGGAACATGCCAAAGCGATTGACGATAATACTGCCGAAAACTCCCAGGCCACTGAATCCCGCATCCGTGACACAGACATGGCCGCCGAAATGGTAAACCACTCCAGACACAATATTTTACAGCAGGTCGGGCAGTCCATGCTCTCCCAGGCAAATCAGATTCCAAAGGGAGTTCTGCAGCTTCTACAATAACTACAGGTGTAAAGCCTGTTTCCTCTCAAAGCTTTACACCTATAGTTTGGAATTTTTTTAAAAATTTTCTTGTATCAGGGCAGAAAACAGGTTATCATATAGACAGACCATAAACAGGACAGTAAAAACCGGAGGCCGCAGCATGGCGGAAGAAAAAAGCGAAACACTAAAAGCCGGAAAGAACCTTTCTTCTACAATAGAAACAAATATCTAAAAATAACCTGTTTTTGATAAATATGTGACACGGGAAGATTTAGAAAAAGAACCAGGAATCAGGAAGGAGTTGATCAGTATGTCAGGTATTGCTGCTTTAAACTTTAGGGAAGGGCAGATGGAAGGCCGGATGGAAGGAAGAAAAGAGGGCCGGATTATCTCTTTATATTATGATGCAGATTTATCTGTGGAAGAAATTGCAGAAAAAACCAACTGCGCCATATCAGATGTGGAAGCCGTACTGGACAATATGGATGCAACAGAAATATGGAATAAAAAAGGCAAATAAAATCTGCAAGAAAGCAGCCAGAGAAGCAAAAGACATAACAGCTATGTCAGAAATTCAGCCCTTCAAACTATCCAAAACTTAATTTTCGTTGTACTAGAAATACGCTTTAAGACAACAAAAACAGAACAAATCCTCTCAATGCGTATCGCATACCCAAGAAAAAACCTTCTCGTTGTGAAATTCTGGTAATTTCATACAGAAGGCTTTTCAATTCTTCTAAATTAGTTTCTGTTTGCTGTAACCCGTAGCATTCTACAAGATTGTCGATTTCCCTGTTGATTTTCTTATCCACCTCTATAAAGTCTTTTTCATAGTAAATGATATCATCATAGATCTTTTCGAAAAATTTATTCATATGTTATATATCCCCTTTCAAAATATGTTTGCTGTTATGCTTTGTTTCTTTAAATTAACGTAGTGTTTTTCGTTATATTTTGCAAGGATTTTCTTGTATCAGGGAGAAAAAACAGAATGGAAATCCGTAATGTTTATTATCCCGATTTTAAGCTGGAATTTTGTCTGTAAAATTAACTGTAAGTAATTATATTAGTAAGCACTAAATATTTTAACAAAAACTCCGATATAATATAGAAGAATGGTATCCGCCCAAATTACGGAGCAATCAAATACACAGGAAAAATCATCTTCCAGCTGCCGGGCAAACCGGGCGGCCGGGCCTGCCATAGCAAAATCTGAAGGGAGGTGCTACCCTGTTGAAAGAATCAAAGGAATCAAAATCATACATACATTTAGAGGCAACTTATCCCCATAAGCTGCTTTTATGCATGAAAGAAATCTGCGATGGCAATAAAAATCCTTTGCTAAATCAAGAAGAATATCTAAAATCATTTCATGAACTTTTTCCTAACTGCCCGGATGAATGGAAGCTGTTAAAAACTGCCTATGACAAAAAGGTGATAGACGATTTCTTTTCGGCAGACAGGGAGCCATATTGGCAGAAAAGAGTAACAATCCAAAAAAATTTTCTCATGCTCATGGGAATTATGTCAGAACGCAATGCGGCAGCATTGTTGGAAAGTCTGATGTTTATCTTCCACTGGAATTTTTTTGTCAAAATAAAGCGCAGATGGAATACGAAGGAAGAAGAATGGGCACAGTTCCATACCCAGACGGAAATAGACCGGACACAAAAGCTGCCGGAGATTTTACCCATACAGAAAAAAAGCCCAAACCTGGAATCAGGCCCTGATGCTGCCAGTTTGCCGGAAAATGACGGGGAATCGGCATTTTCCGCTGCAAATCCCTATGCATCCACCGGAGGTTCTGAGAAAACGGAAGGGAAGGCTTTGGGGGAAGAAATAAATTCAGAAGAACTGTTTCAGGAAATACCAAAAGAAAGGCAAAGAGAGGATTTTGAGTATACAGGGAATGTGCTTAAACAAAAGCCGGAGGAGGTAAAATTTTATCAAAACATGAGCCTTTTCCAGCGGCGGGTATTAAAAAAAGCTCTTTCAGGGGATACGGAAAGCCAATGTGAAATGGGGGCTTATTACTCAGACCAGTCCGGCGGCCATCTGGATTACCGGGAGGCAATCCGCTGGTATGAAGCAGCGGCGGAAAAGGGGACAGAACGCGCGCTTTTTGAGATTGGGAGAATATATGATATCAATGGATCCGGCATTGGGGGGGAGAAGGATAAAGCTTTGAAAATATATAGAAAACTGGCTGTGCGGGGTTATCCCACGGCCCAGTGCGTTCTGGGGATGAAATACCGTCTGGGTGACGGTGTAAGGGAAAATCTAAAAGAGGCTGCCAAGTGGCTGGAACGGTCGGCCCTGCAGGGGCATGATGCGGCCATCCGCAATTTGGCGGATTTATACCGCTCTACCGGGGAACTGAAAAAGGCGGAAAAATGGTATAGCATAGGGGCTGCCAAGGGGGACGAATATTGTATCCGAGGGTTTGGAAAAAAGGTGCACCGCTGAAAAATTATTATTTATTACTAATTTTATTGTTTATGTCTAAAGTTTTTATTAAAAAGCACCGATACCTTGATAAAGAAACAGGATGAATATGAGATTTATATAAAAATGTCACGGAGGACAAATTATGCAGGTAATCGCACACAATATGCTGTCACAGTTCACGGAACGGCAGCTTAATATTACGGACAAAAACAAATCCAAATCCACAGAAAAGCTCTCATCCGGCTACCGCATTAACCGGGCAGGGGATGATGCCGCAGGGCTTGCCATATCAGAGAAAATGAGATGGCAGGTGCGGGGACTTAAACGGGGACAGCAAAATATCCAGGATGGTGTTTCCTGGCTTCAGGTTGCTGATGGAAGCATGGAAGAAATCTCCAAGATCATTCACCGGATACGGGAACTTTCTGTCCAGGCTTCCAATGACACAAATACGCAGTCAGACAGGGCTTCTATTGATACTGAAATCAAAGAGCTGAAAAAAGAAATCAACAATATTTCCCGGAATACGGAATTCAACACCCAGGATATCTTTGACAACAGTTATGTCTCCATGGACATTTTTGGAATGCCCGGTGATTTACAGATTTTTGACGCTGCCTATGATCATGTCACCGGAGACGTAACCTACGGCGGTTTTGTTTTCCATGGGGAACGGTATACCTGGGATACGGTGGCTCCCGGAATGGTAAGCGTTGATGCAGCCACGGGAAAACAGGTGTTCGCCGGAGGAGATTACAGCTATACAGACGCAAACGGAAATTACTTTAACATTTCCTGCAAGCCCGGCGACGAAGTGCCTACGATTTCCAGAAAACTGGATTTTTCCGCAACTTCCCAGGGCATTGTCATTGACGGAAAAACCATGGACTGGAGCAATGTAATTGACGAGGACGGCTATCCCTTTTCCGCCTCCAACATACACGGGGGAGCCTGGTCTTTGGACTATATGGGGGCAACCATGGCTTTTTTTGTAGGGGATATCCGGACAAAAGACGATATGATAGACAGCATTAATTCCTGTAATAACGGAAAAGTTTCCTACACCTGGACAACAGAATTTACCGGAACAGAAGAAGTAACGGCAGTGGATGCCCAGGTAATGAAAGACCTTAAAATTTCCAACTCTTTTGCTGCAAATTTAACCTCCGGGGATAAAGTTGCCTACACCGTCCGGGCCTCTAACAGCGGGGCACAGAGAGGCATCTGGCTGGAAAACAGCAATGGAGCCATGGTAAACGGTTCTTTTAAATCCTGGGCGGATTTGGGTATCACTTCCTGGAATTCCGGAACGGATATTTCCTCTCAGATTAAATATACCTACGCTGACAATGAAGGTGTAAACGACACATACCTTTCTTTTGACTTTTATCTGTCAGACATTACCAGTGCGGATTCTGTCATTGACGGACTTGACGGTATGGTAATCAGCGGGGAAAACATCCGTACCAATTATTCCACCAACGTAGGTGCGGATTTAATCGGCAATGTACAAAAAGTAACCTCAAGCGCTAAAAATCCCATTACATTTGATGAAGAAAAGGCTCTGGGGAGGGATTTTGAACAGCAGAAAATTGATGCCTTTCAAAAAGAGAATATCAAATATAACGACGCAAACCACACCGCAGAAGTATCTTTTAAAGATAGCGCCGGAAATGCCGTCCTTACTTACGGTACGGACACCGCCGGAAATGAAAACCGGCTGGACCGTGATTTAAAAACTTATGCCGCCTATGTCCTGCAGCAAAAGCAGATGCTTGCCCTCTCTGGGAAAGACCCCCAGGGCGCAGACATACAACTTGGCTCCGGCAGCCTGACTGACCTGGTAGGGGCAGGAAACATCACCACCAGCGGACACTTCAGTGAAACTGTAACCATTCGCCCTGGGATGGATTTATCCGATGGAAACGGTTATTTCCAGCCTGGTGAAGCCGGCAAAACCTACCCTGCAGCATCCATAGATTTTTCGGGACTGGGAACGGCTTACACCATCGACTCCCTTTTGGGACTGGGGTTTAATTCCACATGCAAAACCTGCAATAATCACTACAGTGTGCTTTTTACAGAGGGTTCCGCATCTTCCGTCAGCGGAGGCGGCTATGCATACAGTTTTCAAAAACAGGGAAGCCAGGATTACCTTCTACAGATTGATATCAACTCCTTAAAGGCCAATGGTGTTACTTCAGGCTCAGATTTGGCAAAAGCAATCGTGGATATTACGACAGACTGTTTTGACTTCCATTATACCCAGTATGCTGCCGATGGTAATAAATTATGGGTATATGACGACCGTACCCAGAATACCGGCACAACTTCCGCTACCTTTGACACTGCCCCCCTTTACTCCATTGACACGGATATCTTTGATTTCTCTTTAGAGACAGGGGACGGACGTTCCATCGACGTGAGTTACACCTACAATTACGGAGATATTGCGGAGAGTATTGTAGTGGAAATGCAGCAAAATGCCCAGGGTAATTACATTAAAGATAACAATGGTTCTTATATCCTATATGATAATACAGATCCTGCACACGCCGGAGCAGACCGATATGATATGAATGTCTCTTACAAAAGCGCAGATAAGACACAGACGCTAAATAATATAAGCGAAACTGTAGAATCTTATAAACAGTTCGCTATGGAAGATATGCTGACAAACACTTCCGTCCAGCTGGATGTAAATGATTATACTTATATGGACATGGCGGGAGACGAAAAAAAGAATGTGGCAATCCAGGCAATTTTTGATTCTAAATTAGTCGAAACCCCCATTGACAACGGACTAATTATACAAAACAGCAGCCTGGTTGGAGATAAAACCACCATTCCACGATTTCCCATGAACACGGTAGTGCTAAGGCTGTACCGTGCGGGCACAAAAACCTTTGAGGAAGCACAGGCATCCATAGAATATTGCGACTACGCCATGGATATGCTTCTTAGCAAAAGAAGTCTGTACGGGGCATATCAAAACCGTTTGGAACACACAGACAAAATCAAGGCCATTGAAGAAGAAAACGCCCAGGCCGCTGAATCCCGCATCCGTGATGCAGACATGGCCGCTGAAATGGTAAACCACTCCAAGCACAGCATTTTACAGCAGGCCGGACAGTCCATGCTCTCCCAGGCAAACCAGATGCCAAACGGGGTTTTGCAGCTTTTGCAGTAAGTGCAAAGATATAAATTAATAGCAAAAGAAGAATGTGCAGAAAAAACATATACAAGTCTAAAAAAGCGTATCACAGATTATCAGGTGTAAAGCCGTTTTATACCAAGGCTTTACACCTGCATCTGGGAATTTACCCCGCCATCACCTTACACCGTTTCTTATAACAGGCAATCCCATACCTGCGAATGGTAGTCATACTTTTCCCACTCTTGAAAATTCCTCCCACAAAGGCTATAATAATAATCTAATGCTTATACTGCTCCACAACAGACATTGGGGCAAACCACAATATAAGGAGTCAAATATTATGGAAAATTTAATCATTCCCAAAAACTATCAGCCAGCGCTGAATCTCCACGACACACAGATTGCCATTAAAACTGTAAAAGACTTTTTCCAGAATTTACTGGCACTGCATTTAAACCTGTCCCGTGTGTCAGCGCCTTTATTCGTAGACCCTCTCTCGGGCTTAAACGACAACTTAAACGGCGTGGAACGCCCGGTTTCTTTTGGAATCAAAGAACAAAACGATAAGACGGCGGAGGTTGTGCATTCCCTTGCCAAGTGGAAACGCTATGCCCTGGACAAATACGGCTTTTCCCTGGGAGAAGGCCTCTACACCGATATGAATGCTATCCGCAGGGACGAGGTTACAGACAATATTCACTCTATTTTTGTGGACCAGTGGGACTGGGAAAAAGTCATATCAACAGAGGACAGAAATCTGGAATTTCTGAAAAAAACCGTGAGGACTGTTTACAGCTGTCTCAGAAAAACGGAAAAATATATGTCAATCCAGTATGACTACATAACAGAAATTCTTCCCCCGGAAATTTTCTTTATCACCACTTCGGAACTGGAAAAGATGTACCCCGACCAGACGCCAAAAGAGCGGGAATACCATATTTCAAGAGAAAAAGGAGCCGTGTGCATTATGCAGATTGGAGATGTGCTCTCCCACGGCGAGCCCCACGACGGCAGGGCCCCGGACTACGACGACTGGGCTTTAAATGCAGACATTGTGGTTTATTACCCTGTACTTGATATCGCCTTGGAATTATCCTCCATGGGTATCCGTGTGGATAAAGATTCCCTCCTGTCCCAGCTGAAAAAAGCAGGGTGTGAAGAGAGAAAAGAACTTCCCTTCCAAAAAGCCGTTATTGAGGAAAAACTTCCCTTAACCATCGGCGGTGGTATCGGACAGTCCCGAATCTGCATGTTTTTCTTAAGAAAGGCCCACATCGGAGAAGTGCAGTCCTCCCTGTGGAAAGAAGAAATAATAGCAGAATGTAAATCGAAAAACATCCCCCTGCTGTAAAGAAAAAAGGAGTATACCCTATGAAAGAAATATCAAAATTAATGGAATACCGTTCCGGAGTAAAAGTGGTGGACGCCACTTTGAGAGACGGAGGATTAGTAAATAATTTCAATTTCACAGACGATTTTGTAAGAGATTTATACCGCACCAATGTGAAAGCAGGCGTCGATTACATGGAATTCGGCTACAAGGCCTCCAAGGATATGTTTGATGTGAACGCCTTCGGCAAATGGAAATTCTGCAATGACGAGGATATCAGAGCCATCGTGGAAGACAACGACACAGACCTTAAAATAGCGGTTATGGCGGACGTGGGACGCTGCGATTACAAGACGGACATTATAGACCGCCAGGACAGCCCGATTGACTTAATCCGGGTGGCAACTTACCTCCACACCATCCCTGCTGCCATTGATGTTATTGAGAATGCCAAAAGCAAAGGGTATGAGGTGAGCTGCAATATTATGGCCATCTCCAACAACCAGGAAAGCGACCTGCGGGTTGCCCTTGACATGCTGGGAAAAAGTTCCGCCGATGTACTATACATTGTGGACAGCTACGGCTCACTGTACCCGGAACAGATTGCCAGAGTTTCCACTATGTACATGGAATATGCAGAAAAATACAATAAGACCATTGGAATCCATGCCCACAACAACCAGCAGCTTGCCTTTGCCAACACAATCGAAGCCGTGGGCGACGGTGTGGACTGGCTGGATGCCACCTACGCCTCCATGGGAAGGGGTGCGGGCAACTGCGCCATGGAACTTCTTCTGGGATTCTTAAAAAATCCCAAATACAACATCTACCCTGCACTGCAGTTTGTGGAAAAGCAAATGACGAAACTGAAAGAAGATGGGGTGGTCTGGGGTTACGACATACAGTACTTAATCACAGGGGTATTAAACCAGCATCCCAGAACCGCCATTTCTTTCACAAAGGAAAAGAGAAAAGATTACACGGAATTTTACAAAGAAATAACAGCTCAGGAGTAAGAAACCGTCATTTCTTAATTTCTGCCCTGTCAAAAAACATCCAGCCCGCTGAAGGCCATTTCCCCACAGCATTGGCTGGATGTTTTCTTTTGCATCAGTCTCTATGCATTTCTTTTAACATGGCAATCTCTGCCGCCCACCCCGCATCATCATTGGGGGTTTCCAGGATAAAGGGAAGCCCATTCAGGCTTGGATGATTGATAATCCGCGTCATGACCTCTTTTCCAATCTGCCCCTCCCCCACTTTCTCATGGCGGTCTTTGTGGCTTCCCAAAGGATTCATACTGTCATTTAAATGAACGGCTTTTAAATTCTCAAGCCCAATCACCTGGTCAAATTCCTCCAACACACCATCCAGATTTTCCACGATATCATAGCCTCCGTCCCACACATGGCAGGTATCCAAGCAGACGCCCACTTTTTCTTTTAAGGAAACCAAATCCAAAATTGCCCGAAGTTCCTCAAAATTTCGTCCCACTTCCGATCCTTTTCCCGCCATTGTCTCAAGGAGAACCGTGGTGGTCATATCCTCTCTCAGCACCTCATTTAACACCTGGCCTATCATGGCAATCCCCGCCTCACTCCCCTGTCCCACATGGGAGCCGGGATGGAAATTATAGTAATTTCCCGGGGTATACTCCATTCTCACCAGGTCATCCATAAACATTTCTTTGGCAAACTTCCGAATATCTTCTTTCGCAGCACAGATATTCATGGTATAGGGAGCATGGGCCACCAGCTTTCCAAAGGAATGTTCCTCCGCCAGTCTTAAAAACTTGTCCACGTCTTCCTGGATCATCTCTTTTGCCTTTCCGCCCCTGGGATTTCTGGTAAAAAAGGCAAAAGTGTTGGCTCCCAGTTTTAACGCCTGCTTTCCCATGGCCTCATAACCTTTTGACGATGAAATATGACTTCCGATATAAAACATATGCTACTCCTTTAATACACAAAATCCTGGGCGTTTTCTACAATCAAACCAGTACGGTATGCGGTGAGAAGCTCCTCCAAATCCTTTACCGCTTCCTTCATTTCCTTTCCGGTATCCGTATCCGCCACAGTCATCCTCTTATCCACCTGCTGCACAATGCGCATCTCCGAGTGGATGTCACTGCCCTCCTGCACCGCTTTTTCCACAGACTCAAAGGGTTCGTGGGCTGCCAGAACAAGACCGTAGGAATTAAAAATCAAGGTATATCCTGCAATCCCGGTTTTTCCCTGGTATGCTTTGGAAAATCCCCCGTCGATAATCAAAAGCCTTCCGTTACACTTCACAGGGGACTCCCCGTGCTTTGCCTCCACGGGAATATGGCCGTTAATAATGTGGGCATCGCTGCCCCAAAGGCCGAACTCTTTTAATATATTGTCCACAACCTCTTCCTTCTCCAAAAGACGGTAGTATGGATTTTTCGGCTCTTTATGGGTTTCCTTATCCGCCACAAAGTACCGTTCATAGGTGGTCATTTTCCCCTTCCCGAATACAGGGGAATTTTTATTTTCCCAGATAAACCAGAGAATGTCTAGCCCTTTCTGCTTCTCTTTTGGGTCAATAGAGTAGTAACCCTTTCTGGCATACTTTTCTAAAACATCGTAGAGCTGCCGTCCCGCATACTCTTTCCCGTAAATATTAACTTTCTGGAAACTGCCATCCTCGTTTAAGGGCACGCACCCGTGATACAAAAGATTGCCGTTATACACATTGTACAGGCTTCCCTTGGTAAAAAGAAACCTCACATGGCGCTGCAGTTTCTCGCAGTTTAAAAAAGCCCCACGAAGGCGTTCCACCGCCTCTTTTTCGTCCGTGGAAAGAGCATAGGGGTCATTTTCGTCCAGGGTGGGAAAAACAGTATCCTTCAGGGGATATTCCTTTCCGTAAACCTGCACAGTACCCTTCTTTAAATCCATCTTATCCAAAAACATCCGATCCACCATGTCAAATTCCGGATGCCTTTGTATCATCTGCCCTTCCAGCTTAAACTGAATCACAGCGATTGCCTTGTGCATTTTTTCATCTAACAGGGCATCCCTCACATCATAGTCGCCCTCTCTGTAATCCACCTTAAAACACTTGCACTCATCTTTCTCATAACGGCTTAGGGCTAGTCTTGCCAGGGGCACAAGATTAATTCCGTAACCGTCCTCCAAGATGTCAAGATTGCCGTATTTTGCAGCGATTCGGATGACATTTGCAATGCAGCACACACTGCCTGCCGCCGCCCCCATCCAGAGTACATCATGATTTCCCCACTGGATATCCACAGAGTGGTGCTCCATAAGAGAATCCATTACCATATGGGGATAGGGCCCCCTGTCAAAAATATCTCCCACCACATGAAGATGGTCCACCACCAGCCGGCGAATCAAATTGGCAAAGGCGATAATCAGCTCCTGGGCCCGTCCCGTCTCAATAACAGAATTGACAATTTCATTAAAATATGCCTCCTGGTCCGACATATCCGGCCTTCCCGTGATAAGCTCCTCAATGACATAAGCAAAATCTTTCGGCAGGGCTTTCCGCACTTTGGACCTGGTGTATTTGGATGCGGCATTGCGGCAGATATGAATCAGACGGTAGATGGTGACCCGATACCAGTCATCCATATTTTCCTCAGACTTTGCCACCTGCTCCAATTTCAGCTCCGGGTAGTAAATCAAAGCCGCCATAGCCTTTTTGTCCGACATAGAAAATGTATTTCCAAATTCATCCTCTATCTTTCTGCGGATTGCCCCAGATCCGTTTTTTATCACGTGAAGATATTGGTCATATTCCCCGTGAATATCCGTAATAAAATGCTCCGTACCCTTGGGAAGGCTCAAAATCGCCTGGAGGTTAATAATCTCCGTAGCCGCCGATGCAATGGTGGGATATCTTTTGGACAAACTTTTTAAATAGCGCAAATCTCCATCATTCATGCACTACAACCTCCCGCATATCATAAGCGCCGGGAGCCTTTCCTTTTAAGAATTTGGCCGCCTCCACGGCACCTTTTCCAAAAATCGCCCTGGAATATGCCGTGTGCTTTATCTCAATCACTTCATCCCTCCCGGCGAAAATAATTTCATGTTCCCCCACAATACTGCCGCCTCTCACAGCGGAGATGCCCATCTCCTTAGCATCCCTCTTGGCCCGCTCCCTGCTTCTGTCGAATTTGTAATCGTAGCTGTTGTCCATCACACGGTTCATAGCATCCGCTAAAGCAAGGGCCGTGCCGCTGGGAGCGTCCAGTTTCTGGTTATGATGTTTTTCCACAATCTCCACATCAAACCCTGCAGGGGCCAAAGCCCGGACTGCCTGCTCCAAAAGCCCAAAGAGGGTATTGATGCCCAGGGACATATTGGCGGAGCGCAAAACAGCGGCTTTTTTGCTGCACTCCTCCACTTTCAAAAGCTGGCTCTCGCTAAGCCCTGTGGTGCAAAGCACTACGGGAAGGGCTTTTTCCATACAGTAGGAAATCACCTCATCCACTGCCCCTGCGGTGGAAAAGTCAATTAAAGCATCCGCGTCAATATTACATTCTTTCAGGGACGAAAATACAGGATACTCGTTTTTTCCCTGGTCAAAAACATCCACCCCGGCCACAATTTCCACTGTCTCATCTTCCCTGCAGATTTGTGAAATCACCTGACCCATTTTCCCGTTGCAGCCGTGCATAATAATTTTTGTCATTTACCTTCCTCCTAGAGTAAACCGTATTCCTTCATAACCTGCGCCATTTTTGCTTTCTTCTCCTCCCCCATTTCACATAAGGGCGCTCTTAAGGGACCTGCATTCATTCCCATAAGATTTAAGGCCTCTTTTACTGGGATGGGATTTACCTCGGAAAACAGGGCCTCCACCAAAGGCTGTGCCTCCAATTGAAGCTGCATAGCCCCGTTAACATCTCCATCTAAAAATTTCATACACATATCGTGTACTTTTTTCGGTGCCACGTTTGCCCACACTGAGATAACCCCCAGGGCCCCCAGAGCCATGAGCGGTGTTACGATCCCGTCCTCCCCGGAGTACATATCCAGCTTTCCTTCTAAGAGATACATGGTTTTTGCCGCCTGTGCCACATTTCCCGTGGCCTCCTTTAAGCCCACGATATTGGATTTTGCCTTTACCAGTGCGGCAACCGTCTCAGGCATAAGGTTGCACCCGGTACGCCCCGGCACATTGTACATGATGATAGGCGCTTTCACCGCATCCGCAATCATACTGTAATGTTTCACAAGTCCCGCCTGGGTAGCCTTATTGTAGTAGGGAGTGACAATTAAAAGCCCGTCCGCCCCGGCCTCTTCCGCCTCTTTAGAAAGCTGCACGGCTGTGGCAGTACAGTTGGAGCCTGTGCCTGCCACCACCGGAACCCTGCCCCGGGCAAAATGGATGGCTTCCTCAATAACTTTGCTGTGTTCCTCCATGGTTAGGGTGGAACTCTCCCCGGTAGTCCCTGCAATAATAATACAGTCTGTTCCATTTTTTACCTGAAAATCAATGAGTTCCTCCAATTTTTCGTAATTTACCTCCAGATTTTCTTTCATAGGTGTTACAATGGCTACACCTGAGCCTTTAAAAATTGGCATAGTACACTCCTCCTGTGCATAGAATCCAGCAGGGAAGATTTTTCTCCCTGCTCACCGTGCGGGGCGTATGCCATATAACGGCGAATTTCCATGTGCGCCCCTGCACAAAAATACCGGCTCCTATCAGAGCCGGTGTAAACTTTCTGTTTCCTCTGATAGCGCACCATCTGAAAAGATGACAGTTATGTACTTCTTCAATACATCCCCAAGAAAACCTTTGCAGGAAACATTTTCTTTCGGCGCTCTCCCCCTTCGCTTATCTTCCTCTGTGCCTGCCACATCCGGTAAGCTACTCATGAATCACGCAACCTCTATCCGACTATTCAATTATTCGATTACTTACAATATAACACTCCACCTATCCCTTGTCAACCAGGTATTTAAACGCTTTCACTCGCTTTGCCCGAAAAGGCAGCGGCCGGCCTTACGGCTCTGTTACAATATGATACACTTGGTCTGCCAAAGGTCTTAATTCCTCCTGAAACACCCGCCCAGTGAGAACCACTTCCATCCCTTCCGGTCGGGCAAGAATCATATTTTTCAATTCCTCCAGCTCAATAAGGCGGTTATCGATAAGCCCAAGCACTTCGTCCAGCACCAAAAGATCACATTCCCCGGTAGAGAGCACTTTTCTGGCAAAATTCATGCCGTTTTTAATATTTACGGCCTCCTCCTCCTGCTGCTCCCCGGAAAGTTCATTAAAATATTCCTGGGATTTTTCAAAGCGGAAAAATTTAATCTCCGGTTCCAGTCGTTTTAAAAACTCCATTTTCTGATTGGATTTCCCCTTCAAAAACTGAATGATAAACACATCTTTCCCCTCTGAAACAGCCTGGATTGCCGTCCCCAGGGCAGATGAAGATTTTCCTCTCCCCTCGCCGTAATATATTTCCACTCTTCCTGTAGCCATATAAACCTCCCCTGTCTTTGACAGTTCTATCTTTTGAAACATTTTCTGAAGATAAAAAATTTCTTTTAAAATAACACAATCCCGGGAAAAAAGCAAATTTTACTCAAATCTTTCTATTTTACTTACGGAAACCTCATATGCAATCCGCTTCTCCGTCTCATTTTCATTTATTTTTTTCACATACTCCCTGCTCTGGATTCTTCCCCAGATTTCCACGTGGCTTCCCACTTCAAAACCCGAGGCAAACCTGGCGTTTCTCCCCCAGCAGATACATGGAATATAATCCGACTTCCCGTAAGAACGGTTTACCGCAATCAGCAAATCTGCAATCTCCCTTCCCAGAGGCGTTTTCCTGTAAATCGGCTCCTTGCATATGTACCCGTCCAGATAAATCTGATTGCTCTTTAACTCGTCGCTCTCTTCCTCTATAAATTCCAGTTCCCTTGCAAATACAGATAAAACCAGGCGGTTTTTCTTTTCCTCGTGGCGGTTGTATGAACGGAACTGCCCCAGGACATAGATAAGATTTCCCTCATAATTTTTTGTCACATCCACAATGCGTTCCGACACCATCACTGGGATAATGTCCACAAAATTGCTGAGACGGTTTACGGACACATCCACCATATAAAATCCCTCTCCGTAAACCTCGTGGCTGTATTGGAAATCCGATACGATAGTCCCCACAATTGATACCTGATTGTTTTCAAAAATTTTATCTGCCATGAATTTTTCTCCCTTCCTCCTGCCGGCGTTTTCCACCGGTGTTTTGTACATCGACGGCATATCGATCTGTTTGTTAATATTATGCCACAATTTTTCCTTTAGAACATCTTTTTTGGCATAGGATACTTCTAATTTTTACCATGAAAGGAATACAAAAAGTCGCAGATTTTGTCGATAATATCCAGGAAAAATTTGAGCGCATTTTTCCTTGCTAATATGGCAAAATGTGTTATAATAAGAAGTCGGTCATGTATTTTTTTACAGTTCCAACATTTAGAAAGAGGGATTTTTATGAAAATGAAACGAGAGGATATCCGAAATATTGCCATCATCGCCCACGTAGACCACGGGAAAACCACGCTGGTGGACGAGCTTTTAAAGCAAAGCGGCGTATTCCGGGAAAATCAGGAAGTACAGGAACGTGTGATGGATTCCAACGATATTGAAAGGGAAAGAGGAATCACCATCCTTTCCAAAAACACTGCCGTATTCTATAAAGATACAAAAATAAACATTATTGACACCCCGGGACATGCGGACTTCGGCGGCGAGGTGGAACGTGTCTTAAAAATGGTAAACGGTGTTATCTTAGTTGTAGATGCTTTTGAAGGGGTTATGCCCCAGACAAAATTTGTCCTGATGAAGGCATTGTCCTTAGACCTTCCGGTAATTGTCTGCGTCAACAAAATCGACCGCCCCGAGGCAAGGCCCGAGGAAGTCATCGATGAAGTACTGGAACTGTTTATGGACTTAGATGCATCCGACGAACAGTTAGACTGTCCTTTTATCTTTGCCTCTGCCAGAGACGGCTATGCCATGAAAGACATCAACGAGCCAAAGACAGATATGACAGATTTATTTGACACCATAGTAGACTACATCCCTGCCCCGGAAGGGGACCCTGAAATGGGCACACAGGTTTTAATCAGCACAATCGACTACAATGAGTATGTGGGACGCATCGGCGTGGGAAAAGTGGATAACGGAATCCTTAAAGTCAATCAGGATGCTGTTCTTGTCAACCACCACGAAAAAGAAAAACAGCAGAAAGTCCGCATCAGCAAACTCTATGAGTATGACGGATTAAACAAAGTTGAGGTATCGGAGGCCAAAATCGGCTCTATTGTAGCCATCTCTGGTATTGCAGACCTCCACATCGGAGACACCATCTGTTCCCCGGAGGCCCCGGAGGCGATTCCTTTCCAAAAGATTTCGGAACCCACATTGTCTATGAATTTTATTGTAAATGACAGCCCCTTTGCGGGACAGGAAGGCAAATTTGTTACCTCAAGACATATCCGTGACCGTCTGTTCCGGGAATTAAATACGGATGTCAGCCTTCGGGTGGAGGAGACGGACAGCCCCGACAGCTACAAAGTCTCCGGCCGTGGAGAACTCCATCTCTCAGTGCTCATTGAAAACATGCGCCGGGAAGGCTATGAATTTGCCGTGAGCAAGGCGGAAGTTTTGTATAAGGAAGATGAAAACGGGAAAAAGACGGAGCCCATGGAACTTGCCTACATTGATGTCCCCGACGACTTTACCGGAGCGGTAATTTCCAAATTAAGCGCCAGAAAAGGCTCTCTTTTGAATATGAAGAGCATCAGCGGCGGTTACACCCGTCTGGAATTTAGAATTCCTTCCAGGGGCCTAATCGGCTACCGTGGGGAATTTATGACAGACACCAAGGGAAACGGCATTATCAACACCATCTTTGACGGCTATGAGCCCTACTGCGGGGATATTGAATACCGGAAAGAAGGCTCTCTCATCGCCTTTGAAACCGGGGAATCTGTTACCTACGGCCTCTTTTCCGCACAGGATCGGGGAACCTTATTTATCGGAGCCGGGGAAAAAGTATACTCCGGCATGGTTATCGGTTCTTCCTCCCGGGCAGAGGATATTGAAATTAATGTGTGCAAGAAAAAACACCTTACCAACACCCGCTCCTCCTCCGCAGACGAAGCGCTGACCCTGGTGCCCCCCAGGATTTTAAGCTTGGAGCAGGCCATTGATTTTATTGACGTGGATGAGCTTTTGGAAGTAACGCCGGAAAACCTGCGTATCCGGAAACGTATTTTAGACCCCACCTTAAGAAAACGGGCGGGATTTAAGAAATAAAGGGACTTTGCCAGACTGAAAAACTGGGCCGGTACTGTGATGTGATTACACAGTATCGGCTTAATTTTTAATTTTATAACCCATTTTCCAAAACCTCTGCTACACCCTCTCATGCTAATCTTATTATTGTATGAAGAACGTGAAAACAGTCAATATTGCAGTATAAAAAGTGCATGGAAATGTAAAAAGGATGCAATAACGCAAATGCACGGATTGACCAAAACAAATCGCTTATATTCAGAACATAGTACCGTTAACCTTGAAGGAGGATACGCTGAAAGTGATCCAATGTATAACGAGAAACATTATTCAAATTATTATTAAAACAATCAAACTAAATACAGGAGATGATATACACCATCCCCTGTATAATTTCTCTTATTTACCCTTTTCAATCCAACACCACATTGACAATGCAGATTTCTGCTGCCTGCAGTTCATCTGCTACAGAAGTCCCCCATATTTCTACCAGTTGTCCCGTAGCCAAATCGGATACCGTTCCATTTTCAGTCTCGAATCTGGCACCGCCGTCATAAATATTTTTTATCACAAACACTGTATTATCATCGTATGTAACCCTAACCTTGTTAAATTCGGAATCATCATCGCCTGCCGGTGTCTCCATAACATATCCGCTGTCTTCGTCTTTTTGTGTAATTGCCTCAACTACAGTAAGCTCTTTGCCCTGAATGTCCTTAATGGTTCCTTCCAAATCGGGAGGGGCTGTATTTATCTCGCCGTCATTTGCCTCAGCCTGAGTTCCAGGATTCCCTTTGTCTGGATTTTCTGTGTCCGGTTCCTCATTTAAAATATTATCTACTGCATTGTCTTCAGAATTTACTTTACCTGCTTCCTCCTGATTCTGACTCTCATCCGAAACCTGTCTTATCCCTTGGCAGGCACAAAGCGTAATGCCTGTAACACACAAAATTCCTGTCAGCATAAGGACTTTTATAACTCTGTTTTCCATTTTGCTCTCCTTTCGATGCAAAGATTATAATTTTCAATAAGCTTATCCTACCAAATGAATCTCTAAGCATCCTCTAAGTTATCAAAGAGAACAATTCCCCATATCGTCAAGCCCTCAGGCCTTTCTGTGTCATTATTTTACTGCATTCCTACAGCTTCTTTATCCTCTCAAGGGCCGCCGCCGTATTTTCATAACTTCCAAAGGCCGTAAGCCTAAAATATCCTTCCCCGCTGGGCCCAAAGCCGGAACCCGGGGTGCCCACCACATTGGCATTTTCCAAAAGGTAGTCAAAAAACTCCCAGGACGTCATTTTATCCGGGGTTTTTAACCAGATATAGGGGGCGTTTACCCCGCCAAATACGGTGTATCCCGCATCGCTTAACCCTTCCTTGATAGCAGCAGCATTATTCATGTAATAGGCCACCTGCTCCTTTAACTGTGCCTTCCCCTCCGGGGAATACACCGCCTCCCCGGCCCTCTGCACAATGTAGGGTGCGCCGTTAAATTTTGTCCCGTGGCGTCTGGCCCACATGTCACGAAGGGATACTCCGTTGCATTTCAGGTCTTTGGGCACAACGGTAAAGCCTAAGCGCATCCCGGTAAATCCCGCATTCTTAGAAAAACTCCTGATCTCAATGGCGCACTCCCTTGCCCCCTCACACTCATAAATGGAATGGGCCACGTTGTCCTCCGAAATGTAAGCCTCGTAAGCGGCGTCATAGATAATCACTGCCCCCGTTTTCTTTGCATATTCCACCCATTCCGAAAGCTCAGACTTTGTGATAGTGGTTCCTGTGGGGTTATTGGGCAGGCAGAGATAAATAATATCCGGGGTTTCCTTTGGAAATTCCGGCACAAAATTGTTTTCTGCGGTGCAGGGCATATAAATCACATTGCTCCACATCTCCGTATCCCTGTTATACACCCCGGTTCTTCCCGCCATTACGTTGGAATCCACATACACCGGGTACACCGGATCGCACACGGCAATTCTGCACTCCGGCCCAAATATTTCCTGAATATTTCCGGAGTCGCTTTTTGCCCCGTCGGATACAAAGACTTCATCTTCTTCTATATGGCAGTTCCTTGCCTTATAATCATTTTCCACAATGGCTTTCCGCAAAAAATCGTAGCCTAAATCCGGGGCATATCCCCGAAATGTCTCCGCCGCCCCCATCTCATCCACTGCGGCGTGGAGGGCTTTTATAATGGCAGGGGCTAAGGGAAGGGTCACATCCCCGATTCCCAGGCGGATTATATTTTTATCCGGATTTGCCTGGGTAAAAGCGGCAACCTTTTTTGCAATAGTACTGAATAAATAACTTCCCGGTAACTTCTGGTAATCTTCGTTTATCTGAAACATATTTTTTTCTCCTTATCCTGTGGCTTTTGTCATTTTTTATACGTCAATTTCCCCTTCAAACACAATGGCTGCAGGGCCTGTCATATACACGTTATTTTCCTCTCTGTCCCACTGAATCTTTAAATCTCCCCCCAGAAGATGGACGGTAACTTCATCCTCCGTATATCCGTTTAACATAGCCGCCACACCTGCGGCGCAGGCTCCCGTTCCGCAGGCCAAAGTCTCCCCGGAGCCCCGCTCCCACACCCGCATCCGAAGGTGCTTTTTGTCTAACACATTGATAAATTCCGTGTTTACCCGTTTGGGAAAACAAGGATGATTTTCAAAATCCGGCCCGATGACAGGCAGGTCCAGGTTCCTCACTTCCTCCTCCAAAAAAGTGACACAGTGGGGATTCCCCATAGATACGCAGGTCACCTGGTACGTGTTTCCCTTTACCTCTAAAGGCATATCCACACATTCCCTGCCCTCCGCCAAAACAGGTATCTTTTCCGGGAGAAGCTCCGGTTTTCCCATATTCACTTTTACCAGGGAAACTTTGCCCTCTTTTAGGGTAAGCTCCAGATACTTCACGCTCCCCCCCGCCTCCACGGTTATCTCTGTCTTGTCCGTAAGGCCTTTGTCATACACATATTTTGCCACACAACGGATGCCGTTTCCGCACATCTCACCTCTGGAACCGTCCGCATTATACATTTCCATCTCAAAATCTGCCGCTTTTGAGGGTTTTATGAGAATCAGCCCGTCGGAGCCCACGCCGAAATGGCGGTCACTTAACTTTACCGCCGTCTCCGCAGGATTTTTCACCTGCTCCTTAAAACAGTCCACATACACATAATCATTTCCGATTCCCTGCATTTTCGTAAATTTCATAATACTCTCCTCTCAAAACCTGATATCAGCCATTCATCAGGCTTAAAATCATCTGGGCCGTCTCCAAAAGCCCGGTTCCATTGTCCATACTGCGTTTTTGTATGTAACGGTGGGCCTGTTCCTCTGTCATCTGGTTCCGCTCCATTAAAAGCGCCTTTGCACTGGAAAGAAGCTCCTCCTCCTCCTTAGACCTCTGCCTTGGCCTTTTCTTATTCCTTTTATTTCTCCGGGACAATTCCCCCGCCATCATTTCCAGGGTCTGCAAAAGTTCATGAATCCGAAGGGGGGTTTTTAAACACACAATATCCTCCCTCTCCCTGGCATCACAGATATCCGGGGAAGCCACAAGGAGCATTTCAAAACCAGGGGGCAGATAGTCGTGAAGTTCCTGGTACATCATATCCGCAAAATGATATCCGCACACCACAATGCCCCCGGAAAGCTCCTGCATACACTGCAGGGCCCTTGCCCCGGTGGTGCACACGGCTTTTACCTCAAAACCGCTTTGCATAAGAATACGCTTAATATTTTTTCCGTTTTCCGGCCTGGGAAAAACAATTATAACATTCATATTCTCTTACCCAAATCAGATTTTATACAGATAACTGGCTATTTCCCACTGGGAAACCTGGGCGCAGTAACTTGCCCACTCCGCCTCTTTTTCCTCAATAAATTTTTCACTGATATGTTTCCCCAGCACTTCCCGGATAAAAGATTCCTCCTTAAAACATGCGATAGCTTCCCCTAAGTCTGCAGGGAGAAGATTTGCCTTCTTTTCCCCCATTTCCCGGCACTGCATGTCAAACACATCTCCCGTCACCTGGGGGGGCGGCACAATTTTATTTTGGATGCCGTCAAGCCCTGCGGCAAGACATATGGCTAACACCAGGTAGGGATTTGCGGAAGGGTCGGGACAGCGCAGCTCTATCCTTGTGGACTCCCCTCTGGAGTGGGGAACCCGGATCAGGGAAGTGCGGCTAAATGACGACCAGGCAATGTGGATAGGCGCCTCAAACCCCGGCACCAGGCGTTTATAAGAGTTTACCAGAGGATTGGTAATAAGGGCCATCCCTTTTATGTGCTTCATAATCCCCCCGATAAAATAGTATGCCTCAGGACTTAGCCCAAGCTCCCCCGCCGGGTCGTGAAAGATATTTTTCCCGTCTTTGGAGAGGGACATGTTCACATGCATACCGGAACCGTTCATCCCCTGTTTGGGTTTAGGCATAAAGCTTGCAAACATCCCGTGGCGCTTGGCAATGGTTTTTACCGCCAGCTTAAAGGTCATAATATTGTCCGCCGTCTTTAATGCCTGGTCATATTTAAAATCAATTTCATGCTGGGCGGGGGCCGCCTCGTGGTGGGAGGACTCAATCTCATATCCCATATCCTCTAAGGTCAAAACCATATCCCGCCTGGCATTTTCCCCTAAATCCATAGGGCCGATATCAAAATACCCAGCCTTCTCATGGGTGATGGTTGTGGGCCTTCCCTCCTCGTCTGTGTGGAAGAGGAAAAATTCACACTCCGGGCCTGCGTCAAAGCGGTATCCCGCCCTGGCAGCCTCCTCCATTACCCGTTTTAACACCTGACGGCCGTCCCCCTCAAAGGGCGTCCCGTCGGGACGGTAAATGTCGCAGATGACCCTTGCCACCTTTCCCTGCTGAGGGCGCCAGGGAAAAGTTACAAAGGTATCCAAATCGGGACAGAGATACATTTCGGACTCCTCCATGCGCACAAAACCTTCAATATAGGAAGCGTCGAACATACACTGGTTATCCAGTGCCTTTAAAAGCTGGCTGGATGTGATTGCTATATTTTTCAGGGTGCCAAATGTATCCGTAAACTGCAGGCGGATAAATTCCACATCCTCCTCTTCCACCATGCGGATAATATCCTGTTTTGTATATTTACCCATCTTTGTCTCCTCTCATTTTCTTTCCCTGATAAACTCAAGGACTTCCCTGTATTTCATGGTTCCCCCAAACAAATCCAGTGCAGAGCCCACGGTAACGTTGAGCCTGCCCTGCCCTGCCTCATACAAACTCTCTAAATCCTTAAAAGTGCCTATCCCCCCGGCATAAGTGACAGGAATTTTCCCCCAGTTTCCCAAAAGCTTTGCCAGCTTTTTTTCAATGCCGCTTACTTTTCCTTCCACATCCACGGCATGAACTAAAAACTCATCTGCATAGCCCCTAAGCTCCTCCAAGAGTTCCCGGGTCACTTTCTCCTGGGTAAACTTCTGCCACCGGTCCGTGACGATATAGTAATCCTCCCCCCGTCTGCGGCAGCTTAAATCTAGGACGAGATGCTCTTTTCCCACTTCGGATACCAGTGTCTTTAAGTTCTTATAATTTACCTTCCCCCCGGAAAACACGTAGGAAGTCACCACCACATGGCTTGCCCCTTCCCTTAAAAAATCAGAGGCATTTTCCGCTGTAATGCCGCCCCCCACCTGAAATCCCCCGGGGTAGGCGTGAAGGGCTAAGAGAGCCTGCTCCTTGGTCTTTGCATAAAACTGGCTGTCCTTTGGGTTTAGTAGAATAATATGACCGCCTTTTATGCCGTCTTTCTTATAAAAACGGGCGTAATATTCCCCGTCCATCTCCGAGACAAAATTTTCTTTGGCCAAATCCCCCTTATCCCTTAAACTGCTTCCCACAATCTGTTTTACTTTTCCATTGTGAATGTCAATACATGGACGAAATTCCATCTGCCTAACCCTCCAGGGTATTTAAAACTTTTGCTGTTCTCTCGTACTCTTCCGTCACTTTCGGCATCCACTCCTTTGCCTCCTCATAATTCTCGTGGCGGAGCCCCTCTGTCACTTTTCCCGCCGCCTCATAAAGGGCATCCAGTGAAAGGTTTCCGCTTAACCCTTTTAAGGCGTGGGCCCCCTCAAAAGCTTCCTTGTAATCCTCTTTTTCCATGGCAGTTTTCAGTCTCTCGTAATTGGTGTCATTAGAAAACTTTAAAAGAAACCGCATCAGCAGTTTTTCATTTCCCATAAAACGGTCCAAAGCCGAATCCACATTGACACCAGCATCTACTAACTCTCTTTTTTTATTCTCATCCATTTTAATTTCTCCTCTTTACAATTATTCTCAGGATATCAATCCTAAATTTCTTAAAATATTGTCAAATTCTTCCACGTCGATAGGCTTCCCCGCATAGGCTTCACACTCCAATTTCTTCGCCTTGTCCACCACACGCTCACCGCTTAAGGCGGTAGCCATAATAATTTTCACCCGGTCTTCCTTTTCCACTCCCCTCTCCGCCTCATCCTTTCGGATGGCCTCTAAGGCCTGATAACCGTTCATCACAGGCATCATAACATCCAGGCAGATTAAGTCGTAAGGCTCCTCATCCTCCAAAGCCATAAGGTAGGCGTTTACCGCTTCCTCACCGTCCACAGTGGCATCACATTCGCCGTACTGGGAAAGATATTTATCCATAAACTTCCGGCTGGCAAAATCGTCCTCCGCCAATAATATTTTCATGTTACGCTCTCCTTTCCTGTCCTTTTTATCAGTCCGTGCGCATTTGTTTTACCACTTTATTAAACACTTCGATAATACGGGAATCATATGCCTTTCCGCTTCTCTCATTCATAATCCGCACACTTTCCTCCAGGGAAAGGGGCTCACTTTTATACCGTGCCCGAAGCAGGGCGTCAAAATCATTTGCCACCGCCGTAATCCTGGCAGCTAAAGGGATATCCTCACCGGACATGTTTTCCGGGTATCCGCTTCCATCCCACTTTGCATGGTGGTAACGGCAGATTAAAACGGCCATATCAAGAAAGCGGTTTCCCTCGTTTGCCCCAAGCTCCTCTAAAAGTTTTGCCCCCTCCTCCGTGTGATGCTTCACGAAAGCTTTTTTCTGTTCTTCCTTGGAACGGTAATCATCTAAAAAAGTCTCATCGGGCATAAGGATATTTCCAATATCGTGGAGCCTTGCAGACACCCCTATGGTATCGATAAATGCATTGTTTACCATTTTCTCATACTTGGGCACAAGCTGAAGACACTGGGCCAAAAGCCTGCTGTTATATCCCACATTCTTTAAATGGCTTCCCTCATGGGCATTTCTTCTCTCCGCCACAGTCTGAAGGGCTAAAAGAACCTTCTCCTGCTCCTTCTCCATCTGCTTTTTCTGCTCCGTCACCATTTTGTGCATCATGCGGTTGTAGTCTTCCATCTCCCGCTTAGCGTAATAGCTGTTCATCTGGTTTTTCACGCTCATAATCACTTCGATGGGCTCAAAAGGCTTGCGGATAAAATCCACTACCCCCGCCTCAAATGCCTTCTTTTTATCGGCGCTGGAATCCGCCACCGTTGCAAAAATAAGGGGGATATCCCTTGTGAGGGGATTGCTCTTTAACAGCCTGCAAAACTCCAGCCCGTTCATCCCCGGCATGGAAAAATCTGTGAGAATAAGCTGGGGCATATTCTCCTTCATCAAATCCAGGGCCTCCTGCACACTTAGGGCACACAAAGTCTCATATCCCTGGGATTTTAAAATCTCCTGTAGGATTTCCACATTCATGGTAATATCGTCCACAATCAGTATTTTGGGCTGTTCCTGCTTTTTCATTGCTCCGTCCACGAAAAACACCTCTTTTCCTTTTTTCCTGTACATAACAGCGAAAACGCTGTTATCCCAGTTTTTCCTCAAATGCAGCCTTTATCTTATCACAGGCCGTCATGCTCTTCTCGTAATTTTCTTTCCGGACAGCCATCTCCATGCGGAGTATGGGGTTTTTAAAGTCTTTTCCCCCGTTTTGCAGTAAAACTTTAATACTCTCCGCCAATGTCTCCGCCTTTTCCCAGGAACCAAGCTCAATGGAGAGAATGAGTTTTTCCATCCTCTTTTCAAACTCCGCCACATTGTCCGGGGAACCAAATTCCATAAAGTCTTCCGATGCATCCTCCTCCATATCTCCGGTAAGGGTATTCCACTTGTTGAAGGCATCCTTTAAATCCTGACTCTCATTTACGTTCTGGCTTGTATGCAGCCTGACGTTAAAGGAAAATGCGCTTCCCTTTCCCTTTTCGCTTTTCACATGTACCGTTCCGTTCATCATTTCCACTAGCTGCTTTGTAATGGAAAGACCAAGGCCCGTTCCCCCGAAACGCCTGGTAATGGAGGCATCCGCCTGGTTAAAACTCTCAAAGAGGGAATCCTGCTGCTCCTTTGTAATTCCGATTCCCGTATCTTTTACCATAAAAAATAATTCAATCTCATCATTCACCTGCATGGTCTTGCTGATATCCACGCTGATTTGCCCCATCAGTGTAAACTTCACTGCATTGGAGAGGAGGTTATTTAAAATCTGTCCGATTCTAAGGCCGTCCCCGATAATAAACTGGGGAATGCTGTCGTCCACATACACATTGAAATTTAATTCTTTTTTATTAATTTCCGTCATGTGGGTGGCAAATACCTGGTCTATTAACTTATAGAAATCAAACTCCTCCTCATTTAAGGAGAACTTTCCCGACTCCATTTTGGAAAAGTCAAGGATATTGTTGATAATCGCCGACATACTGTCACAGCAGTAAAGGATAATGTCAAGGGTCTTTCTCTGGTTTTCATCCTCTATCCCGTCTAAAAGGGTGGTCACATGGCCCCTGATGCCGTTTACCGGAGTCCGAAGCTCATGGGTGACGTTTGCGGTAAATTCATTCCGAAGCCTGCGGTTCATATCCTCCGCCTCTTTTAATTTCCGAAGCCGCACATCCATATCTTTATTCCAGGTCAAATCCTCCGCAAAGAGATAACCTGTTTTATCCTCCGTAAAAAGAAACCGGAGGGAGACAGGAAAACAGGAACTGTTTTTCCGGTACATCACCGTCTCCTTTTTATCTGTGAGCTTTGCCGCATCAAAGGGCGCAAACACCTGATTTTCCACCTGGAACTCCTGCCAGAAAATCTCAGTCAGATTCCTATCCTTAAGTTCCTCTTCACTGTAGTCTAATTTTTCCCTGGCAGACTTGTTGCCGAACAAAATTTTTCCCTGCTGGTCAAAGGCAATCACAATCTCAAATGTCTCTTCAATAATTCCAAAATCAATATTTGTTTTTTCCATTGCCGTACCCCTCATCCTCTCTTTCAAGCGTTTTTTGTGCCAAACCGCTCTTTATACCAAAGGTCTTCTGTAAATAGAAGAACCCACATATTCCAGTTTTGCCGCACTTGCATCAATGGTCTCGGTCATACCGGTAATCAAGTATCCTCCCGGCTCCAAAAAGCCCCGGATACGCTCTATCAAATCCCTGTTTACCTCCTCCTCCAGATACCGCATCACATTCCGCAGAAAAATAACATGGAGTTTGTTTTTAAAAGGGAAAGGATTGATTAAATTAAATTGACGGAAAATTACGTTTTTCCGGATATCCTGTTTCACTTCAAACTGTTTCTCATTTACTTTTAAAAAGTAATCTTTTATCCAGTGTTTGGGCAGTCCCTCAAGCTGCTGCCTTCTGTATATCCCTTTCACCGCTTTCTCCAGGGCTTTTCTTGACAAATCCGTTGCCATAAGCCCCGTATCCCACTCCTCATAGGCATCCCCGAAAAATTCCCTTAAAAGCATAGCTATGGTGTATGGTTCCTCCCCTGTGGAAGCCCCTGCACACCAGATTCTCAGATTTTTTGTAGCGGTTTCTTTTTCCCTTAATTCCGGCAGTATTTCATCCCTGAAATAATAAAACTGCTCTGGCTCTCTGAGAAAATATGTGTGGTTTGTAGTAATCCGGTCAATGAAATTCTGTTCCTCCGTGCCAAGCATTTCATATTCCACAATATTCATATATTCATCGTAACTCTTGAATCCCTTGGCCTTTAGATAATTGTCCATTTTCTTTTCCACAAGAGCTTTCTTCTGCCCCAAATCAAGACCGTACCGCTCCGACGCAAAATCTGCTATTCTTGAAAATTCACTTTCTGTCATGGTAAATACCTCTTACCCTTTCATCTGCTTTTCGATTTTAAAGAATACATCCAGAAGATAGGGGTCATACTTTTTCCCCCGGCCAGACTCCATAACGGAAAGGGCGTCTCCCCGTTTGTAGGCAGGACGGTAACAGCGGTTCCTCAACATGGAATCAAAGGTATCCGCAATGCGCACAATCCTTGCCGTCAGAGGTATCTCCTCTCCTTTCATCCCATCGGGATACCCGCTGCCGTCAAAATTTTCATGGTGGGAGCGAATCACTTCCACCGCAATTTTAATCATCTGGTTATTCTCTATATTATGGTACACTTCTCTGATAATTTCATACCCGGAAGTGGTGTGGGTATTGACAATCCTTCTCTCCTCCGCTGTGAGGGAATCCGGTTTTTTCAAGATATCTCTGGGAATGGTTATTTTTCCAATGTCGTGAAGGGACGCCGCCACCCGGATTCCCTCCACAAAGTTCTCGGAAATTTGGTTGGCATACCGCTCTGTAAAGTTTAACGCCTCCGCAATAAGCCTGGCATTTTCCGCCACGTTCTCCTGATGCTCCATGCCTCCAAACAGCTCTCCGTCCTCCCCCAGACGTGCAATTACAGTGAGAAGCCTTTTTTGTTCTTCCTTAAACTCTTTCGCCTGCTCGCTGATGATTTTATTCATCTTTTTTTTGTCTTCTTCAATGCGTTTCTGCTTGGCGTAAATCCGCATATGCTTATTGATAATCAGCTCCATATCCTCGTACAAAAAAGGCTTTCCGATAAAATCAATTCCCCCGGAATCATATGCCTTTTTTCTGTCCCCCGGGGTATTGTTTGAGGAGATAAAAATAATGGGAATATCCCTTGTCTCCGCATAGCCCTTTAACACATCGCAAAACTGATATCCGTCCACATCCGGCATCACAATATCAAGGAGTACCATATGGGGCATCTCCACATAAAACTGGTTGACTGCCTCCTTGGCGCTTGTGGCAGTCAGTGCCGTATACCCCATTTTCTCCACGCACTTTTTTATGATTGTAATATTGATGTCCACATCGTCTACAATCAGTATCTTTGGCACTTTTCCATCAATCAGTTCCATAAAAAACTCTCCTAATCCTCTTGTAAAACCTTATTTAACTCCGTCTGAATGCCCTCTAAACCGCTCAGGCTCTTTTCATAATTTTCTTTCCGCACCGACATCTGCATACGGAAAATTTTATTCTTTATCTCCTTGGGTGCTTCCTCGCAGAGCTTCTTAACATTTTCTGCAAACTGCTCCGCCCTTCCCCAGTTTCCCATCTCAATACACAGGGTAAGCTTCTCCATATTTTTAGAAATCTCCTCCCTGTTTTCCCTTGTGCCAAACTGATAAATCTGTTCCACATCCAAAGTGTCCTGGGATTGTCTGATTTCCGCCCGAAGCTCATCCAACATCGTAATCTTTTCCAAAACTTCACTGCTTCCGTCACTGTTTCCGTCCACGTCCAAAAGAAGCGTAAACCGGAATGTGGAGCCCTTACCCTTTTCGCTTTCCAAATCAATGGTTCCATGCATTAAATCAATGAGCTGTTTTGACACGTAAAGCCCCAGCCCTGTCCCGCCGTACTGCCTGGTGACAGAGCCGTCCACCTGGGAAAAACTTTTAAACATCTTTTCTTTTTCCTCCGCAGTGACGCCGATTCCCGTATCTATTACGAAAAAGGTCAATTCCACCTGATGGTTTTTCTGCATGGTGCGGTACACTTCTATCCTCACGTAGCCGATAGAGGTAAATTTCACCGCATTGCTCACCAGGTTATTTAAAATCTGGCCGATGCGGAGCTCATCCCCGATAAGTGTCTCAGGGATATCATCGGAGACATAGGAGGAGAGGGTAATCCCCTTTCCGTTGGCAATGGTAATACTGGTGTCCACCACGTTTTTCACACATTTCCGGATGTCGAAAGGTTCCTCCATTATCTCAAATTTCCCCGCCTCTATTTTAGAAAAATCCATCATATTATTAATTATTTTTTCCATATTTCCGCAACACTGGAGAATAATATCCATAATTTTCCTGGTATCAGCATTTTCCTCCTGCTCTAAAAGATTTGTCACATGTCCCTTAATCCCGTTTACCGGGGTACGGAGTTCATGGGTGACATTTGCAACAAATTCATTTCTGGATTTAATGCCCTCTTTTATATGAGATTCCGTTTTCACCAGCTGCACAATAGCCTCTTCCGTCTGCTGCAGATTATAAATTGTGGCAATATTCACGCTGATTTCTTTTATCTGAAAAACGGAACTTCTTACCAAAGCCGGAAAACTGGTATGGTTTGCCCGACAGACTATGGTATGTACTTTCCTTCCCCCTATTTTTTCCATATAGGTCTTAATATCCCTGTCCTCAGGAAACATGGCGGAACAAATCTGACGGATATTTGTGTCCTGCCACTTATATCCCAGTTCCTCTTCCCCGCCCTGGCTCATAAAATACAGGATTCCCTCATTGTCAAATACAATGGTGATTCCAAACTGATTATTCAAAAGCTCCTGAATCGCATTTGCATTCATAATTATCCCGGTTCCTTTCCTGCTTCCCTAAAATCCTGCATACCTATTATTTTACTCTGAATCCTGCCTGTTTGTCAATGTATAACCCAGTCCGTAAACAGTCTTCATAAATTCTATGCCATATTTATTTAAATCCACTTTTCCGTCCACCACTTCGATTCCCTCTTCCAAAAGAAGCTTTGCCTGGGCCCCCGCCCCTCCAAATGCAAACTCCCCGGAAAGTTCCCCCTTTGCGTTTACCACCCGAAAACAGGGAATCCCCTCCGGGTCAGGATTTTTGTGCAGTGCATTTCCCACTGCCCTGGCCATCTTTTTATCCCCGGCAAGTTCCGCAATCTGGCCGTAGGTCGCCACCCTGCCCTTTGGAATTTTTTTCACTGCCTCATATATCTTTTTTGAGGGACTGTATGTCACGATATGATAACTCTCTTCTATCATCCGTTTTATGTCCCTGTCCGGGATTGTCCCGTCTAAAATTATGGTATTCCAACACTCCTTATTCTGATGCCATCCTGCAACCACAGATTTGTATGTACTACGCCAGAAATCCCTCCACTCAGGATCTGCTTTTACATTCAGATTCATAAAACCGTCTCTCTCATATGTCCAGAGGAATGCTTTTTTGCTGCCCTGCACCCGAACTAACTGCCAGTTATCGTCATGGAAGGGAGCGTCCTGGTAGGTGTCCGGAAATGACAGGCCGTATGCCAGTGCCTCTTCTCTTGTTTTCAATTGAGAACCTCCTTAATTTCCGTCTTTAAATAATGTTTTTTTCCATTCCCTTTTTCAAAATAAACTCTACGCTTCAAACCCATGCACCCAATCGGAGCGCAGATAGTAAATTAGATAGATCACAGAGCTGATTCCCCAGGTAAGGGGATATGCCCAGTAGATATAACGGATTTCACCGGTGAGGCGCATAACTATAATAATGTAAAGGATACGCACCACACACCAGACAGAAAGCATCACGCACATGGGCACAAAAGCTTTTCCCGCCCCCCGGCACACAGCCGCAACGGAATGGGAAAAGGCCAGCAGACAGTAAAACAGCGCAACGGTGCGGGCCTGCTGCACCCCAAAGGCAATAACGCCGGGCGTCTGGTCAAAAAATCCGATGAAAGCGGGGGCAAAAATAAAATAGCAGACACCGATTGCCTCCGCCAGGAGCACCGCCGCAAAAATGCTAAAACGCGCCCCCGATTTTGCCCGGTCATACTGCTTTGCCCCAAGATTCTGGCTGATAAAAGTGGTACATGCCATATTAAAGCTGGTAATGGGCAAAAATGCGAAACCTTCAATTTTCGCATGAGTGCCGTAGGCCGCCATAGCCAGCTTGCCAAAGGAATTAATCTGGGACTGCACAATAACATTTGCAAAGGCAATCACAGAATTTTGTACCCCGGAAGGCAGGCCGTAACGGACAATCTCAGAGAGCATATCACGGTGAAACCGGATTTTTCTCAGATCCACCGTGAAAATATTACCCTTTTGCAGCAGATAGGCCATACAAAACACCACACTGGCCATCTGGGATAAAACAGTGGCTGCCGCCGCCGACCATACGCCCCAGCCAAACACACCCAGAAACAACACATCCAGCACAATATTAAGGAGAGAAGAAAAGATCAGATAATACAAGGGCCTTCGGCTGTCACCCAGGGCGTTTATAATGCTGCGGCAGATATTATACAGCACCAGGGCCATGGCGCCCAGAAAGTAATAGCGAAAATACTCCACCGCCTGGGGCATTACCTCCGGGTCTGTCTGCATCCATTTTAAAAATGTGGGGGTGAAGGCGACTCCCACCACCGTAAGGAGTATTCCGCTTACAATTCCAAAAGCCAGCACCGTATGGATAGCCCGGGAGACCTCATCTTCCTTTTTTGCTCCAAAATACCGTGAAATAACCACCCCCGCACCCATAGACATCCCTATAAAGAAACTCACCAGCAAAAAAATCAGCGTACCGGAAGATGTAACCGCCGCCAGTGCACTTGTTCCGAGACACTTTCCCACGATAAAGGCATCCGCCGTATTATATAACTGCTGAAAAACCTCACTGAGAAGTGTGGGCAGCGCAAAGCCCAGCATCAGTGAATAAGTATTCCCCTCTGTCATGTCCTTTGTACCCACGGAATTTTTCATCTTGCCACCATCCTTTCAAACACAGGGATATCATACCACATTTTCTCCTGAAAATAAATTGACAATTCCCTTATTTTTTGCTAAAATGATGCATTAATTACCTAAGTAACGTAAAACATATTTCAAAAGAAAGCGAGGATTTAAAAATGGGTACAGTTATCGGCGAAGGCATTACTTTTGACGACGTATTATTAGTTCCCCAGTATTCTGATGTAACTCCGAATATGATTGATTTGACTACACAATTAACCGGCAAAATCCAGTTAAACATTCCTATGATGAGCGCAAGCATGGATACCGTTACGGAACACAGAATGGCAATTGCCATGGCAAGACAGGGTGGTATCGGCATCATCCACAAAAACATGTCTGTTGAAGCGCAGGCAGATGAAGTAGACAAAGTAAAGCGTTCGGAAAACGGCGTAATTACCGACCCATTTTCATTAAATCCGGAAAATACATTGCAGGACGCCGAAAATCTCATGCGCAAATTCCGCATTTCCGGCGTTCCCATTGTAGAGGCTAACAGCAAAAAGTTAATCGGCATTATCACAAACCGTGACTTAAAATTTGAAACGGACTTTACCAAAAAAATCAAAGAGTCCATGACCTCCCAGGGACTGATTACCGCCCCCACTGGGATTTCTTTAGAGGAGGCAAAAGGAATTCTGGCAAAAGCCAGAAAAGAAAAACTTCCCCTGGTGGACAGCGAATATAACTTAAAGGGCCTGATTACCATAAAAGACATTGAAAAGCAGATTAAGTACCCATTGTCTGCCAAAGATGAACAGGGCCGCCTTCTCTGCGGAGCCGGAGTGGGAATCACCCACAATATGATGGAGCGGGTGGACGCTTTGGTGGAAGCCCATGTGGACGTCATTGTATTGGATTCCGCCCACGGCCACTCCAAAAACATCCTTACCGCCTTAGAGCAGGTAAAAACAAAGTATCCAGATTTACAGGTGATTGCCGGAAATATTGCAACAGGAGACGCTGCCAGAGACTTGATTAAAGCCGGCGCAGACTGTGTGAAAGTTGGTATCGGCCCCGGCTCTATCTGTACCACCCGTGTGGTTGCAGGTATCGGCGTTCCCCAGATGACCGCCATTATGGACTGCTACGAGGCTGCCAGGGAATACGGCATTCCCGTTATTGCCGACGGCGGCATCAAATACTCCGGTGATATGACAAAAGCCCTTGCCGCCGGTGCAAATGTGTGCATGATGGGAAGCATGTTTGCGGGATGTGACGAAGCGCCAGGTACTTTTGAGCTTTATCAGGGAAGAAAATATAAAGTCTACCGAGGCATGGGCTCCATCGCTGCCATGGAAAACGGCAGCAAAGACCGCTATTTCCAGGAAGATGCGAAAAAACTGGTGCCGGAAGGGGTGGAAGGACGTGTGGCATACAAAGGCAGTGTGGAGGATACCATCTTCCAGCTTGTAGGCGGAATCCGTTCCGGTATGGGATACTGCGGATGTCCCACCATCCCGGAACTCCATGACCGGGCAAAATTTGTAAAAATTACGGCAGCTTCTTTAAAAGAAAGCCATCCCCATGATATCCACATTACAAAAGAAGCCCCCAACTATTCCATTGACGAATAATCTGGGATTTAAAATGAACAGTAAAACAAGAAAAACTATAATTTTCATGACGGTTATTCTCTGCGCTGCCCTGATTAACAAGGCGGCCGTCCAGAGAAAAATCAATCTTGACGACACAATCGAAACTTCCCTGCCCCTTCGAAAGGGCAGGGAGTATCCTGGGATAAAAGAACTTCTAACCCACACTTCCGGATATAAGGGGTACTATTTTGAAAGCCCCATGATTTCAATTTTTTTTACGGGAAAAAATGATTTCCAGGGCATCACAAAGGAAATGGTATTAGACAAGGTAAATGATTTAAGCATGGAAAAAGAGAGTTACGGTTTTACCTATTCCAACTTCGGGTATGCTGTGTTGGGACTTGTGGTTGAGGCCGTGTATGATGCCGATTATACCACCTTGGCAAATGACTTTATGGAAAAGGAATTGGGGCTTAAAGATACGAAAATTTCAGATAAAAAGGGCGACCTGGGCCATTACTGGGATTGGGAAATAAATGATGCCTATCTTCCCGCAGGCGCTGTCACATCAAATATATCAGACATGCTTGCCTACGCACAAATGCAGATGGACAGCCATCCGTATTTTTCAGACTGCCATAAAAGCCTGAAAACCATACAGGCTTCTACGGAAAATTATAAGACCATGGATATCCATATGGATGAGATTGGAATGGCCTGGATTATTGATAACAAAAACGGGATTATATGGCATAACGGCGGTACGGGAGATTATAACAGTTATATCGGCTTTCAGCCAAAGACAAAAACCGCTGTTGTAGTGCTCTCAAACCTTCCGCCAAATTACCGGATTCCCGCTACCGTGCTGGGGGTTAAATTGTTGCTGGAATTGGGAAAATAGCCTCCCCTTTTCCTACAAAATGTAATAGGCCAGCCCAAAAAGCACCCCAAGGGCTGCCCCGGCCGCCACATCTTTCGGAAAATGCACCCCGCCGATTACCCGGACAAAGGCTGTCAGAATCCCAATGAAAAAGACAGCCAAGCCAACTATCGGGTTTACATAAAAAAATGTCATCCCAATGATAAAAACAGAAAACACATGGCGGCTGGGGAAAGACTTCCCCACAGTGTCTTTTGGAATCAAGGGGGTAATATCCAAAAGTTCATAGGGCCGCCCTGCGGAATACCACCGGCGGAACAAAGAAACCAGGACAAAAGAAACCGCCGGAATTAATACGCAGAGAAACCACTTCTTAGATCCTGTCAAAAAAAGATAGAAAAGAAGCAGAGGATAGGCTGCAAATACCAGCGCCGTCATCCCCCTGTTTAAATATGTAAACCCTTTTAACGCCTTTTCATTTCTCCGAAAAGGTGCCGACCATTTTTCATACTGTTGTTTTGTCATTTTGTTCTCCTGCTTTTTAGATCTTTTCCCTCTCTATTCTCGTGCGAATTCTTTGTCTAATTGGGACTTAATATCTTCACCCACATCATCAGCCCTGTATCCGTGGTAATCTATGTCTCTTTCATTTTGAAAAGCATAATAACAGCCATTTTTCTTTGCGTATAATCTTCCCTTAATCAAAAGGGCTCTATTCAATAATTCCTGTGCTTCCTCATCACACAGATCCATTCTGCTTCCGACTTTTCCTTTTCCGTAGGGATTTTCCCTGTCTGATTTATGCTTTGTATCATTCGCAATGTATCTTCTAATCCCCAATTCTTTTCTGTAATGATTTATATGCTCCTCCTTAGAAAGATTTCTCAGGCTGACCTCCTCATCTGCAACAATTCCCATTATCACCGGTTCGTCAAACAACATATCTGACAGCAGACTGACCAATATATTGTCTATCGCATATGCACACACCAAAGACTCCTTTTCAGCAATCCGGCAGAGATTTCCCTTTTCAAATTGATAGGTTCCTTGATTTGTAAACAGACCAAGAAGGAATGTTCTCTCTTCTCTTGTCTGAAAATTTTGCAACAACTGAATTAGTTTAAAATCAGGACTTATCTCCATTTGAGTATCAATGACTCCTGTTTTTATTTCATGGACATTTGTCACTTCTTCTCTTTTTATCCGTTTACAGATATCAAGAAATTTGTGCATATATTCCATTGCAAGTTCCTTTGTGGCAAATGTATACTGAAATGAGACATCGTTAATCACAGCTATCATTTTTATCACCTGCCTTACAGTAATTCCAAAAGTGCATGATCCCATTCATCAAAAAAACCTTCCGGCCATTGATCTAACCGTCCGTTTTTATCCAACAGCGGACATATCACCTTATGTCTATAGGAGTCATTGATATCTTTGTAAAAATAGAAAAATCCGGCATCTTCCGGTTCAATTCTTCCTTTTTTTACTGCGATACGGATTCCGTTCATTACATGATCGCTGTGCGTCTCAAGAATTACCTGAACGCCTCCTGCTCCGGCAGCCGCTATCAGTTCTCCCAGCATCCTCTGGCCCTTCGGATGAATATGGGCTTCCGGATTTTCAAGTAAAATAATATCCCCTGGCTTTGCTGATACCAATGCCGTCACCACCGGAAGTACATAAGTAATACCAAATCCAACATTGACGCTTTTATATGAATTTGTTTTATCCCTTCCCTCAATGTACTCGTATTTCAATTCCGCTGTTCTGGAAGATGTATGAATCGTAATTATCGGCGATACCCCAGGTGAAATCACATCCATCCATGCCTTTACCTGTTCTGCAATTGTCCTTTTTTTGCCCAGACAGACAGAATCATTTATTACCTCGTCTCCGCCATGCAATTTTAAATATTGAATGGAAAACTCTCCATTTTTTGCAAAATATCTCTCAGAAACCTCTTTTTCATTCTCAATCTGATAAAGGAACTGTGGTTCAATACGATATGCCGACAGATAATATAAATGATTTTCCCACAAGGGATATGCACTTTTCATTTCTTTTTTTTCAATGCTTTTTAAAGGTAAAACATCTGTTTCAGACTGATACCCGAAAAGATACTGCTCTTCTGTATTTTCCGTCAAAATGCCAATCCCGATTTCATCTTCCTCTGCTTTTTCAAACAAAACATCCTGCCCCACACCAAGATTTACATATTTGCCTTTTAATGACAACATCTGCTGTGACAAAATACTGTTTTGGGACTGTCCCAAAAGCAAAATCCCCTGCATAACAGTGGATTTACCCATCCCGTTTAGCCCTGTCAGAATATTCAGGGCAGAAAAACTCAATTTCAATTCTTCAAAGCACTTAAAATTTTTCAAAAATAATTCTTTCAGCATAAGAACTCCTTCACAAACTTTTGGCATATTTCTACTCGTTTTGCAAGTGAATATGGATCACCTGCCTTTAATGCAGTTGCAAACTCGGAATTGGCAAGAATTTTTCCAAAACCATCCATAAACTTATCTTTACTTTTCTTTATTTTCTCCAACTGTTCCTTATCCAATTCACTGAAACATATTGCCCATATTTCAAAAATAGCTTTATTGATTGGCCCCCGTCGAAAATCTTTATTAAATTTTCTAAAAGCATATTTTCCAAAAATGTCCTTACACGCATTCATGACGCGCACAAACCGTTCTGTGACACGCAGGATATCTTCCTCACTAAAATCATTGGCTTTTTTCAACCCTTTTATCAGAAAATTATCAATGTCCCCCCGATATTCTTTTTTGTAATCCAACTCTGTAAACGAAAGGAAACGCAGGGCATATTCACGGTCCAGCATTCGTTCCGGTTTGACTGCAAACAGGGTTGCGCTTTTAAACTCCTTCCGTTCTGCCAGCTCTTTGATTAAATCTGTTCCCTTTCCTGAATAAAGCGCCTGTCTGATTTCCTGATTGTTTAACGGAATCCCCCCTGTATTAATTCTCTGGAAAATATTAAATACAATCTCATCCGGAGTCCCCTGGGTAACAGTATATGCGACGATGGAAGACTCCTTGATTCTTCTAACGTATTGTCTGGGTAAATCGTCAAAAGTTTTTCCATTAAAATCTGTCAGATACTGCATCCCTTTAAATCTGTTCTTTTCCCTTGAGCCATTTTCCTGCACATTGCCCACCAGATAGTTTTGGAAAGTCGTAAGACGCTGCAGGCCGTCTATCACAACCCACTCATCTTCTTTCGATGCGTCAAAATAAAATGCCGGGAGGGGAATTTTTAACATTAAAGATTCAATCAGCCTGCTCTGCTTTTCTTCATCCCATAATCCGCCATTTCTCTGAAACGCCGGTGATAAATCAAATTCCCTGTTTTCCAACCTGTCCATTATATTGGAGATATTCGTGGGAACCTGGGTAATGTTTACATCAGAAGGAATAAATTTGTCAGGTTCATCTGTGTCTGCCTTATATCCTTCATCCATATCTGCGGGCAGAACCTTTATTCCCTGTTCCTTAATCTGATAAAGCGCCATATTCAGCAAATCTTCATCGATTCCCGTCTTCTTATTCTTTATGATATCCTGAACAATAAACAAACTAATTTCATTGTCATTTGCTTTCGCAAAACTTATTATTTCTTCCATGCGCTCCGATATCGCCTGTAAATCTTTCATTCCTTTTCCTCACTCCTCATCCTGCTTAAGATAATCACCGATATTATCCATTGTAATCTTAGAATAGTTCAAATAGACATACCTGTCATTCTCAAATTCAATCTCTTCCATCCCCCGCCCGGACACCAGCGCCAGGGAAAGCCTTGCCATTGCCTGGGCCTGCCCCTCTTTATCGTTGTAAACCGTTCCGGAAAGTTTTTCTTCCGCCACCGCCAAAAGCCCCACGTCCGTTCCGTCGATTCCGAAAATCACCGGGAGGACGGATTCGGTATAATTTAATTTCTCATAGGCGTCACTTGCCCCCAGGGCCATATCATCGTTGTTTGCCAAAACCAGCTCAATTTTATTCTGATACTGGCTAACCATCTGCATCATACGGTTCTGGGCCTGGGCCCTGTTCCAGTTTGCAATGCCGCACTCCAGCTTCTCTAAGGCAATTCCGTTGGCCTTTAATGTGTCCACTGCATTTTCCGTGCGTATAATGGCATCCTGGTGCCCAGGCTCCCCCTCCAGCACCACATATTGAATCTTCCCGTCTTTGTTCCTGTCAATACTGCCGTTTTCCTTAATGGCCTCCGCCGCTAACTCTCCCTGCATCACCCCGGATTGTTTTGCATCCGCCCCCACATAGTAAAGGCCGTCCCATTGCATCATATCTCCCGCCACAGGCTCCCTGTTAAAAAAGATAATAGGCACGCCGCTCTCCCTTGCCAGGTCAATGATTTCCGAAGGGTCCGCCCTGTCCACAAGATTGACGCAGAGCACATTACTGCCTGCATCTAAGAGTTCCTTTACCTGGTCGTCCTGGGTTCTCTGGGAGCCTGCCGCATCCCGCACGGTCAATGTAATCTGGGAATCCTCTCCCTCCATTTCCTCTAAGCTCTCCCTGAAGCAGGCAATTAACTGATTTAGAAATGTATCACTTTGATTATAATATGTCACTCCCACATGAATCTTTTCTTCCCCGGCCGTCTGCTTTTTCCCACAGGATAAGAGCTGCAAAGCCGTACAGAATACTGCCCCCAAAACCCAAATTTTTTTTCTTTTCATATCACACCTCTGATTCTCCCACAAAGAAATACATATTCACTGGCTCATAGTAAAAAGAATGTCCTGGTTCTCCTTTGTAAACAGCTCCCCCCTTCGGATTATATGATAAGAAACGGTTCTGTCCTTCATTTTACAATACCAGTGCCCGATATTTTGGGCCACCTCCGTTAAACTATCATAGCCTACGCTAAACTCGTCCGGCACCAAAAGGCAGCGCACAATACCTATGTCAAGATAATAAGCGCTCTCAGTAGAATTTCCAATTCCGTACACCAATGCCCCGTGAAGATTATTTTCCCCGCCGCAGGCTCCCGCCGTTTTCAGGCTGGCGTCATCCAGGGCAAGGACAATATCCACTTTGGGCTGTTTCTCCAGGGAATTTTCCTGCTCTTTTCCAAAGGCGCCAAAGGCAGACCAAAGAATCTTTGCATCCGTTTCTTTTAACACTTCTAAAAGCCCTTCCCGGCGGCTTTTTGTGGCCTCCATCTCATCAATATCCCCCAAAATCCCTACGGTCTTTCCCCTGATATTTCCGCTGTAATCCTTTAAAAGTTCCTCCCCAAGGGCTTTCCCCAGGGCATAGTTATCCGGCTTTGTAACGGGAATGGCGGCCGCACTCCCTGTAAGGGACATGCCGTGTTCCACAAACATAATCGGAACCTTTTTGTCTGCCTTTTTTAAAAGTTCCTCCCCTTTCGTCCCGGGAAGTGGCTGCATAATCACCGCATCCGCACCATTGTGGATTTCCCGGTTTACATATTCCATTTCCTCTTCCAGATCCAGGATATCCCCTGTACTGACGACAAAGACTTCCACCCCAAAATCCTCCGCCGCCATTTTAAGCCCGTAGCGAAAGGCAGACCACTGGCTGTCCTCCGAATCCCGGACAATCACAGAGACTTTGTAAAGATCGTCCCTGCTCTTTTCCCGAAACATTAAAACCGCCAGCACCAATATGGTTATTCCCAAAATAACTTCAACCTGAATAAATAATCTTTTACTGTTCTTCATTGTTTTTTTGCATTTCTCCTCCAAAGAGATGCCCCTTTTCCAAAACCCTGCTGTTTTCTTCTGTACAGGGCACTGCCGGGATTACGATGGAAACCTTTGTGCCCTCATCCGGCTCACTCTCCACAACAAGTCCATACTCCTCCCCGAAAAAAATACGGATACGGTTATTTACATTTATAAGACCAACCCCGGAGCCGTGCTTTTTTACCCGGTTGCTGTCTGTGAGAAGGAGGCTTACCTCCTCCCCGGACATCCCAACGCCGTTATCTTTCACAGAGAGAATTATATTTCCATCTCTCATCTTGCCCTCCACAACAATCTCCCCGCAGTCGTCCATAGGGTCAATCCCATAATTTATGGCATTTTCCAATATGGGCTGCAAAACCAGCTTTACGGTACAATAGGAATAAATCTCCGGCTCTGTGTCAAAGGTAACGGTAAAAGCATTTTTATAGCGGACTTTTTGTATATTCATATAACTTTTTGCATGCTGAAGCTCATCTTTTACGGAAATCACTGTGCGCCCTTTTGACAGGCTGATGCGGAAAAGCTTGGCCAGCTCCGAAATCATAAATACCGCATCGTCATTCCGCTCCCCCTCCACCATCCAGATAATGGAATCTAAGGCGTTATACAGAAAATGGGGATTTATCTGGCTCTGCAGGGCGTCGAGTTCGCTTTTTCTCCTCTCATTCTGCTCTAATACAATTTTCCGCATTAAAGTGTCTATCTGCTCATAGGAGCGCTGGATGGAATACCCCAGATGCCTGATTTCCAGGGAACCCCCGATATAAATCTCCGGCTTTTCCCCCGCCTCATACTCTGTCACCGACTCATCCAGCTTTAAAATGGGCCTGGAAATTCTCAAGGAAACCAAACGGTTTACCACCGCCAGCATCATCCCCATTAACAGCATAAACATCACAATAAAATACCGGATATTAAACATGCCGTGGGTAAACGCAGAATAGGGAATCACCCCCACCAGCTTCCACCCCGTATAACTGATGGTGTTTACAATGATTTTCCGATGCTCCCCTTCAAAAAACTCATCATACACCCCGTCTTTCCATTTTGCCGCCGCCTCACTGTTTTCATGGGCAATCCCTTTGCTGATTTGCACCTGCCGCATATGATAAATGATTTGGCCATTGCCGTCACATAGATAATAATACTGCCCGTTATTTGAGGTATTAATCTGATTCATCATCCGGGAAATACTGGAGTAATCCATATCCACCAGCAAAACCCCCGACATAGGCACTCCCTTATCCGTTAGTTCCACCACACGGCTTAAAGAAATTACCCAGTGATACCTTCTGGCATCATCCTCAAAAAGGTTCTGGATATGGGGTGTGGAAAAATGCATATTTTCCATTTTCCCCACGGCCTGTTTAAACCAGTCCTGCCTGGTGACATTGGGGTCCTCTTTCTGCAGGGCCACCGGCTCCGCCGCCATCAGGCTTCCGTAATTGTTATATATGGCGATGCTTCTTAAGCTGTTTTTATTTGCCTCATATAAAAGGTTCATCCCCTGCAGAATCTGGGCATCCTGGCTGTCAAAATCCCGTTCTTTCACCACGTTGTAATACACTGCATCTGAAATCTGCCGCATACCCATAAGATAGTCTTCTAAGTTTTCCCCTGTCTGCTCCATAAGCTTTTGGGAACTGTCTATCATTCCCTGGCGGGACAGGGCGGAAAAACGAAGATACAACACAACGCCCAAAATCAGCATAATAGATATCGATATCACAGAAAAGGCAATCATAATGGTGGACTGCATCCCCCTGGGCTTCAAATCTTTTACCTCTTCCGGGAAACTACGTTTCATGTTCCAAATTCTCCCTTCTGTACTTGGAGGGAGACACCCCAAACCGCCTTTTAAAAACATAGCTGAAATAGTTGGGGTCTGTATATCCCACATGTTTGGCTATAATATAACTTTTTTCCTCCGTGGTGGTCAAAAGGCTCTTTGCCCTGTCCATACGATAGTCTGTGAGATAAGTGATAAAAGCATTCCCCGTCTCCTTTTTGAAAATTGTGGAAAAATAAGAGTTGGACACTCCCAGATACTCACAGATACTGTCTAAGGAAAGCTCTTCATCACCGTAATTATTTCCCACATATTCCATAGCTTTGGCCACAAAAGATTTTGTGGATTTGGCTCTGGCCAGAATCGCCTGTTCCCGGAAAGACAGGCTGAGTTCCGTAAGCCAATTCTTTAACACATCCGGTTCCAAATCAAATATCCTTGTGTATAATTCCCCCATATCTTTAGTGAAATCCTCTGCCTGAAGGTCATTGTTGGCAGAAAACCGATACAGGGCGCTAATGAGTTCCATTATGTCAATGTGATGCTGCTGCAGCGTTTTTTCTGGAAAAGAGAGGTGTTTCAGATAGTGCTCCACCGCCGTTTCCACATCCCCTTCACTGCCCAGCCGAATCATTTTAAAAAGCTCTGATAATTCAGATTCGTTTCCCTGGCCGGAGGGCGCTGTTTTTCTTGGAATAATTTCTTTCATATTAATAGCCCGGGCAGTTCCGTAAATTACTCTGTAAGACACCGCCTCCCTGGCATTTTCATAGGACTGGGACAATTCCAAAATATCCCCGCAGACCTGTCCAATACCCACAGTGACCACGGCCCCGATCATCCGGCGGGCATATTTGCAGAACCTGTCGCATTCATCTGTCAATTCCGAAATCTGGCTTTCATTTTTCAGTTGAGGGATTAAAATCGTATTCCCCAGATAAGAAAAACATTTTGCCTGCCATTTTTCCACCAAATGTTCCCTTGCCTGCTTCTGGACAGAGGCCGACAAAAGCACAGGATTCATATCCTTAGGCACCTGCCCGGAAGAGGTGTGAATCACAAGGCAGCAAAAATAAGGCCCGGTAAAAAAAATTCTGTAATCCGAAAGATAGCCGGGAATCTCCTCCTTATGAATCCGTCCCTCAATCAGGGAGGAGTAAAAATTAGCCTGCAAAAGAGGAAGGGAATCCACATAGTATTTCTCCAGTATCTCCACGTTCCGTTTCTCGCTGATTTCCTGGTCAAGCTTTATTTTAAGCTGAATAAAAATCTTGGTCAGTTCCACGGAATTCACAGGTTTTAACACATACTCTTCCACTTCCAGGTGGACGGCTTCTTTTGCATATTCAAACTCGTCAAAACCGGTAAACAGAAGAATCTTTGTGCCGGGATAGGAAGCCTTAATGCGGTTTGAAAGTTCCATGCCGTCCATATAGGGCATTTTAATATCCGTCATCACCACATCAGGCTGGAGTTCCTCCACCATTTCCAAAGCCTTCACCCCATTATTGGCATACCCGATTACAGAAAATCCCATCTCTTCCCAATTAATTTTTTTCATAATCACATGAATGACTTCTTCCTCGTCATCCGCCAAAAGTACGGTATATCTATCCATATTTTTTCTCCATATGCCTATTTGGGCCTGTTTTGCACTATTATAGCAAAGGCGGTAAAAAATGTAAACTCCGGCCCATAGTGAAAAGAGCCAGAAAATTTCTGGCCCTTCTTCCTATTATCTGTTCTATTTTTTCTGCACATATTTCAGACAGTCAAGAGTTACTGCCACAAGAATAATAATTCCTGAGAACACAAACTGAAGGTTTGTATCGATACCAAGAATCGTTAGGGAGTAAGTAAGGGCTGTAAAGATAAACACACCCACTACCACACCTGAAATCTTGCCGATACCTCCAGTGAAGGATACGCCGCCCACCACGCAGGCTGCAATGGCATCCATCTCCCAGCCCTGTCCGTAGGCTGCGGAACCAGAACCAACCATTCTGGCACATTCCAGCCAGGAACCAAATCCGTAGAGGATTCCAGCCATGATAAACGCACCAACCGTCACCTTAAATACGGAGATACCGGAAACGGAAGCCGCCTCGGGATTTCCTCCCACTGCATAGAGATTTTTCCCAAATGTTGTCTTATTCCAGATAAACCATACAATTACAATGGCTGCCAAGGCCCAGAGGATAATGGTTGGAAAACCGTTTACCTTGGGGATAATCATACTTGGAATAGCAGGTTCAATGGCTCCGAAGGACACTCCCTTAGTAGCATAGGTTACAAGTCCGAAAATTACAAGCATGTTTGCCATGGTAGAGATAAAGGGGTGCATTTTAAATTTAGCGGTGAAGAAACCTGCAATCGCCGTAAAAAATGTACACAGCAGGATGCAGACCACAAGGGCAAGGATTACCCTGGCGCCAATGGGCAGGCCGGTAAAATCAAAAACATGCCCAAAGACAGAGCCCGTGTTAATTCCCTGGTGCATAATAATGGTAGCTGTGGTCATTCCCATACCCACCATACGGCCAATGGAAAGGTCCGTACCGGTAAGAAGGATTAATCCTGCCACCCCTAAAGCAAGGAACATTCTGGGGGAAGCCTGCTGTAAGATATTCAGCACATTATTGTATGTAAGCAGAGGTGCATTTTTTAAAATCGGTGTAATGATACAGAGCATTACAAAGATTAAAATAATTGCAATGTACAGTCCGTTCTGCAAAAGGAAAGACCTGCGGTTAAAGGTATATTTGTAATTTTCCCATTTCTGGGCCTGTGTCTCTGCAAAAGTAAACTTTGACATGCGCAGCAGATCAATGAGATGGAATTTAAAGGTAAGAGCTGCGTGCCTTCTGTCCTTAATCTGGGCAAGATCCTTCTCATACTGCATTTTCGCATCAAAAAGCCTGTTTTTATGCACATACTTTTCATCTTTGATTTCCTGATGGTCAGAAAGCTTAGACAGGGATGCCTCATGTTCCCTTTTTAATTCCAGAACCCTCTGTCCATAACTTTCTTTTGCGGCTGCTTTTTCCGCTTCACAGCTTATCTTTACCTTCTGGTAATAATCTTTTTCAAAATGGGCATTTAAAAAGTTTTCCGCCTCGGAAATCAGTTTGGAAACCTCATTTTTATTCTCTGACTCCACTGATTTCGCCTTCTCAAGCTCTGCCCTGTATTCTGAAATTTTTCTTTCCTTTTCCTGTTTAGAAAGGATTTTGTCTCTTTTTACCGTGTCAATACTGTTTTGCAGAGATAGGACTTTCTCCGTCCCTTCTGCCCTCAGGCCGTCAATTTTAGCCTGGATATCACCCACATAATCCTCGATTGGCTTGCGGAGTTTCATCTCCTGCTCTGCCGAAAGGATTCTACTGTTTTCCTTTGCCATATCCGTTATCTCCCTTTTTTATAGATATTTTGCACTGAGTCTTAAAAGCTCTTCCTGATTTGTCTCTTTTGTATTTACGATTCCGGAGAGGTGCCCGTTGGACATAACTCCAATTCTGTTGGTAATTCCCAAAATCTCCGGCATTTCAGAGGAAACAACAATAATTGTCTTGCCCTGCTTTGCCATATTGATGATCAACTCATAAATTTCATATTTTGCACCTACGTCAATTCCCCTTGTAGGTTCGTCCATCATAAATATCTGGGGACTGCGCTCTAACCATTTTCCCAAAATTACTTTCTGCTGGTTTCCGCCGGAAAGGCTTGAAATCATATCTTCCGGTCCCATGCACTTGGTGTGCATGATCTTAATTTCCTTGGCGGTGGCTTTTGTCATCTTCTGGTCGGAAAGGGCAATTCCAGACTTATACTGATTTAAGTTTGCGATGGTGGTATTAAAAGTCAAATCCCCTTTTAAAAAGAGCCCGTTTGCTTTCCGCTCCTCAGTAATCATGGCAAATCCATGGTCCATAGCTTCCTTTGCACTGGCAAAATTCATCAGATGCCCGTTAAAATATACGCGCCCCGCCGCTCTGGTGCGGACACCGAATATGGTTTCCAAAAGCTCTGTACGCCCGGCCCCCACAAGGCCGTAGAGCCCGAAAATTTCTCCCTCTTTTACATCAAAAGTAATATCCTGAAGGTGAGGTTCAAATTTGGTGGACAAGTGCTGTACAGATAAAATAGTATCTTTGGGCGTATTGTCCACAGGAGGGAAACGGTTTTCTAAAGAACGGCCTACCATGGCTGCAATCAGCTCATTCATATCCGTCTCTTTGCTGCTCTTTGTCATTACCAGATTACCGTCCCGAAGCACGGATATCTCATCACAGATTTCAAAAATCTCATCCATTTTATGGGAGATATAAATCAGGGAAATCCCCTGGGCCTTTAACATCCGCATCATTTCAAAAAGCTTATCCACCTCCTGTACCGTAAGGGAGGATGTGGGCTCGTCTAAAACGATTACTTTTGAGTTATAGGAAATCGCTTTGGCTATCTCGCACATCTGTCTCTGGGAAACAGACATATTGCGCATAGGCTGGGTAAGGTTTACTGTCATGCCCAGTTTCCGGAAAAGCTCGGAAGCCTCTTTTTTCATCCTGCCCTCATCCACTACGCCCATGGAATTCACCGGATAGCGGCCAAGGAACAGATTGTCAATGACGTTTCTCTCCAGGCACTGGTTTAATTCCTGATGAACCATGGCGATGCCGTTTTCCAAGGCATCTTTCGGACCGGAAAAGTTTACTTCTTTTCCGTCCAGGGTAATCTTCCCCTCATCTTTTTGATATGTACCGAAAAGACATTTCATCATGGTGGATTTGCCGGCGCCGTTTTCACCCATAAGCCCCATAACCGTTCCCCGCTTTACATCCAGTTTGATGTGGTCTAATACCCGGTTACGGCCGAAGGACTTGCTCATACCCCGAATGGATAAGACGATATCATTTTTCTTATCTTCCATTATTTATACTCCTTCTTAAAACAATAGAAAGTCACTTGCGGACTTTCTATTGTTATGAAATATTTTACTGATTCAGTAAAGCTGTGTAAGAAGCTGCATTGTCTGTCTTAACCATGTTAATAGCAAATGCATCATACTGTCCCGGATTTCCAAGACGGTTTGTGATGTTGGACTCTGTCTGTCCGTCTCCGCCGATATAGTCAACTTCCAGGTTAAGAAGATCATCGTAGTTCTGTAAAAGCGGCTGATATGTGGAGCTTAAGAAATTATCGGAAGCATTGTAAATATTCAGCCATACTTTTTTGGTTGCGTGGCTTCCCTGGTCAAGCTGTTTGGATACAGGCTCATATACTTTTGTAGAATCTGTAAAGTCCTGATAATTTGCAGCGGTAACAGCAACATTTAATGCATAGTAGGAACGCTCGTCTGCCTTGTATGTGTATACGTCCGGTGTAAGCACATTTCCTGCCTCGTCTGCTGTGCCGATACCTGTGTCAATATCCACACCGTCAAGGGCGTTTCTGATTACACGGAGTGTAAGGTATGCCTGTACGTCTGCATGCTGGCTGATGGTTCCGCCATATCCCTCTGCGATAGCTGCAACTGCGTCAGAGTTTGCATCATATCCGAAGGTAGGTACGCCGTTGTCTTTTGACCATGCATTAAACATAGACATTCCCATACCGTCATTGTTGGATGCCACAATATCAATTTCCTCACCGAAGGAAGAGGACCATGTTCCAATGGCATTACCTGCGGTAGCTGCATCCCATGTAGCTCCTGCTGAGTTTTTCATCTCCTGGGAAGCAAGCTCCCTAACCACATATTTCTTTCCGTTTACTTCAATTTCTCCGTCCTTTACTGCTGTTGCGGAACCGTCTGAGTTTGTCCCTACCGGGTCGCTGTTAATATCGCCGTCTTTTTCCACTCCTGTGCCCATTGCTTTTCTTACGCCTCTGGTACGAGCGATGGAATCATTGTGGCCGATATCACCGATGGCAAGTACATATCCGATAACTCCGTCTCCGTTACGGTCAATTTTGTCAATGTTTTCCGTAATGTAATCCATAATCATGGTCCCCTGAAGTTCTGCACCCTGATTTGCGTCAAAACCTACATAATATGTATCCTCGTTGTAGGAGAGAGCTGTCATATCAAGTTCCCCTGTAGAACTGTTGGAAGGCTGACGGTTAAACCAACATAATGGTTTGTCTTTGTTTGCCACATCAGAGGATGCTGCCCCGTCTCCTGCCGGTTCCTGAGCTGCCTCTGTGCCTGCTGCTGCGTTTGAATCTTTTGCACCATTTGTGCTGTCTGCAGGTGTCTCACTTGGGCTTCCGCCGCATGCGGCAAGTGAAATTCCAAGTACTGCCGCCATTGTCATTGATAAAAATCTTTTCTTCATATTTTTCTCCCTTCTCTGACACTTTTTTGTGCCCTTTGTTGATATTGACAGTATATCTAATCTCTATAAGAGTTTACATAGAATATTTTTTCCTTATCATTGAAAATTTTAAGATTTTTATTGGCAAAAACTGACAAAAAGAATGCGGAAACGGTTGCCCGTTTCCACATCTTCATTTACCGGGCAGCGCCTGAGCCGCCTTGACCTGTAGTACCATTTCCCGCAGCAGCGCCCTCAGATGTGCCTCCTGCTCCGTTTCCTGTTCCATTATTTCCATTTTCTGTGGAACCTGCATTCCCTGTACCTGTGGCGTCCTCTACACCGTTTTCCACATCATTGCCAATATCTTCGGCTCCGTCCACAATGGCGTCCCCTGCATCTTCTATGGCATCTGCGGCATCATCCACAACACCGTTTCCGTTGTTTTTTGTATTATTGCCGTTGTCTTTGCCCCCTGTGGTGGATTCTACATTTGTGCCGTCTGTATTTCCATTGTCATCGGCATTGTCACCCATACCACAAGCTGCCAAAGTAACCAAAGATAAAGCCATTACACTGCAGAGCAGCATTTTCTTTACTCTCATTTTCTGCTTCCTCCTTTAGACAAACTCTTTTTCCATAGCTCGAAGATATTTTGCGCAAAAATTTGCTTTCTATTCCTTACAGAATCTGTTAATGTAATCTGTCAAGATTTCATTTTCGGCTCAAACACCAGGCTGGCCAGATAACCGAAAACCAGGGCCGCACTTATTCCCACAGCGCTGGCTTTAAAGCCTCCCATAAAGATTCCAAGGAATCCCTCCTGCTCCACCGCTTCTTTTACCCCTTTCCATAGGGTATTGCCAAATCCAAGGAGGGGAACGCTGGCCCCTGCCCCGGCATACTCCATCAGGGGTTCATAGACGCCAACCGCCCCCAGCACCGCCCCGCTGCAAACAAGAAGCACCATAATGCGCCCCGGCAGCATTTTCGTCTTGTCCATTAAAATCTGGGTCAGGGCACAGATTAGCCCTCCCACCCAGAATGCATTGATGTAATCCATCATGATTCCCTCTCTCCTTCCTGCTCTATCACAACTCCGTGGGCAATTCCTGGCACAGACTGCCCTTCATTAAAACTCACGGTAGACAATAGCGCTCCTGTGGGAACAAAAAGAATCCTCTTTATGGCTCCCCGCTCCAACATAGGAAGATAATGGGCGCTTAGGGTCACTGCAGAACAGCCGCACCCGGATCCCCCGGAGCCTGTCCCCTGTTTTTCCTTGTCATAAATCAAAATTCCGCAGTCCTCATGGACAGAAGAAATATCAATTTTTTTCTTTTTTAATAAATCTATTAATATTTCCTGGCCCACATATCCCAAATCCCCGGTAATTATTTTATCATAATCCTCAGGCTTTCTCTTAAAATCTTCCAGGTTCTGGGCGATGAGATTTGCTGCCGCAGGAGCCATGGCAGCCCCCATATTCATGGAATCCTTCACACCCATGTCTACGATTTTACCAGTGGTAATCCCGGTAATTCTAATGCGGCTTCTCTTGCCGGACAGGATAAAGGCTCCGCTTCCTGTAACGGTCCAGGTAGCTGATATGGGCCTTTGATTGGCATACTCCAGGGGAAATCGAAACTGTTTCTCCGCGCTGGCAAAATGGCTGGAAGTTAAAGCCGCCACAGTTTTGGCATACCCTGCCCCCACGCACATTGCCGCTAGAGATAAAGATTCCCCTGCAGTGGAACATGCCCCGTACAGGCCGAACAAAGGAATCTCATAATCCATAAGCCCGAAGGATGTGGCAATATTCTGCCCTAAAAGATCCCCTGCAAAGAGATACCGGATATCCTCCGGCTTTAGTTTTCCTTTTCCCATGGCAAGAGCCAAAGCTTCCTTTTGCAGGGTGCTCTCCGCCTGCTCCCAGTTATCCTCCCCGAATTTATCATCCCCACATACCATATCAAAGCATTTTCCCAAGGGGCCTTCCCCTTCTTTTTTTCCCACAACAGAAGCGCTTGCCGTAATATAGACTTCTCTTGGAAAACGAAGGCTCTGCTCCCCTACATAATAATTTACTTTTTCCGGCATACCTTTTTCTCTCCAATCTTTTTATTTTCAGATTCTTATTTTATTCTTCCAAAAAAAAATAAAAATAGGTATGCCAAATATTGGATGAAATATTTTATATCGAAAATTCTCTGACAAAATAACAAATTTTCATGATTGGAGCCAAAAAATCAATTAAACTATTATTTGTAGCGTATCTTCGTGGATTTTTTTAAATCTGTCAAAAGACTACTAAATGGAAATAGAGGAAAAAATATGATTCAGTTAAAAAGAATTAAAAATAATCTTATTCATATTTCTAAATTTATATATGAAATTGATAAATCAAGCTCCTTCTGCGGCTCTATGACCCACGGAAGGGGCGGTTTACTTAAACGGAACAGATATCAGAGACATTGATTATGACAGGGAGGGCATTGATCTTTCTGGGGGAGAAATGGAAAATTTCTGATTCAGGACTCAATTTCCCCAAGCTCTTTTGCACTATCCCCCCTTGTCATCTAGTTTTAATTACTATATAATAAGACTAAGAGGTGATAACATGTCAACAGATATCCATGCATTTTTAAAAGAAATCTTAGAAAAACTTCAGACCATAGACTATGTAAAACCGGAATCCCTGCCCAATATTGACCTGTACATGGATCAGGTCACTACCTTTATGGATTCCCAACTCGCTTCCACCAAGCGCTATGAAGACGATAAAATACTTACAAAAACCATGATTAACAATTATGCCAAGAACAACCTGCTCCCTCCTCCCAACAAGAAAAAATATTCCAAAGAGCATGTTCTTGCACTGCTTTTTATCTACTATTTTAAAAATATTTTAAGCATCAGCGACATTCAAAATATTTTAAACCCTTTAACAGAAAAATATTTTGGGAACACAGACCCGGAAGGATTAAACCTGGAAGGCATTTACCGGGAAGTTTTCAGCTTAGAGCATGAGGAAGTCCAGCACATACTAAAGGACCTGGCAAAAAAATATAAGACAAGCACAAAAACATTCCCGGACACTTCCCCGTCGGAAGGGGAGATGCTGCATAAGTTTGCCTTTATCTGCATGTTAAGTTTTGACGTTTACATTAAAAAAATGATTATTGAGCAGACCATAGATGACATGGCCACTGCCTCCAAAAAAGGAAAAAAAGAGGAAAAGAATTAATTCTTTTCACTCTTCTTTTTCTTTTAACCGTTCAAAAACCATATCATATCCGTCTTTCCCGTAATTTAACGAGCGGTTAACCCTGCTTATGGTGGCTGTGGAGGCGCCGGTTTTTTCCGCTATTTCCAGATATGTCTTCTGCCCTCTTAACATATAAGCTACTTCCATTCTCTGGGACAGGGACAACAATTCATTTATCGTACATATGTCCTCAAAAAAAGTGTAGCACTCTTCCCTGTCCTTTAGGCTTAATATTCCGTCAAACAGGCGGTTCACCGCCTCTGTCCTGATATTTTTACTCATACATTTCTCCTCCTTAAAAAATTTTTCCCCAACAGAATTTTATCATATTAAAGCATGAAAGTAAATATTCCTTGACAGATTTTAGCGGAGGGGATATGATAGGGCTAACATAACTTTTTGTGGTCATAGAGTTGCTATGTTGACCTATGAATGGACAAGGGAACCAGGTGGGAATCCTGGACGGTACCGCCGCTGTATGCGCCGAGCCTGTCATCCGTTGGCGAAAGCCAGTCATTGGGGAAACCTGAGAAGGCAGGAGGCAGGCACTGGAAGTAATTATCCAAAAGGCGTGAGTCAGAAGACCTACAAAAAGGGAAACGTCAGGTTTTTACTATCTGACGTTTTATTGTCATGGAAATGCGGCTGTGATATTTGTCACGGCTTTTTTTGTGCCCAAATTTAACCCACAGAAAAAAGCCTGTCTAAACATGAAACATTTATATAAGTAAAGGAGAGACATGTATGAAAAACTGGACCAAACCGGAAAAAACTGTTTACTTTGCTGTTCTTACCTTCTCTGTGTTCTTGGGACTTACAGAAGACGTTTCCGCCATGCACATTATGGAAGGGTATCTCCCTCTGGTGCACTGTATCCTGTGGGGAGTTATCTGCCTGCCCTTTGCGGCACACGGGTTTATCACCTTAAAGCACATCTCCATTGAGAAACCCCAAACCATGATTTTACTGGCAATGTCCGGGGCATTTATCTTTGTGATTTCCTCCCTGAAAATTCCCTCGGTAACGGGAAGCTGCAGCCACATGACAGGAACCGGCCTTTCCGCCATTCTCTTTGGAGTATCTTCCGCCAGTGTTTTAGGCATTATCGTACTAATTTTCCAGGCCGTCCTTTTAGCCCACGGAGGGCTTACCACCTTAGGGGCAAATACCTTCAGCATGGCAATTGCGGGTCCTATTTTAGCTTTCCTTATCTATAGGCTTGGGCAAAAACGAAATATAAACCGAAAAATTACAGTATTTTTTGCCGCAGCCCTGGGAGATATTTTTACCTACTGTATCACCAGCCTCCAGCTTGCGCTGGCCTATCCCAGCAATGAGGGGGGAATCATTTTCAGCGCCGGGAAATTCCTGGGGGTTTTTGCCCCCACCCAGATCCCTTTAGCTGTCATGGAAGGACTGATTACAGTCCTTGTGGTGATGGGCATGGAAAACTTTGCCCTCCCGGAGTTAAGGGCACTTGGATTTGTTGGAAAGGAGGAACTGTAACATGTGTAAAAACAAAGTAACCGCTTTCATCTTAACTGCCCTTATCCTTCTTATTGCCCTTGTTCCACTGTTTGCCTTAAAAGGCGCAGAATTCGGCGGAAGCGATGATGCAGGAAGCCAGATTGTGGAATCTATTCAGGGAAACTACGAGCCATGGTTTACCCCGGTTTTGGAAACTTTAATCGGCGGGGAGCTGCCCGGTGAAATCGAAAGCCTGTTTTTCTGTGTCCAGACAGGAATCGGCGTGGGGATTATCGCCTACAGTTTTGGCTATCTCGCCGCCAGGAAGAAATACAAAGGGGATAACCAGGTATGAGCCGCCATCCGTCCATGGACGTTCTCTGTGCCTCCTCGGGACTTAAAAAAATCAGCCCCGGGAGAAAATTTTCCTTTGCCCTGTACTGCATGGTATTGTCCATCGCCGGGAAAAATCCCTGGATGGGATTTTTTCTGGCTGCCCTCCTATCTGGAATAACTCTTCTTGCAGGGAAAATTTCTCTGGGAAATTATCTGCGGCTTTTGTCTGTCCCTTTTGGTTTCCTTATCGTAAGCTGCATCACACTCCTTATAGACATGGGCCAATGCGGCTTATGGCATGGCTCTCTTTTAGGGGTAAACCTCTGCATTACAAAAACTTCCCTGTCACAGGCCATTCTTGTTTTGGGCCGCAGCATAGGCGCTCTTTGCGCCCTGTACTTTTTAAGCCTGTCCACCCCTGTGCCGGAAATCATCGGTGTCCTTGCAAAACTTCGTGTACCAGGCTTTTTTACCGGACTTATGTACCTGATTTACCGCTGCATTTTTATCCTTTTTTCCATGCACCACTCCATGAAAACTGCGGCCAAAAGCCGCATGGGATTTCGGGATTATCCCACAAGCCTTTCCTCTGTGGGAAAAATTTATGCAAATCTTCTCCACAGAAGCTATAGCTCTGCCATGGAAATGTTTCATGCCATGGAAAGTCGGTGCTTTCAGGGTGAAATCGCTTTTTATGATTTTTCTCACTACAGTACAAACAAAAAACAGAAAATTCTTTTTACCCTGGCCTATGTTTTCCTTTTTGCCCTGTTTACCCTGTTTTCCCAAAAGGAGATTTTATGAATGAAATTTTGCGAATGGAACATATTTGTTTTTCTTATGAAAAGAACCACCCTGTTTTAAATGATATCAGCCTGAAAATTACAGAAGGGGAAAAAATTGCCCTGCTGGGAAATAACGGAGCAGGGAAAAGCACTTTTTTTCTCTGCTGCAACGGTATTTTAAAACCGGATTCCGGCTGCATATATCTGAAAGGGAAAAAACTAACACAAAACCGGAAAGATACATTTTCTCTCCATGAAAATGCAGGGCTGATTTTTCAAGACAGCGACCACCAGATCATAGGCGGTACAGTGGAAACGGAAATCAGTTTTGGCCCCATGAATTTGAAACTTCCTCCCTATGAGGTGAAGGAGCGTACAGAAAAAGCCATTGCTGAAATGCATCTTGAAAACTTCCGAAACAGAGCCCCCCAATACCTCTCCGGCGGCGAAAAAAAACGGGTGGGCATCGCTGGCATCCTTGCTATGAAACCAAAACTTCTGCTTTTAGACGAGCCTTCCTCCTGCTTGGATTCTGCCAATGCCAAACTTCTGGAAGAAAACCTGGAAAAATTTGCTCTTTTGGGCTTTCCCCTTATCATCTCCACCCACGATGTGGATTTTGCCTGGAAATGGGCAAAACGCATTTTAATTTTCCACCAGGGACGGCTTGTGGCAGACGACTCACCGGAAAAGGTTTTTGCCCGTAAGTCTCTTCTTCACACCTGCGGCCTCACTCAGCCTCTTTTGTACCAGACCGGAGAACTTTTGGGACTAAATCCCCTTCCCAAAACAATCGAGGAGTTATCTTTGCACATTTCCTCCTCCCCTGCATAAAATAGAAAGCACAAAGATTCTATTTAAAGGGAGGATTTACTATTGTCATTTCGTTTCCATGGGACCAAATTTCTACGTAAAAGAAAAGGGGCAGCCGCAATTCTTATGACGGCTGCCATGCTCCTGACATTCTGCGGATGCGGCGCAGAAAAAAACGCCGTCAGGGATTCCGGAACTTCCGGCGCAAAGGAAAAGACCGAAGCCCCAAAGGTAAAAACAGAAAAAGTGGTGTTAAACGAAGTTGCCCATTCCATTTTCTATGCGCCTATGTATGTGGCTATTGAAGAGGGGTATTTTGCAGAGGAAGGGATTGAACTGGAACTTGTGACGGGGTTTGGGGCAGATAAAACCATGACAGCCGTATTATCCGATGAGGCGGACATTGGCTTTATGGGACCGGAAACCACAGTGTACACCTACAATGAAGGGGCTGTGGATGTAGTCAAAAACTTTGCCCAGCTCACCCAGCGGGCCGGAAATTTCCTGGTGGCAAGAGAGCCTATGGAAGATTTTAAGTGGGAGGACATCAAAGGTTCTTATGTTTTAGGCGGAAGAGCCGGGGGGATGCCAGAGATGGTCTTTGAATATGTGTTAAAGAAAAACAACATTGACCCCAAAAATGACTTAACCATTGACCAGAGCATCGACTTTGGCTCCACGGCGGCAGCTTTCACCGGAAGCCCGGACGCAAAATTTACCGTGGAATTTGAACCTGCAGCCAATGCATTGGAGACGGAAGGCGCCGGATATGTGGTGGCCTCCCTGGGAGTGGATTCCGGGTATGTGCCCTACACCGCCTTCTCCGCCAAAGAGAGTTACATAGAAAAACATCCGGAGATTATCCAGTCCTTTGTCAATGCACTGCAGAAAGGAATGAAATATGTAGATTCTCACTCCAGCGAAGAAATTGCAAAAGCCATTGCACCCCAGTTTGCAGATACAAAGGAGGAAACCATTGCCGCTATCGTAACCCGGTATAAAGACCAGGATACCTGGAAAACTGACGTAATTTTCACCCAGGATGCCTTTACCCTGCTCTTAGATATTTTGGATGAATCCGACCAGTTAAAGGCAAGGCCGGAGTATGATGTTTTAGTGAACACAGAATTTGCCGAAAAAGCGGCAAAATAAAACTTTCTGATTTTGCCGGATTGATGTCAAATTTGGAAAAAACTGCCCGGAATTTTAGTCCCGGGCAATTTTTTTCAGGATAGCAAATCTGCAATGTTAAGAACCAAATCTACCGCATGGACGGCGCCATATCATATATCTGTCCGTCAATAAGTTCTGCCCTCTGTCCCTCTGGCAGGGCATAAATATCTTCAGTTGTGTAAGTTCTTTCCTGAATCAGCGGCATACATAATCCTCCCCTTCCATTTTTCTTAATTGTCATTTCCCTATACGATCTGGCCTATGGTGAGGAAGCTTGCCACCCCCATTATAATTCCTGCCAAAAGCACCCCCAGCATCACAGCGGTAATACTGGACTTAAAATCCATATCCAAAATACTTGCCGCCAGAGTTCCCGTCCAGGCCCCTGTGCCGGGGATGGGGATTCCCACAAACAAAAGCAGTGCCAGAAATAATCCCCTGCCCGCTTTCTCCTGCAATTTTTTCCCGCCTTTTTCTCCCTTTTCCAGGCAGAAGCTAAAGAAACCACCGATAACCGGCTTATCCGCACCCCACTCAAGGACTTTCCTTGCAAAAAGATAAATAATGGGAACCGGAAGCATATTGCCTATGATACACACAATGTAAGAAGGAAGAAAGGGAAGTTGAAATCCCTGGGAAATAGGAATTGCCCCCCGAAGCTCAATCAAGGGTACCATAGAGACAAAAAATATAATTAAATATTGTTTTAACATAATTTCTCCTACTGTTTGTTCTTATACTGCTTTAAAAAATCAAATAACCGCTCCATCTCTTCCCTTGTGCCAATGGTAATACGAAGATAATTTTTAATCCTCTCCGGCTTTTTAAAATGCCGGACATAGATGCCTGCATCCCGCAAATCTTCAAAAAGTTCCTCTGCATCATAGGAGGGATGGGTCACAAAGAGAAAATTGCTCATGGAATCCCCAAAAGAAAAGCCAAGATTCAGAAACTCTTTTTTTGCCCACTCCCTGGTATCCATAATTTTTTCCCTGCAGCTTAAAAAATATTCCCTGTCCTTTACAGCTTCCACCCCCATAACAATGGCGGTCTGGTTCATGGTATAAGAATTAAAGGAATATTTGCAGTCATTGATAAATTTGATTAATTTCTCATTTCCCAGAAGATATCCGATGCGCATCCCCGCCATGGAGCGGGACTTGCTGAAGGTCTGGGCAATCAGAAGGTTATCATAACTTTTAAGCAGGGGAAGGGCGCTTTCCCCCCCAAAATCAATATATGCCTCATCCACAATCACAATGACGTCCCTGTTGGATTTTATGATTTCCTCCACTTCATCCAGGGGTTTTAACTCCCCGGTGGGGGCGTTTGGATTTGGAAATACAATTCCCCCGTTCTCCCTTTTGTAATCCGAAGACACCAGCCGGAAATCTTTATCCAAAGGTATCACCTCATAGGGAATCCGAAGCAGCTTGGCCCACACATCATAAAAGGAATAGGTGATATCGGGAAAGAGAATAGGTTTATCCGAATTAAAACAGGTGAGAAATGCCATGGCCAGCACGTCGTCTGAACCAACTCCCACAAACACCTGCCCCGGTTTTAGCCCGTAATTTTCTGCAATGGCATCCACCAAAAGGGCTGCGGAAGGGTCAGGATAACGTCTCAGCAAATCCGTATCCATTTCCTTTAAGGCCCGCACCACCCCCGGTGCAGGGGGATAGGGATTCTCATTTGTATTTAATTTAATGATGTTTTCTTTTTTCGGCTGTTCTCCCGGTACATAGGGAGTTACTTTTCGTATATTATCTTCCCAGTTTCCCATTTCTATTCTCCCTTCCCTTTAAGTCCGTATTCCTCTGCCAGCTTAGCAAAGGCGTCAAGGGAGCGCACCACCTTTTCATGGGCAATACAGTAAGCCAGCCGCACATAACCTCCGCAGCCAAAAGCACTGCCTTTTACTAAAATCAAATTATATTTTTTTGCTGTCCTTACAAACTCTTCTTCCTTTTCCACCGGGGACTTCACCCAGAGGTAAAAGGCCCCCTCAGGCTTGATACAGGTAAAACCTAAACTCTTAAGCCCCTCATAAAGCACTTTGCGGTTTTTATCGTAAAAGGTGAGATTCGTCTTTTCCTCCACAAGATGTGCCACTGCTTTCTGCATCAGGGAAGGGGCATTGACAAACCCTAAGGTGCGGTTTGCCACTTCAAGACCGGAAAGCATTTCTTCCGCTTCCGTCACCTCGTCCGGCACAACAATATATCCGATACGCTCTCCCGGCAGGGATAAGGACTTGCTGAAAGAGTAACCCACCAGGGTGTTGTGGTAATACTTTGTGAGGAAATTTTCTTTTACATCGCCATATACCAGCTCCCGGTAAGGTTCATCGGAGATAAGGTAAATTTCTTTCCCAAATTCCTTTTCCTTTTTCAAAAGAATCTCCCCAATGCTTTTCATGGTTGCATGGGAGTACACCACCCCTGTGGGATTGTTTGGGGTATTGATAATTACCGCCTTTGTCTTCTCATTTACCGCCTTCTCAAAGGCGTCTAAATCCGGCTGGAATGTGTTATAATCCGGAGCCACGGGAATTAAAACCCCGTCAAAATTTGCCACATAATTTCTGTATTCCCCAAAAAACGGAGCAAAGACAATCACTTCCTCCCCCGGGTCTAATACAGTCTTAAAAATTACATTCATCCCCCCGGCTGCCCCAACAGTCATCACAATATTTTTCAAAGAAAAGTTTGTACCAAAGCGCCTGTTTAAATTGTCTGCAATGGCGGCCCTTACATCCTCATAGCCGGAATTTGACATATACCCGTGAAGAACCAGGGAGTCCTCTTTGTCCAAAAGTTCTTTTACGGTACTGTTAAACGAATCCGGCACCGGTGTGGCGGGGTTCCCAAGGCTGTAGTCAAAAACATTTTCCGCCCCCACTTTTTCCGCCAGCTCTTTTCCCTCTACAAACATTGCACGGATGGCGGAACTGCCCGCCAGTGCTTCCTTAATCTTTTTTGATAACATGTATTTACTCTCTTTCTATCCCCTGACTTTTAACTTACAAATCTTTTCTTGCTCTCTATTTTCCGTTCCCCTATCTGGATACCCTCTGTACGCCTCTCTTCCTCCTGGCGCTTTTTGGCCAGGGTAATGGCCTGGTTTAAGCTTAACATTTTATCATCTAGGACAGATACAATCTCAGAGCACTCCCGCAGTTCCTTGCTGATATAATCCGGGGCATCCCCCTCAAACTTGTAAAAAATCTTATGCTCTAAACTTGCCCAGAAATCCATGGCCATGGTGCGGATCTGAATCTCCACCTTTGTGTTTACCACCTTATCTGACAAAAAGATAGGCACAGTGAGAAGCATGTGGTAACTCTTATAACCGCTCTCTTTCGGGTGCTTGATATAATCCTTCACCGATATCACCGTCAGGTCATTCTGCTTTCCAATCATAGCCGCCATCTTATAAATATCCGAAGTAAAGGAGCACACAATACGGATACCCGCAATATCGTTCACATGCTCCACCATATTATGTATGGTACTCTCATACCCGTTTCTCTTTAGCTTTTTCACAATACTCTCAGGAGATTTTACCCTGGACTTAATATATTCGATAGGATTATACTGATGTACATTTTGAAACTCGTCGTTCAAAATTTCCAATTTTGTTGTGACTTCTTTAATGGCGCTCTGATATAAAAATATCATAGACTTCCAGCTGTCAATACCCTCCCCCAAATTTATCTGCTGCTGTTCCATTTTCTAACCTCCGTTTACTAAAACAATTTACAACCCGCATACGATACTTCTAAATATATACACTGATTCTTTAAATACTTTTAGTATACCATACTTTGTGCAATCTGTCTAATTTTACAGAGATATTTAAATGAAATTTAAGAGTTTTTTAAGAGGGATATTTTTCTTTTCAGTCTTCTTCAATAATTTGAATTTCCAGATAGTCAAATTCTATTTCTTCCACAAAATTATCCTGGGAAAACCTGGTTTTTGCATGGATTTTAAAATCCGCCACATTGCTGTCTAACCAGATAGGCTTTCCCAAATCAAAGGCAAGGCACACTTCATCTATTGCCCCGAATACTTTATGGGTTCTGGTATCCTCTTTGTCATTACACACCGTCATGTCCTTAAGCATACGGTTATCCTTAAACTCTTTTGCCCATAAACGAAACATAAACTATCCCTTTCTCTGTCTGCTTGCTTCATACATAAGGACAGCCGCCGCCACCCCTGCATTTAAGGACTCCACGTTTCCCTCCATGGGAATTTTAATGCAGGTGTCCGCCAGAGCCGCTGCCTCCCTGGTAAGGCCGTTCCCTTCATTCCCCATTAAAAAGCCCACGCCCCCTGTGTAATCCGGCTCATAACAGGAAACGCTTCCCTCAAGATGTGCGGCATAGATTTTCACAAAATGTTTTTTTAATTTTGCAATGGCGCAAGGAAAATCCTCTGCCGAAAGGAAAGGCATGCGGAAAATGCTCCCCATGGTGGAACGGATGGTTTTCGGGTTGTACAAATCCACTGTGGTCTTGCTGGCAATCACTGCCGTAACCCCTGCCCCCTCCGCTGTGCGCAGCATTGTCCCCAGATTTCCCGGGTCCTGAATCCCCTCCAGAAGCAGAAAAAAACCGTTCTGTGTTTTTAACAGATTCTCCTCATCCCACTTAGGCATGGAAACCACACTTAAAATCCCCTGGGGGGTTTTTGTGCCGCTGACCGCCTGAAAAACACTGTCTTTTAACACTTCATAATCTGTCTTTTCCAGAAAATTTTTATTCTCTTTTTCCTGAAAAAATGTTTCTGACACGTAGACTTTTTTTAAAAGCTCCTCGGGCGTCTCCAAAAACATTTTTTTCCCCTCCGCCAAAAAGACCTGCTGCTCTCTTCTTTCCCTGGGCTTTTTCCCAAGCAGAATCAAATTTTTCACCTGTTTACTGGACGTGGTGGTAATCATAAAAAATAAGGGCGTCTCAAAGCAGCCTTGTCTTAGAGACGCCATTCCTTTCCGAAATTTTATTCTTATTTAGAAAGATTTTCACAGACTTCAAACTGGTACTCAGAAATCTCTTTTTTCATTGCCAGTGCCTCGTCAATATCAAAGTCCACAAAGTCACCGTGGCGGTATCCCACTACACGGTTGGATTTGCCCTGGCACAAAAGATCTACTGCAAGGGCTCCCATAATAGATGCGTAAACGCGGTCTTTACAGGTGGGGCTTCCTCCACGCTGCATGTGCCCTAAAATCGTTGCCCTTGTCTCCACCCCTGTAGCGGCCTCAATTCTTCTGGCCATACTTGCGGAATGTCCGATACCCTCTGCATTAATAATAATATGGTGCTGTTTTCCCCGTTTTTTATTTGCAATAATATTGTTTACCAGACGCTGCTCGTCATAATCATACCGCTCCGGGAGAAGAATATCCTCCGCACCGTTGGCGATTCCTGTCCACAGGGCAATATAGCCGGCTCCACGGCCCATAACTTCAATAATGCTGCACCGCTCATGGGATGTGGATGTATCCCTTACCTTGTCGATAGCTTCCATTGCGGTATTTACCGCTGTGTCAAATCCAATAGTATACTCTGTACATGCAATGTCAAGATCAATGGTTCCCGGAAGGGCAATGGTATTAATCCCCAGGGCCGCCAGTTTCTGGGCGCCTTTAAAAGAGCCGTCCCCGCCGATGACAATCACGCCGTCAATGCCGTGCTTTTTACAGATTTCCGCACCTTTCTTCTGGCCTTCCTCTGTGACAAACTCCATACAGCGGGCTGTCTGCAGAATCGTACCTCCCCGCTGGATGGTATCGGAGACGCTTCTTGCCTCCATATCAATAATCTCTTCCTGGAGAAGTCCCGCATATCCTCTCTTAATTCCTTTTACTTTTAATCCTTTTACCAAAGCTTCACGGACAACTGCACGGATGGCAGCATTCATTCCCGGAGCGTCCCCGCCGCTGGTTAACACACCGACTGTCTTGATTTCTTTTGCCATAATCCTGTTTCCTCCTAAATCTATCCCAAATCCAATTTCATCCTAATCCTTTATATTTTAATATCTTTGCCCCAGGTTTTCAATAGCCTTTTCCACAACTTTTACATTATTTTCACCATAAATCTTAGTTAAATTGTTCATAAGGCCCTCTTCGATCTCTATATTCCTGCTGTCCGGCAGTCTTTTTCTCGCTCTCTCTGCGGAGAGATAAATCACTACGGAATCCTTTCCGTCCGACTCCGCCAGCATTTTGTAAAGCTTATCCTCCTGGGCGATAAACTGTTCCTTGTCCGGAAACTGGATCCAAAGCTCCCGCTTTGCCTCGTCAAAACCGTAGACTCTCTCACAGATCAGCTTTCCGTTCTTTTCTTCCTCCACATTTGCCCTGCCCCGGATAAACACTTTGGAATCCACCTCAAGCAGGAACTGGTATTTTCCGTAATCCCTGGGGAATACCACTACCTCCACCGTTCCAAGAAGGTCTTCAATGGTGAGAAAGGCCATGGCCTGGTTTGTCTTTGTATATTTAATGGTCTTTTCCGTTATCATTCCCCCAATCATGGCAGATGCGCTGTCTTTTATTTTGGTTTCCCCCGTCTCCTCCTCCACCAGAAAGTCCGCCGTGGTATTGGTAATATTTTTCCTCCACTTTCCCTCATATTCTTCTAAGGGATGGCCGCTGACATAAATGCCTAACACCTCTTTTTCAAAGCCCAAAAGCTCTTCCTTTTCATATTCCCCCACCGGGGGCATTGCAATCTCATACTCTTTTTTATCCTCCTCACAGGCAAAGTCAAACAGGGTCATCTGGCCTGCCATGGAAGTCTTTTTTTCCTGGTAAATGCTGTCCATAATGGCGGCATACACCATCATCTTCTGCTTTCTTGTCCCTGGGAAACAGTCTAAGGCCCCTGCTTTTATAAAGCTCTCCACGCTGCGCTTATTTACCTCCCTGCCGTTCATTCTGGTAAGAAAGTCCTTTAGGGACAGGAACTTTCCCCGCTCCTTCCTCTCCCCTACAATAGCTTCTATCACAGGTTTTCCCACACTTTTAATGGCGGAGAGGCCATAGCGTATCTCTCTGCCGGAAACGGAAAATCCTCCCTCCCCTTCATTGATATCCGGGGGAAGGATTTTTATCCCCATTCTGCGGCAGGTTAAAATATATTCCGACACTTTGCTGGTATGGTCAAGTACGGAAGTCATAAGGGCCGCCATATACTCCACCGGGTAATAATATTTTAAGTAAGCCGTCTGGTAGGAAACCACCGCATAGGCGGCGGCGTGGGATTTGTTAAAAGCATATTTAGCAAAATCAATCATCTCATCATAAATCTTATTTGCCACCTGCTCCGGAATCCCGTTTAAGACGCAGCCCTTTACCCCCTCATCGGGATTGCCGTAGACAAAGTTCTTCCTCTCCTGCTCCATTACCGACTGCTTTTTTTTGCTCATGGCCCGGCGCACCAAATCACTTCTCCCCCAGGTATATCCCGCTAAGTCCCGCACAATCTGCATGACCTGCTCCTGATAGACGATACACCCGTAAGTGGGGGATAAAATCGGCTCAAGCTGGGGACAGTCGTAGGTAATGGGTCCCTGGCTGTTTTTCCCCCTGATATAGGCCGGGATAAAATCCATGGGGCCGGGGCGGTACAGGGAGATTCCTGCAATAATATCCTCCAGGTTCTGTGGCTTTAACTCTTTAATAAAGTTTTTCATCCCCGCACTTTCAAGCTGGAACACACCTTCCGTCTTTCCGGTGCCAAGGGAGTTTAATACCGCCTTATCGTCAAAATCAATGTTGTCAATATCAATGCTGGCCCCGGAATTTTTTTCCGCCATCTTTACCGCATTCTGAATGACCGTTAAGGTGCGCAGCCCTAAAAAATCCATTTTTAAAAGCCCTAATTCCTCTATGGTGGTCATGGGAAACTGAGTGGTAATCATACCGTCAGCCCCTCTGGACAAAGGCACATATTCATCCATAGGCTTCTGGGAAATCACCACCCCCGCCGCATGCATGGAGGTATGCCTGGGAAGCCCCTCTAAGCGCCTTGACATGTCAATGAGTTCTTTTACGCTTTCATCCCCCTCATAAAGCTTTTTCAGTTCCGGATTCATCTTAAGGGCTTTGTCAATGGTAATTCCAAGCTCCATTGGGATACTCTTTGCAATGGTGTCCACAAAGGCATAGGGCAGATCCATCACACGGCCCACATCACGAATCACACCTCTTGCCGCTAAGGTACCAAAGGTGACAATCTGGGTCACACAGTCCTTGCCGTATTTTTCGATTACATAGTCAATGACCTCCTGACGTCTCTCAAAGCAGAAATCCACGTCAATATCCGGCATGGACACACGCTCAGGATTTAAAAAACGCTCAAAAATAAGCCCATATTGTATGGGATCAATATTGGTGATTCCCGTGGTATAGGCCACCAGGCTTCCCGCCGCGCTTCCCCTTCCGGGCCCCACAATAATATCATGTTCCCTGGCGTAGCGGATGTAGTCCCACACAATGAGAAAATACTCCACATACCCCATATCTTTAATGACTTTTAACTCATATTCAAGTCTTGGCTTTAACTCCTGCTCATCCGAAGGATACCGCTTTTTTAACCCCTCATAACAGATTTTTTCCAGATATTCATAGGTGGTATAGCCCTTTGGCACAGGGAAATCCGGCAATTTTGTGTTGCCGAACTCAATTTCCACATGGCACCTGTCCGCAACTTTCTGGGTGTTGGATACCGCTTCCTGGGCATAGGGAAACAAGGCCCGCATCTCCTCTTCGGATTTCACGTAATACTGTCCGCCCTCATAGCGCATCCTGTTTTCATCGCTTAACTTTTTCCCTGTCTGGAGGCACAAAAGGATATCGTGAGCCTGGGCATCCTTTTCAAAGGTATAGTGCACATCGTTTGTCACTACCAGTTCAATTCCCGTATCTTTAGAAAGGCGTAAAAGCTGCTGGTTTACCTCCTGCTGCTTTAAAAGGCCATGATCCTGAAGTTCCAGGAAAAAATTCCCCCTGCCAAAACATTTTTCATATTTAAACGCAGCAGCTTTTGCCTCCTCATACAGCCCCTTTTCCAGATACCGCTGCACTTCCCCTGCCAGGCAGGCAGAGAGGGCGATAATTCCCTCATGGTACTGGTTTAAAACTTCCATATCCACCCTGGGTTTATAGTAATATCCCTCCACAAAACCCCTGGAGACAATTTTCATAAGGTTGCCGTAGCCTGTATTATTTTCCGCCAAAAGCACCAGGTGGTAGTACCTGTCTTCACCCTGTACATTTTCCCTGTCAAACCGGGAATTCGGCGCCACATACACCTCGCACCCCAGCACCGGGTTGATGCCGGCGGCCTTTGCCGCTTTGTAAAATTCTATGACGCCATACATCACCCCGTGGTCTGTGATGGCCCCGGCTGTCATGTTAAGCTCCTTTAATCTGGCTACATATTCTTTAATTTTATTAGACCCGTCCAAGAGACTGTACTCTGTGTGGACATGCAAATGTGCAAAGGACATAAAACGCGCTCCTTTTTATCTTTTCATGGTGATCCGATAAGGCATTGTTTCCCCTGGAATGCAAAACCATACTTACGGATATTCTCCGGCAGACAGCCTTCTGCTATCAAATACCTTGTCATTTTTATCATAGGGCTTCATCATAACGTCATAATGGCTGTGCTTTTTATGAGGGCTTACTGCCGCAATTTCTACATAATAATATAACTGAAAGGAACTTTTTTCTCAACCGTTTTTTCTTCCTCCCGCCCTTACCATACATTCCTTCCTGAAAAAGCAAATCCCGTAAACTGTAATGTCTTTATATCCGTTCCCTTCAAATGCTTCCCTGTAATTTTTCTCCGCCGCCTGTCTTAAAGCTTCCTCGCACTTTTCTCCCATCAGACCATATTCTTTTGCCGCTTTCAACTCTATAATAAAAACCTTTCCCCTTACTGTGGGGGAATACATTAAAATATCCGGCCTTCCTTCTCCGCTCTCCCTGTTAGAGCGCACCATATATTTCCCTGCCGCTTTTAAAAGTCCCGACACAAACCCATGATAATAATTTTCCGCATAATCAAAATAACTGATGGTATCTAAAAGCTGGTCAGATAAAAATTCCTCCATGCTGTGGCAGTCTCCCTGCTCCATAGCAGTAATTAACGGAGATAAATCGGCGCCTTTTATTTTTTTATCAAACCAGGAAGAAATCTGGTTCCTGTATATATATCGAATCTCCGCATTGGGAATTTCCATTTTCAGATAAATACTTTCCCCGTCAAACCGTTCTCCCGACTTTTTCAGATAACCGGTAAAAAACAGAAAATTCCACAAATTATCCTGGGATTCCCGGATGTCTCCATAGGTAATCTCTTCGTGTACCTGTTTCTCTATTCCCCCCCCCTCCATCAATTCCTCAATCTCCCCCCTGGTAATAAAATCCGCCCCTTCAATCAATTCTTTGATAATGCTGTTAGAAGAAGTATTTGACCAGTAGGGCTTTGGAAAGGCATGGGAATCCAACGCCGCAGTACGCACATAATTTATGACACTCCAGGGGTTATACACCTCCGTATCCCCAAACCGATATCCGTCGTACCATTGTTTCATCTCTTCCCTTTTTTCCAAAAGCCCGTAAAACCCAAGAATTTCTTCTGCCTCCCCCTGGGTAAAGCCAAAATATTCCGCATAATCTCTATTTAATAAAGAGATTACATCCAAATTATTTAACCCGGTAAAAATACTTTCTTTGCTGATTCTAAGACACCCGGTCACCACCCCAAACGCAAGGCTTTTATTTGTCTTTAAGGCTGACTCAAAGAAAGAACGGATAAAAGCTGTCATCTTATCATAAAAACCTTCAAAAAAAGAATTTTCCAAAGGCACGTCATATTCGTCTATTAAAATCACTGTCCCTTTTCCATGATATTTTTCCAGGCACTGGGACAAAAAGGCAAGGGAAGTGGCATATTCGCTGTTTTTCCCCCTTCCTTCTAATACTGCCCGGTATTTCTCCCTTTCATTCTCCGAAAGGATATCCCCGTTAAGAATATAGGCATGTCTTGCAAATTCTTCCCGTATCCCATCCACCAAAACATCATACGCCATTTCAAAGTCAGGCTGTTTGGCAGATTTTAATGATAAATTAATCACCGGATATTTTCCCATATGGCCTGCCATAATATCTTCAAAGGCTGCAATCTTTTGCCCTGCAAAATACTTGCTGTTGTCAACTTTATCACCATTTTCGTCTCTCTCATCCTCAAAAAACGCCTTCAGCATAGTCATAGCCAGTGTTTTCCCAAATCGCCTTGGCCGGGTAAAAAGGCTGACAGATGCCCCTTTTTCCAGAATTTCTTTTACCAGCAAAGTCTTATCCACATAGTAATAATTTCCCTCTATCATTGTTTTGTAAAACTCTATTCCGATTGGTATCCGTTTTTCCATTGGGCATCTCTCCTCTGACACACTGTACTTAAAATATGCAGGACTTTTATATATAACACCACTTTACAACTTTTCCATAAAAAAATGTCATACAGGACTTTCTGATGTATAATAAGTTTGCAAACAAAAAATACGAAAGAAAGTGATCCT
>NZ_RAZG01000070.1 GCF_003612565.1 Roseburia sp. 1XD42-69 | reverse complement strand
AACTACATCAATTTTATATGGTGCTAAAATAATCTGAAGATTGGCGGCTCTTTTAATCTGGAAAACAACACAGAAATATAGGGAATATAGAAAAGAAAAGCGTTACTCATTATCCCTGCTTTGAGCAGAATAAAGTTCATTTATGCTTAGTCAGTTGATAACGAGTAAAGAAATGATTATAATAAATGATGACATACGGTGTCAGGATTTTGATGGTATTCTATTATCAAAGGAGGAGTTGGCAATGCAGGAAAGCAGATTATTTAAGATTGTGTATCATTTACTTGATAAAGGACAGGCTACTGCTCCAGAATTAGCAGAAAAATTTGAAGTATCTGTAAGGACAATTTACAGAGATATTGATGCTTTGAGTGGTGCAGGTATTCCTGTTTATGCAGAAGCTGGGCGAAACGGTGGCATTCATTTAATGAGTGATTTTGTTTTAGATAAAGCAGTGCTGTCTGAAGAAGAAAAGCAGGAAATTCTAACAGCCCTGCAAAGCATCAATCTTACTAACAATATTGGCATCAATCAAACATTGCAAAAGCTTTCTGCAATCTTTTGTATCAGTTCGGAAAACTGGCTTGAAGTAGATTTTTCCAGATGGGGCAACAAGGGAACTGACAATGAGAAATTTGAATTGCTAAAATCAGCGATAATTTATCAAAAGTGCGTAAAAATAACTTATGCAAATTCCTACGGAACAATTAGCGAAAGAGTTGTTAAGCCGCTAAAAATATCATATAAGTCTATGTCATGGTACTTAAAAGCATTTTGTACGGAAAAACAGGATTATCGTATTTTTAAGCTGACCCGTATCATAGATTTTGAAGTTCTCACGGAAATTTTTTGCAAAAGCCCCTTTCCAGAATTAGATGATACATTGGAGCAATGCTACAACACAATCGTACTGCGTTTCCCGAAAAATATGTCATATCGTGTTTACGATGAATTTGACAAAACGATGGTAAGCAAAAAAGAAAATGGGGATTTAATCGTATCTGCCCAAATGCCAGAAGATGAATGGCTTATAGGGTATTTATTGTCATTTGGAACGCAAGTAGATATTATAGAGCCTGCATATCTGAAAGACATCGTGGCAGAACAGGCACAGAAAATCTATGAAAAATATAAAACTTGACATAGGGTGTCAGCATAAGCGTGATATAATTTACCTGTAAATTCTATTTGGGAAAGTGAGGGCTGAAAATGAAACATGAATGGAAAAAGCATGAGAAAGAAATATATGGTGTAAAAGCAAAACCTTGCGTGCTTGATATTCCCGCTCAAAAATATATCATTCTTTCTGGCAGAGGAAATCCTAATGATGAAATCTTTTCAGATAAAGTTGCCGCCCTGTTTTCGATGGCTTATAAAATTAAGATGGCATATAAAGCGTTTGCTCCAAAAAGCAACGAAATAACAGATTATACCGTATATCCTTTAGAGGGAATGTGGAGTATGGCTTCTGAAAAAGAATATTTGGTAAAAGAAGAATTGCAGTACCGCATCATGATACGACAACCAGATTTTATTTCCAGAAAAATGTTTGATAATGCGTTAGAGACAGTAAAGGTGAGAAAAAATATTCCGTATCTAACCGATATTTCTTTTGAAACAATCTGCGATGGCAGGTGCATTCAAATATTGCATAAAGGAGCGTTTGATGATGAGCCTGCGTCATTTGAGATTATGGACGGATATTGTATGGAACACGGATATAAGCGTATGGGAAAAGAACACCGTGAAATATATTTGAATAATGCTAACCGTACAGACAAAGCCAATTTAAAAACTATCTTGAGATATAAAGTTACAGATACAGAGAAATAGCAACATAGTATGAAAAAACGAAAGGAAAATAAATATGGGCAGACCAACAACAAAAACAGATTTACTAATAGCCGCAGCCGCTAATTATGAAAAGTTAAACACTCTTGTTTCTGGATTGACAGAAAAAGAATTATCAACGCCTTTTGATTTTTCGGGTGATGAAAAAAAGAAAGAAGCTCACTGGAAAAGAGATAAAAATCTTCGTGATATTTTCATCCATCTCTATGAGTGGCATCAGCTTTTGTTAAACTGGGTGTATTCCAATCAGAACGGTGATAATAAACCGTTTCTTCCAGAACCGTATAATTGGAAAACCTATGGAGATATGAATGTGGAATTTTGGAAAAAGCATCAGTCTACATCATTAGAGGACGCAAAGAATATGTTCCAGAAATCCCATAACGAAGTAATAAATCTGGCGGAAATTGTTTCAAACGAGGAATTGTTTTCGAAAGGCGTTTATAAATGGGTAGGCGGAAGCACGCTGGGTTCTTATTTTGTCAGCGTTACAGCAAGCCATTATGATTGGGCAATGAAAAAACTGAAAGCACATAGGAAAAATTGCGCCTAAATGCAGGGAGGACATACGATGCACTTCGTGAAAGCTAAAGGGATATTATCTGCTAAAAATGGAATGAATTTATACCGGGGCTGCTCACACGGGTGCATTTATTGTGACTCCAGAAGCAAATGCTATCACATGGAACACGCTTTTGAGGATATTGAAGTCAAAGAAAATGCGATTGACTTGTTGGAATATGCTATTATTCATAAGCGAAAAAAGTGTATGATAGGCACAGGTTCTATGACAGACCCCTATATTCCGCTGGAAATGGAAATAGGGAATGTCAGGAAGGCTCTGCACTTAATATGTGAGCATGGTTTTGGATTTACGGTCATAACAAAATCAAACCGCATACTGAGGGATTTAGACCTTTTACAGAAAATAAATGAAAAGTCCAAGTGCGTTGTGCAAATGACTTTGACAACGTGCAACGAAGATTTGTGCAAAAAGATTGAGCCGAATGTAAGTACGACAAGGGAGCGTTTTGAAGTATTGAGAAAGATAAGGAACGCAGGGATACCGACAGTTGTATGGCTGACGCCAATTTTGCCGTTTATTAACGATACTGAAGATAATATTTCAGGTATTTTGGATATGTGTATTGAGGCAAAGGTTTATGGCGTTATTTGCTTTGGAATGGGGCTAACTCTCCGAGAAGGAAATCGAGAGTATTTTTATGAACAGTTAGACCGATTATTTCCTGGGCTGAAAGAAAAATATATCCGTACATACGGAAATCAGTATATGATAGAAAGCGGCAACAGCAAAAATTTAATGCGGCTTTTTCACCGAAAATGCGAAGAAAATGGAATTTTGCATGACCAAGAGCAAATATTTAACTATTTGCATTTCTTTGAAGAAAAGGACGATAGTAGGCAATTAAGTATTTGGGATTGGAAAGCGGATAAAATATGAGTGTCATTTATGGAACAGAATGGATACGTTGTCCTGTTTGCGGCAGTAAAACCCGTGATAAAATCAGAGAAGATACAGTATTGAAAAATTATCTTCTCTATTGTCCAAAATGTAAGCAGGAAACATTGATTGAAGTAACAAATTTGCAGATAACAGTCATCACAGAGCCGGACGCATAGACGCAGAGCCGATGAACTTGTGAAATAAAATCACAGTTCGTTGGCTCTGTTTTGTTTCATAGGGATTTAAGGCGAACGTCCACCATATAAAAAAACGGTGTGTGGTGGGCAGTATTGCTATGCCCGAAAAGACTTGACAGACACTCTCCAGACCTGTTTTAAAGTTTGGAGGTTTTTTTAATGTCCTTTTTTCGGGCAGTAATCTATCTGCTCATACAACGCAGAATTTACCCATACATAGCATATCGGGGAATGGCAGGAAGCCAGTTAAAAAAATCCCTGCCCATGCAACGCTACTTCTCACCATGAAACCAGAAGTAGAATCTCCATTTAACAGAATATGTATCTCCTATAACCGTAGAGGTCACAGTGCCTTTGCGGTTTTTCTTTTGTCGTTTTTTATCGGAATATGCCGCAGGGCTGTTTCTGGTATTCATTGCCGTTCGCCGCCTTTCCAATCTGGATTTTAACATTTTAAAATTCAGATTGGAGGAAAAAAGAATGGCATACAACAACGGACGGGAGAACAGAAAATGGCTTATCTGGAAAGAAGCCGAGGAAAAAATATTGCGGGAGCCTGGAGTTGACGAAACCACCATTGAACAAATCCGCACAGACGACAGGGCAGACTTCAATTCCAACAGGCGGTTTTATCATTGGACAAGCGACTTCGGCGAATACCTTGAGGGGATGGCAGACAGGGAACAGAATACCGAGCCAAAGACTGTTGCTGATTTACTGGATGAGATTGAGGACGAAACTCTGTATCGGGCATTGCTTACTGTGGACAGGCGTACCCTGCAAATTATCCTGCTGAAAATGCAGGGCTATTCCACAAAGGAAATTGCCCCGCTTGTGGGATTGACAACGGGTGCTATCTATGCAAGGTTAGACCATCTGCGGAAAAAGTTACGGAAGATTTTATAAGCATCTAATATAGATGGTTTTTCAGTGGGCTATTGGATGGAAGATAAAATTCTCCCATCCAATTTAAAATTAAACTATCATTCCCTACCAAAATCCCCATTTTACGCAATCTATCAAACCCATTACATCATCAAATCAACCATTTTCCCTTGTTTTTGCCCTCATAGGACCAAAACAAGGGAAAGTTTTTAATTACCGCCCACCACCTTATCCAAAAGCCTTGCGGAAGTCCGTTTCGCCTCTCTGGTGGCATGGGCATAAACATTCATTGTGGTACTTAAATCAGAGTGTCCCAGAAGTTCCTGCACATCTTTCGGGGCTGCCCCGTTTGATAACAGATTGCTCGTATAGGTGTGCCGCAACTGGTGGAAGTGGAAATTTTCAAGCCCCTCTACGTGTTTCTGAATCAGCCTGCATACATTGGAGAGGGTTGCGGTTGATTCATAGGAACCATCCTGACGTAAACATACAAAAGACAGTTCTTCGTAATCGTCCGGTATCTCCTCCGTACTTTGCAAAGAATACAGATCATAATGCGTCCTTCCCTTTTCCATTACTTTCTGATAGTAATTGCGGAAATACATTTCGCCACACTGGAAACGCTCTCTGTGCTGTTGCTTTCTGGCTTTTTTTAGTATCTCTGCCAGTGTGTCGCAGAAGTCCACTGTACGGATTTTTTTCCGCTTGGTTGCACCGATTTCCATCTTGTGGCGGGTGGCATTGTAACGCATACTTCGGCGGACGGTAAGATACTGTTCCTCAAGGTTGATGTCCTGCCATGCCAGCCCGCATACCTCGCCAATGCGTAATCCAGTATAATAGGCTATCTGCACCGGCAGGAGTGCCGGATTTCTTTTTTTACGGAGATAATCCGTTATCTCCGTGTACTGCTCATGGGTAATGGTCGGGATGTCTGTCTCATTTTCCGCATTTCCCTCAAACAGTTCCACTTACACCATGCTGGCACTTATGTTTATCCGCAGTATTTTACTTTGGCAGAATACAGGTCAGCGGCAGATGGTTTCTCCGGCAGGCAAAATAACAGGCAAAAGCTGGATATACACCCGCTTGAACAAGCCCCCGGCAGGGCACCCGCATTTTTGGCTTGACAAAAATGCTAGGGGGTTATCATTATCGGCAGAGCCGAAATGATAACCGCACCCCGCCACGTTCCCATCAGCCCAAAGGAAAATCGGAGACGTAAAATGATTGATAAGGAAACCAGCCGGAAAGGAAATGACAAATAAGAAAAAAATTCCTCCGGCAGAGAGGGGGATGTGATGAATGAAGTATCATACAGTGCCCATATCAGCAACGGGAAAAGTGCCCTCAACAGCAAAGGCAGGCTGTCCGGTGTGGCAAAACACAACCTGCGGAAATACCGTTCCAAAGAGTATGACAGGGAGAACATTGTCCTGCTCTTTGGCAGTACAAATCTTATGCGGGATGTGAAAAAAGTCTATCAGGACACTTTTTCAGAAGCACTGGAGCAGTATAACCAAAAACAGACAAGGGCAGACCGACGGATTGACGATTATTTTGAACATCTGTCCGGCAAGAACCAAGACATGGCAGTGGAGATTATTTTCCAGTGCGGGGATAAGGATTTCTGGGAAGATGTCTTTATGGAAACAGATAAGGAAAAGCAAAACAAAGAAAATATCTGCAAGGTATATGACACCTTACTGGAGCAGTTGCAGAAAGAAATGCCGGATTTCAAAGTTGCAAATGCGGTAGTCCACTTTGATGAAGCAAGCCCGCATATGCACGTTGTAGGCGTTCCCATAGGCAGGGGATTTAAGCGCGGGCTGGAAACAAAGGTTTCCAAACGCTCTGTTTTCACTCCGAAAACGCTGGAGAATATTTTACAGAACAGCCTGCGTCAGACCGCAAGCGTAGAAATGCTTATCCACTTCGGAGTGCTTGTAAAAGATAAGCAGAAAGGGAAAAACTATGACCTGACCGTTGCGGAATATAAGGTGCAGCAGGAAACGAAGCGGCTGGAAATGGTGGCGGGATTCCTTGAAGAAAAACAGGACAGGCTTTTTAATGCCAACCAACGTCTGGAACAGGCAGAAAAAGAAGTTTCCGAAGCAGAACGGCGGTTGTCTGACACGAAAACAGAGATTATCGGAGCAGAGGAAGATTTGATACAGATAAAAACAGAAGGCAGGGAAATGAAACAAAAACTGATGGCAGAACAGGAGGAAATACGGCAGGAAAATTTGTCCTTAAAAACAGATACGCTTATCCTTCATTCTGATAAAGAGCGTCTTTTGCGTGATGTCAGGAAAGCAACAGATGAAAAGGAACAAATACAGGTAAAAAAAGAGGGGTTTTTAGAGGATATCGGTGTGTTGGATAAAGAGTTTGAAAAGCGTCTGGATTTCATCAACGTACTGGATAAACTCAAAGCACTCTTTTATAAGCTGTTATCCATGATTCCGCTGGTGCGGAAGTTTGCAAAGTTTGTAGAAGAAAAAAAGGATATACGGGCCGCCTCCCCTTATGGCTATACCCCTCTCGGCAGGCTGTTAAGGGAGTACCGTACCTCTCTCCCTCAGCATGACAGGCTTGTCACGTTCCCGGAGATTGCCTCGTGGCAGACTTCCACAGGGGAAGTGGTTCCGGTGTATGAGGACTATAACGGACGGGGAACGGAGTACAGGCTGGCGGGATTCTGGAATGTGCAGAAGGAACAGGCTGTAAAGGTTTCTGAAATAAGAGAGGAAATCATGCCGGAGAACCGGATATGTACGTTAGAGCTGGCAGAGGTGTATGTAAAGGCGGTGGAGAGTTTCATGGAGGATATGGAACCGGAAGAACGTACAAGGGAGAACCGTCCTATGTATCAGAGACAAAACGAGGAATATATACAGGGCAGATAAATAATTCCGTTGTTAAAAGGCATAGATGAAATATTCTATGCCTTTTGCAGTGCAATTAACTTACAATTAACATATATGCACTTTTAGAGTTAACATTGGGGACGGTATACTTGGTTCATACAAAAAAAACAAAGGAGTGTGTTCAATATGAAAAAATTTATTATGATTGCAACCGTTTTTACACTTATGACAGGGGTATTGACAGGATGTAGCGGCAATGCTGGTTCGTTCACTGACAAAAGTACAGCAAATGAGACAACTAAGAGTTCACAAACAATAGCCACCGACGGTTCCACTTCAATGGAGAAAGTCATTGGATTTTTGAGTGAAGCCTATATGGAGGAACATGGAAATATAAAGGTTACATACAATCCAACGGGTTCTAGTTCCGGTATACAGGCAGTAGCGGAAGGAAGATGTGATATCGGACTGGCAAGTCGTGACCTGAAGGAAGATGAAACAGCAGATTTACAGGGAACGGTAGTTGCCATTGATGGAATCGGAATCATAGTCAATCCTGATAATCCGGCAACAGATTTAACAATTGATCAGATAGGGAAGATTTACAGTGGTGAGATTACCAACTGGAAAGAGGTTGGCGGCAGCGACGCACCGATTGTCTGTATTGGGCGTGAGGCGGCTTCCGGCACAAGAGACGGTTTTGAGGAAGTGACAGGCACAAAGGATAAATGCAAGTATTCACAGGAACTTACGTCTACGGGCGATGTCGTGCAGACGGTATCCGGCAATCCAAATGCCATTGGCTATGCATCGGTTGCCTCGGTTGGTGATACGGTAAAGATGGTCAGCGTGGAAGGGGTAAGCCCGACAACAGAAAGTATTCAGGATGGGAAATACAAAGTCCAGAGAAACTTCGTGCTGGTCACAAAAAAGGACACTGCTCTTTCTAAAGCTGCACAGGAGTTTTTCGACTTCGCTACCAGCGAACAGGCAGACAGCCTTATTACAGAGGCAGGTGCTGTTCCTGTCAAACGGTAATTACAGGAGGGGCTGTTATGGAAAAGATAAAAAAGACAGCAAGGTGGATGGAAAGGGCAATGAACCTGTTGTTTTTGGTATGCGGTCTGCTGACGATACTGTTTGTCGTTCTAATTACTATATTTCTCTTGATAAGCGGCATTCCGGCAATACGGGATATCGGTCTGGGAGATTTCCTGTTTGGGAAGGTCTGGGCATCTACTTCTGCAAAGCCTTCCTATGGAATCCTTCCCTTTATCCTGACATCCGTATACGGAACTCTGGGGGCAATCCTCATAGGAGTTCCGATTGGACTGCTATGTGCTATTTTTCTGGCAAAGATGTCCCCAAAGAAAGTTAGCAGTGCAGTAAGGAATGTGGTAGATTTGCTTGCCGGAATCCCGTCTGTCGTTTATGGGCTGGTGGGAATGATCATCATTGTTCCATGCGTAAGGGAGATATTTCATCTCCCGGATGGTGCAAACCTCTTTTCGGCAATTCTTGTCCTTGCTGTTATGATTCTGCCCTCTGTCATTTCCGTATCGGAAACGGCAATCGGGGCGGTGCCAAAGGAATATGAGGAGGCTTCTCTTGCTCTGGGGGCGACAAAGACGGAAACCGTATTTAAGGTGGTTGTGCCTGCCGCAAAAAGCGGCATTGTCACTGCGGTTGTATTAGGCATTGGCAGGGCAGTCGGGGAAGCGATGGCGGTTATGATGGTAGCGGGAAATGTTGCCAATATGCCGAAACTGTTTGGCAGCGTCCGGTTTCTGACTACTGCTGTTGCCAGTGAAATGTCCTATTCTTCCGGCTTACAGAGACAGGCATTATTTTCCATCGCACTGGTGCTTTTTCTGTTCATTATGGCAATTAACCTGATATTAAATGTAGTAATTAAAAAAAAGGTTTGAAGTTCCACTATTGCATGAAAATACCATGCCAAGTGGAACTAAGGCAAACCTATCAAGAACGCAAAAACAGCGTTCTTGAGGAAAATGGAGGAAATACATGTGACTGATACAATATCGAAAGCAAGAAAAATTAAGGATACTATCTTAAAGCTGATGATGGTTTTATCAGCAGGATTGATTTGCTCTCTCCTGCTCGGACTGATTGGATATATCTTGTACCGGGGCATTCCACATATCTCATGGATGCTTGTTTCTACGAAACCAAGCCTTTTGCGTGGTACGGTCGGGATTCTGCCAAACATCCTGAATACCTTATATATCATTATCATAACGCTTGTAATTGTACTGCCGCTTGGGGTAGGGGCTGCGATTTATCTGAACGAATATGCAAAGAATAAAAAACTGGTACGGGTCATTGAACTGGCAACAGAAACCCTTGCCGGAATCCCATCAATTATATATGGACTGGTGGGAATGCTCCTGTTTGTGCAGTTTTTCTCTCTGGGAACCAGTCTGATGGCCGGTTCGCTCACCCTGGCAATCATGACATTGCCCACGATTATACGCACCACACAGGAAAGCCTGAAAACGGTGCCAAAAGCATACCGGGAAGGTTCGCTTGGATTAGGGGCAGGCAAATGGTATATGATTCGTACAGTTGTCATTCCCTGTGTCATTGATGGGATTGTTACCGGCTGTATCTTATCGGTGGGCAGAGTGGTAGGTGAAAGTGCCGCACTTCTCTTTACGGCAGGGATGGCAAATGAACTGCTGTCCGTACCAGAGGCAGTGCAGGCGGGAAATGCGGGTTCTACCCTGACCGTTGCCATGTATGTATATGCGAAAGAGCGCGGGCAGTTTGATGTTGCGTTTGCGGTTGCCGCTATATTGCTTGTACTTACCTTTCTTATCAATATGTCGGCAAAGATAGCGGCGGTTAGACTGAAACAGAAACGAGGTTAAAGTTATGGAACACATTATCACGACAAAGAATTTAAACTTATGGTATGGTGCGAGCCATGCCCTGAAAAGTATCAACATGGAAATCCCGGAAAAGAAAATCACTGCGCTGATTGGCCCCTCTGGCTGTGGAAAATCCACTTATCTGAAAACATTGAACCGGATGAATGATTTGGTGGAAAGCTGCCGTATCGAAGGAGAAATTATGCTTTCCGGCATTGACATTTACAAGGGGATTGATGTAAACATTTTGCGGAAACGTGTTGGCATGGTCTTTCAAAAACCGAATCCGTTTCCAATGAGTATTTATGATAATATTGCCTATGGTCCAAGAATACATGGAATCAAATCAAAGGTTAAGTTGGATGAAATCGTGGAGCGTTCCCTGACGCAGGCGGCAATCTGGGAGGAATGCAAAGACCGTTTGAAAAAGAGTGCATTGGGCATGAGTGGCGGCCAGCAGCAGAGGCTCTGCATTGCAAGGGCACTGGCGGTAGAGCCGGAAGTCCTTCTGATGGATGAACCGACGTCTGCCCTTGACCCTATTTCCACTTCAAAGATTGAAGATTTAGCAATGGAACTGAAGGAAAAATATACGATTATTATGGTAACCCACAATATGCAGCAGGCAGTGCGGATTGCAGATAAGACAGCATTCTTCCTGCTGGGCGAGGTGGTGGAGTTTGATGATACGCAGACCATGTTCTCCACACCGTCTGACCAGAGGACAGAGGATTATATTACAGGGAGGTTTGGATAATGCGGAATAAATTTGACAGACAGTTATCGCAGCTTAATACAGAACTTGTTACCATGGGAGCCTTATGCGAGGAGGCAATTACCAATGCGGTAAAATATCTTACGGATAATGAAGAAAACAGCAAAAATATGTGTCTGGATGCGGATACGCAGATTGATAAAAAAGAGCGTGATATCGAAACCCTCTGCCTGAAACTGATTTTGCAGCAGCAGCCCGTGGCAAAAGATTTGAGAGTTGTTTCAGCCGCTTTGAAAATGATATCCGATATGGAACGGATTGGAGATCAGGCATCGGATATTGTGGAGATTGCACCTTATGTGGCAAAAAAGGGAACGCTTGGCGAAACCCATATCCGGGAAATGGCAGAAGCAGCGATCAAAATGGTGTCAGAAAGTATTGAATCTTTTGTAAAAATGAATCTGGATATTGCCTGGCTGGTAATTGAACATGATAATATCGTGGATGATTTATTTGACAAGGTAAAGCGGGAGTTGATAAAATCAATAACGGAGAGACACGACGATGCGGAGGCTCTTATGGATTTGCTGATGATTGCAAAATATTTTGAGCGGATTGGCGACCATGCAGAAAATATTGCGGAATGGGTTATTTATTCCATTACCGGAGAGCATCGGAAAAGACCTGAAAATAAGGAAAGCTCCACCAAAGGAGGAATCGGTTAACATGATTTATCTGCTGGAAGATGATGATAATATAAGAAAGCTGGTATGCTATGCGCTGTCAAAAGAGGGATTTGAAGTACAGGGGCATTCTTCTCCAAAGGAATTTTGGCAGGGACTAAATACGGAACTGCCGGAATTGGTTTTGCTGGATATTATGCTGCCGGAAGAAGACGGGTTGTCGATTCTGAATAAACTGAAAGGTAATGCAGCGACTGCGCATATCCCTGTGATTATGCTTACCGCAAAAGGCAGTGAATTTGATAAGGTCACAGGCCTTGATATGGGAGCGGATGATTACGTGGCAAAGCCTTTTGGAACGATGGAACTGATTTCAAGGATCCGGGCGGTACTGAGGCGTTCCCAAAAAACGCAGGATGACAGAACGTATACGATTGGCGGGCTGCATGTTAATCCTGCAAAACATATTATTACGGTATCAGGGGAAGCGGTATCGCTTTCCTATAAGGAATATCTGCTGTTGATGGTTCTGCTGGAGGCAGAGGGCAATGTAGTGGAACGTGACAGGCTTTTAACCAGTGTCTGGGGGGAATATTATACAGAATCCCGGACGCTGGATGTGCATATCCGGAAACTGCGGGTAAAACTGGGGGATGCCGGAAAACTCATTCAGACTATAAAAGGAATCGGTTATAAATTAGGAGGCGATTGGAATGAATAAAAAAATTTTTCGTTCGTCACTGCTTACCGTCTGTCTTGTATTGGCAGCTACCATTACATTGATTATGGGGCTTTTGTTTCATTTTTTTGAAAAGCAGATACAGAAAGAGCTTGCCAATGAGGCCGGCTTTCTGGCACATGCTCTTGAAAATGAGGGAGCCGGATATTTTGACAGTTTTGATAACAAGAATAACAGACTTGCCGGAAATAACCGTATCACATGGATTGATGAAAATGGAACGGTATTGTTCGACAGCAGGGCAGATGTGTCCGAACTGGATAATCATGCCGACAGGGATGAAATTAAAACGGCAATGAAAGAGGGGAAGGGCATGAGTACGAGGTACTCCAAAACCCTGACGGAAAAAACAGTGAATTATGCCATACGGCTTTCCGATGGCAGCATACTGCGGGTTTCGACAGAACAGTATACGGTAGTAACCATTCTGATGGGGATGCTTCAGCCGATTTTATTCATTATGTTTGTCGCATTGATTTTAACACTGGTGCTTTCCGCAAGGGTATCAAAAGCCATTATAGAACCAATTAACAAACTGGATTTGGAAATACCGGAAAATAATGACACATATGAGGAATTAACACCTCTGTTACGGAAAATTGCAGACCAGAAAGAAACGATAGGGGAACAGCTTGCGGACGCCCGCAAAAAACAGAAAGAATTTAACCTTATTACAGAAAATATGAGTGAGGGCTTTCTGGTTATTGATGCAGACGCCAATCTCCTGACCTATAATTCTGCCGCATTAAACCTGCTTGAGATTACCCCTCCGGCAGACAGGAGTGTCCTGCTGTTCTGCCGGGCAAAAGAGTTCAGAGGCGTTATATCCGATGTATTGTCAGGAATAAAGGCAGAGAATACGATGGTGCGGGAGGAACGCAGTTACAGTCTGATTGCCAATCCGGTTTATGAGAAGGAATCCGTAATTGGGGCCGTTGTGGTTATTCTGGATATTACGGAACGTGAAAAAAGGGATATGCTGCGCCGGGAGTTTACGGCAAATGTTTCCCATGAACTGAAAACTCCGCTGACGTCTATCTCTGGCTTTGCCGAACTGATGAAAGCAGGCGATGTTCTGGAAAATGATGTGACTGACTTTTCAAAATCCATTTATGATGAGGCACAGCGGCTGATTACGTTAGTCAATGATATTATTAAGATTTCTGAACTTGACGGGCAGAGTATTCCTTATGAAAAGGAAACGGTGGATTTATATGAATTGTCAAAGGAAGTAATCGGACGGTTGGAAAAAGAAGCCGATAAGAAGAATATTACCTTTCATTTGATTGGCGGCAGGGCAGAGATTATAGGCGTGCATAAAATTTTGGAGGAAATGCTCTATAACCTTTGTGACAATGCGATTAAATATAACAAGGAAAATGGTACGGTGGATGTTTTGGTAAACCAGACGGGAGATGGCGTGAATGTGATTGTGCGTGATACGGGAATCGGGATTCCTATATCACATCAGGACAGGGTGTTTGAACGCTTTTACCGGGTGGATAAAAGCCATTCCAAAAAGGTAGGTGGAACAGGTCTTGGTCTTGCCATAGTAAAGCATGGTGCTCTGTACCACCATGCAAAGCTCAGTCTGGAAAGTACTGTGGATGTGGGAACGGTGGTAACGATTGCATTTTCTAAAAAATAATAAAGATAAATATATGCCGGAAAACAGCCCGTATAAGGGCTATGCCCGGCATATTTTTAACGCAGTTTTAACATACTTGTTATCTGCCCTTTATGGTTTATCAGATGGAAATCGTATAAAATAACTTGTGTAAACAAGATAATTAGAGCGGTCTCGGAAACTCAATAGAGAATAGACAGGAAAGGGTTGATTTTCAGAAATGAGTGGAATAAGGGA
>NZ_RAZG01000069.1 GCF_003612565.1 Roseburia sp. 1XD42-69 | reverse complement strand
TTTTTTAGGTCGATAGTCTGTAAAACGCTCATATTCAAAACTCCTTTCAAGGCTTCCTGCCTGTTGATAAGAGTATTATAAAACCCAAATGTCCGCGAAATGTTACAGCGGCCAAAAAATTTCATTGAAAATAGGTATAAAATATTACAACTCTCGGACATTTCAAAAAAATTTACGGCGGGCAGCCGGAAATGGCCGTCCGCCGCGTTCTATTTTGTCGGCAGCATAATGGAAAATTCCGAACCCTTGCCCAGCTCCGAAACCACTTTGATATAGCCGCCCTGCCGCGTTACGATCCCGCGGGCCAGATACAGGCCAATGCCCACGCCCTCCTGTTCGTGTACTTCTTCCTCACGATAGAAGCGCCGGAAGATGGCGGCCTGATTGCTTTCGGAAATGCCCTTGCCGGTGTCGGTCACTTTAATCTCCACATACATTTCCCACAGCACCACCGACACAGCGATTTTCCCGCCTGCCGGGGTGTACTTCACCGCATTGTCCAGCAGGTTAAAAAGGGCTTCGGATGTCCATTTGCTGTCATGGGAAACGGCCAAATCCTCAGGGCAGTCCACGGACACAGCGATTTCCTTTTTCTCCGCTGCATACACAATCCCACTCATAGCCTGCGCCACGGTATCAAAAAGGCGGCCCGTTTTCTTATCCAACTGGATCACGCCCGTTTCCAGCCGGGAGGTTTTCACAAGGGCCTGAAAGAGAAAGTCCAGCTTATCCGTCTGACTGCGGATTCCCCGGATAAAGTCAGTGCGCTCCGCCTCGGTCATGGGCTTTTCCAGCAGGGTGTCCGTCGCCATTTTCAGATTGCTTACCGGCGTTTTCACCTGATGGGAAATATCCGATACAAGGGTCTGTAACTCCTGCCGTTCCTCGTCCACAAGACGGCGGTTCTCCTGCATGATCTGGTAAAACCTTGCCAGCCGGTGTCCGATTCTGGCGAGCTGGGTTTCGCTGTCCTCCGGACGTTTTGGCGCTTCGTTCCCGGCGATCATGTGGTCTAAAGTCTGGCACAGGTCAGCGGTAAACTGTGACAGCCGCTTTCCAAAGGCCTGCGTCAGTACAAAAATCCCTATAAGGGCGCACAGCAGCAGCGCCCCGCCAGTCAGCAGCACCGCTGCCTGTTTTGTCACAAAAAACAGGGCAATGGTAATCCCGGACATGGAGAGAACAAGTCCTATTGCTGCCAGGCCAAACAGCCGCTTTACCGAGAGGTTCTTAAACTTCATTTCGCCTCGCCTCCCGTCCACTGATAGCCCATGCCGTAAACGGTCTTGATGTAGGGCGCACCTCCGTCAGATTCTATCTTGCTGCGAATCCGGCTGATGGAGGTTGTCAAGGTGTGTTCATCCACAAATTTCTCGTCTATATCCCACAGCTTTTCCAAAAGCTGTCCACGGGTCAGCACTTGCCGGGGATTTTTGCGGAACAGGTTCAGCATTTTGTACTCCATCGGGGATAGGGTCAGGGGCTTGCCGTTTAAGGAAGCTGTCTGCTCCGAGAAGTCCAGAAACAGCCGCCCATCGTCGTAAATGTCCTTGGCCGGTTTGTGGTGTTCCAGCATGGCGAACATGGCTTTGATTTTCCGCTGCAAGGCTCCGATCACAAAGGGCTTTGTGATGTAGTCCACCGCGCCCACCTCATAGCCCCGTATCTGGTCGCTTTCCTGATCGTTGGCGGTCAGGAAGATTACAATGGTGTCCGGGCGCTGTGGCTTTATCAGCCTGCACAGTTCAAAACCGTTCCCATCCGGCAGGTTGATGTCCAGCAGCACTAAATCAAATTCCCGATGGCGCAGGACATCGTCTGCGGTTCTGGCATTTAGGGCAGAAGTCACGCCGTAGCCGTCTGCGGTCAGGTTATAGGCCAACATTTTATTCAAAAAACTGTCGTCCTCGACAATTAAAATCTGCTTCATATCCTCACTTCCTTTTCTTTTTGCAGATAGTATAACAGACAAATGTCCGAGAATTGTTACAAGGACAAATCTATTTATCATTTTACAGCTTTTTTCTGTGTACTGCAATTTTATAAAAGAAAGGACAGCAGTATCAAATTGCTGTCCTTGCGGCTTATTATAGCTGGTAGTGTATAAGTATGGGTTCATCATATTTGGTGTGGTATCTATTTTGAAACCGCCCTATTACTAATGTTAATCTTTTCTGCCAGCTGTAACTGAGTAAGATTTTTTTCTTTACGACATTCAGCAATAAATTTTCCAATTTTTTCTTGATTCATTTCTTACCTCCTAGTTTTATCACATAATAAGCATTTTCTTGGAAGGAACTATTGGTTGATTCTCTAATTCAACCATCAGTTGACTACTAGTACATCGAATAATTAATGCCGGCTATTCTTTATCTTTTTTTGCCTGTAGTTTTTTGTCAAACATTTCAATGTGATATTTTAACCGCATAATTTCATCATCTATCTGTCGGCAATTAATAACCACCTGTAACTTTCCTTTTATATGTTCAATCATCTGAATATCCATTTGTCACCTCTAACACAATTATAAACACCTATACTGCCTTTCTCAAAATTCTAATGTGAAAAGTACGAATACAGACACTAAGATTCCAGAAAAAAGCGAAAGAGATTTAACCCTCTGCCGCTGTACTGCCTATGTGTAAATAATTTCCTCGTGCCATACGTTTTTGTCGCTTTGGTATGAACCTTTTCCACTGTGATTTTTTTTGCTTCATCAAGCCGCAAAATCAGTTCATAACCTCTTAACTCAATCTGCACCGGATCACCCATCGGCGCAATCTTTTGGAGCGTAACCTCTGTTTTCGGTGTAAGCCCCATATCCAGTAAATGATGCCTGAGTGCGCCTGTTCCGCCTACGGAACGGATATAGGCGCTCTGTTTTAGCTTCAGATCATCCATTGTCATTTCATTTTCCCATCTTTGCGCCGTTTAACCAATTTATTTGATTTCAGCAAATTTAACTGGTGTGACACCGCAGACTGGGTCATTCCAAGCTGCTCTGCCAGATCGCTGACATGCGCATCCTGCTCCATTAAAAGAAGCAGGATACGGATATGGGTAGGGTTCCCCAGCATCTTGAAAAACTCAGTTAAAATGTACAGATTGCTTTCTTTAAGCCCTGCGTAAAGTTGACTGTCCTGATATTCCGCCAAAGGAACCCCTCCTTCCAAAGCAAATAACGCCATAAACCTTTGCTTCCATACACATATCCAAAATACCAGAAATATTATCTTCAGTATCGTTAATAAACGACAAAATTGGTGTCAACCATACAACTGTTGATATCCTTAAATCTCTCAGCTTTTTCAATACTTCAAAGCGTTCCTTTGAGCTTCTTTCTTTTTTTCATCACTCGAAAAATCAAAAGAAGTAGATAATTCTTTTTCTGTTAATCCAGAAACAAGTATGTTTTACTTTTCATAATTATTGGCTGCGGCTGTTAGTAAATCTGTTTTTGTTGTTGGTCTGCCCATATTTATTTTCCTTTCTTTTATAACAATATGTTCTCTATATCTGTGACTTTATATCTCAAAATAGTTTTTAAGTTGACTTTTTCTGTACGGTTAGCATTATTCAAATATATTTCACGATGTTCTTTTCCCATACGCCTGTAACCGTGTTCCATACAATATCTATCCATAATCTCAAATGACGCAGGCTCATCATCAAACGCTCCTTTGTGCAATACTTGAATGCACATGCCATCGCAGATTGTTTCAAAAGAAACATCTGTGAGATACGGATTGTATTTCTTGCTCTTAACTGCCTCTAATGAATTATCAAACATTTCTCTGGTAATAAAATCTGGTTGTCGTATCATGATGCGGTACTGCAATTCCTCTTTTACCAAATATCCTTTTTCAGAAGCCGTGCTCCATATCCCCTCTAAAGGATATACGGTATAATCTGTTATTTCGTTGCTTTTTTCGGCAAGTGTTTTATATGCCATTTTAATTTTATAAGCTATCGAAAACAGAGTAGCAACCTTATCTGAAAAGATTTCATCATTAGGATTTCCACTGCCAGAGAGAATGATATATTTCCAGGCAGGAATATCAATCACACAAGGTTTCGTTTTTACACCATATATTTCTTTCTCCTGCTTTTTCCATTCATGTTTCATTTTCAGTCCCCGCTTTCTCAAATAGAATTTACAGGCAAATTATATTACACATATACTGACATCCTATGTCAGGATTTATATTTTTCATAGATTTTCTTTGCCTGCTCCGCCACAATGTCTTTCAGATACGCAGGCTCTATAATATCTACTTGTGTTCCGAATGACAATAAATACCCTATCAGCCATTCATCCTCTGGCATTTCGACGGATACGATTAAATCTCCATTTTCTTTTTTTCTTACCCTCGTTTTATCAAATTCATCATAAACACGATATGATATATTTTTCGGGAAACGCAATACGATTGTATTGTAGGCTTGCCCCAGTGTTTCATCTAATTCTGGGAAAGAACTTTTGCAAAAACTGTCTGTGCGCATTTCTAAATCTATAATGCGGGTCAGCTTAAAAACACGATAATCCTGTTTTTCCGTACAATATGCTTTTAAGTACCACGACATAGACTTATATGACATTTTTAGCGGCTTAATAATTCTTTCGCTAATTGTTCCGTAGGAATTTGCATAGGTTATTTTTACGCACTTTTGATGAATTACCGCTGATTTTAGCAATTCAAATTTCTCATTGTCAGTTCCATTATTGCCCCATCTGGAAAAATCCACTTCAAGCCAGTTTTCCGAACTCATATTAAATATTGCAGAAAGTTTTTGCAATGTTTGATTGTTGCCAATATTGTTCATAGAATTAATACTTTGTAAGGCTGTTAGAATTTCCTGCTTTTCTTCTTCTGACAGCACTGTCTTATCTAAAACAAAATCATTCATTAGATGAATACCGCCGTTTCGCCCTGCTTCTGCATAAATAGGAACACCTGCGCCACTTAGAGCATCAATATCCCTGTAAATTGTCCTTACAGAAACTTCAAATTTTTCTGCTAATTCTGGAGCAGTAGCCTGTCCTTTATCAAGTAAATGATACACAATTTTAAATAATCTGCTTTCCTGCATTGCCAGTTCCTCCTTGGATAATAGAATACCATCAAAATCCTGACACTATATGGCAACATTAATTATAATCATTTTTCTGCGATGCTTTTCAAAGCTAAAAAGAAGAGCAAGGTATTAAATCCCCGCCCTCCAATTTTAATACTTTTTGCGTTACAACTATTCGTATATGATTTCTTTCTCCACAATCTCCCTTGCACACCTCCTGCAATTGCCGTCTATTGTCCGCCTCCACATACCGGAACCCTTTTGTAAATGAAAAAAATACTGATGGAAAGAATCCTGCCCTGTTGCCGCCAGCGTGGTAACCGTCCTTCCATGGAAAGAATTTTTAAGAGTAATGATCTGGTTACAGTTTTCCCCTTTCTTTTCCCTCCCGTATTTCCTCGCAGCCTTGATAGCTCCTTCATTTGCTTCCGCCGTGGCACCATGCCCACACCGAACTGCAACAGGGAAACACTGATATGTATGGGAAATTTACTCCCTGTTCTTATGGAAAACATCCTGACTCGTCATAATAACCTCCATATCCAAAGATATCTATTTCAATATGCTGTATACACATTCCAATAATGCGCCAGCAAGGATTATGTTAATCAGACGGTAATGCCGCAGATAGATTTTCTGAATCACCAACCCCGTACCAATCCATGCCGATGTAGCAACCGTTCCAATCGTTGCGATCACAAGTTCAAAGAATACCAGCACCGGCAGAGACGTACTGAAATTGGTCACATATCCGGTCAATGCGGTGATTCCAAACAGATAAATCTTCACATTCACAAACTGCAGCATAAACCCTTTCCAAAAAGATGCCGACCTCTCCCCGCCTTCTTCGTCCGGACGACTGACAGCAATATGGACTGCCAGCCAGAGAATATACGCCGCTCCCACATACTTCATCACCCCAAGCATATCCGGCAGAAACGTACTCACCCCATAGACAAATACCGCACAGACCATCTGAACCACATAATACCCGGAGAAAATTCCATCCCCTCCGTAGTTAATGCAACCCCCGCCCGGCAACGGTTAAAAATGGTAATCTTTGCTTCACTCTCCACTTCTTTGATCGCTCCGGAAAGGCTTGGCTGTGAAATGAACAATTCTTTTGCCGCTTCTGTAATAGAACCCTTTTCCGCTACCGTAATCACATATTTTAATTGCTGTAATGTCATATCCGTTCCTCCAGTCATGCCCCTATTATATAAGTGATACCAAACAAATACAAGCAATACTATTTTTAAAATTTTCCTGCTTGCTTTCACACCAAAAATGCGTAAGCTGTCACTCACAAGGCAAGCAGCCGATACCCCGGCCCCGGAGGAAACGGCACTGGCCATCATCCCGGAAAACCACCGATACTGAAAGCGGCAAAGCCGGAGGAAGCCGAGGCCAATCAGAAAGCCAACACCATGGAAATTAGCTACAATATAACCGGCCCCGCCGTAAAGAGCTGGCAACCGCAGTAGGCGACTTCATCGGAACAGCTCCGGTATACCAGAAAGCCCGCAGAAGGCTTTTTCAAGACTTACAGAAAAACATCCCTCCGAAATGGAAGGCTTATTTTGTATCAAAAAACCCCCTTACAAAATAATAATACTTCCAAAGTTGCTAAAGCGTAACAAACCATTAGCCAGCACAACTTTTCTCCTTATTCACTTTATTACATGTTGCTAGCACCATGTCTATAAGATTACCGAAGAAAATCGTCCCTTCGTTTCCATTGAACATGCTTATTACATAATATCCCATATATTGAAAAGATATTTGTTTTGCTGTTTCTTACTACTAATTTCCATTATATACTTTTTACTTATAACGGCACTTAGAACATACTTTTCAAACCACGAATCCGAGCAAATATAGTATCCTTTATGTAAGCCATCTGTTCCGTAAGAATTCTCTATTTTCCACCGTTCTGGCATTCCATCTTCTCCTAAATGAACACCTGTTAACATCATAGAATGACTTGCAATTCCAGCTTTTAATTGGAAATAATCCTTCCTACTCATTTCAAAATCAAAGCCTGTCACATCCACATAATCAAAACTATTATCGTCCCACAGCTGTAATTCCTCCATGCACATTTTGTCGTCATCAACCATACATACCACAGGAATTCCATCCTTTAGTTGTTCGATACATTTTTCTTTTAATTCATATAACGGAAGGTTTAGAAACTGTTCCTCCTGACCACCTACCACTTGAAAAACATCCGTCAATACACATGTTTCTCCAAAAGGCAATTTTTCATAAGGGAGAGAGATGATATTTACAAACTGATCCAAAAATTCTCCTACAAAATCATTATAGAAAGCTTTGGGAGTGTATTGTTTCTTTTGCTTTTCATCTTCAAATGTATAAGTGAAAATATCCGGCGGGCAACCATAACATCTGCATAAAAAAGTAAAAATCTTTTTCAATGCCTGCTCTTTTATTTCTACAATATTCTCTATATTTTGTCCCTCCAAAGCTGCCTTTCTCATCTCTGCGCTGATTTTTCGCAAATAAAAATTCAAACGATTATTCATCTCTTCTGTATTCGAGGACTGAAATGTTTCCGTCATTATTTCCGCTGGAACAATTCCATATTTTTTTACAAGTTCTTTGAAATTCGTCCAAAACCCTCCGTCTGTTACCGCATATTGAAACCATGAATAAACTTCTCTTTTATTATAGGATTCATTCCTATATTGAATCGCTTTTTCCAAAAAACAATTTGCTTTCTCCAATTTATCCCAAAAGCAAAGATAGCCCAAAGAAAGCTGAAAATTCGCAGATTGCGGAGTACTTTTTCTAAGCCCTTTTACTATATGTTCTCTCAAAAGATTCAATCCCGCAACAATCCAACATCTTCCAGCATTACCCTGTGCAACAGCCTCCATCGTTGAAATGTCTACAGAAAATTCAAAAGGTTGTAACTTTGCTTTTTCTTTATCAAATGCAATATCTGATATATATTTCTTTGCATATTCTTCTTCATATATACTGTTTTTTACATCTGACCTATACGCTTCTTTATTGCTTTGAATCCAAACAGTTGTAATTTCTTTCATTTTGATCAAGTCCTCCCTAAAATCAAAAAATATTCATTTCACGCAGTATGTCGCTCATCTACTTTACTAAATTTCTTGGCAAAATATTATACGGCAATTTATTATATCACTTTCCCACTCCATTTTCCACAAAACATGGGACATAGCAACCGCCACGCCCCACATCTCTTATCGTTCCAACGACTTTTCAATCTTCTGTTTCGTAAAGGTCTGTATTCGCTACGATTTTAGCACACAGACGTATCGTAACTTTTTTCTCCATATCGTCATATCCTATCAATCCCCTTTCCTATCGGCTCATTTCATAGGCACGTTTCGGGCGTTTAGTTGCCCTTTCTGCCTGTTCTATTGCCTTTGACCGTTCCACTCTCAACTGCACCTGTTCCCTGCTTTCATACCCTTATGGTCCTTCCCTTATATATAACAAAAACTATAATTTAGAATATTTTTTGTCAACCATTGATTTAGCCCTCCTGGGCTCTCTGTACCAGAGCCCCAAAAGCGCATTGTTTTATAAACTCTCTGCGATTGGGTTCCACATTCTCACCTCCTCGTTGGAAAGTTGGTGGTGCTTCCCCTTTTTCGCCTGGTAATACTGGCTTTTGAAAAAACGCCGAAGATTTTCCGAAATTCTTTCAAAAAGTTTTTGAGCAGCAAAATGTGCCTGTCCGAAAATTACGGATAGGCACATGGGTATTGTAAGTAGTATTTAGATGATTAGATAGTTCATATATATAAGCGTAGTTTCCCCCGGTGGTGGGCGGGCTTTTTTTCTTTTGCCGTCGTGCGGCAGAATGAGAAGTATATTTAGATTTTAATTATAGTATCAGCAAGAGAAGCCATATCAGGGTCATGCGTAATAATAATACAGGTTTTGTCTGCAAAAATAGTATGTATTGATTGCTTTACCAAATTACTTGTTTCTATATCCAAGTTTGATGTAGCTTCATCAAAAATCATTACGTCCGGGTTTTTTATAATCATTCTTGCAAGTGCAATTTTTTGTTTTTGTCCTCCCGACAGGTTTTTACCATTTTCACTTATCACTGCTTGAAGTCCGCCTGCAAATTCAGAAATATCCAATCCTGCTTTACTTAATGCTGATATAATTTCATGTTCATCAAACTGTGGTGCAATAAATCTAATGTTGTCTAATAAAGTACCCGAAAAAAGAACAATATTTTGTGCTGCAATCCCAACTCGATTTCTCAAATCTAATAAAGAGACATTTTTGATTTCAATATCGTTAATGCGAATAGAGCCGGAATAATCTTTATAAAATCCTAAAAGCAATTTTGCAATCGTTGTTTTCCCACTTCCATTTTTCCCTAATAGTGCAACTTTTTCATTTCTGCTAATTGCCATATTAAAATTATCAATAACTGTTTTTTCACTATAACCAAACGAAACATCTGAAAATATAATATTATCTATCTTTCCAACCTGCCTATTTCCACATATTTCATCTTCGGTTTTTAATTTTAGCAATTCGTTAATTCTTGTTAAAGCTGCAATACCGGGTTGTACCATAATACTAATACTTGCTAAAAGTTGTATAGGTGCAAAAATCAATAAAGCATATTGAGATACTGCCCAATAGTTTCCTAAAGACATTTTTCCTTTAATGATAAAGATACCGGAAAAAACAATAAGCAGAACGGAAGCAAAATTTGTAATTCCTACTATACCCTCGGAAGCAATATTCATCATCTTACCGCGTTTAACGGATTTATCTGCAACTTGTTTAAGTTGACGGGATATTTCAGATGAGCGTTGATTTTCCATTTTTAATTCTTTAACTGCTGAAATACCGCCTATATTTTCCTGTACTTTTCCCGATGTTTGGGCTGTTGTTTCAAGCAAAGCCTTTGACGCTTTTTTTATCTTAATGCTTGAATGATTCGTGAAAAAATATATAATAGGTAAAAACAGCAATAAAATCAATGATAATTCCCACCGAATTGAACATACAAGAACCAATGCGCCAACAAACGAAACTATACTTGTTACAAATTTTAAAAATACAGGGGAGAAAAATACATTTAATGACTCAGTTTCTTTTATACGTTCAAAAATATATCCCGTTTGTTGCTTGTCAAAAAATTCCATAGGTAACTTCAATATTTTAGTAAATAAATCGTTTTTTAAATCGGCAATAAAATAGCTGCTTGTCTTTGTTAAATTTTGACTTATAAAATAATTGACCGCAAAACTGCAAATATATACAAATCCTAAGAATATACTGCAATATGTGATTGTTTCTATTGAAGTTTTAGCGACACCCTCATCTAAAATATAACTAACAAGATATGGTGGTAAAAGTGTCAATACTGATGAAATAATCATCAAAAAAAATAGTGAAAGTATTTTTGCTTTTTTGAAATAAGAAAATAGGAAAGAATATTTTTTCATGTGGTGACCTCCTTGTTCAGCATTGTTATTAACTGTGCAAAAATTAACGTATCTCTTATTAAATCAAATGGCTTAGCTGAAAATCCGGTTTTATATACTTGAAGAAGAACACTATCATCAATCGACTTTTTCCTAAGCAGCTTAACAAATTTTTCAACTGCCTGTTCTGCATTTTCTTTATCCTTTAACAGACAATATAAGTGTGAAACATTCATATAGAGCATAAAGTAAACACTATGGTCTAATTCCAATAGTTCGGCAAGAGTAATCTGATTTTTAGTAACAGCTAAAGCTCCTTGCAAATCATTTTCTTTTTGCAAATATGAAATTTTATTTCGTAGCTCATGTAATAACTGTACCCCTAAAGAAATTATTGCGGTTTCAATCTTATTTATGACATGTTCATCAGTTCGTAATAATAAGCTGTTTGTCATATCGACAGCCGCAAAATTTTTTACTTCACTATTAGAAAAAGAAAATGGAAAATGTTTATACTGTCCTATTAACATAAACAAATGCCCTAAAACAAAATGTTTTTGTGCCTGCACATTTTCAGACGCGCAATTTTGACAAAGAGCTATCATTTGATATACTACTTTTTCTCTTATCTCCACTTCTTGAGCCAATGCAATATATGGAATAACAGCAATTATTAAATCCAGTTTCAGCCTATCGTTTGTCGGAAACAGATAGCATAATGCTTTTATTTTTTCCATTCCATTAAAATACTGTTTTTGTGCGAATAATTCCGTACATTCCTCTTTGAAATCGTTGTATTCTTTTTCTGTTAATTCATTTGAAAATCCAAATAAGCAATCTATTGAAACATTGAAGTATCGTGCAAGAATAGGAAAAAAACTTATATCGGGATACATTTGCTCATTTTCCCACTTTGAAATTGCTGCACATGAAACTCCTAATATTTCACTTAATTGTTCTTGTGTAATACCTTTTGCTTTTCTCAACCCTTGCAATATTTTTCCTACCGCTAATTTTTGCATAAGTAAACCCTCCATATATATTGTACTCTAATTGTTTTACTCGTCCCATGTACTAGTAGTTAACTTGTAATATATATTTTTGTAACCTATTGTTAATATAATGTGTTTTAGCAAAGTAATCAACACTTGAAGAACAAATCGTGGAAATATTTAAGCTAATGGTTGGAATTATATAGACATATCCAAGCAGAAAGGGGAAGGCCCACTCCTATGTGGAGCATTGGAAGGAGGCACATGAAGCGTTTTGTCAAGTGCTTTTTTGAGTTATTGACGGAAAACTTTTCGGCATGGCGGGAAACGGGGGCAGAAAAAGGGGCGTAAAACGCGCCTGTGGACGCTTAGAAGCCGTTTTCGGCGGCGAAATGGCAACGGCAAAAATACTCTCGTCCCTTGACCGTCTGGATAGTCGGAACGGGGCAAAGTGCAGATTGCTTTTCGTAATTGGGTGTGGTATAATTTTCTCCAGTACAAGCCGATAAATCGGAGCTTTCGGAAGAAGGTCATAGTTTAGAGCAAAATATATTGAAGGTATAATTATAGTGGAAAAAAACATAATAAAAAGTGCAACAAAAAGATACTTGATAATATGTTTTAGCATTACATATTTGTCATGGGGAAGCATTGCACTTTATTCCAGAATAAAAAATGTAAACTTTAATGAACACACATGGATGTTGGTGTTATATTTTATAGGTGTAATATCTCCAGCAATTTCTGCGGTATTTATTGAGAAAATATACGAAAAAAAGAAATATAAGGAAGTTATCAAAGGGATTTTTAGGCTGCCTGTTCATAAAAGAGATTGGATAATTGGATTCGTGGTAGTGTGTGCACTACAGCTATTACCATACTTTGTTTGGGACGGAGAAATTTTGAGTTCCTTTGCCAATTTAATTTTTCTAGTTCCTATGTTTTTAATCATTGGTGGAATGGAAGAAATTGGATGGAGAGGATTCTGGTTGGAACGGGAATTGCAGATAAATAATAAGAACAGAATTTGGGTAGTTCTAAAGATAGGAATGGTATGGCAGTTGTAGCATTTGCCACTATTTGTAATGCTTGGAACGTATCAGCAGTTGCGGACAAATCTTTTGGCACATAGTTTGATAAATTCTTTTAGTGATATTGTTGTGGTTCGTCAAAACTGGGTAGCAAATATTATTGCGATGGTAGTATGTGTTGGATTTTTTGCTGTAATGAATATGTGCGATGGACAAAAGACAGTACATTTGGTAATAAAAGAAGATAAGAGTCATCAAAATACAAACGTGTAGGGCTGAAGTATATCCCGATATGCTGAATGGCGTATCGCTCTGTCAGTTTTACAAACCTCTGCGCCCGCCCTCCCGCATTTTCAAAAGCGGATAACTGCTCTTTGATTTCCGCAAGTTCTGTTTTCAGCGTATAGTATTCTTCTGTCTACATAGTGGTTTCGTTTATCTCGGAAATGCTTTGCGGTCTTGAAGTTGACCACATCACCGCAATACTCCTGCCTTGTGAGGATATGGGTCAGTGTTGCCTTATTCCATTTGTAGCAGTTTTCCTCGTTCAGCGGCTTGTTTTTGCACGTCCCCCGCCCGCGCTCTTTCATGTAGAATGTGGGCGTTGGGATTTGCTCATTTTTCAGATATACGGCAACCTATTTTCGGTTTTTCCCGTCCAGAAACAGGCGGAAAATCAAGCGGACAACTTCGGCGGCTTCTTCGTCAATCAACCAAAAATCCTTGTTGTCGGGGGCTTTCACATAACCATATCGTAAATCTTTCCATGTTGGAGGAGGATGCGGTTTTTGCCTATATCTCTCATATAAAAAACAAAATGCAGATTTCCAAACAGTTCCCCAGGCAAAAAGAAATTTCTCTCTTTGGGCAGGCTATTATAAAACAACAGTACATGCTTTTGGAAGCCCTGGGCGATTTTCCAAAATGGATGTTTGAACACACGTGGCTTCCCTTCTACATGACCCACGGACACTGGATGGCAAACAACCTATTTCTCTACTACCCTATGCTGATTTTGTCTGTATTTCTATTTGCCGCAAATAAAATATTTTTCCCCTTTGGTGTAGGAATACTCATATGGGGACTCATTAACTTTTTTGACCACTTTTTCTATACCATTAAAGCCCGTAAAGTTTCCCCAGGACTTATTACGGGAACTCTGTTTCTTATCAACTCCTGTTTTGGTCTCAGGTCTTTTATTTTAGCGGAAAACTTCTCCCTCATCCCTCTCCTCACAGGGACAGTAATCGGCGGAGTGCTCTTTGGCCTGCCCATTCTGCTCTGCGTGAAAGCATATCCGGTTTTGATAAATATTTCAAATAGCACTCAGACTTTGGCATAAAACAGCCGATAATCCTATCAGATATAACTCATATCCCATGACATTTTCTGATTCAGGAGGTAAATAGTATGAAATCTGATATGACACAACTGATTGATTCCATGGAAAACACCATAAAATTACAGCATCAGGCAAGGGCTCATAAAAGAGCGGAGAAAGCGGAACGGGAAAAAAGAGAATTTCAGGAGAAATTGATGCGGGCTGCTATGAATGAAGTTGAGGTTCAGGGAAAAGCGTCCAGAATAAAAGGGAATGACAACGCAGTGCAGAGAGACCAGCTTATGACTATGATGATGGCAGGTTTTTAGGGAATGCTTTTGCATTCCCTTTTTGACCTAGTTCCACATATTGCGGCTTCTTCTTAGAGCTCGCTTGCTACCCTTTAGTGAACTTTGCGTTCAGACAAAAGCCAAAACTAAACCGCTTAAAGGAACTGTCAAAAATGTATGCCCTCTATGCACCAATCCAAGCCACCTATGTGTCTATCAAATGGGGTATAAGGCATTCAGCCCATGCGAAAGCTCCCGCCCTCTAGTTTCGGAAGTGTTGAAGCTGTCAATGGTTTCCTTGCCTAAAATCTCCGATATTTCTTTGAGGGTGGTTTTCTCCTTGCCGCCCAAGAAAAGCGTGGTGTCATGAGGTAAGGTTCAGTTAATCCTCCGAAAAGGACTTGCTTCCCCTCCCTCCCAAACCGGACGGACACATCTCTGCGTATCCGGCTTTCCGCTTGTCATCTGCGGTTTTATGAATGAATTAACTCATGGCATTCCGGACATACTACGAGCGTTTTTCTTCTCCTTTTGCGCATAAGGAGTACCCACTCTGCATTGCCCTTTAAATCTTTTAACTTTTTAACCTGATGTATCACCAGATTCCTACAATTCTTACCGCACAACTCTGGACCTATGTCAATACTTTGGACACAAAAAGTTGAAAGTTCATGCTGATTTTTTTAATTCCTCATCCTCC
>NZ_RAZG01000068.1 GCF_003612565.1 Roseburia sp. 1XD42-69 | reverse complement strand
GGAGAGATACATGAAATTCAACGGTAAACGATATATAACATCACATTAGAATCTTTCGTGAAACAACCCTACAATAAGACAAGATAGGGTGGAAATGTTGTGGTTCCCGTGGTAAACTATGTATGGTTATATATTATGCTGCCAATTAGATATCAGTTTATTTTACATTTTACCATACAGAACAGGAGTTTTTAACATGAAGTTACAGCAATTATTAAGTTATACCAGAAAGGCTGTGGATGATTATCAGATGATAGAAACGGATGACAGCATCGCAGTGGGCATTTCCGGGGGCAAGGACAGTTTAACTTTACTTTATGCCTTAAAGCATTTACAGCGGTTTTATCCCATCCCTTTTTCTATAACTGCCATTACCGTTGACCTGGGTTTTGAGGGATTTGACTTAACCCCCATCACAGCCCTATGTAAGGAACTTGATGTGCCATATGAGATCGTTCCTACGGATATCGCCAAAATTGTTTTTCAGGAGAAAAAGGATACCTCCCCCTGCTCCCTTTGTGCTAAAATGCGGAAAGGAGCGTTAAATGACAAAATTAAGGCTCTAGGATGTAATAAAGTGGCCTATGCCCATCACAAGGACGACATTGTGGAAACCATGCTGCTCTCCTTGATTTATGAAGGGCGTTTCCACTCTTTTTCCCCCGTCACCTACCTTGACCGTATGGACTTGACACTAATCCGTCCCCTCATGTATGTCCCGGAAGCGGATATTATAGGGTTTCAAAATAAATTTAACCTTCCCACTGTAAAAAATCCCTGTCCCCAGGATGGAGTTACAAAAAGGGAATATGTAAAACAACTGCTCCGCCAGCTGAACCTGGAAAATCCCGGTGTGAAAAACCGCATGTTTACCGCCATTGTAAATGGAAAAATGGAAGGATGGCCGGATAAATCAAACCTGAAAAGAGAGGAATAGCTTATGAAAAAGGATAAAGCTTATTTTGAAAAAGTAAATATTGAAAATGAATTAAAGCTTAGGGAACATTTAAAGGCCCTGCCCCACTTCTGCCGGGACTTTTTTATAGGCATTGAGCCCACCACCTCCTCCCGCACCAGAATTGCCTACGCCTACGACCTGGGGATTTTCTTTGAATATATGCATGAAAATAATCCTGTCTGTAAAAAGATAGATATCACGGAATTTCCCGTTACACTTTTAGATGAAATTAAGTCTCAGGATATTGAAGAATACCTTAACTGGTTAAAATATTACGTCAAAGACGACATGGAGCACACCAACAATGAACGGGGAATTTCCCGGAAACTGGCCAGCCTGAGAAGTTTCTACAACTTCTTTTTCCGCACGGAGCGGATTAAAAGCAACCCTGCGGAATTAGTAAAAATGCCCAAACTTCACGAAAAAGCCATTGTCCGCCTGGATGTGGATGAGGTGGCTATCCTGTTAGATGAAGTGGAGTCCGGTGAAAATTTAACCACGCGGCAGAAAGCCTACCATGCCCAGACAAAAAAACGGGATTTGGCACTTCTTACCCTGCTGTTAGGCACGGGAATCCGTGTATCGGAATGTGTGGGTTTGGATTTGACGGATATTGATTTTAAAAATAACGGCCTGAAAGTTCACCGGAAAGGGGGATATGAGGCTATTGTATACTTTGGGGATGAAGTGGCGGAAGCTTTAATGGATTATATGAACGAACGTGAAAAAGTTATTCCGGTAGAAGGAAGCGCCAATGCGCTTTTTCTCTCCATGCAGAAAAAAAGAATCAGTGTGCGCTCCGTGGAAAACCTGGTTAAAAAATACTCCCAGCTTGTCACCACGTTAAAAAATATTACACCCCACAAGCTGAGAAGCACCTACGGCACCACCTTGTATCAGGAAACCGGGGATATTTATCTTGTTGCGGATGTGTTAGGGCACAAAGATGTAAATACCACCCGGAAACACTATGCAGCCCAGGCGGATGAACGCCGGAGACAGGCTGCAAAAGTGGTACGCTTACGGGACAAGTAGTGCAGTATTTGCTGAAATGACTTCCTGAATCTGTTTTTCCACTAAAAGGGCAACTTCCGCCGTTTTCATATGTTTATACTCCTCATAATACAGCGGCTTTAAGTAATGCACCTGGGTGGTGATTTTCTTGAAGGTGAAGCTGTTAAACACTTTATAAGAGTCAATTAAAGCAACCGGAACAATAGGCGCCTTTGCCTTAAAGGCAGACTTAAAGCTCCCGGCTTTAAAGGATGCCACCTTGTTCTGGTTGTTAAATTCATAGCCTCCCTCGGGAAATAAAATATAGCGCTTTCCCTCAGCCACATCTGCAGCCACTTCATTAATAATCTCGAGAGCCTGCCTTACATTATCTTTCTCCAGACGCTTTCCCTGCAGAAGATCAATAAACTCTTTTACCAGAATCGTATTGCTCTTTTTCTTATCCATAACAATGGAGCAGGGCTGCCTGTGGGTATGGATAATCCCCAGTGCGTCGTATTTACCCTGATGATTGGGATACATAATATAACCGCTCTCCTGGGGCAGATTTTCCGTTCCAAATGCTTTCGTGTGAATCTTGCCGGAACATTTCATCAGCCGCACAACATGGCGGCATAAATTATAGCGCTCCTCCTCAGAATACCGCTCCGGATGCATGGATTCTTTCCGCATCTTAGGTATAATGTAAGGGGCCCGAAATAAGTTCATAATGATAACAAAAATAAATCTCAACATGGTTTACACTCCTTAGACGCAACAGCCTGTTAAACAAAACCATTGCCCTTAAACACTCATATTATATCCTGTTTCAGCAGAAAAAACAAGGAATATATGTTAAAACCATGGATTAACGAAATTTAAAATGAACCTATGAAAAACGGACAAAATTTATAAAATATCATCGGAATAATAGGGAATTGTCAGATATTCTCCCGCATGAATTTTATCTCCCCTTAAGTGATTCAGGTATTTTACCTCACCGATATATTCGCTGATGTCCCCATACTCCGGAGTAATATATTGGTTGGCAATATCCCACAAGGTATCTCCTTTCTCCACCACAATGCTGGTATAATATTTATAACCAGAAGGAAGCTCTTTTGCTTTTGCTGACATGGTAAAAATACTGCTCACTGCCAATATGGCAGTGATAAGGGCCGCCGTCCCTGCGATAAAAATTAGATTTTTCTCCTTGAAACTGTTTTCTTTCATACTTTACCCCCCATATGCAATCATTTGTTCCGAACATTTGTTTTGTGTTTTTATTATATTACCCGAACATAGGTTTGTCAATATGGTTTCCGAACAAATTTTCGGAATATCTGTTTGCTTTTTTCTTTGGGATATGTTATGATAAATATAATTTATAATCTGTTTTTACAGGAAGGAGATTTACATGTCATACGGAAAAATCAGTCAGAAACAGAAAGAGATTTTAGAATACATTAAGCAGGAAATCCAAAAAAAAGGATATCCCCCTGCTGTGAGGGAGATTTGCGAAGCGGTTCATTTAAAATCTACCTCCTCTGTCCACTCCCACTTGGAGACGTTGGAGAAAAACGGATATATCCGCAGAGACCCTACCAAACCCAGGGCTATTGAGATTATGGACGACACTTTTAACCTCACAAGGCGTGAAGTGGTAAACGTACCAATGGTGGGAAGGGTTGCCGCAGGGGAGCCAATTCTTGCAACGGAAAATGTGGAGAATTATTTTCCCATTCCCGCAGAGTTTATGCCAAATGAAAAAACCTTCATGTTGAAAGTAAAAGGGGAAAGCATGATAAATGCCGGAATTTTTGACGGGGATAACATTCTTGTAAAACAGCAGTCCACCGCCTCCAACGGGGATATGGTCGTAGCCTTGGTGGAGGATTCCGCCACAGTGAAGACTTTTTATAAGGAGGAGGGCCATTACCGTCTCCAGCCGGAAAATGACACGATGGATCCTATTATTGTGGAACAGGTTGATATTTTGGGGAAAGTATTCGGTGTATTCCGGTTCTTTTAAAATGGGATTTCTGCACAAAGAACCCCTGGCGGCTTTTTCTTATGGAAAACCGTCAGGGGTCAATTCACACAAAACTATAAAAATCCGTATTTTTTACAATTCTTCCGGCTCTATTAGAATGCCGTCCCTCCAAATCCTTTCCAGATCGTAAAACAATCTGTCCTCCTTGGAAAAGATATGCACGATAATATCGCCGTAATCCATTAAAATCCAGGTAGAATGGGCATTTCCCTCCACCTGCTTCACATGAAGGCCCGCTTTGTAAAATGCCTCGTCCACAGCCTCCTGCATTGCCGCAAGCTGGTTTTGGTTTTCTCCGTCCGCCAGGATAAAGTAATCCGCAATCACAGATATCTCCCGGATATCAATCACTTTAACATCCCCGGCCTTTTTATCCGCCAGGGCATCACATGCCAATTTTGCAAGTTCTCTTGTATTCATAAACCAATCCTCTCTAATTTGCTAAAAGCTTTTGATAATATTCATATGTTTCATGGGTTTTCCTGTCCACTGTGCCGCTTTTTTGATTGAGATAATTTAATGTGTCATGTAATATTTTAAGGACAGCCATATCTATGTTGTGAAAGGCTAAATGCCGTATTTCCGTGAGATTTGGCGCCTTATCCCTGTGAGGTTCTATATAATCTGACACAAATATGATTTTATCTAACAGGTTCATATCCGCTTCCCCTGTAGTGTGTACGGAAATGGCATGAAGTATGTCCGCATCTTCTACTCCGTATTTTGATTTTGCCAGAAACGCCCCCAGTTTCGCATGGAGTAAAAAGGGATTTTCCTTTTCCACATCCGACATGTAAAGATGATTTTTTTCACACAGCTTTACTTTATCACTGTTTGGTATACATTTGGCACAATCGTGCAAAAGTCCGGCAAACATGGCCTGTTCCGTATCTGTCCCGTAGGCCATGGCAAGGCAGGAGGCGGTATACATTACGCCTAAGGTATGTTGGTAACGCTCTTTGTCCAATTCTTTTTTTAATTTCTTTTTGATAGACTGCAGTTTTTCTGTCATAAGATTCCCCCTGTATAGATTTTCTCCCTGTATATAAACTCCCTCACCTCATCGGGAACAAGGTAGCGGACAGAATGATTTTTCTTCAGCCTTTCCCGGATACTGCGGGAGGACACAGAAAAATTAGGGGAGTGGAGCATATGGATTTTTGCCTGATAAAGTTCACTTAATTCCTCTATTGTCTCTCTCATTTCAAGCCCCGCCATCTCATCTCTCACCGCAGCCAAAATCACCGCATATTTACAGATTAACCCAGGCTCTCTCCAGGAACTAAAATCCTTTAGGGAATCCCCTCCCATAATAAAGTAAAGCCTGGAATCGTCATAGAGTTTCCATAATTTTTCCAAAGTGGCATAGGTATAATTTACCCCCTGATTTTTCACCTCCATATCACAAAAGCAAAATTTTTCATTGGAGGCAATGGCCAGCTTAACCATATGGCAGCGTTTCTCCGCATCCGTCACAAGCTCTTCCTGTTTATGGGGTGATTTTCCGGTGGGCACAAATAAGACCTTGTCCAGTTGAAACTCATCCGCTGCACTTTGGGCAATCAAAAGATGGCCATAGTGAATGGGGTCAAATGTCCCCCCCATAATCCCGATTTTCTGCTGTCTCATTTCCATAATAAAATCTCCTGCATTTATGTTTTCGGCAGTTCAATGACAGGCTTCTTTTTTGAAACACGGAACAATACAATTTTTTTCCCGATAACCTGGACAACTTGGGAACGGGTGCGCTCTGCTATCATCTCCGACAGCTCTTTCGGGTCGTCTGCACAGTTTTTTAAAACGGAAATTTTGATTAATTCCCTTTTTTCCAAAGCTGCATCCACCGCCTCAATAATCTCCGATGTCAATGAGGATTTCCCAATCTGAAAAATCGGCGATATGCTGCTTGCCATTTTCATAAGATAGGCTCTTTGCTTACTGTTTAACATCTCTTTCCTCCCCTATTTGTAATAGTCGAATGCATGGCCGTACATCCGCACGGTATCACCGTCTGTAATTCCAAGTTTCTCTAACTCCTCCAAAATCCCCTGATCCTTTAAAAATTTCTGGAAAAAGAGAAAACCCTTTTCGGAATCGATATTGGTGTACCCCAGCATTTTCTCAATCTTTGGCCCTTCCACCACAAATGTGCCATCCTCATCTTTTTCCACAGTGAATGGCTCGTCTTTTAAGGCATACATAGAAAGGTCAAATTCCGGCTCGTACACAATGGGGACGTCATCCATCTCTTCCAGAAGATGGCTCACATGGTATATCAATTCCTTTAAGCCTTTGCCGCTTACCGCAGAAATGGGAAACACTTTTATCCCCTCCGGTTCAAATTCTTCCTTTAACCGGGAAATAGTATCATTTTCATTCCCATAGATAGCGTCAATTTTATTTGCCGCAATCACTTGGGGCTTTTTTAAAAGCTCAGGGTTGTAGGCTTTTAGTTCCCTGTTAATTGCCTGTATATCCTCAAAAGGGTCCCGCCCCTCCACAGAAGCGGCATCCACCATGTGAATCATGACTTTTGTTCGCTCAATATGGCGCAAAAATTCGTGGCCCAAACCCACTCCCTCCGATGCGCCTTCAATTAAGCCGGGGATATCTGCAATGACAAACCCTTTCCCCCCCTCCATATCCACCACCCCTAGATTGGGCTGCAATGTGGTAAAGTGATAGTTTGCAATTTTAGGCTGTGCTTTCGTAACCCGGGATAAAAGTGTGGATTTTCCCACATTTGGGAAGCCCACAAGGCCTACGTCTGCAATGACTTTAAGCTCTAATAGTACCTCCAGTTCAATGGAATCCTGCCCCGGTTTTGCATATTTGGGGGCCTGCATGGTAGGGGTGGCAAAATGCTGGTTCCCAAGTCCGCCTCTGCCGCCTCTTAAGATTATCTGCCTTCTGTTTTCCCCTGACATATCCGCAATCACTTTTCCCGAAACGGCTTCTTTAATCACGGTCCCCTCCGGAACCTTTAAGATTAAGTCCTCACCGTTTTTCCCGTGGCAGTTTCTTTTTCCGCCCTCCTCACCGTTTCCGGCGGAAAATTTGTGTTTGTAGCGGTAGTCGCTTAAGGTATTCATGCCATCGTCCACCTGGAAGATAATATCTCCTCCATTGCCGCCGTCTCCCCCGTCGGGGCCGCCGTTCGGCACATATTTTTCCCTGCGGAAACTCACATGCCCATTTCCGCCCTTTCCTGATTTTATTACAATTTTTGCTCTGTCAGCAAACATATTTTTTCTCCTGATATACAATGATAGAAAAATAGACCTGGCTTTTGCCGGGTCTATTCTTATGCTTTTATTCGTTGCTGGCTACTGGATAAACGGAAGCCTGTTTCTTATCTCTTCCTTTTCTCTCAAACCTTAATACACCATCGACTTTCGCAAATAAAGTGTCATCACCGCCGATACCTACATTTGTACCTGGATGAATCTTTGTTCCACGCTGTCGGTACAAAATATTGCCAGCTTTTACGAACTGTCCGTCTGCCCTCTTTGCCCCTAATCTCTTAGATTCGGAATCACGGCCGTTCTTTGTAGAACCAACCCCTTTTTTATGAGCAAAAAACTGAAGGTTCATTTTTAACATAATCTTACACCTCCTTGAAGTTAAGAGTCATATAATCCTGATAGTTCTCTTGTATTCCCTGTAAGCCCAAAACCAATGAGCGCATCAAAAGCTCTGCGTCTTCATCCACCGGCATCTCCAAAAGCATCTTCAGATCTCCCGTCTCCTCCTTGGAATCCACGGAAAATTTTGCATCGGTAAAAGAAGAAATAGAATTTATCGTATTAATCGTCAGCACAGAAATGGCTGAACATACGATATCTTCCCCCGCTTTGGCATAACCTGCATGTCCTTTGCAGGAAAAACCTACATAAGAATGATTCTTGTCCTGAAAAACCGTTACAATAGTCATAACAATTTTCCCTGAAATTACCCGTTAATCTTTTCGATTTTTACCTGGGTAAAAGCCTGCCTGTGGCCCTGCTTTTTGTGATAGCCGGTTTTTCTCTTATACTTGTAAACGATTACTTTTTTGCCTCTGCCCTCTTTTACCACAGAAGCCTCAACAGTTGCGTTTGCTACGTCTGCTCCCACTTTTAACCCGTTGTCAGACACGGCAATCACCTGATCAAAAGTAACTTTCTGTCCAGCTTCCACTCCCAATTTCTCAATGGTAATGATATCGCCTTCGGATACTTTGTACTGTTTACCACCTGTTGCTATAACTGCGTACATATGGCACCTCCTATTATCATTACTCGCCAGCTTCGGTACTGAAAGGTTCAGATTTAAAACCTCACTGTGCGGCATACTCATATATAATACAGGAAGAAATTGTATTTGTCAAGGAATTTTTCCTATTCCTACCGCATACGATACTATTCCACCTGCTCCCACAAAGGTTTCTTTAACTTTTTCCTGGTAATCTCCGCTAACCCCAGCTTTGTAAAGTCCAGGAAAGCGGCAGGGACAGGATCGGCTTTTAAATGTTCCTTTAATGTCTGTGCCAAAAGGGCTTCATCCTCCTTTGAACCCATATTGATGAAGTCTACAATACAGATGCCTGAAATGTTTCTAAGGCGGAGCTGCCTTGCAATTTCCTCTGCTGCCTCTAAGTTTACCCTCTTAAAGTAATCCTTTGCATTGCCCTTTATGGCCTTCCCGCTGTTTACGTCAATTACCGTAAGGGCTTCCGTGGGCTGGATAACCAGATACGCCCCGGAGTTTAACCAGACACGTTCCTTTAAGGCATCTTCTATTTTATGCCTTAAACCATAAAGGTTAGAAAGGGACAGCATGGAATCCTGATATAATTTCACCTTAGAAGCCAAAGGTTCTTTTCCCTGGAAAAATCCTAAAATCTCCTGATAAATATCCTCCTCATCCGTCACAATCTGTTCCACCTCATCCAAATCCATTCCCTTTAAGAAGTTCATGTAATTTCCAGGGGATTTTAAGAGGATACTGTAACAATTTCTGTATTTGTAAGTCTCCTTAAAATGACTGAATTGTTTTGAAATTGAATTATATTCTTCCAATAGTACGGCATCTGCATGTTTTCCTGCATTTGTCCTTACAATCAGTCCAAAATCCTCTCCTGTTCTATCATAAAACAAGTCTCGGAAGCGGCTTTTTATTTCTTCCGGAAGCTTTTTGGAAATCCCAAGCCTTGTATTTTCCGTGGTAAGCACCACAAACTCCCCCTGCCAGGTCAGCTTGGCTGAAACCGTAGGGGCTTTTGTTTTCACCGCCTCTTTTATCACCTGAACCGCCAGCTCGTCCCCCTCGGTGAGTTTCCCTTCCCTGCTCTGACGCACAAAAAAAGGGGCTTTTGCATCTGCAAGTGAAAGATATGTCCTCTGTCCCGGGGCAATTTCTACAAAAGCCGCATTTATTTTTTCTACAATACGGGAAATTTTTCCCACGTAAATATTTCCCAGTATAGATTCTTTTTTCGTATTCTCACAGGATACTTCTGTCAGTCTATTGTCAGAAAACAAAGCTGTCACCAGATATTTTCTGTCCTTTAAAATTTCTTTTGTGATAACGACCCGTTTACTCAATTACTTCCCCCATCTCTCCAAGTGACACCAGCCTCTCCCCTTCCCATCCATACACATCCAGCCTGTGAATCTGAATGGACAGCGGGTCAAGCACAAGGGCCACAGACTGATAAAAGGCTTCCAGTACAAGTTCCGGCTTTACATTATCCGTACTTCCCGTACAGACCTTAAGGTAAAATACAGGTTTACCCTCTTCATGATAAATCTTAAAGTCATACAAAAGCTTCTTTAAGTCCATCACCTTTTCGCTTTTTTTCGTCTGCTTTGTAATAAGTATCTCTGAAGGTTCCACATAAAACTTCCGGTAAGCCTCCTCATAATTTACCTGAGGCACTTCATATCCATTCTTAAGGTAAACCTTATAATCCGCCGCCGCCACAAGGGACATGGCCTTTTTATCCGTATCCTTTAACTTCCGGTAGGAGGTCACTTCAATGCCTTCTACCATAACTTCATTTAATTTTTTAAGGGATATGGCGGAATTTTCCGTAGAATTCACCTCAATATCCACATACTCCCCGTCACTGGTGATACCCACCCCAAGGGGGGCTGCAAAGGACATAATCTGGTGGGGGCTAAATCCCCCGGAATAGGCGATATCAATCCCTCCCCGGCGCATACATTTCTGAAAGTAGCGCATAATATCCAGGTGCCCGATAAATTTCATCGCACCGTATTTTCGGAATTTCATTCTAATCTTCAACCCGCAAAACCTCCCCTGTATTTAATCCATAGAGGTATCTTAGCAGAAACAGGCGGAAGGCACAAGTACATCTGCTGTTTTTTATTGAGCATTTCCTTATTTTTGCTTATCATAATAAAAAATGCAAATCGGGAGAAAAATTATGCATTTTACATTTTAGTCCACAATGGCATACAATTGCTTGCCGTGATTAACCACATGCTGTCAGAAGAGCTGGGGGAAGAAAAGGGATATTTTACCTTAAAGAAGGTGGATGTTCTGCGGCATATCCCATTGGAAGATATTTTCTATTTTGAGATTACGGAAAACCACAAATATCACAAGAATGTCACCAGATCTACCAACTCCGACAAAATAACAAGTGGAAATGTCACAAAACGGTGACATTTGAAAAACCGGGGAAAAATTCCCCGGTTTTTCAAGCCATAATATTTATTCTGCGGTTCTTAACCGCTCGACTACTGATCCATTGTTAAAGAAATGCAGCGCAACGGCAGGAATGACCGTTGCCAGAAATACATAGACCAAGGCCACGATCAAAGCAGGAGCCAGCGTAAAGTGCATGGTAAAGTACCACATGGATGGCGCGTTTAAGGCATTTCCCAGGACTGTCAGCGCAAATATTGCCGCAATCATGCTGCCGACTATATCTGCTCCTGCGGCATAATATAAACCCTCATAGACCATTAAACGGCGAAGCTGCCGGTTTGTCATACCAATGCTCTGCATTGTAGCAAATTCGTTGCGGCGGGTAATAATGCTGGTAATCATCATATTGGTAAAGTTAATCAGCCCGGCAAAAGCCATAATCGCCGCAATCATACCACCCACCAGCAAAACCGTGTTTTGAACCGAATTTGTGTACTGTTTCAGCACTTCGGTGGAAGTATAGGCAACGGTGGGGTTGCTTGCTGTGAAATTATTCAAAAAGGCTTCTATTTGTGCTTCCTGTCCCTCGGACACATTAAACCCATAACTGAATATGGTCGGATTATCGTAGATCTGCATAAACATACTGTCGGCCATGTAGAGGCGCGGAGCATCTTTCCCAATTTTAGTTTCTGCGGAGGTTGATGAAGCGGTTTCTATTTCTGTGCCTACAACCTTTGCCCTTGCAAGGATCGTAAAAGTCTTAAACAGTTCTCCATCTTTATAGAAAGAAATACTGTCCCCTACTTGTAGCTGTTCTGTAAGCGGTGTTTCTTTTGGCTCTCCGGTCAGTCTGTCCATGGAACATCCAAGTATAACATATTCCCCGGACTGCATTTTCTGTTTTAGGACTTCTGCATCTTGTTCGCCATCGAAGATCGTCAGGTCAGAGAAGAATTGTTCAGACGCCCCATAAATATTCCCATAAAAAAGATTTTCCGTTTCAGGCGCAGCAGCCATAGAATAGTTGCCATAGGCTTTATTGATACGGCCATCATCTTCTTTCCAAGTACCTGTGCAAGATATATTCTCAATACCATAATCAACCAACACATTTGTTTCGTCCAGGGTATTGCGGTAAAGGCTTCTCCCGTTTTCTATTCCCGGCTGTTGATTGATGAAATCAATAACGGATGTTGGCAGTTCATCCGAATGGTATCGGAACCCCTCGTAAACATTGGCTACAATAGAGTTATAAATCGTGTAGTCTGTTTTTGTGTTGCGGCTGATAAATTTTTCTTCATCAATACTCTGCGTGATAACAACAGCCGAGTTGACAAAAACAATGCACAGCAGCAAGGAAATGATAATAAATACCGAACGCCGTTTGTTTCGTCCAAAGTTAGACAAAGCCATGCGGGACAGTTTGGCTCCTTGTGCCCGTTTAATGGGTTTCCGCTTGAAATTTCCTTGTTCTGTATAGCGAACAGCCTCTAACGGCGATACCTTTGCCGCTCTTTTTGCAGGTTTCCGCGTGCTGATATATACAGTCAAAATTGTAAACATGGACGCAATAACAAAAATTAGAGGGGAGGTTGAAACCTGCAAAGCTGACATTACAGACTTGTGTTCAGAGCTGAAAAGGCTCATTGCCACTGGCAGCACCAGCCATCCAGCAAGGAAACCAGTTGCTAACCCAATAGGTAAACTTATAAGGGTAAGGCAGAGCGCCTGCCGGTTTACCAATTTTTTAATTTGGCGGGAGGATGTTCCGATTGTCCGCAGCAAACCATATTGTCGTACATCCTGCATGACAGAAATATCAAAGACGTTGTAAATCAGCAGATAACCACATACCACAAATAAAAGCGCAAATACCACAGCAAATAAAATTGTTTCCCTTGATGTCATTCCCTGTGTCATTTGATTTTCGCTGCAAAGGATATAATTATCTGCCTCCATGTTTTCGGGGTCGCCGCCGACCATATATGCAAAATCCTCCAACTGGCCTTTTATATTAACCTTGTTTTTCAGTACCACATCGGAAAAAATAAGCCCTGCCATTTCCCCGTCCGCTGCATAGGTGTTTTTGAACAATTCAGGGTTTTCTTCTACAAACTGCTCTGATACAATTATCCGGCTAACGGTGTCGTTATTATCCTCCCACCAACCGGAAAGCACCATATTATAGTGATAAGTCCGGCCCCGCACTTCAAATTCTATGGGAACCGAAGCGCCAATCTTAGCTTCAACGCCTAACGCCTTGAGCGCACGGTCAGTAGTGGTAATCTCATTCGCCTGCTGGGGTACGGCTCCGTGCGTTGGCGCACAGAATGTTAATTCCTGCTGTATGCTGTCAGCATAGTTGATTTCAACAGTATGGCCAATAGGATTGCTGGCATACGCAAGGAAACGTCTGTGTCCTGCTTCCTGAATGAAATCACTCTCGACGAGCTGCCGATACTGTTCTTCTGTCATATAGCCCAGCGTACCATCCGCCTTGCTTCCCTTTTGCATAAACATGGAAAGCTGCAAGGACGAAGTCATATTAAATGCGAGAGAGATAATAGAGGTGAATAGAAACGCTGTCATCGTGATAGCCAGGATTGCAGTAACATTCCGCACCCTGTTTTTCTTGAAATACTTTTTTGAAAGGCTTCTGATTATTTTTGTATTGTTATTTCCAAAGAGAATATCGTTCATGTCCCTGCCCTCCTTTACTGTACGATTTTACCGTCCTCAATACGAACAATGCGGTCGGCAAGCTGGGCGATCTCGTTGTTGTGGGTAATCATCACCAGCGTTTGACGGAAATGGTTGCTGGTTACTTTCAAAAGCCCTAACACATCGCTGCTCGTCCGGCTGTCCAGATTGCCGGTCGGTTCGTCAGCCAGTACGATGGCCGGTTTTGTAATGAGCGCACGGGCAATGGCGACACGTTGCTGCTGTCCCCCGGACAGGTTGCCCGGCATACTGTTCAGTTTGTCCCCCAAGGCCAGCAGACGCACTACTTCATCCATGAATTTCTTGTCTACCGTATCTCCGTCCAGTTCCACGGGCAGGACAATATTTTCATAGACGTTTAGAACAGGGACAAGGTTGTAGTTCTGGAAAATAAAGCCGATGTTGCGCCTGCGGAAAATGGTAAGCTGTTCGTCGTTCAACTCGGCCAACTCCTTGCCTTTCACTTTGATACTGCCGGAGGTCGGAATATCCAGACCGCCCATCATATTCAGCAGGGTAGACTTGCCGCTGCCGGAGGTTCCGACAATGGCGACAAATTCTCCCTGCTCGATAGCGAGGGTCACGCCGTCCAGCGCCTTTGTGATGTTCGGCTCCGTTCCGTAGTATTTTTTGAGGTCAGTTGCTTGCAAAATGCTCATGGGTTGCACCATCCTTTCTGTGATGCAGCCATTCTAACAGCCAATTCTCACAGAAATGTCACGGACAGAAGTTTTTTCGCTTTGAAATGTCACAATTTTGTGACATTTCAAAGTCTTTCATTTGTGCGAATAAAAATATTTATTGGTCTTGTTCGTGAATTGCTCGTAACGCTAAAAACACTCCAAAAATTCCAGTTAATATAATGGAGATTATCCCAATTATAAAATAAGGGTTTTCCACTTGATAGACTGATACCAAAGAAACTGCTGTCCAAGGTATAATGCTGGCGGGTATCATCATTTCCATAGAAATGTTAAACCCTCCAAGTAAAATTCCAGTAAATCCAAGCGTTACGAGAATAGAGGGATAAAAAAGTTTTCTTTGTAATAGTGTTATCCATAATAAGGGGGTTAATGTCACAAAGTTCAACAATCCGAATTTAGTAAACATAGCAACAATCAGTTTTGCAAATTCGACATTAAATTGCGTTGGATATAGAATATTGCTCCCCAATATTGTAACAATTTCTATATATATCAGTATTGCAACATACCATAAAAACCAAGCCGCTAATTTTACAAATACAAAGGACGTTCTTGAAACAGCAGATGTAAGTATGTTGGTTAATGCCCCGGATTGATATTCTTTCTGAACTAAGTTAGTAATTATAAATCCGCTAAGTGCAGATAAAATTAAAAAGTCAATCAAACAGCAATTTGATATCCAAGCCGTAATTTCATCTGGCGGCATTGACAGGAATTTATCTTTAATGATTATTAAAATCGGTACGAATACAGAAATGATTGTTCCTGTATAAAACATGGTATCTTTTTTCAGTTTTAGAAACTCTGATTTAAGAATATTAAGCAATTCCCTCACCCCCTGTTATACGTTTGAAATAATCTTCCAAAATCTCCTCGCAAGTATGTGCTTCCGATACTTCTAAGCCATTTTCCACAAAGGCTGTTACTATTTTTCCAACCGATAAATTAAGATTATACAGTCGTAAATTGTGGTCGTCCTGTATAGAAAAGCGTTTTTCATGGAAATTACACTCTAAAATTCTTGCCGCTTGTTCTGTATCAGAAAGAATGAAATGGATATATTTACCGTTTCTCTGTTCTAATTCCATAAGATTATCTTCTCCCATCAATACTCCGTGGTCGATAATTCCAATATCATCAGCCAGTAAAGAGATTTCAGAAAGAATATGACTGGAAATGAGAATGGTTTTTCCCTCTTTTTCACATAGTTTCCGCAACAATACGCGAACCTCCGCAATACCAATAGGGTCAAGCCCGTTAATCGGCTCGTCAAGAATTAAAAGTTCCGGGTCGTGCATGATTGCAAGGGCAATCGCCAACCGCTGTTTCATGCCAAGAGAATATTGAGAAAATATTTTTTTATCTTTATAAGGTAACTTGTGAGTTAAAAGTTTGTACCACTAAGAAGCCAGAAAATCCCAGTGTTTTTCTGACTCTTCCTGTAGCTCA
>NZ_RAZG01000067.1 GCF_003612565.1 Roseburia sp. 1XD42-69 | reverse complement strand
CGGCGGGTGTTCATACAAGATATAAATAATGCTTGACGGCAACATGGATATAAAGCCAATTATCAGATTGATGAGATACAGCAGCGTTACACGGCTTGTTACAATAGAAATCGTATTTACAGGCATAGACATAACCATATCATAATCTTTTAATCCAATAAGCACTCCTGTACTTTTAACGAATGTAAGGGTCAAAGTTGTTAAAGAGCAGACCACTACCATGAGCGTTGGTAACGCTTTGCCAAGTCCTGCTTCCGCCATGCTATTACTGAATTTTGTTATATAGATTGCAAGAATGGCAATGGCAGTAAGTCCTAAAGCGGCAACAATCGCAGAACGTTGTTTTTCCTGTTTATCGCAAGAATGAATCAATCGGTTAATCCCGAAAAGATTGTACAACTGCGTCCTTAAGAGATACTTATACTTGCCTTTCATTTTCAACTACCTCCATAAATACATCTTCAAGACTATGGCTGCCTTTGATTTCTTCCATTGTTCCACTTTCTATCAATTTACCGTTATTGATGATAGTAACCTTGTCGCACAATTTTTCGGCAACTTCAAGCACATGAGTGGAGAAAAAAATTGCTGCCCCTGCATCACATAGTTCACGCATCATCTTCTTTAGATGAAAAGATGCTTCAGGGTCAAGACCTACAAATGGCTCGTCCAACACTAAAAGATGTGGGGAATGTATAAATGCACCTATCAACGCAAGCTTTTGTTTCATACCATGCGAATAGGAGCTGATTAAATCCCCCAGACTGTCCGTTAATTTGAGAACATCTGCATATTTTTTGTATTCTTGAAACTCTTTCCTTTGCAGGGACAGAAAACATATCACACATATAGTTTAAATACTGGATGCCTGTTATATAGTCATATAAGTCGGGATTGTCTGGAATATAAGCTGTCATGGATTTGCATTTCACAGGCTCGTCCTTCACGGAATGGCCATTTACAAGGATTTCCCCCTCGTCAAAGTCCATTATCCCGACAACCGCACGGATTGTTGTTGTTTTCCCTGCACCATTCGGGGCAAGTATTTATAGACAACCACCGCAACACCGCATAAATCAAGGCTTTTAAGAAACACGAAAACTAAACACGAAGCCCTATAATCACATGGTAAACGCCTTTTCCACACGGAACGGGCGTTTTTCATTGTCCGGGCTGATGAAAGGAGCTGATAACGTGGCAGTATTCCGGGTGGAGAAAAACAGGGGCTACACGGTTATGTCAAACCACCACCTACGCAACCCCGACTTGACCCTAAAGGCTAAAGGGCTGCTTTCCCAAATGTTGTCCCTGCCGGAAAATTGGGACTACACCCTAAAGGGCTTATCCAGTATCAACAAAGAAAGCATTGACGCAATCCGTACCGCCGTATGGGAACTGGAAAAAGCCGGGTACATCACACGCAGGCAGGGACGGGACGGAAAAGGCAAAATGACCGCCATTGAATACACCATTTACGAGCAGCCACAGCCGCCGCAGTTGGAAAATCCAACCACGGATAACCCGGTGTTGGAAAATCCAATGTCGGATAACCCGACAACGGAAAACCCGGTATCGGAAAATCCAACGCAATTAAATAAAGAACTATCAAGTAAAGAATTATCAAATACGGATTTATTAAATAACCATTCCATTCCTATCCTTTCCACCCTTTCCAGACAGGAAGCGGCACAGCCGCAGGAACGGAAAGGAAACGGACACACCAACATGGACGCAGTACGGGCTTATGAGGAAGTCATAAAGGACAATATCGAGTACGCCTATCTGGTACAGGACAGCAACATTGACCGGGGTATGCTTGACGAGATTGTTTCCCTCATGCTTGAAACCGTCTGCACCCGCCGCAAGGTGGTACGCATTGCCGGGGACGACTACCCCGCCGAGCTTGTAAAGTCTAAGTTTATGAAGCTGAACAGCAGCCATATCCAGTTTGTGATTGACTGTATGCACCAGAACACCACCAAGATCTTGTCGGTATCAAGACGGACGTACTGGACCTGCTCTTTGTATGGCTCTTTATGAAGATTGGCGAAGCGTTCCGGCTCTCTCCGGGGGCTGACCTCTCCGGGAAGCTCCTACACATCATGGAGGGCGTGACAGCCGCTTTTGAAAATCCATTGCCAAGCCTTAACGGGCAGGATTTTCTTATCGGCGTTATGAGCCGCTTACTATCTCAATCGCTTCTTCATTTAACTGTATCAGTTCCTTCGCAAGGGAACTCAAAGCGATTGATAAAGCAATCCTTCAAACAGTTCAGGGACTAAACCCTGACGAGTACACGGTACTGAATTCCATTCCCGGAATCGGTAAAGTTTATTCAGCCGGTATCTTAGCCGAAATGGGCTCCATTAAGGCTTTATAGAAATGCAGCGGCAGCCCTGCCACCGCCTCCGAAAGTATCCGGACGCAGGAGTACACCGCCGTCATCTGCATGGAGGAACGTTCATTGACACGCTTGCCGCTGGTGCTGCCGCCCATGAAAAAGCTATAGGTGCTGCCGGAAGTCCTGTTCTGAGGGGCGTCCCTCGCCCTGAACAATCCGCTGAATAATCCCATAGGAACCACGCTCCTTTCCGAAAAACAGACAGACAAAAGACACCGCCGAAGCGATGCCTTCTGTCTGCCCACGCCCTGTTTAGTTAAATTGTATAGTCCAAACGGCATAAGAAAAGCACCCGCCATTTCTGGCAGATGCCCTCCTGTTCAGTATTCTATTTCTGTTTCACTTAGCTGTCTGCGGATATCCCTGCCGCCGTACATGATGCGGACAATGCTCACTGTGTTTCTGGTTTCATCCGGCAGATAAAACACAAGGTAATTATCAACAGGGAAAAAACGGAGCCCTTCGCTGTGCCACGGTTCTTCTTCGTACAGCCGGAACCGCATCGGCATCTCATCAAGAGCGCGGATTTCCTTCATGATCCGCTGCGTCTGCCCTGCTGCCGTTTCCGGCACAAGCAGTTCATATGCAATATACTCATATATATCCCTCAGATCACGCCTCGCCCCGGCCGTGTATACGATATCCCAGCTCATATCCCGTAATCCCGCCGCATTTCTTCTTCCACTGCATCTGCTGAATATACCCTGCCTTCCCGTATATCCTCCATGCCCTTTCCTATCTCTGCGTCAAACTGCTCTTTTGTAAGGGAGCCGTATGCAAGCGGCGCCTTCTTCGGCAGCTTCATCTCGAACGGGATGCCCTGCTGAAGCACGACCTGCCTTAAAAACATACCGACCGCATTTGACATCGGTATGCCAAGCTGGTCAAGCACCCGTTCCGCCTGCTCTTTGATCTCAGGCTCCACACGCGCGAATACATTTGATGTCCGTGCCATTTAAACCACATCCTTTCACTATATAGTATACCGCTTTTGCTTGCGGTATGCAAGCGTTCCGCTTGATTTTTGTATGGATGCACAAATCAGAACACCAAAAGTCCGCGGGAATCGTACACGCTTTCGGATGTCTGGTTCCCACAGCGCACCGCACGGTCAAGCCCCATGATCGTGGCCACCGCGCCGTCAATCTTCTCGGTGGACTTTTCCTTGTCTGCCTTAATATTGCCTGCGGGGTCGGTGCGGATGAAGATGTTGTCCATCATCCACCGAAGGACCGGATGCCCGCCGTGGGCAATCATCTGCTCCAGCACCAGCTTCATCAGCTCCTTTGTGGGTGGGGACATATCCTTGAATGGGAACGTCCTTCAGCATCGCCCTTGCGATGGATATCCGCTGCTTCTCCCCGCCGGAAAGGGATGCGCCGCCTTCCCCGATCACCGTATCGTACCCATCAGGAAGGGCTTCAATGAAATCTGCACAGCAGGCTTTCCTTGCCGCCTCCACCACTTCTGCATGGGTCGCCTGCGGACGGCCGAATTTGATGTTGTTCTCAATCGTGTCTGCAAATAAATATACATTCTGGAACACCATGCTGATCTGCTCCATCAGGGACTCCAACGTATATTCCCGCACATCCTTCCCACCGATCTTCACGCTGCCGCTGTCCACATGCCTCTCTGTGAAGGGTGGGTATACAGGCTGTTCATCTTCTCGTTAAAATATGCCTTGTACTCATCCAGCGTCATGTCCTTTTGGGAAAGGGTTTCTTTCTCCGCAACCTTTCCTGCGAATCCGGCATCTGCCCGCTTTTCTTCCTTCCTCACGCCCTCATAGCTTTTTGCCCTATAATAGCCGCCATAAACTGTACCTACTTCCATTGTCATATACTCCTCCATTATTTTTGTCAGCCCCTCTGTCGTTCAGAGCCGCATCTGCTCCCTTGTAATAAGTCCGAGCGGTTCATTGTCTCCATGCAAATATACCTGTTAACCTCCCCGGCCAAATTCCTATCGGCCTTCACCTCCTCTCACTGATCTGCCGGAATGCCTGCCCTGTCCGGCGCGACTTTGGCGACCTCGCTTTTCCGCAGGGCGAGGAACTTATTCCCCATATAGACGCCCTGCGCCGCATCCTATTATCCTCTCCCGGAGGGAATCAGACAGCTTCCATTCCTTTTTGGATGATGCCTTTTGGATGCCCGCTTGATGGCTTTTTGCTATTCCTGTTATATCCATTTCAATCGCCTCTCTCAGTTTTGCCGGAAAACCGGGGATGCCCGCCCTGCTTTGTCGGGCTGTGGCTTATTGGAGATATGCTATTGTAGAACCGTATGCATTTATTATCTTTGTACCTTCTTTCTGATGATCATAGAAATCAGCATGGTCACTATTCCTAAAGCGAGATAAACCGCCGCATACAAAACAAATGCCATTTCACCCATATCAAAGAATATCCATGTGCCGATCAGGAACAGCACCGCAGAAATAACTGGCAGACTCCACAGATGCTTCATATCTTTTCCTGCAAAAACGCCGAATATCACGGAGTATAACGGATTAAGTGCAAAAAACAAAAGAAAACATACGGCCATTCCTGCATCGCCTTTTACTAAAGTAACCGCAAGCCACGGCAATGCCAGCATGACTACCGCTGAAACCGCCAACCACAATATAATATTCTTTTTCATAATGCTGCAGAACCCCCATCATTTTTTTATATTGCAACTGCTTCCCTGCTGAAGCCTGTTCGTCCTCTGTGCCTTATTGGGGATATGTAGCCGTGGCAGACCTCCCCCGTTACTGTACCATCAATACCAAAACTTCGATGTCAGCTCCCGGTTTATGATAGATGATAGGAAATTGGGGTGATTACTCTGGAACATTTTCAGGCTTTCAAGGAAAGCCGTCATGCTTTCCGTTTTTATGTCCACAAAGGTTGCATCCAGCTCCCGGTCTTTCACGTTTTTCTCCACATATTCCTCCGACTGTTTTTCGTAAGTATCAACCATCGAAGGGTCTTTCTTTACTGCGCCTGCATACCAGTTCGTAAGGTATTTCAATGAACTAAGCCCGCCATCATCGTTCTGGCCCATCTTCTGGTACTCGGCATATGCGTCCTTATCCATCGCCTGCATCATGCCAAGCGCATTTGTGGTCTGGACAAGGCCGCTGCCATGCCCAAGATACCTGGCTTTTGCAACGCCGTAATTCATGTCCCCGCTGCTGTCGGCTTTTCCTGCGCTTGCCAGTTTTGCAATGGACTCCATCGCTTCCAGAAATGCCTCCCTGCTTTCCTCCGGGATAAAGTTCTGTGCCGCATATTCTGCTTTCTTCATGCCGAGTGAGATATTCGCCTGCCGCTCTTCCTCTGTCATAGAACCGCTGCTCCCCACAAGGAAATTCTGCCGGATGATGTCATACACAAATCCCTTCTCCTCTTTGCCGCAGTTCTCCAAAGCAGACGCAACCGCCTTATCTGCGCCATACATACCCGAATATGCCGGAAGGTCACTCAGGGAATTGTCAATCTGCACGATATCCTTTTGGAACGCCGCATTTTTCGCTTCCATTGCTTCCTTATCTTCCGGCACCATGCTGCCTTTCTTTCCTTCCACGAGGGCTGCCATACCGTCTCCCGAAAATTCCACAATGACCGCATCCCCATACTGTGAACGGATGTCTTTCATTGCCTGCAGGGTTTCTTCCCTTGACATCTTATCCATTACCTTGTTGCCATGCTCATCCGTGGTGTTAAATTCATACTTTACAAGGGTATCCTTCTTATATGCACCACTCCCATATGAGGGAATATTTGTTGTTCCTCTGTAAAACCGGCTGTAATCGATATTCATAATGTGCACTCTCCTTTACTTTGTTTTGATTAAATCCTTTATCATTTAGAGCTCCCCCACACCTCCGCAAAGGCATAAATTTATGCACCTCTGCGGAATAAGGTGTAAAGATCATATCTTCATATCCAATCTGCTACCCGAAGATGATTTTTTAACAAACGTATTGCCACTTTTGACAAGCTGGCTTTCTACGAATTCCCTTGTAACGCCGTCCAGTATTCTGGAATCAAACGGATCACCTTGCTTCCAGTTGGGATTAGCTGCCTTTACCGCATCATAAAAAGCCTTATTATATGCTTTTTCATATTGCCCAAGCGTCCATGTACCTTTCAATCGGTCATCAAGCTTAATGCTTTTTTGATACGCCGTATACAGTGATGTCCTTTTGGTTGTATCCCCATTCGCAACACCATTTTCTTGTATGAACTCCCTTTTGACCATATCAAACATCTCTTGCCGCCAGTCTTCGGAAACATCTATAATCTGATTATATTCCGAAGGACTTTTTCCATCCACGCACATTCCTGCTACACCATACGCATTAAGGAAATTCCCATTAGAGTCATATAATTTCATGTAATTTTTAATGATAGTATCCCGTCCGCCAAATGTTTCATAAATCAGCCGCTCCTTATCGGACATGGTTGCTTCATTTGCAATGATGGCACTCAAATGATCCCTTTCAACAGCCTTATACTGTGCGCTGCTTTTATTGATACTACTGTATCCTCCAGAACTCCCTGCATTGAAACTAATGTTCATTGATATCATCCTCCTTATTGAAAATATTTTTTGCCAACCTTGGCCTGCATATAAAGAGGCACTTTCTTATATACCTCTGCGGAATAGGGTTGGAACATTATATCTTCAAATCCAGATTCGCACCCACCTGTGCCTGTTCTTTTACAGTGGTTTTGCCCGCATCCTCTTCCTGGGCAGCTTCGATGATTGTTTTCATATCTGTGTCATTCAGATAAATCGTGCCATCTTTGGAAGCAGTCATTTTTTCTTCTAAGAGTTGCTCTGCTTTGTTCGGAGTTGTTGTTCCATCTTCCTTTACTACTTTCTTTTCTTCCGACTTTTCGCTTTCCTCTGCCTTTTCCTCTAATTTCTCCGCAAGCTGCTCCGCATTTTCACGGGCTTTTTCTCTTGACTTCTCAATCCGCTCTTCGGCGTTTTCCTGCGCTTCTTTGCGGAGTTTTTCGTTTAACGCATCTTTTCTAACTGAAACAGTAAAATTACTGTAATTTCCATTCTCATCTAAATATGCATGACGGCATACAACTGTACTTCCAGTTGCTGCAAAAAAACTATCTACATACTTATGTGCAGCTTCCACATCTTTCAATCTCTGCGTATATTCTTTTGCTGCCTTTGGATCATTCTGCATCTTCTCTAAAAGTTTCGGGTTAATATTCAAAACATCTACTTTACCATCATTTTTTGTATTAACCCCATAGCCGACTTGCAACTTCATATTAGGAAACTGTTTCTGCAAATTATTAAGGTATTCCTCATTGCCGCCACTCTTTGCTGCTTCGGCGTTTTTCTCTGTAGCCGCTGTTTCCTCTTTCTTTGCCGCTTCCTTCCTTGATGAAGCATATGTGTTTTCATAAACACTGCTGTAATTGCTCACTCCTGTAATTGCCATAATCATATCCTCCTTAAAATTTAATTCCTTTTACCTATAATATTTTGAACAATGCCATCACCCAATCGTCCTTTTGTCTTATGTAGGGAATCCGAACTACCTCATCCGCTGAATCGGTTTCATATAAACATGACTGCGCTCCGCATAAAAAACCGGGAAGTTTATAAAATCCTCCAAAGACAATATAAATCTGCCCCTCTGCATTGTTTTTTCCCAAAAATGCCTCAAATGCCTCCCTGTCCACATAAACATAACTGTCATCATAAGAAATCATCTGATCCAATCTGCTATCATGATTTGAAATGGTAACTCCATCTTCACCGACATACTCATATACCAGTATGCTTTCATCTTCCCTGAATTGGGCATAAGAACAGCTATGTATGACGAGTAATGCCGCACCTGTTACTGCTACCAGAACTGCTACCATGCACATACACAGTTTTTTCCGGTATGGGTGGAAACCTGCAATCTTCCCCATCCGCCTTTTCATGCCTATAAATTCACTTTCCCCTGCATAGGTAACGGCGGGCGGTACATTCTCCGATTCAGAGAGCAGCAGTTTTAGAGTTTTCAGCAATACCAGCCCATACTCATGTGCCGTCTTCCCACTGTTCTGTATGCACACCCTGTCGCAGATATCTTCCATATCCGCTCTGAAATGTTTCTGGAATACTGTCAGGAACGGGTTCATCCACAAAAGGCACCGCAGCATATCCCACGCAAGCCCGAACCATAAATGCCCTAACCGGATATGTGTCTGCTCATGCTGTATAATGGCTTTTAATTCCTCCCGGCTGTAGCTGTCCGCCATTGTTTTTGGCAGGACAATCTTCGGTTTCAGCAGGCCGATTGTGAATGGCGTAATATTCATGTCAGTAACACTGATCCTGATGCCATCAAAAAAGACTTTTTCCATTCCGGCAACCAGCCTCCGAAGGCGCAGCCGCTTTCCAAAGACACAGATAACGGCTACCAGAATACCCATTGTATAAATACGGCCAACCCACAGGCAGGACATAGTTCCCTTTGTCATCCACCATGTCGCCTTACATATGGCTGCATTTTCATAAAACAGCTTCAGCTTCCCAAGAAATGGGGTGACCAGAAATACTGCCCATAGCATCCCTTTCAAAAAAATCCGTTCTGAAAAAAGCATTTTCCGGAGCAGCATCACAAGCCCGGTCAGTACAAGTGAAAAGGCGGCGCACCGCACAAGCTGTGTTGTCAGATATACTGCGCATAAATCCAGAAAGCTGCCAATCCATTGCCAGTCAGGCATCAGTCCCACCCTCTTTGTCCGGAGATTCCGCATTCTGCCCCTTGCTTTTCTCCAGAATCTCCTCCAGTTCCTTTATCTGTTCATCCGTCAATGCGAAGCTCTGCAGCAGTGCCGCCATTGCATTTGTACCGCTGCCGGAAAAATAGCTGTCCACAAACTTCCTGCTTTTCTCTTTCACGCATTCCTCTTTTTGTCTCAGAACATAGTAGTGGTAAACCCTTGAATCATGCTCATCCACGGTATAACCAAGGATATCTTTCTGGTTCAGGCGGTTCATCAGCACCCGCACCATTCTCATAGACATATCCACATTCCCCTGCATCCTTTTGTAAACCTCGGAGGATGTCAGCGGCATATCGCTCGCCCAGAGAACTTCCATGATCTGCCATTCGCTCGGTGTAATCTCTTCCTTTGCCATATCTCTGCCTTCCTTTCGTTTTATTTCGTCACTTTATATATCGGTCAATTATTATTAATTGTTAAGAGCCGTTGACGCTTTTGCATGATATGGGTATGGACAGAGGGCAGATTATGGGAAATTACTTCCCCACTTTCCAAGTGATTTCCCTTACCAGGCCGCCCGGCCTGCCTACAGAAAAAAGCAGACCGCCGCATATGGCGGATGAAGTCCATAGTGCGGCGGTCTTGCTTATTATCCTTTTATTTAGTTCAACATAATGCAGGCATAAACTTGGCAAACAGATATAACCCCTCTGAACCCGCATTGACTTCATGCGGCACACCAGCCTGCATGATAGATATTGTACCGGGTTCATACGGAATGGCGTTGCCTGCATTTACACACTTTCCGTTGCCCATTATCACTTCATGCGTTTCTAACTGCGTTTCATGGATATGGTTCCCAATACTGCACCCTGAAGCAATCCGCACCAAATGGTAGCTGAACTTCCCCTCTGTGTCCTTTGCCGTGATGATGTGCTTCAGTTCCACGCCTTCAAATGTTGGATGCTTTGACCATTCGATCTCTGCAAAGCCAGCCTCCTTTTCCGGCAAAACTAATTTTCCATTGTTAAATAATTCAAATGTATCCATCCTGCACCTCCGATAAAATATGTGATCTGCCTTACGTTTCAATCATATTCTTCGGAAGCTGCCATGTCTTGTAAAAAATTGCCCTATGTACTCTTCACTATCTGCTTTTTTGAATGGATATATTCTGACGGGGATATCCCGACAATCTTCTGGAAAGCCTTGTCAAAATGGCTCTGGTCGTAAAATCCCATTTCCGCGGCGATCCTGCTGATTGTTTTTTCCTCATCCAGCAACCCCTGCGATTTCCTTATGCGGTTCTGGATACAGAACTGGTGCGAGGTCATTCCGACACTGTTTTTAAATTTCCTTATGAGATAATATTTACTGACAAAAATATCTGCCGCCAATGTTTCTACGGACAATTCTTGTTCCGGGTGACTTGTAATTTTATTAGCCAGAATTTTTATGCCTGCATCCATCTCTTTCTGTCCGTTATCCTGGAGACCGTAAACCGTCCGTACGGAAGTTAGCAGCTTTTCCCTTTGCCCCCTTCCGAAAATGTCCTGCGCTGCCGCATCCCTTAACAAACCCTGAACAATCCCCCCTGCCGTTTCCATATCAGTCTCTTTTATAAAGGCAGTCCCTATGCACATGGACAGCAGATGCGCGTCCCTTCCCTGACACACGGAATGCATGGCATAAGGGGGAATGATAAACACATCCCCTCTGTGGCACACCACTTCCCTGTTCTCCAAGCAAACTGCCACCGTTCCCTGCATGACCACCGATATGACATAATGCCCTACATGGTTATGGGAGCCAAAGTGCTTATCAATATTCTCCGACAACACGAACTCGATTGGGTATTTATCACACTGATAATATCGCATACGGCTTTCACTCCTATCCTGTTAACGAATAATTATCTTTTCACATATTCTAACAGATAAGTGATACTTTCTCAATAATTCTGACGTTATTTCATCTCCCTGAACGTGCCCGCCATTCCTCCTGCAAAGCTCCACTAGTGCTGCATATAGGATTTCAGCTTTACCGTACTTTGCCGATATACCACACATCATTGATGGATTATCAAAATGCTCCATGATTGTGAAAGCGGCACAGTAACCTCTCTCCATCCCAGCAGAAATACCCTTATCCATAGGATTCAGAAATCTAGCAACTCCCCGGTAAAAGGGACACGCAAAAACTTACACAAGAATACAAATCATGAATTGTTAGAACTTTTTTCGTTGTTTTCAATTTGAGGCTTGCCACTACCCACCTATAGAGCTATAATAATTCAATAATTTCTTGAAATAAAGCAAAATTTTTAAATTAACCAGATAAGGAGAGTAACCGATATGCAGGAGTTTATTACACCACCAAACCATAAAGGATTTTCTGCCAAAAGACTTTTTGAAGAAAATGGTAAAATTAAATGGGGCGCAATTGCCTATATTGAAAAAGGCGGCGGTGGCCCGGAGGGAAATCATACACATAGCGATAATCATATCTTCATCGTAGTTGACGGCGAAGCAAAGGTTATTCTTGATGACAAGGAAGTGATTGTCAAAAAAATGAATCTTTCTTTGTAGATGGCATGGTACCACATTCTATTTGGAATAATACAGACCAAACAACTATTGTAATCAAAATATCTACAGAACGGGAGTAAAGCGTATAATAATATCAAGTAGCAGGAAAACCATGATAGACTTTCCTGCTATTCTTTATCATTTATCCATTTAATTTTTACCGTTTTTCTCATATACAAACACGGAAACTCTGTATATTATCACGGAAACCCTTATACTATCACGAAAACTCCCATCCTGTTTCCGTGATAATACAGGCAGTTTCCGTGTTTGTATAAAGGTTTTGCCTGCGAGTATCGACTTTTGCGTGATAGTATAGAGTTTTGCCTGTTAGTATCCGAGTTTCCGTGATAATAACCGACTTTTGCCTACGAGTATATACTATCAGGCAAAAGAACCCCAGAACAACTGTTTGCACCCTCGCTAATGTAAAAATGCCCCTAAAAGCACACGGAAATAATGTAAAATTGAAACCTATGTAGTGCCGAAAGTGCCGTGTTTACGGGCTTTTTCGGCTTTCCGTGTCCGTATCTGCCGGAAACTAAGACACCGTTGGGTACTAGAGATATTGCTCCCAACGTTAGAACTTTGCCAATTATATTTATATAGTTTCTTTTCTAAATTTTATCTTTATATTTTTCATACAAATGCTCAACAACCATAAGATTAAAACGAATCATTATATTCCATTCACTATTATCAAATTTCAACGGCTCATGAATTGCTCTGTAATGTGCAATTGAATTTCTTTGTTTATAATACCATCTTTCAATTTTGATATTATTATCATATTTATTCTTTACCTGCTCTAACTCTGATGTAATATGTAAGTTGCTAATTTCTTTAAAAATATCAGATATGGCACTTTCCTCATTTGGCCGCCAAGATATTTTATCTTCAATCTCCCTTGCCACATCAAGCATTGTTAAGGGCGTATTTAATACATTATAAAACTCTTCCAATCTAATAACATGAAATAAATGTTCTATGCATCTGTACGTTTCTAAAAAACTATGATTCCATTGGTTTGCCAATAAAGCTAATACTATATTGTGAAATGGTATTTTATTATTCCCATTCAAGATAATTTCTTCCAAAATATCTAATGTCCTGTCTTCCCTTTTCAAAGACTCTACTTGCAACTTTTTCAGCAAATAATACGCATACGAATCATAAGGGTTCTCAATACTCAAACTACTCGTTTCTGGAATTTCATAAAAAACAATATTCTCAAAACACTCTATTAAATCATCTAAATTATGCCCATGATATGCTTCATCTTCTGGTTGGCAAAGTACATTGTTATATATTTCAATTGGTTCCTTTGTATGACTCACATTAGCATTAAGAACAAAAACTGAATATACAAACATTGCCAAATCTACTTCACACTGAATAAGTACAGCGTCTGAAAAATTTATTTTAGTCTCCCCAATTATAACCAGCATATTTTTTCCATTATATTTAACTATTGAAAAATTTGCATTGGGAATAAAATCTTGCATATATACTGTACTCATTGTATCCAGCATACATTTATCAAACTGTTGAAAATCAATATAGCATTTGCTCAAATCAAAGCCGTATGTTGAGTCAGCAGAAAGCACATAATCTGCTAATAAGCGAAAAATCTTCTCACTAGCTTCTCTTCTTGTAACTCCCAACTATATTGCCCTCCAACAAATACCTAATGTATTCACTTCTCCATTCTCGTCAATCAACACTTTAAATGCTTCATAAAATAGTTCTCTTTCATAATCTCCGACTTTTGACATTTTTCTTTCCATCTTTTGATTTAGAGTTGCAAAATCAATATAATCTAAAACGTCTTCATCACTTTTAGCTTTAAGATTTTCTGACACATTGTTTATTGTATCAAAAAACACCCTTTTGCACTCATCTATTTTCTCTTGGCTTCTTTCATCACCCGGTCTACCAATTATTTTTTCCCCCGCAGCAGAAATAAATCCTATTCTTGCCGGTTGACTAGCAAACAGGTCTTTTCCGGTTTTAAATTTGCTGGTATTTTCTTCTTCGCTTTTTTTACATTTCGTATCAATAAGAATATCCAAATTCACCATGTTTTCCAATACTTCACAAAACAAATTAACTAAGTCTATTTCTCCACTACTTTGTAAAAAATCATGTCTTGTAAATTCATCTGTTAATTTTTCTTTGGTATTAATTTTCCATGTTCTAGCTCCAAATGCCAAAAAAAGCTCAACTAAATCTCCCGCTTGATATTGTCCCCCTTTACTTCGTCTGGAAGAATCAGAAATAGTTATTACTTCTATATTATTTACTTTATCACGTATTTCCTTTATAATTCCCGAAAAAATAACTTCAATTTGCCGCCTAACGTTCCACGGAACTTGTCCTGTATTCAAAACAAGCATCCTATATAATAAACTATTGCTATTATCAGAAATCCAATATTCTACTCTTATCTCTCTTTTGTTAACATCTTCTTTCTCAGAAACAGCTTTCAAAAGAGCAGTTGTTCTTTGCATACCATCAATAATGCTCAATTGATCTATAATTATTTCATTTTTTAAATCCTCATCCGTAGCATTCCCCTTTACAATTTCATCATACCTATCTCCACTTACAACCGCTCCAACCACAATGGGCGGAAGGATAGTCCCACCCTTAATATCTTCTATCATCCTATTTCTTATTGAAATCGCCGTCTTTTGTTTTAATGCTTCCCGTTGCCCGGAAATACCGCCTCGGTTACTATATGCTTTTTCAACCAAACCTAAATAATCAGAAACTGTCATTCTTGTTAATATTGAAATACACTTTAACTTACCATCTAATAAAATATCCATAGTTTTCTCCCATTCATCATATTGCTTATCTTTCCTAGCAAATCAATTTCTATACATATATTACCACATTTATTGCTTTCTTACTATTTCTAATTTTAAGAACACATTTGTATAATGATTTCGATAACAGTTGTAAACAAACAGGCAATACTCCAAACTATCACGGAAACTCTCATACAAACACGAAAAAGCGGGGCCCACCACCCACCGTGATGAACCCCACCAAGCCTAAAATCCCTTGATTTTAAGCCATTCTTCAATACTTTTGTCTGCGAGTACCCAAATTCCTATGGCATCAATTCAAGATTGCCGCCTGAGCGGCTGTTAATGATTTTTTCAAAAGCATCAGAGCCAACTTCCAAAAGTGACCACGGGGGTTCACTTTTTTGACCACTGGGTTCAAAACGACCTATGGGGTGTTCATTTTTCTGACCACGGGGTTCAAATGCTCTTTTGGGAGGGTTCAAAAGTGAACACCCCCTCTGCCGACTATGCCTCAGATTCTCAAACCGGTCAAAAAGCAAACAAGAGATTCCAGCAACAACCAATGTGCCGGAACCCCTTGTTTTCAGCGGTTTTCCCTATATTCTGTTCATTCCCTTTGTATCAATTAAGCGGTTTACATTTCCGTGAAATGGGTCGGGTTGGGGAAACCGTTGCAGTGGGCGTAATCTTCCAACATGGATTTCTGAGATGTATTGTATAAAGGGTGGTTTCACTATCCAAATACACATTGGCTGACGGTTCATTTGTGGCAGAATGACACAGGCAGGAAAGGCGGTGATTGACCAGCAGGAAGGAACCGAAGCGGGAGCGTCCGGGGATGACCTGGGCGCTCCGTTCTCTTTATAGGCCCTCTGCTAGGGCGCACTTACCCACCACCTGCCAGGGCGCGATGGTGGTACTGCCTGACGGCAGCCGTGCGCCCTCCGGGGGCGGCTCCGCCGGGGTGTCCTCCCCTGCCGATATATACCAGCAGACGCTGACGGCGGCTTGTGCATCGGGCGGAGCTGCGCCGATGCACTGGGGGGGCTTGGGGGCCGTCGGCCACCAACAAGCTGCGCCGGGTATATACCGGGGCATTGCTTGCTACTACTGTCAACGCCTGTTAGGGCTGTTTCACGAAGAAATATAAAAATAAAATAAAGCTCTCTAAAAAGCCAACTTAGGTTTTGTACTC
>NZ_RAZG01000066.1 GCF_003612565.1 Roseburia sp. 1XD42-69 | reverse complement strand
GAGGCATCCTGTATCTTATTTAATTTGAAGAAAAAGAAGGGATTTTGGTTCAGATAAACTAACGAATAACAACGAGAGGAACAGCCTGCTCGCTGTCAGGACAGAGGACGGGAATGTATTTGAAATCGTGTGCCGACAGGCAGAGGGGAAAGAGGACGGATGGACGACCGCAAACTGACTGTTTATAATGGACGTGGGGCTTTTAAAAAATCACCGCCACAGATTCTATTACAGGGGAACTGGCTGGAACAGGCCGGATTCTCCGCAGGGGACAAAATCACCGTGAAATGCCAGCAGGGGCAGCTTATTATTACTAAGAACGAACCATCAGCAGAGCATGAAAAATAAATATAGACAAAGGCCGCTTTTGCAGTATAATAGAAACGGCAACAAGTCAGCCAGTGCTGGAGGAACATTTTAAAATGATTGAAACGGAGAGCCTGATTCTTGATAAGGCAAAGTTTTCAGATTGGAAGGAAATGTATTGTAATGTCTGGTCACAGCCAGAAAGCGCAAAATACATGGAATGGAATATTACTACAAGCGAAGAAAACGCCAAAATAAGAATCATGAAAACCATTGCATTTCAGAAAGAGCATGATACCTATCTGGTTTATGAAAAAGCAACCGGTAAGGCGATTGGATTTGCTGGTGTAGAAAAAATCGAACCTTACATCTATCAGGAAGCAGGGATATGTCTGGGGCCGGATTACGTGGGAAAAGGGTTTGGCAAGCAGATTCTTCAAGGCTTGATACTATACTGCAAAGAAGAATTTAGTGCAAAAGAGTTTATTTATTCAACAAGAGAAGAAAACAGGGCTTCCAATCAATTAGCAAAGTCATTAGGATTTACAGTGATTTCTTCAGTACCTAAAACAGACAGCAAAGATGGACACAGTTATAATCTTTTGCAATATAGCTTAAAACTATAACTGCCCATTTGGTAGGGCTGAATAAACAATGAATGAAAAGTGGAAGGAGGGGCAAAATGCCATACATTACAGTTGAAAGCGGCACTTTATCTGATAAGCAAAAGGAACTGCTGATAAAAAGATTGACAGAAGTATCTTCTGAAATTATGAATGTGCCGCAGGAATTTTTTGTGACTACGATTAAAGAACTGCCAGATAAGAACTTTGGAATTGGCGGTAAAACGATTGATAAAGTGAAAGTGGAATATATGCAGGCACATCAATCTTAATGGAAGGGATTGGAGATAATGGATAACTGGTTTACAATAGACAAGATTGATAATGAAACCATAGTCATAAGCGAATACCGGCATTGGGAAGAAACCCACTGTTATCTGTTGAATGGAAAAGAGAAAAGCCTGCTTATTGACACAGGACTGGGGATTTCCAATATATATGATGAAGTCCGTAAACTTACGGATAAACCGATTGCGGCGGTTGCCACGCACATTCACTGGGATCATATCGGCGGGCATAAATATTTCCCGGAATTTTACGCACACGCAGAAGAATTGGACTGGCTGAACGGGAAATTCCCCCTGACAATAGAAACTGTTAAGGAAATGGTAGTTGACCGTTGTGATTTGCCTGACGATTTTCATGTTGACGATTATGTATTCTTTCAGGGTATACCAACAAAAGTATTAAATGACTATGATGTAATCGATATTGGCAGCAGGGAAATTGAAGCGCTGCATACGCCTGGACACTCTCCCGGACATTTATGTTTTTGGGAAAAAGACAAAGGATATTTGTTTACCGGCGATTTGGTCTATAAAGATACCTTGTTTGCCTATTACCCTTCCACTGACCCGGAAGCCTATCTTGCTTCACTGGAAAAAGTTGCGGCACTGCCTGTAAAAAGGGTATTCCCTGCACACCATTCGCTGGATATACAGCCGGAAATACTAATCCGCATGGCAAATGCATTCCGTCAGTTAAAGGCAGACGGGAAGCTTCATCATGGCAGCGGAACCTCTCAAAATGCCGTTGCATGGATAAAAGCCCAAGCAACGGCATTTCTTTATCTCCGTTTCATCCTACTCAACGGTGAATCCTTATATGCCGGAGTTTTTTTCATAACATTCTTCAAAACCGTGCGCTCCTGCTCCGACAGCCTCTCATACCGGATTTGAAGCTGCGTACACATAAGGGCGGTGAACACATCCAGATAGGAACCCGGCACAGCCAGTGCCTTCTTTGCGTCTTTGATTAGTTTCATGGCATTGGAGCCGTCCGGCGCACTGTCCGTATCGTCCTTGTGCACTTCCCTTATGTCATGGAGGATAGTATCCCATGTCCGGTGTGTAACCTGACAGAAATAATCTTCTTCCTGTATCTGCATGGCTTACCATGCGCCCTCTAACAGAAAACGGGGAATGGGGAGCGAAACAAAAGAAGATTTATGACCTTGACGAGAACGGCGAGAAGATACCAGTGATTGATAAAAAGACAGGTCAGCAGAAAGTTGACAAGCGGAACAGGAAACAGTGGAAATGCCACACCGCCGACAGCACCGACTGGAACAGCAAAGAGAACGCCAAAATGTGGCGAAAAGATTTAGCCGACACAATCAACACCACCAATGAGCAGTTGGGGATTGCGCTACATTGGGAACACCGCTCTTTTAAAGAACAGGGGATTGACAGAGAGCCGACAATCCATATCGGGGCAACCGCTAATGCTTTAGAGCGTAAAGGCGTACAGACCGAGAGGGGAAACGTCAATCGGGAAATCATCAAAAACAATATGCTGTTGGAGCAGGCAAAAGAAATGCTCATGCTTGCCAAGCAGGAACTTCACAGAGCATAGTACGCAACGTACAAAAGTACGCAGATTAAAAATACAGCGGTCAGCGTGAAGAATGAAGTCATGGAAATGATTGCAAAGGTGAGGGAGCGCAAAGACAGACTTGACTTGCCGATTGTCAGCGGAAAGCATCTAAGAAGAATATCCGACAGAACCGCCTTGCAGTCAGCCGACAATGCGGAGAAATTCATCACGACAAGGAAGATAGACAGCTTTGAGAGTCTTGCGAAATTCACAGAGGACAGGGAGCAGAAATATCAGCAGTTGGAAACGGTACATCTTTCAAAGGGGCAGAAACTAAACCGACGAAAGGAACTGTCAAAAATGTATGCCCTCTATGCGCCAATCCAAGCCACCTATAAGGAGAGCCAGTCACTCAAAGGACTTGCAAAAATGCGGTATGATAAGGAGCATAAGGACAGCTTATCGAAGTACCCCGAATTAAAGGAGCGTATGCAGAGCCTTTTACAGAACGGCGAGAAGATAACGCCGAAACAGTGGAAAGCGGAAATACAGTCCTTACAGTCCGAATATGACAGTATCGGCAAGGAGCAGACCAAGACCGCCACAGAATTAGCGTATGCGGAAGTTATCAGCTATAACAGGAGAAACCTTGAGAGGGAGCTTCAGAACGAGAGCCGACAGCACAATAAACAACAAAGCAGGACTAAGCGGAGGGAGGAAGAAATTTAATGGAAATTCAATAGAAATATGGGTTTGATTGTGGTATTCTGTTAAAGGTACAAAATCGGAATTGGTGGGGATAGTGTTATGAATTTTTTATGTTTTGGCGATAAAAATAATAGGTCAATACTATTTATACATGGAATGGCTTCCACAGCAATGCTTTGCTATGAACCAATTTTAAAACATTTGTCAGATTATTATGTGATATTGGCAGAAGTGGATGGTCACAGTGAAAGAACAGATGAACTTGTCAGTCTTAAAAACAATTGCGACGAGATAGAAAATTACATAATAAATAATCTATCTGGTAATTTGTATTGTCTGTCTGGATTTTCTATGGGAGCAACAATGGCTGTTGAAATTATTGGAAGGGGCAATGTTAATGTCGCTAAAACACATTTGGATGCGGCGTTTCTGACAAAGATGGGCTTGTTGACAAAGCCATATGAATATATATTCTGCAAAGCAATCAAGCGGATTCAAAACGGAAAAGCAATCCCTAAATTTATGATGGACGCCGTTATGGGAAAAGATAACAACAGTATTATCGAAATGCTTTATACGGGCATCACCTCAAATACTATAAAAAATGCGTGTGAATTTGTGTATAGGTATCATATTCCTGAAAGTATAAGAAATTACAAGGGGGTTATTTTGTTCTGGAGAGGCTCAAATGAGCAATATCCAAGGAAGAGCGTTACTTTGTTAAAGAAATATCTGCCCGCTATAGTAGATATAGGGATTGAACATATGGGACATGGGCAGTATTTACACGAGCATAGCGATGAATATGCAAATAAGCTGATTGAATATCTGCAAAGCTGATACAAATTCCTGTGTATCTAAACAACCATTCCCACAATCAGAACTGAATAAGTAACACAGCGTCAGAGCGTATAGAAAAAATCTATGCGCTCTATTTTATTGTAAAGGAGCAGATTTATGAGTAAAGACAGCAACACACAGCATAGAGCCACCCGACAGCACCCACTCACAAAAATTATCGTGGAAAGGCACTATGTAGGCACTGAAAAAATGGAAACGGTATTCAAGCGGATAGCCGAGGAACAGATAACAAAAAAGGTTAAGGAAATAGCGGAAAACAACGCAAATTAGCACTGGAAACGGAAAACTTTCCGGTAAACAGAGATGTTTGGGGCGGCGTATTGTTAGCGGAAATCTGTTTTGCCGCCTGATTGATTTTCTGAACAGCCTCCCACAGCTCTGGCCCGATAATCGCCTCGTGCGCGCCCTCATGGGAAATCCATTCCGATTCCGGTTTCCTTATCATGGTCTTGTCTTTATAGGAACGGGAACCGGTGCAGTTCTGTGTGAGCTTTTGCTGATACCCTCGACGAAGAGGGCGGGGCTTCTGCCAACTTTGCGGCGCTATTTCGCTCTCAATATCTTTAGTGCCGCAAGCAGGGATTTTGCCAAAGCTGTGGCGGTATTTCTCCCTCTAATGCCTACAAACCAGCAAAGAGCAAAATGGACGTTGTTTTGCGGAAATATCCCTCTATTCCTTACAAAACCACACAAGCCGGAATAGGCGGGAATTTATAAAAATTTCTTCTCGCCCGCCCTCCACGGACAGCTTGCAAATTTGCCAAACGGGAGAGGGAATTTCTTTCTATCCCCCTTTGCACGGCATAATACCGACATTTTTTGAAAATGCCAAAAATGGGCGCAAAAAAACAGGAAACCTTTTCTTGATTTCCTGTCTTGGTGTGCCGTTTTATGTAGCGGCGGTTATTCAGTTTTTAGCTGGCTACAATTCTACAAACTGGAAGTTGTGCAAGGGATTTTTGAAAATGCGCAGAAAACTAGCAGCAAAGCCAAACTTTGTTGTCCCCAATCAAACACACCATTGATTATAGAATTAGCAGGTAAAACGGTTGCAACCATAATTGAAATTCCCATAAACAAAAGCGGATTTATCAGCACCCATCTTTTCTTTCCCCATGTTCCTTTTATCGCAACACAAAATATAATAATTGATAAAATTATAAAACTTATTGCAGCCAAAAATGCAACACAGATGAATGTAGTAAAAAAGCGTTCACTAATCCGCTTAGCTAATACTATATTCTCTTCTGCTAGTTGATTATATAGCCATGCGGATATTGCAAATACACAATGGTATAATGTTCCTACAGAGACAAATACAATAGATGCTATAAAAAACAGTTTATCATATTTACCGACTTTTTCTTTGAGTAAAACAGATATAGCGTAAAACCCGCAAAACATTAAAAGAAGTGCAATCACGCCCAATAATCCGCCTATAATGAACCTAATAGACGTAGCATTTGACCATTCTTCTGAAAATGCAGGAAAAAGATGAAAAATCCCCACTTTTTCCATAGGGTAAAAGCAACCCAATAACATATCTCCGCAGAAGCAAAGTACGCTTCCTGCGATTGCAATATAGAACAGCTTTTTTATTGTCATAGCGCCTCCGTTTTTTTAACAAAAATTCATGTTCATCGGATTACTCTGTTTTTTCTTCCTTTTGACTTTTCTTCCTTTGAACCAAAATGTGAAATTAACGTTCCATGCTGAACTTTGTCACTTTGTTAATTACTCCCACTTTATCTGTGCTTTATTATATATCCGTTTTCCCAAAAATGAAAGCGATTTCTTATACTTCCTGTTCATCAAACCGGAACTTGAACAATACGGCAACAAGCCGGGATTTTATGCTGTCCTCGGTATCCCTGTCGATATACCCGTTTTCAATGGCGGCAATTCGGATTCTCTTGCTGTAATGCTGTAAAACCTCGTCCACGGCTTCCGGCTCTCCGCTGGTCGCCCGGACAATCGTTTCATAGGGTAAAAGGTTCGGATTCCCCATGTGAAAGCACCTCCATTTCTTTGTGCAGAAGCTGTAACGTCCTGCGGATTTGATACCCGGTCGTACTTCGGCAGCGTCCGTACATTTCCCCGATTTCCTGTTGTGTGTAATGCCCGAAAAAATAAAGGAAAATGATTTCCCGGTTCTTCTCCGGCAGGGATAACAGGGCAGCAGCAAGCTCCCATTGGTGAGGATAACTGTCTGACCGCATATCGTAATGGGGTATTCTTCATAGGGTGCTTCAAAGTATTCGTCTGTTGTGCCTAAAGGGTAAAACTTTTCTTCTGTGAGATATTCAAGGGATATTTCTTTTTGCCGCCGCCTGCTCCTGTCACGCCATGCGTTGATAGCCGCAAAGCGTATGACAGTCTTGCAATAGCCATTGAAAGTATACATGATGTGTTCTCTGTATGTTTCTGTGCAAGATAGATGATTCCCCCTTTCTCCCACATAGGGCGTTGCATGGTTTAAGGCTGCATTTTATAACCAAAGGGGCAGTAGCACTTAGGCTATCGCCCCTTGATTATCTACCAATGAAAATCAGTTTTTCTGTCTGTTAGTAAAGCTCTTTGCCCAAATAACTATAACAATTGCAGTTGCAATAAAAAACTCTGCAAAAATTATAGGTTTCCCCCATACTTCCCATTCTAAAGAGAAATAGAAGTAATGTCCTACAAAGAATACCGCAAAGCATATTAAATAAATTGCAGCCGAATATAAAATATTTTTAAAAACTTTTGTGCGTGTCTGCTCTCTGTTTAACAGCTGCTTTTGTTGCTGTTCCAGCATATCTGTCTTAACGGATAACTCATCTATTTCTGACGGTTTCAACAGATAATCCAGTGTTACATTAAATACCTTGCTTAATTCAACAATCTTTTCTACTTCGGGTATAACTTGCCCGCTTTCCCATTTTGAGATAGACTGTCTGGAAGCATTTAACTGCTCGGCTAATTGTTCCTGCGTCAAGTTCCTACCTTTGCGTAACGTTATGAGTTTTTCTGAAAATTCCATGTGTGTTCCTCCTTTTGATTTAGTAACCCAATCATATCAAAAACCGCATTTACACGCTATCAATCTGACTTTACATTTGCATAACAAATAGTGGAATTTACGGGCTTTTGTAAATCTTGATTATCATTTTATCAAACGCCCTCATTTCATCATGGTTAAGGTAATACTATTCGTCACTCCAATAGGCAAAATCTTTGAGAAAAATACTAAGAGTTTATTATATATACCCGGAACAACTAACCGTTTCCCTTTCATCAATTTGGGGTAAGCTATTTCTACTACACTTTCCGGCTTCATCACTGCATATTTGAATAGCAGAGTATTTTGTATATTTGCTTTTGCTGCAAATTCTGTTTCCGTTGCTCCGGGACAAAGTGAAGTTATTTTTATATCTGTCTTTTTAAGTTCTCCATAAAGAGCATTAGAGAACGACATTATATAGGCTTTTGTTGCTGAATATACTGCATCTGATGGAGAGGGTATAAATGAACCTGTTGAACCGACATTCACTATTCGCCCATAGTTATTCTTTTTCATCATGGGTAAAATACGTTTTGTAATTTGTGTAACAAATCGAATATGTAAATCAATCATTTTCATTTCTTGCTCCATATCTGTATTAGTGAACAATCCACATTCATTAAAACCAGCATTATTTACAAGATAATCAACAGATACTTGCCAATTATTCAACCTCTCAAAAATCAAATCAACCGCATTTGATTGTGTTAATTCGCAAGCAATGAATTTTACTGCTACATGATATTGGCTTTGCAAATCGTTTTGCTGTCTTTTTAACTTTTCCTCGTTTCTTGATACAAGAATAATATTATTTCCCATACTTGCAAATTTTTCAGCAAATGCTTTGCCAATTCCGCTTGTAGTTCCTGTAATTAAAGCTGTTTTCATTTTTCGCCAATTCCCCCATTTTTGAACGAGTGCCATTCTTCAAGATATGTCATATTATTACCACAAGGCTGTTTCAAGATTTCTTGATAAAACATCAGCTTACTTTGTGTCAAAGCAAGGGCATTTTTTAAGTCTGACATTTGAGATTCAATATCTTTTTTGTATTCTAAAACCATTTCATACCGTTGCGGAATTGTTCCGCTGCCTTGCCTTAAAAGGGAAACATATTTTTTGATAGAATGGATAGGTACATTTGCCCCGCGCAAGCATTGTATCATCTTTATCCACTCAATATCCTCGTCACTATATTGCCTGTATTTTTGTGTTGTCCGGGCTATTGGCGGCAACAATTTTTCTTTCTCATAATATCTTAATGTTGCGGTTGATAACCCTGTTATTTCTGCGGCTTCTTTTGCTGAATACATCTCGAAAACCACCTTTCATTTAAGATAAACTATGAAGCGCACTTTAAGCCAACAGAAAAATTATAGCACATTATGAAAAATAGCACATCATATTGTCGAAAAGGATTGATTGAGGGATTCCGCCGTAGTCGGCATTGTGGGAATGTGTATAACTGGCTGTCTATCTCTTGTTTTCGGTTGCTTGCTTCTTTACCGTACATGAGCATTTCTTCTTTGCATGAAGAACCGATTTTACTTTGCTGGACAAGTCTTTGAGATGGTAGTCATTCATCAGACTGCAAAAGTGCAGCATATCGGTGTTGTCCCCCTCGCTGTCCAGGCAGTCCAGAACCAGTTACTGAAACTGCACTAAGGAGAAATGGGGAAAGGGCTCACAGGCCCTTTTTCCTATTCAGAAAACCACTTGGAAAGCGGGGGAATCAGAGGTAATATGCTTACACGGCGGTCCCTGTTTGTGCCGCCTTGCAGGGCATCCGCCTTACCTCATGTGGAGAACGGTAATATATTTTTAGAAATGTCCAGTCACTACCGTCAAGTGTCCAGATACAACACCCGTTCTTCCTTTTTGCTGGTATCTGCCGATAAAATAGGTGGACGGGAAATAATAGCCCTTATTGGTAATAAAACATTGATACGAGGTGAGTCAGATTGAATATAGCGGTTTGCGATGACGAAGAAAATATCCGTTATTTGATAAAAAGGCTGATAGAAAAGCAGGACGTATCCTGCCAGATCATGGAATTTTCCTCCGGGGAGGAATTGTTGCAGTTTTGGGAGCAGGAGGACAGGGAACAGTTAGACATCCTGTTTCTTGATATTTCCATGGATGGAACTGACGGAATGGAAACGGCAGAACGGGTCAGGGATTGGAAGGAAGAAAGGGAAGAACCTCTGTGGGGGAGCCTGCCCCTGCTGATATTTGTAACGGGATATCCGGAGTATATGCCCAAGGCTTTTTCCGTCAATGCGTTTCAATACTTGGTGAAGCCCATAGACGAAAAGGAATTTGAAGATGTGTTTGCGCGGGCTGTCAGGGAGTGCCGCTGCCTAGGCAGAAAAAATAGCACTGTACCGAAGGAAATACTGGTCAGGAGCGGGAGCATCACGAGGAATGTCGCAGTTGATGACATTTACTACATTGAGAGCAGTAACAGGAAGATCATCGTATCCATGCGGGACGAGGAAATAGAATGTTATGGAAAGATAAGCGAGATGGAGGAGGAGCTGCGGGAGGGATTTTTCCGGATTCATAAGGGGTATCTGGTGAACATGAAATATGTGGAGAGATACAGCCGGACGGAAGTGCAGATGAAGAACGGGAAACGCCTTTTGATCTCCAAGTACAAGTACCAGGATTTTATAAAGGCGTATCTGGAATACATTGCGGAGGACGGCAGATGAGTCAGGAGAGTTATAGATTATTCATAAATATATGCGACTTATATCTTGTTCTCCTGCAGGTCATGCTCTTTCTGGTGGTTTGGGACATTTTTTTCAGGCCGGAAAAGGGAAAAAAGGAGATGTTATCTGCAGGCATATTTGCGGCGGTAAATGTACTCCTGCGTTTATGCCCCGGTGTTCCGGGGTGGGTGAGGTATGCGGTATCGGCGGCTGCTGCATTGGGGTACTGCCGTATCAGATATAAAGGCTGCCTGGAAAAGGCTGTTTTCACGCTGCTGCTATTTTACAACTTCCACGGGATGAGTTTTCTGGTCTCAAACAGCCTTTACCAGTTTTTGATGGATGGCCTGATGGGGAGGCTGGACGTCCGGAATGCAGAGTATATGCTCCATATGTATAAGAGCCAGGTAATAGGCCAGGGCTGTAATATTTTATTATACACGCTCTCATTTGTTTCCATGACCTGGATTCTGAAAAAGATTGTAAAAAGCCCAGTGTCCATGAGCTGGCAGGATGCCATTTTCCTTTCCGTCCTGAATGTCGTCGGCAGTATGCTGGCATGGATGATTATGGATATTTCGATGGTTCAGATTGATAAGGAGATATTTTTCCTTTTTGCCCAGAGGAAGGAGATGGTGTGGAAAATACCAATGATTGCAGCCCTTCTCAGCACCGGGGAGATTTCTGCCATCTATATTTTCCAGAAGTACAAGGAACTGCAGGGCGAGAGGGAAAGGCATTTTGCGGAAGAACAGCAGATGAAAGCCATGAAAAGGAGGCTGGAGGAAGCAGAAAATTTTTATGGCGGTATCCGTAAAGTAAGGCATGAAATGAAAAGCCACATGGCAAATATCAAAGGCCTTGTTGCCGGGGAAAAGTACGAGGAGGTGGAGAGGTACATTGACAAACTGGATGAGACCGTGCAGGAGCTGGATTATAAGTTCAGCACGGGAAATGCAGTGACGGATGTCATCATCAATGACAAATACCGGAGGGCGGCAAAATCCGGGACTGCATTCCGGGTGAAGTTTGAATACAGGGAGACGGATACCATCTCTGCCTTTGACATGGGAATCATCCTGAACAACCTTTTAGAGAATGCCATAGAAGCCTGTGAGAAACTGGAACAGGAGAAACGCCGCATCAGCCTTACGCTGAAAAGGAAGAACCATTTCCTGCTGGTGGAGGTGGAGAACAGTTTTGACGGGAAGCTGGAATGGCAGGACGGGGAGGCGGTACCGGCAACGGTGAAGCACAGCAGCCTGCCGGAGATACTGATGGAGCATGGTGTCGGCCTGAAAAATGTAAGGGACGTGGCGGAACGCTATCTTGGATATATGGATATCAAGGCGGGGAGGGGTGTGTTCAAGGTCACGGTCATGCTGCAGCAGAAGGAAATATAATAATAATTTTATGAAAAAGGAAGGAGAATGTGACAATGGAAGTAGGTACAGTTTATGGCGGCTATTATGGGGCAAAAGGCTATGAGGGCGTGAGGAAGGAAGAAAAGTGGGCAGATGCCGGATTCGCGGGAAAGGTTGCGGAGAAAGGCGCTGTTTCCCCAAAGGACATGACGCTGGATGAGTACAAGGCATATTTTGATGAAAAGATGAACAGCCTGTATACACACCCTTCACAGAGGGGCATGAATTGGACAATCGACATAACGGATGCGGCTTATAAGAAGATGCAGGAAGACCCGGAATATGAGAAGAAGATACTGGATGCACTGGCAAAGAACAAAGCCGTTGATTTCGGGGGAAATATTCCGGTGGTTGCGTATACCCATATAGATGATACTTATGAGAAATGCTACGGCTATACGCAGGGCATGAAGGAGAATGTGGGTTATTCCGGGAGTTCTTCCACAAAGCAGGCAGATGCCGGACGGGAGAAAAAGGCAAGGCAGAAGGAGCTGCTGGAAGAATATCTGGAAAAGCGGGCGCAGGCTAAGAGACAGCAGCAGGAGCTGTTGGATGAAAAGATTGCAAAGGCGGAGCGAGAGAGAAGCAGGCTGGCAAAGGTATGGAGCAGTAAGCAGCAGATGGCGAGGGTTTCCAGTGCCTATGAATCGAATATAATGACGGAGACAGCGGCAGGCGGTGAGGTAAAGTAAAATGAATGGCGTATCGTTATCAAACAAAGTGATACATTGGAATCCGAAAGATTTTGCCGTGAGCCAGAATTTCAACAAGGTAATCCGGGAGAATGAAAAGGTTTCCAATGATTATTACTGGAAAAGCAATAAGTCTGAGGGCGTGGACTGCTTCGGAAGCAATCCATACAGTTAGTGTCTAATGTCGCAGATGGTGATTCTATGCTCGGATAAATGTAGGCATCATGCCCGGACTTACCACAAGGGGCATGGACGGCTCTGGCCTACGAAAGGAAATTCCATAACAAAATAATGGAGGATTAAAAATGGCTATCAGTGGAATAGGACAAAATTATTATCAGAACAATGTGAAAACAAAGAGAAACACGAAAAATGTAAACGGTACGGAAAAGTTTGCACTGGAAAAAACAGGCAGTACACAGGAATTATCGGAAGCGGAAGAAATGGAGCTGTTCAAGAAGGAATTTCATGAAGACCTTTCTAAAGTTACCAACCATAGGACGGTGAGCAATGCGGCTGTCAATATCTCGGAGGCGGCATTCAAGGCGATGAAGGAAGACCCGCAATACAGGGAGAAGGTTCTTTCACTGATCCAGAGGGATTGGGGGGATTCCTATGCGCCGAGAAACTGCTCCGTGCTGATAACTGTCGGTGCGACTCTGAATGAGTACAGGGCGGATTCATGGCCCGTTGGGTATGATTCGGAATTTGATGTGCGTTCGCAGAACAGTTTCTATAAAAGGAGGAGTGAAAAGAAAGACAGGCAGAAGGAACTGCTGGAAGAATATCTGGAGAAGCGGGCGCAGGCAAAGAGACAACAGCAGGAGATGTTGAATGAAAAGATTGCAAAGGCGGAGCAGGAAAGAAGCAGGCTGGCAAATGCTTGGGTTGGCGACAGGCAGATGGCGGCGGCTTCCAACGCTTATGAATCAAATGTAATGATGGGAACTGTGGCAGGCGGTGATTCGCTGCTCGGATAAATACGGGCATCATGCCCGGACTTACCGCAAGGGGCATGGGCGGCCCTGAATGACAGAGGGGCCGCAGGTAAGATTTTTTGAAGGAGGATGATTATTATGTCAATGGAGATCGCAAACAATTACAGCGATTATGGGAAAGGTTACACCAATATTGTAAAGGAAGGCAATGTGACAACAAGCACGGTGGAACTGAAAACCTCAACCGGGGGAACAAAAACGGAACAGATCAAGACGGGGTACAGCAATGTCAATGACTATTCCAAATACTTGCAGGGCAAGTACAGCTATATGAATTCGGGTACAACCTCCATGCAGGGTGTTCCGACAACGGTATCCGTATCGGGCGCTTTCCTAAAGAAATGCATGAACGACCCGGAAAAAGCAAAATATCTGGAAGAAAATTTGGCGGCGATTCCAGATTGTGCAAAAAGTGCAGTAGTAGGCTGTCGAGGAACGCTGACCAATCTCAGCTACAGTGTTGATGCAAATGGGAATATTTCAGTAGCAATCTCCGGAACAAGTGACCCCGATGGGAAGATAGCAAAAGAAAATGCGGAACGGAGGGCGAAAGAGAAGAAAGCAGCCGAGGAAAAGGCCGCCGAGAGACGCAAGGAGAAAAAGGCGGAGGAAGAAAAAGCAGCGGAACGGCGGGCAGAAAGAAAAGAGAGGATACAAAAACTGGAGGAAGGCAAAGAAGCGGGAACCTTCACGGTATCTGCTGCTGGCACTGATGTAAAAAGCGTCACTCAGAGCATTATATCTAAAGTTTCCGGCACGTCTGCGCCAACAGGAGCAAGTTTTGATATAAAGGCGTAACAGGAAAAGGATTTCAAATTTTGAGGTCAAGGAGGACAATATTATGTCGAATATTACTAATTACAGTTTTTTGTTCCAGAGTATGTTCGGGGGAACAAAAATAACATGGGAAACAGGTTCAACCTTGCCCGGAGTGTTCCAGTTTTCACAATTAAACAGCAGTTCTATACAGTCGCAGTTAAAGGCGGCGAGCATTGATACAAGCAGCAAGCGGTATAAAGCTGTTATTCAGCAAATGACAAAAGACGGCTGTACTGGCAGTATGTTTACGAATGTTCAATCTATTAAAAACTTAATGAAAAATTACAACTCAAGAGGAGAATGGGTTGATCCGGATACAGGACTGACAGGACTTCTTGTAACAGATGAAACAGGCGACAGTTATAAAAAGATTATTGATGTTCCCGAAAGCAGCAAAGATAAAATGTTTGAAGCCGTGAAAAATAATTTTTTGAACAATAACGGAATGGGGGATGGAAAAGGAAAGACGGAAATCTATATGGATATGTATAAGCAGATGAAGTCAGATGACAGATTGTCAGCAGGCTGGACATTGGGGCAGTATCATAAGGCATATGCGCAGGCGTTTAAATCGGCGATTAAGACAGTTGATCCTACATGGGACTATGGTAAAGCCATACCTTCCGGGGCACTGGACGGCATTACAAGAGAGTCTGTAGAAAGCCAGCTTGTGAAAAGCGGTAATACCTTTGTGAAAAAACCATCTTCGGGCAGCATACTGGATATACAGATATAATCTTTACACCTTATTCCGCAGAGGCGCATAATGCTTTGCCTCTGCGGTCTGCCCGGAGGTGAGGCAATGAACCGCTCGGACTTATTACGAGGGAGCGGATGCGGCTCTGACCGACAGAGGAGCCACAATAATAAAAATAATGGAGGATTTAAAAAATGAATATTAACGGAATAGGAACAACAGGATATCCGGCATGGCAGGGAGCAAGGAGGACACAGCAGAATGTGGCTGGAAAGAGTTTTGCGGCGCAGGTGAACAATGTGGCAGGTGCAAAACCACATACATCTATTGTCTATATAAAAACGGATGATATGCTGTTCTCTGGCGGTAATGGGACAGGGCTGTCTTTCTACATCAAATATGCGGAAGGATCAACCGGGCGTTGGAGCAGTACGGACACGCCGAGCGTATCGACCACCGCAGTTATGAGCGGCAGGGCAAATCGCAGGTTTCCCAATCCATCTACAACCCAAAGGACGCAGCGAAAGTGCTGAATTTCCTGCAAGCCAACAACATCATGGATATGGCGGGGCTTGATGAAAAATTCAAATCCATGATAGGGGAACAGCGGGAGCAGCAATCCCACAGAAAGCAGGATATGGAGCGATAACAGGCAGGGCGGCGGGATAGTAAACACTTATCATCGCCGCCCTGTTATAGATTTTTCTGCCCGGTAAACGGGAATAAGTTACTCTATCCAATACTCTATATCTGGATTATGTATTGCGCCTATTACACCCTCTTTTTCAAAATCATAATCAAGAAAGCCATCATCATCCAAATAAAATACATCTTCTGTATAAAACGCTATAATAGTTTCAAAAAACAACTCTACGGAATTATGTAGTTTCTGCAATCCATCACTTGGTGCAAAATGAAAAATGGCCTCTTTATTATCGTCAGTTTTAGCATAGAAAATGTACGAAGATGAATAGTCGGCCAATAATGGAATAATCGTTTTTATTCGTGCCTCACATACATAATCCAAATCCAATAGCCCTATGAGGGTATGAAATTCTCTTTCTATTTCTTCAATGTGTATCAACCTGTATCCTGGAATAAAATCCATATATTTTTGAATGGCAATATCTCTATGTGTCCCTGCCACTTCCCCATAAATCGCTTGAATAACTTCGGGAATAGTAGGTGTTATCCCTGTAAAGAAATTTTTCCACGATGAATGAGAATTTCCCAAACTGCTTTTATATCCCACTCTTATTTTATCAGATAGAGAAAGATACTCACTAAATAAATCTGCTATCATAAATTTGCTCCTATCCCGATTGAGATTTCACCTGTTTTAAGAAATTTCACCACTTTACAACTTTTCCATAAAAAAATGTCATACAGGACTTTCTGATGTATAATAAGTTTGCAAACAAAAAATACGAAAGAAAGTGATCCT
>NZ_RAZG01000065.1 GCF_003612565.1 Roseburia sp. 1XD42-69 | reverse complement strand
TAATGGACCTTGACAGCCACAATAAATTTCTAACCCTATCACAGGAGAAGTCTGCCCATTTTTAGGCTATCCTGCGACAGAGTGAGGTATCGGGAGTGGTTGTAATGGTAACTACGACGGATTTTATGTGAGTTTATACTGCCGTGAATAATTCAGGCTAATGTGTGTGGTATATGATTCGTTCCTCACCATATATAATACATTTGATACAATGGTGGTAATTTTTTACAATCCCACAAGCAGCAGAAAACGCTACAGGCATTGAAAATAAAGGGATTGAGGGAATTATGCATGATAAAGTTATGTACGATTTAGGGTGGTAATTTTTTACACTTTTTGAAAAATCAAGAAACACTTATTTTAAAGGTTTTCTTTTGAAATTTTATCCTTAAAATAAGCACTTCTTGATTGGCTGTAAACGTGCAATTACAAAATCAATCCCAAGTAGTTGATATGTAGTTATAGTTAGTTTTATCAAACTGAAAAGGAGAATTAAATTTATGAAAAATAGTAATAAAAACATTGAAAAGATAAACCAGACAAAACTAATTGAAAAGATTTGTGATGTAACTGCAATTCCTAGCAATCAAATATCCACTGTTTTAAACTGCTTAGAAAAGAATGTATCTGATATTCTTTCCAGTGCTTCGCAAGACAGAGATGTACAGGTTAAACTGTTTGACGGATTGATTATAGAAAGCAAACATTCAGAACCTAAAACAAAGAGAAACAATATAACAGGCGAAACTATTATAGTTCCTGAAAGACTGAATGTTTCTGGCAGAATCACAAGGCTGTTTGAAAAGAAAATCAATCAGTAAGTCAGATGAATGATAGATAGCATAGTTAGGTTATAAATTGAATTTAGGGAGGATTTGCTTATGGGTAATGTATATAGAACACGAACAGAATTTCGAGATGGAAAAATTGTAAAAGTAGCTGAACCAAGCAAGAAACACAACCACCAGAACTGCACAAACAATTCAAACAGCAGATATTTGTCAGACTATCCAGACGTTTTGACACCAACGGAATGCATGAACATTCTTTCTATTGGAAGAAATGCTATTTACACCCTGCTACAAAATGATGTTTTAAAATCTGTGAAAATTGGCAAACAGTACAGAATACCAAAATCCAGCCTAGAAAATTACCTGAAGCTATGCTATAGTAGCAACTGTATTGATAACTCTGCTTCGGCTTAGAAAGGAGCAGGCAATGAAAGAATGTAAATCAGGCAGAGTTATTACAAAAAAGCGTAAAGGAACAGAATATTTTTTCCTGCGTTTAAACCTCGTGGATTCTGAATCTGATAATACACAAAAGAAATACACCACAAAAGATATAGCAACTAATCTTATGGTTTCCAAACGCAATCAGTCAAAAGCTAATGCAATGCTTGAAGATGCCATTACAGAGTATAGTGCCAATGCAGAGCGTATGTATTATCATAACTATTTGAAAAGATGGCTTGAAACAAAACAACCTTCCTTAGAGATTACAACTTATGAAGGATATGAATATCGGCTTAGAATTGTAATTAACTATTTTACAGAACATAAAGTGTTATTGACAGCATTAAAACCTGAACATATCAGGGATTTTTACAATTACCTTCTGACAGTGGAGCATGGAACAGGAAAACGCCATTCTGTTGGTTATTCAAACAGAAGTGTCAAGGATATAGCCATATTGGTAAGGGCTTCTTTGGAAGATGCAGTAACACTTAAGTATATTGCCGATAGTCCTGCTGCAAAAATTAAGACACCACACAGAAATACAGATATTCAGAAAAAAGCCTACATTGGTTCGGATGATGTAACTATCTTTCTGGATGCTATATCAGGGCACAGACTGGAAACTGCGTTTCTACTGGCACTATACTATGGATTGCGAAGGGAAGAAATTTTAGGTTTAAAATGGAATGCCATACATGAAGATGGAAAACTGTATATTGAACATACTGTATCAAGGGTAAAATCTACGATTGCAAAAGATAGGACAAAGACAGATACAAGCCAACGAAACTATCCTATCCCTGATAGGATTCGTGACGAACTAAGCAAAATTCGTGACAGGCAGTCAGAAAACAGAAAATTATTTGGAAATAGATACATAGATTCCGATTATGTCTTTACCTGGGAAGATGGTCATTGTTACAGTCCTGATTACCTTACAAAATCATTCAAAAAGATTGTGCGTAATGATGCTAGGCTTGATGATAGTTTGACATTACATAGCCTTAGAGCGTCTTGTGTAAGCATTTTAATCCATAGTGGCACAGATATTAAGGATGTGCAAGTGTGGGTGGGGCATAAAGATGTACAGACAACGCTAAATATCTATGCCCGAACAAACGAAAAGCAGCAAAATAAAGTTGCTAACAGGATGGCAGATACACTATTCTCAATCTGATTACGAAAAATTCGTGACAGAATATTTTCCAGGGTAAAAAGCAAATAGCCTAAACACTTTACAAACTTAGTGTTTAAGCCATTTTCATACCCCTGCCTATAGTCGATGCGACAGGATTTGAACCTGCGACCTCTGCGTCCCGAACGCAGCGCTCTACCAAGCTGAGCCACGCATCGCAATGAAAGCGCATACTTAAACACGCTTGATTATTATATCACGCCCATACTATTTTGTCTAGAGAAAATGTTCAATTTTTTATAAATGGTAGATAATACATATAATATAGGCAATGCATAGGTTGCAATTGCCTGTTCCCCGCCGTAAGATATGGAAAAGCGGTTTATAATAATATTTGAAGCCCTGCCCCCAAAGCAATCATAGCAATATACTCCTCCCCTAAAGCAAGAAGCTGCCCACCTGCCCCTAACAGGCTTAAAAGCGGGCTGTTAAGGAAGAAAACGGAAACTGTTAAGATTATGCTTGAAATAATCAGCACCCATAAAGCACCCGCTGTAAATTCTCTGGCCCGTTCTTCATTCTTTTCAGCCTTATATCTCCCATGCTGTTGCCAACAAAAAAGCCGTCAACAATCGCATATACCCCAGATAATGCAAAGGATAGCACAGAGGGGTTAAAATTCTCTTTATAACACACATAGCATATGCTATAATTCTACTTACATTAATCCTTAGAAACAAACAGGAAAAGGAGAAAACATGAATATCAGAAAAGCCACACCAAAAGATTTATCCCGGATAGCAGAAATATATGTTTTTAATAACCGCATTAATTATTTCCCCATATTCAAAGATGCAAGCTTTTCCTTTGGCGAGCTGCAGGTTATTCCTCTGGCAGATAATTATTTTAAGAAAGAAGAAATTATGGAAAACATCCATGTATTTGATAATGGATTAATCAAAGGTTTCATCCAGATGAAGGAAACCGAAATTTGCAAGTTATATGTAGACACCTTTTTCCAAAGCGAAGGAATCGGAGGGGAATTAATCGAATTTGCCATAAAAGAACTCCATGCCGATAATTTGTGGGCTCTGGAAAAAAATACCAGGGCAATTGCCTTTTATCAACGGCATGGATTTCATATTACAGAGGAAAAAACTTTTGAGGAGGATACCACCGAATATCTTGTCAGGTTAAAAAGGTGATGTTATTTCACCTCCGCCCTTTTATAAATCAGATACAGCACAGGGAACAATACCCCGCTTGCAAAAAGGTAAACAGGGAGAATGACCCCTGCGGTGTCCATCACCTTCCCTCCAATCTCCACCAGTACACTTTCTTTAAGGGAATTATATATATCCAAAAGCTGATCCGGAAAAAAAGAACACATGCCGGGGAGGGTGATAATCCTGCTTAAAAAAGGAAAAGCGCACAGAACCATAAAGGGCATGATAACTGCAGCGGCAGTGGAATGTACAGCCGCCGATACAATCATGGCAAGGGCTGAGGCAAACAACGTCCCCACATATCCCCCTGCTACAATAAAAAGATACCCTTCAAAAAAAGTAACATGATAAACGCTTCTCCACATATCCCACTGAATGGGGCATCCTGCCCCCTCCATTCCAAGGGCAAAAAGTACAATAAAAGTATACAACATTACAAAAACCACATAAAATCCTGTGACAATAAAAAATCCCGCCTTTATTTTTGACACAATGGCCCGGTTCCTCCCTGCCTTTGTGGAGAAAAAAATCGAATCCGCCTTTGTCACAAATTCATCGGAAAAAATACCGGACACCAGAAAACCTATGATTAACGCCAACATTAAAAGGAATGTGGAAATGTTTTGTAAAAGCGCACTCCAGCCCTCATAATATTCATAATAAAAGGGTGTCTCCAGGGTTTCATACTGACGAATCAAAAACTCCTTCTGCCCCTCCGGAAAATATTCTTCACCCGAATCCAGCCACTCTTTTAAATTAGAAATCCTCCTCTCATAAACCCTTGCCGCCTCCTCCGGGGAAATGCGGTCTATGGCAAAGCCGTCATAATCCCTCCAGGGGCTGAACGCCGTATTAATCATTTCCACAATAGAGGAAATCCCCTGGGTTTTTGCATATGCCTTATCCTGCTCTTTGGTATTTTCTTCTGACAAAACTTCCTTTGTCTGATAAATTTCTTCCCTTTCCTTTAAAACCTTTTTCAATACCTTATCTGTGACATAGCCCCTCCACTGGTTTTTCTCTTCCCGGAGGCTTTTTGCCGCCTGCATTCCGCTGGTGTGATTCCCGTTTTCATCCGTATAGTAAACCCTGTTCATAGTCAAAAGGCTTACCACAATCATTAAAACACATAAAATTACAACCGCCATCTTGTTTTTAAACCGGGAAAAAACCTTTTTTAACTCAAACCGCACCATTTCCGTCACCTGCTTTCTCTCCAAAATAATATAAGAACACATCTTCCAGGGTGGGTTCCGCCTGCACTGCATTTTCAAAAGGTTTCTCCTGCGAAATAATCCGAAGTGTAACCCCTCCCATCTCAGATTTCATGTTGGAAATCTTATACCGTTTCACAAAAGATGAAACCAAATCTTTCTCCACAAAACATTCCCACACATTTTCCTCCATGGAATGTATCAGCTCCTCAGCCCTTCCCTTGTGCATCAGTTTTCCGTCCTTCATAAGCCAGATTTCATTGGCAATATACTCAATATCTGAGACAATATGGGTAGACAAAAGTACCAGCCGCTCCTCCGAAAGCTCACTGATTAAATTGCGGAAGCGAATCCTCTCATTGGGGTCAAGCCCCGCCGTGGGTTCATCCAAAACAAGAATCTTGGGATTGTTTAACATTGCCTGGGCAATTCCCACCCTGCGCTTCATGCCCCCGGAAAGCTTTTTCATTTTCTTATTTGCCGCCTTTGAAAGTCCCACTTTTAAAATCATATCTTTCACTCTTTTTCTGGCGGCGGCCGGGGGAATTCCCTTTAAGGTTGAAATATATAAAAGATAATCCTTTACCGTAAATTCCGGATAAAACCCAAAATCCTGGGGCAGATACCCTAACACTTTCCGGTATTCCCCATCCATTTCAAAAATATCTTTTCCGTCACAGGTAATTCTTCCTTCTGTTGGCTTTAACAGGGTGCACAGCATTCTCATTAAGGTGGTTTTTCCGGCCCCGTTTACCCCAAGCAGCCCATACACCCCCTTTGTCATCGTAAGGTTCAAATGGTCAACCGCTGTAAAATTACCAAACTCTTTTGTCAGATTGTCAAATTTCAATTCCATCTAAGGATACCTCCCAATACTTATTACACCCTGCTAATACACGGTACAGTGCGGCAAAAAGGGAAACAAGGGCAAGCCCCCAGAGAAATGCCCAGACGGGAAGGGTAATGTTTGTATATATATGCTCATTTAAAATAATAAGCAGCCACACACCGCTCCACAAAATGCAAAGCCCCACAGCTACAGCTTCCTGTAAAATATGCCTGCTGCACAAAGTTCCAAAGCATATGCAGGCTGTGACGCACAGGGGAAAAAGAAACTGAACCAGCAATTCCTTAAATGCAACACCCATGGAAAAAGACACACTGCCGCAGAACAGGGTAAGCAAAAAAGTATCCGCTATGCCAAAAAGCATCATCCGCGCCGCATAAATCTGCCTTAAGGAATAAAAAGAAACCGCCTCCACTTCCAAAGCCCGGCAGGATCGGTTTTTCCAGAATTCAGGGATGATAAGAATCACAAATAAAGTGGCTGCCACCCCCATGCTCCTCTGAATATATTTATCTTCCTGGGCCGCTAAAAGCACTCCCCCTAAAACAAAAAGCAGTATAAGCTGTAATACCCACCATCGTTTCCGCACCACTTTTAACTGCAGCCATAAAAATTCATGGTAAGATAAAACCTTATCCTGCTCCGAAGCAAAAAAAGCTTCCCCGGATTTCCTTACAGTTTCCAAAATCTCATTTTCCCGGGGGGATATTTCCCTGATTTTTTTATAATCCCTAAGCTGTTTTTCCAAACTCATAATCTTCCTCCTTCCGCTTTTTATAGTCACGGGCAAAAAGATTTACGGCATATTCCCTTAAATAATCTCTATACAGTTTTTAAGCTGCATCTTTGCCTGCCTTAGCCGGTACTTCACCAGAGGAAGCCCTATGTGCAGGATATCCCCGATTTCTGTGAGTTTAAGCTCCTGAAAATAGTAGAGAATAATAACCTCCCGCAGTTCTTCCGAAAGACCCTTTAATGCCTGCTCCACAGTAAGCTTGTCTAAAACGCCTTCCATGGTGTTTTCTTTTTGGCCCTCCCCGCCACAGGCATCCCATTCCTCCACAGGGGTTTCCCGCATTTTTTTCAGGTAATCCCTGCACAGGTTTCGGGCAATGGTATACAGGTAATTTTTTGTTTTCCCTCTGTAATGGTAACCGGAAAGGCCGGAAAAAAAACGCACAAAAACCTCCTGGGTAATATCCCTTGCATACTCCCTGTCCGGGTAATGGTATGTGCAGTAGTTTAAAATGTCTTTGTAGTATTTGCGGACAAATACATCAAATGAAGCCTCATCTCCCTGCTTCATCTGCCTGATTAAAAGAAAATCAGCATCCACGAAACTCCTCCTTTTTGCCCTGTAGGAATATAAAAATGGTTTTCATTTTCTCATCCTATTATATATAACGATACAGAAAGGGAAAAAGATAGCGGAAAAGCATATTTATATTTAAATATCTGATTACATCTCCCAAAGGCTTAATTGTGCGGCACTTCCTCTCTCCTCAAAAGTCTGCAGATATTGAAATATCTGCCGGTTATTACATACAATTCCCCCTTCGCTGCACTTTTGGCAAAATAATCTCATGAGATTTTCATTCTTGGGACTGTCAAGTACATACTGGTTTTGGTAGGTTCTTATATACTTCTCTTTTAACCCTGGAAACAGGCTGTCAAGCTGTTCATAAAAATACTCTCTGTTTCCCTCCCGAAGGGTCAGCCCCATCCCAAAACAAATAATTCCATAAACCTTTGCCTCCATGCACATATCCAAAATACCGGAAATATTATCCTCCGTATCATTGATAAAGGGCAGAATAGGCGTCAGCCATACGACTGTTGGAATGCCTAAATCCCGGAGAATGCGGTTAGATTTGGTAATCACTGTAAATCCAAATCCATAGGCATATATTAACTCCAAAGCTTTTCTTACATTTCCAATTTCCATCTCCAGGGGAATGTAAGGATCAATCATAGAGCCTGTTCCAATCATACATTTTTTCCGCTTATGCTTTAAGGCATATTCCAACAGGCCAATAGCATTTTCTTTCACCTCTATATCCTCAAAGTCATGGTCCATATGATAGCATTTGCTCCTGGAATCACAATAAATGCAGCCATGAGAACAGCCCCGATATAAATTCATCCCGTTTTTGGAAGACAAAATTCCTTTCGCTGTCACATAATGCATCTCTCACCCCCGCCTGCCAAATACTAATTTCTTGTGGGCCTTTAATTTTTTCATAGCCCAGTCATAATGGCTTGAAGTTGCACTGACAAAATAAGATCCTAAAGTGCTTCCTCCCACCCAATCATAGACGCCTTTGGAAAACAATTCCTCATTGGAAAAAGACTGCGCCAGCTTTATCACTTCGCCATGGGAATTCTGAAACATATTTTTTGCATCCTCTAATGAGGTGCCTTGATGCTTTTCCCAAAAATCCATATTCATGCCCCCGTAAGTTTTCCAGTTATAGGGCTCTTTCAAAAAAGGGTTCCTCTCTCCCTTTTGGTTGGATGTTACCCAGTCCAGTAAGCCGGATTCTCTTGCTGTAATGCCGCAATGCTGATCTCTTCATCTGAAGCTGTCAGGAATATGATCGGGACAGCAGATGTCTTTCTTACTTCTTTACAGATATCAAAGCCTGTCCCATCCGGCAGCGTGACATCCAGCAGCAGAAGGTCATACTGACCTGCCTGGAAGAATTGATATGCTTCCATTACGGTACGGGCATTATCTACCAGAAAACCATTTTTCTCAAGCGTGTATTTCAGGCCTTCAATCAGGCTTAAATCATCTTCAACATATAATATCTTTTTGTCTTTCATGATAATCTCCAGCACATTAAGAAACTGCCATCTTTTTATGAAACATATACCAAAGTATAAAAAACGGGAACAATGCGCATGCAGCCACTACTATCGCATCTGTCACCGCAAACATACTGAAAAATGTCTCCTGCCTGCCCGCACTCCAAGCGGCTTGCACAATCATCACAATTCCTGCTGCCACGCCGCCTTGACATAAGCCCTCTTTCATTACCATCCAATACATCTCTTTTTTCCGGATGCCGATTTTATGCATGATTTTAAAATCATTTCTCCTGTTCAGCAGGTTTGTAAAGATGGTATTGAAATAGTCCAAAAGGCCGATCCCCGCAAGAATGATGATAAAAAAGCATTGCATCACCTTCTGACTGTGATCCGAATCAATATACTTCTGGATTTGACTGTTGGCATTGCGGAAGGAATATCCGTTCATATCTGAAATACGCTCCAAATTGGATGCGGCAACTGCCTCCAAGCCCTCCTCAGTCCACACGTTGACAACCTGCCGGTACAGACCGCCCGGAAAAGCCCTGGCAGTTTCCCCATCTACAACCAGAAGATTTCCCCCGATATGATTTTCTGACAATATAACATTTCGGATATCCAAAAGCTTTACACGGGCAGACTTACATCCCTCTTTCGAGCCGTTCGCAATCAATTGCTCATCATAGATGGTAAACGTATCCCCAATCTCCAGATTCAATGTCTTTGCCAGTTCTGGTTCCATGATTGCGGCGTGACCGTCCTCTTTTTCGTCATAACCCGGCGCCAGCGCCTCCATATTCTCCGTTGTTGCCAAAACCAGATTGTATAGGCATTGCTTCTTTCCGTCAATCTCCTGTTCCATAGCGAGCATCGACTCATAATTCCCGCTGTCAGCGTTTAATTTTCCCCTGTCCTCGCACAGGAAGATTCCCCTGTCGTAATTGATTTTATAATCCTGCACCTGCCGGATACCCGGAGCTGCTTTCATTTCCTGAAAAACCGAATCAGATATGGATGGGATATCCCCGCCCTGTATATTTTCATAGATGCTGCCTGCTGTCACCTGAAGATCCCCAGGGACATATTCCTTAACAAAAAGAATCCCTTCGTCACTGTGGTTATCCTGGATTCCCAGGATACTGATCAGGATTGCAGAAAGTGACACAATCAAAAGCGCCAGTACCTGCTTCCCTGCATTTTTTCTTTTACTGCGCATAAATTCCGTCGGCAAGGCATTTTGAAGTTGGAACATAATGCCTGCCATACCCGGTATGGCCATGAGCAGGAGCATCACTGCCGTATTCCCTACGCTGTCCCGCGACAGTTCTGAAGAAACCAGCCCCTCTGCGTCATAAGCATGGGCGAATGCATTCATGATCTCACCATATACCGCCTGATTCAGGAAATATCCTGCCAGAATTCCTGCCGCAAATCCGATCAAAATAAGGATCAGGAATTCCATCCCGGCAATTTTCATCAGATCCTTTCTCTGAAACCCTATTTTTCTCAGAGCGATAAAGTCCCGTTTCTTTTCAAAAAGCCGGTTATAAAAAATGTTATACACAACCAGGACACCTACCAGCCATATGGTAAAATTCATGGCTGTATTCTGTTTTTTCAGGGTTCCTCCATCCGTGACAGCTTCTGCAAGCATATAATTGATCTGCGTTTTTAAGGTTTCTGACTCTTCCTCTCCATAGCCTAAATAAGCATTCAGCTTATCAAGATTTTCCGTTATTTTCTCCTCATCGGCAAACCGGACCACGGCGTTTACCCGCCCGTTTTTCTCTCTGAGGATTTTTTCTGCAAGCGCCTCTGAGACATATCCGTTCTTCCGGTCCGTAAACCCGGTCGCATTGTCAATGACACCGACAACCGTAAGGGTAAGATCCGGTATGCGAAATGTTACATCCCCTGTATCTGCGTCTGTAGCTGCCAGGCTGACAGAAATCGTATCGCCTAATTCCAGCCCATATTTTTCCATATAATTTTTTGTAAATACGGCTTCCCCTTCTTTTTGTGCCCAGCGCCCGTTTATAACCTGCTTGATATTCGCCTCTGCTACAGTTGCCCCTAGATCCCGGAAGCTTTCATCGATATAGTCGAATGCCGTCCCATCCTCCGCCTGCCCCAGGTGGAAGCTCAGCCCGGCCTCCGCAACAAAATCACAGGCTTTGATCTTCTGAAACTCTGCCTCTGAAACATCAGAATATGTTACATGCTGCCGTCCCTCCAGGGCCTGCGCATTCAATCTGTTTGCCGTCTGGACATTTGCAAAAAGCTGATTCCCAATGAGAAGAAATACCGTGGCCAAACAGAGGAACAGGCTTGTCAGGACGGTATTCCTTTTCTCTTTGAAAAGATATCCTCTCACTACAGATAAAGTTTTCTTTCTATCCATTGACAATTTCACCGTCCTCTAAGCGGATCACACGGTCCGCATCTTTTACAAGATCTTCATTATGCGTAACCATCAGGATACTGGTTCCATACTTTTCTGCCAGATTTTTTAACAAATCTATGACGGTCCTCTCCGTCTTGGAATCAAGATTCCCGGTCGGCTCATCGGCAAAAAGAATGGGCGGATGATTGATCAGCGCCCTTGCAATGGACACCCTCTGCTGTTCTCCTCCCGATAATTGATCCGGATATGATTTTTCATATTGCCTGATTTCCAGCGTATCAAGAAGCTCCCTCATGTAATCCGCATCTTTTGTAAGCTCCGGCAGACGGATATTTTCAGTGACAGTCAGTGCGTGCAGTAATTCATATGCCTGAAATACAAATCCTATTTTTTCCCGCCGAAGAAGCGTCCTTTTTTCTTCACTCAGATGAAAAATATCCGTACCGTCAATGTAAACCTTTCCCTCGGAAGGTTTGTCCAGACCGGCAAGAATATTTAAAAGTGTTGATTTCCCTGAACCGCTTCTCCCCAGTATGGCCACAAATTCCCCTTTTTGAATTGTCACCGATACGCTGCGCAGCGCCTGCAATGACACCGCATTTTGGCAATATATTTTTGAAATGCTCTCTGCTCTCAATACTTCCATTTTTATTTACCTCCAAAAAACATACCCATGCCTATCGTCCACACAACCTTGCTTACGATTACAAGCAGCGGCTGGTTTAGCACACCAAATATATGTCCAGCCCCAAAAATCACGGACGATAACACAACCGCAATCAAAGTACTGTTTTTACTTTTTACCAACATCTTTTCAATAAGATTCAGCAATAAGCCCCGCACATAGAGTTCTTCAATGATTGCCACGCCAATATAATTCACAACACCTTCGATAAGCACTTTCTCAATAGATGGCTGACGGTCAAAAAGTGATAATCCCACATAAAAAGCAAGAAAACCCACTGCCGCAACCAGCGCTCCAATGATTCCGTATCTTTTAAGCCCATCGGCCAGGCCCTTTTTCTTAAATCCCAAGTCCCATGCAGGACATAAGGTTCTTAAAAACAAATAGGTTGCCGCTCCTATGAGCAAGAAATTTACCATAAGCGTAAAATAAACAGGCTCTATGTCCGCAACTTGAATATGGACGAAAAACGCCTTCCTCCATCCATACATTGATAACATTGAACAGTACGCATAACCGAAAGAAAGCAAAATCCGTATTTTTTATCTGCGAGCCAGTTAAAGAAAAACACTGCCGATATAGATTTCCAAATGCGCGGGATTGCCTTGCAGGGCTAAAATCCCTAATTCCAATCCAAAAGAAACGGCAAAGCACACGCTTCCCAATAACAAGCCTTTCAAAATACCGCTTGCAAAGCCGTTTTTTTGAAATCCGATACCACCCCATGTAAGATTTATCTTTTTCAATACCAGCGCCAATAAGATAATCCCAACAACTTTATGGAGCACATTTTCTCCAATAGCTGTTTTGTCTGTTTCAATTAGAAAGTATTCCACAAACCTTACCAACAAACAAAGCATGAAGATGATCATACATAAATTAATTGGTTTGCATTTTATATTTCTTTCCATATACAGCCACCTCAATCAGCACCCGTTTCTTTTAATATGTGAAGTGCTGTTTCAAATCCATGGCACCTCCTCTCTAATGATTACAAAATTGCAGAACTTATTGCATCTATGTTCTTCTTTACAGAACCTGAAAGATCACTGTTATGAACATGATGATCCCTATCACAATGGCTGCTATGCCAAAGAAATAGCTTCTCTTGTTTCCATTTTTTCCGTCAACAATCCAAAACAGGCCGCGCAGTATAAGAAGCAATCCTACAAAAATCGGAATGAATTTTCCAACAGCTTCTGTCATTTCTTTTCCCCTTTCTGCCCTCTCTTTTTCTTAAAAACATAAATGACAGTATTTATGATACATAACAGCACAACGCATTGATCCCTATACCGAAACAGAAAGGTTCGTATCGGATTCCGGTTTCAATGCTTCTCCGGTTTTCGTATGCATAATTGTCCCTCCTTTGAATTTTTCCTGACATAATCCTTTCTAAGAAACCCATACAATAAAATCTAAAAGAAGATTTTATTGTAATGTATTGTCATGAATGATGCCGCAATTCCAAAAATACCGGAAAACAGTGCGCATTTGCCACCATCTCCCGGTATTGATACCACACTAAAAACTTAAGTCTCTTTTATTCTGATACAGAAGCATTCTGCCTCCTGTATGTATCATTATCCTTCTGGCTTAACTCGTTTTCTACCTGTGCCAACTTTTTCTCCATCTCCCGGATTTTCTTTTCATCTCCGGAAGCCGACTGGATCTGCTGTTCCAGCTGCTGCTTTTTCTCTTTCAGCTTCTTGAGCTCCCTGTCAACCTTATCCGTATTTGTGACACATTTCTCCGCCGGCTTTCCCTGGCTGTCTCCGCCTACCTTCGGTGCTTTGCCATCTTCACTTTTCTCAGAACGTTTCTCCTGTTCCTTTGCATAACCGGCTTTCGGGTCATCAAAAAAGAGTTTCCGATTGCCCTTCTCATCCTGGCCCAGCCGGTACAGTCCTGTAGGCTTTTGCCCCGATTTTTCACTGCTGACGTACTCGTCCTTTGGTTCGGACAGCCTGCCGGAGTTTTTCTCCTCTGCAGCCTTTTCTGCCCTCTCGGCGGCCTGTTTTTCCTTCACCCGCTCTGCGTAGTCGACGCCAGAATGATCATAATTTCCTTGAATCTGCATTGCCATAAGCGTGTTCCTCCTTCAAATTGATATTGTCAGGAAACTTCTTTGCAGCCGCTCCCCGCCGCAGACAGCTTCCTTTTTCTTTTTTCGGCTGTAGTAAGCAGCATTTTAATCCATTTGCTGTGTGCTGTTTTCTGGATGCTGTGGAATGATCAGCAGCACATGGAGGACAAATACATTCTCCTGAGTCTCTATACTCATGGCGCCGCCATATTTTTCAGCCACTTTTTTTACATTCGACAGACCTATCCCTTTTTTGAATGCGCTTTTCCCATGGAAGCTATTCTGAATTTCCATCATAAGGAAATCCCCCTGGATCCGCCCGGACACACGGATATACTTTTCTATGCCGGCATCCAGATTTTTTACTGCATGGATTGCATTATCCAGTGCATTTGACAGGACAATACAGATATCAATATCTCTGATGCCGCAAGGGTATGGCAGAAGGAGAGAACAGTCCATATCGATCCCCGTGCTTTTTGCAATCCCCAGCTTGTTCCCCACCAGGATATCCACCACCGGGTTGTTGGTGTTGCAGGGGAATGACATTTTTTCCGCCATATCGTCCAGATCCTCCATATAGGTCACGGCTTCTTCCAGTTTCCCACTCTGCAGGAGCTTTTTTACCACTGCGATGTGGTTCCGGATGTCATGCCGGAAGGACTTTGTTTCATCGTAACGGGTTTTCGCTTCCTCCACATACTGGTTCAGGGAATGTTCCTGCTGCTCCAGCAGTGAAATTTCAGTGCTAAGGCGGAAAATCTGCTGCAGTTTCTTATAGGAAAACAGGATGCAGAACAGACTGGCAAGTCCCAGAAAATACATGGACAGCATCTCTCCATGACCGAAAATGTGTTCCGCAGGTCCTTTGTCCGCCAGGATCTCAAACTGGAAGTCATATTCAACCGCATTGATATAGTTACCCATAATAAATATCATCAGGATCGGAACGAAAATCAGAAACATCTGCTGCATTCCCATTGTGGTATCAGCAGCATCCGCAGGACACAGGGCATCCATGGAAAAATAGCGGTATACGATATAATAGCAAAACCAACTCAGCAAAAAGGAAGCCGCCTCGCAGATCAGCATGGCCGCAATATTGCCTGTCTCGTGGAAAAAAGCAGGCAGCCATGGGTATGGAAGGCTCATCAGTGAGCTCACGATCCCGCTGCAGAGCAGCATGATTTCTGTTGTCAGGGCCGCATACAGAAGGGAAGCCTTAAAATTCGTATGGCAGACAAAAGCCCCACATATCGAAATGAATAAGACAAACACCACAAAACCAACAATCGTGCCGCCTGGAATAAACTCGCCCACAATCACTGCACCTACTGCAAACAGAAAATAAAAAGGGGGCCACATTTTCTTTTTCAAAATTTTTGCCAGAAAATAAATCTGGAAAGACGTTTCAATCACGCCCATAACATATACATTAAAAAAATCTAAATACTCAGCCATGTTACCTGCCCCCTATATGTAAAAGCCCTTACATATTCTTCATATACTGCAGAACGACACCGGAAAACTCCTTACTCCGCAGCCGCGATACGGGAACTTCTTTGCCGTTATCCATACAGGCAGTCCCGTTTTTATATCCTTTTAAATGCTTCAGGTTGATGAGATAACTCCTGTGGCACCGAAAAAAATGGCTGCCCAGCTTCATTTCCAAATTTTCAATCCGCTCATAATAATCAACAACCTCGCCGGAAGCCAGGTTCAGATATATTTTCCGGTCTATGACCTCGCAAAAAACAATCTCGTCCTCCCGGATGATGCGCCCCTCATATCCCTTTTGCACCAGCAGACTGTCTTCGCCAGCGTTTTGCATAGAAACGTAAAGGCGCTCCATGGTCTTTTCAAACTGCTTTTCCTCCACCGGCTTGACCAGATAATCGTAGGCCTGCACCTCGAAAGACTGAAACACCATCTCTTTCAGTACCGTGATAAAGATCAGGAATCCCCGGAACTTAAAAGCCCTCAGCTTCCTTGCCGTTTCTATGCCGTCCATACCCTTCATTTGGATATCCAGAAACAGGATGTCGATCTGCCCGTCGTAGCTTAGCAGCTCTTCGCCGCCTGAAAATGTCCGAAAACAGATCTCCCTGTTCTTTTTACGGAAAAAATCGGAGGCCATTGCCCTTATATGATTGGACATATGTTTTTCATCATCACAAATTGCAATATGGATCAATGCGCCACCTCCTCGCCATTATTCGTCAATGGCAAAAGAAAAACTTTTGCCGTTGCCACAGACTGACATTTTATTATAACCTGTTCGAAATGCCATAACAATTTAATTGCTGTGAAATGTTTATCTGTTGCTGCGAAATGCCGTATAAAATCCGATCTATCACTCAAGATATTTCACCCTTGTACCCGCATCTGTTCTACCAAAGATTGCTTTTTCTGCCTGCGTACCATCCAGACAGACAGGACTACCTCCATGCCAAACAGCGCAATACAGTTGCCGTTATCATAGTTGCAGCACTCATGCACAAGCCGACACGCCGCCCGGTGCTGGCGGTAGTCCATGTATGGGCGTTTACCGTTCATTTTCCCGCCCCTTTCTGCGCCCCTGCTCTCGCCTTAAAATCTGCTCAATGTTGCCTTTTACGGTCTGCAATTCCTTTGTGCGCTCCCTCTTTTCCTGGTATTCGTTGTAAAGGCTGTTCTTCTCCCTCATAAGCTGCTCAATCTCCGCTTGTAAGGTCTTGGACGCTGGAAGTTTTGTAATGCCGTTTGCCTTAAAATACCGGGTGACAGCTTCGGGTATGATAAAATCGCTTTCGTGCTGCTCCCGGTAATTCTTGCGGGCTTTCTCTGTTTTCTGTGTTTTCAGCCCGTCACGGGCGAGTTTGGTCTTGATGTACGCCAATAGCTGTTTCTGCAAGTCCTTTTTCTCCCGTAAAGTGTTTCCACGGCTTTCAGTTCTGTATCTTTGGTTGGGAACATATAATGAATATTATTATGTTTTAATTGAGATGCAGAGTGGGCAAATATACCGAGTGGATATGGGGCGGATTAGGCTAACAACAAAGGATGAGGCAAGAATAGATATTTTGAAATGGGCACTTTCATTTTTCCATAGCTTTGAAGATTTAGTGCGTTGCTTTTTCGCAGACGAACTCTATGATGAAGAAGAAATGATTTTTGTTGCTGAATAAAGTCCGAAACAGGACGGTGGTGACAGACGGTGACTATCTCCCGCCCGCCGGGGATGCTCCTGCCCTTATCCCGTTCTTTGGGAGAGACCGGGGGCGCGGGGACAGAGCCACCGCAAAACCTACCGGCAGCCGCCGCAGTAGTGCAGACGGTCAAGGGTTTAAGAGTGGAGATTTTTTGCAAAGCAAAAAATACTACTCGGCCTTGACGGTCTGGATAGGCGGAACGGGGTAACATGCAGATTGTTTTCGTGATTGGATATGATATAATTCTTTCAGTGTAGACCGACAAATCGGAAGTTGCATTTTTAAATATTAACATTATACTTGTGAGTTGTAAGTTATCAATAAAAAAATAACCCTTCCATATGGTTTTATGGTATCCTATAAGTTGCCA
>NZ_RAZG01000064.1 GCF_003612565.1 Roseburia sp. 1XD42-69 | reverse complement strand
GCTAAGTATGTACGATTATGTGTAGAGGAAGAGACAAAGAAACTTTCATACCCCGCTTTCATTCCCGCTTTAGCAGGAATGAAAGGCAAGTGCTGTGAGCGGCGACGTAGGAGTCGAGCACAGTGCTTGAGTGCTTGCACCGGGGTAGTTGATTTTGAAAAGAAAAAAATAATAAACTCTCACAGTTCTTTTAACATGCGTGTGGATATCAGGCAGGTTTCCCCGTTGGCAAAAATAATGGTCCGGTTTTTTGGGTCCACCTCCCTTATGTTATTTTTGTTTGCCAGAAAGGAACGGTGGCAGCGCACAAAACTGTCGTCTAACGTATTTGCCAGTTCTTTCATGGTACCGGAAAATTCAATTTCACGGTCTTTCCCATGGAGAATGATTTTATGGATATTGCCGGAAGTCTCAAAAAAGAAAATGTCATCATAATCTACGCTGATTTTTCGCCCGCCGGCGTTAATCGTATAGACTTTATGCGCCTTGTTGGTCTGGAGGGCATAGCGCTCCATTGCATTTAGCAGGCATTCCCTGATTTTCACTTTCATTTCGGCGGGATTGTCTTTTAACACAAAGTCCATTGCCTCCACCCGGTACTGAAAGGTCATGTAGCTTAGTTCCGAATGTGCGGTTATGAATATGATGAACCCCCGGGGGTCAAACAGTCTGATTTGTTGTGCCAGTTTCATTCCGTTTATGTCGCTGCCCAGGTCGATATCAAGGAAATAAATGCCTGTGTTCTCATTGGTCTTGACTTTATCCAACAGCACATAAGGGTCCCCTGCATCTAAGACAAGCTGCATATCCAGTTCTTCCATCAGCACAGTATTTTGAATGATTTGTACAATCCTTTCCCGCTGGGAGGGATTATCTTCGCACACAAAAATGTTTAGCATATTGGTTACTCCTCTCTGTTGGTAAGTTCCATATGCTGGGTAAAACAACCGTTTTGCATGGTTGTTTCCAGCAGCACATTGTCATAGGTACGGATGATTTTCTCAGCGTTGGAAAGTCCGATTCCCGGATGTCCGGTTTTGGTACTAAAGCCTTTTTCCTTTAATTTGTGCAGCACCAAACCATTATCCTTAAAATGGTTGCTTATGATGATTGACACGCCGGCTTTATTCGGAAGGATGTTTAAGCCTATTTGGGGCTGCTCTGCCGTAAGTGAGGCTTCGATGCCATTGTCCAAAAAGATTCCCAGTATTCTGGCAAGGTCTACGGTGTCTATGGGAAAACTGTCCACTCTGTCAGGGATGTCAATGGTGACATCAATCCCGGACTCATGGGCGTAAATCATTTTTGCACAGAGCAGGCTTTTGATTTCCAGCACGCCGATGTTGCCAAGCTGGTTTAACTTGTAATCCCCCTGGTCAATCAGATTTTTCGTGGGGAAGATTTTTTCCTCAAAATATTTCTTTAATTTTTCCATATCACCATCCTCAATATAGCCGGACATAGACAGCAGAATGTTCATGTAATCGTGCTTAAAAGAACGCAGGCTGTTGTACATGGTTTCCAGATTGGTTGTGTAGTCTTGTAAATCAAGCAGGGCTTTCTGCTTTGCCTCTGTCTGTATCTGTTCCCGATAAGAATGGCCCAAAGCCAAAAGTAAAAAAAGCATGACCAAAAGATACCCTGAAATATGTAGGGCGTTATTATAGATCATTTTCCCCACAGAGCCGTTTTGTCCCGGAATAATATTGTCAAACAGATAGATTGTGATAAGGAGCAGTAATGCGGCATCCACCAAATACCAGGTTTGGGGAAGGCGAAACATACCTTGAAAGGAGAGTAATACTCTTTTCAGCAGCCTGCCGCAAAACAGGGTAATAAAATAAAACAGCAAAATGTATATGAAATTTAAAACGATAGAAATAAATTGCCTGTCTTGAAAAGACTGGGGAATCAGCATATGCAGAAGATTTGTCAAAAAGTTACCTGTCACCACAGTAAGGACACATCCAACCATGCCCATAAAAACATTTTGTGGCGCGGTATCACGGTAAACTGCCAACCCATAGATGCAGACAGCCGCTAAAATGCCGAACAGGCCATAGGGGATGCAGGAGAAAAAAGTTACAGGCATCCCGGAAAGCAGCAACAGTATGTAAAGGGCCAGAAAGGCTTTTAAGTTCATGGGTTTGGGCCACACATTGCGGATGGCAAGGGCAAGCTGAAAAAAAGACAAAAGCATTCCAATAGATTCCTCCTAAGTAATTTCTTAATAGCGTCTCCCTAATTATATGGCATGGGATTCCCTGTATCAAGGTTTCTGAGCAAAAATGAGGAATAAATGCAAAATTTGCCGGAAAGAAACACGCTTATTCACGAATGAATGCGTTTTATGATGATTTTGGGAGAAGGGCTGCTCTCTCTGGTATACTTCCAGTGGTATAAAAAATGTTTTGGAAGGAGATATAAAATTATGAAAGAACTTTTAAAGGGAGCAGCCATAGTAGTGGCAGTCTGCATTGTTTTATGGGCCATTAATATGATTTTCTATATGAATGGCTATGAGTTAGATATGGTACCCGTAAGTGCAATAGCATCCGTTAGCTCAATGTTGATTTATCGCAGATGGAGCAAGAAAGAAAAAGATAAGGAGTAATTCTACAAGTTTTCAATCACCCCTGCTTTTAAAATTTTCCCTGCAGGAATCATAACCGCAATCAGTGAAACAAATAAGTTTAACACAAAAACCATACCCAAAATCCCCATGGGAACCGATGCGGTAAAGTGAAGGAACTTAAGGACATGGGCCATATAGTAATCCATGAACCGGCGCAGGAAGATGTGATACAAAAGAAAGATAAACACATCGGTGAATATCCCGTAAGAAATTCCTGCGCCTAAAACCATACGGTAAAATCCGCTGTCTGTAATTCCCATGGCCCGGATGATTCCGTATTCCCGCCGGTGGGAAAGGATGGAGTGGTTTACGCTGTTCATAATGTGAAAAAGGCTGATGGCAAGGAAAATCACTGCGATTCCTGTAAAAAACAGCTGCTGCTGGCCCAGGTAGTTTTTCCGGGTCTGTATGGCCTTTCTATAATCCTTAAGGACTGCCCTTGGCACGTCCCGGATTGCCTGTAAAAGTGCATCGGAAAAGGTATCATCCGCTCCCAGCACAGGTTCGATATCCATAAAACTGTAGTCTGTAATGTGGAACAGCGTCTCCATCTGTGGGTTTGATAAAATAAGGCTGGGATGGTTTTTCCAGCCGTTTACATTGAAAAAGCGGTTTTCCTGGGCAAGGGGGCGGCTTACAATGGCTGCAAGTTCAAATTCCATTTCCAGGTAGTCCTCTTGGGGGTTATTGAATTTTAAAATTTCCCCGTCATCTAATTTTTTCGGCACCTTAAGGAGAATGGTGTCCCCGGGGTGTTTTCCGTAAAAGTTAAAGTTTCCCTGTCCGTCCTGATTTGCTACGGCGATAATTTTGTTTCCTTTTTCAAAATCCTTTTCTGAAATTTCCCCCTCTAAAAGAAAATCCTTAAGCTGGCTGATAAGGGAGGAATCATAGCCGTAGACATTATATTTAATGCCGTAATCATTTCCCCGGCCAACACAGATACCCCCATAGCGTTCCCTAAAATAACTGTCCTTATTTTGTTCGTCAAAATATTCCTCCCATTCCAGTTCCGGTTTTTTTATGGTAAGCTCACTGGGGATATATTTTGTGGCATGTATTCTGGCAAGCTGGGGAAGTTCTCTGATTTTTTCCACAGTTTCCTCCGGAATGGTGTCCCCAGGCAGATTGGATTTCAGGAAAATCTGGTAGGGACTCCCCAGGCCGTCGTCGGATTTTAAGGACATTTCTGCGTGGATTTTTAAATTTTCCACCATGTAAGTGGTGCATAGGAAAATACAGCCCCCCATAGAAAGGGAGAGCAAAATTCCTGTTACTTTTTTTCTGTTGGAAAACATAAATTTTCTTACCACAACCCCTGCCAGGTTTCTGTTTCTTTTGCTGTAAATTTTCCTTCTGCCCTTTAAAACAGACGGGTCTCCTGCCATAGCCTGGCGCGGGGGTTGTTTTTTCAGAGAGTGGAGGGTGAAAACTCCTATCAAAAAAATTGCAAAAAACAGGAAGAGAAAACCGGTAAACATCACCGGATACGCTGTGTGAAATTGGGGAGTTTCTATGTCTGCCTTGGGAGAGAAAACCTCTGTAAAGAATACATCCCCGGCCTTTGGGGAAGGGGAGAGGTTTGTAAAAACTCCTGCCAGGTTTCGGTAGAATAATTTTAAAATCCCATTTCCAATAAAGCAGCCTGAGGGATATCCCAGGAGAAACAGCATCCACAGTTCCGCCAAAAGCGTGCCTCCCAGGGCACTGCCGCCAATTCCCAATGTCTCCATGATTCCGTACTGGGAAATACGTTTTGACACGGATATTTGAAAAATACTGTAAATCACACAAAGGCTGAATACACACAGGAGAAGTACCATTCCGTAAAAGGCCAGATTGTATTCCGCCTGAAGTTTTAGCACAATATAGGTAAAATTCCCTTTTTCATCCGTCAGGGCAAATTTTAAAATATGATATAGACTTTCCGGCTCTTCACCCCCTAAATATTTTGTTACCTTATCATTGTTTTCCACTTCATTGCCGGAAATTTTGCAACAGTCTAAAAAGGCATAGAGCTGCTGGTAAAGCTTTCCTTTTTCCCTGAATTTTACATAAAGGGTTGAAATTGAATCGGCGGATTTGAAATTTTTACTGACAAAAATTTCCATTTGGTCAAAATCCATTGCCCAGGGGCTTTTCAGGATTCCCGTAAGGGTGTAATTCCTTCCCTCCAGTGTAATCATTTCCCCGGGTTCTCCTTTGTAACCCAGGTTGGAAAGGGTAAATTTATCTGCTGCAATTTCCCCTGGGTTTGCGGGATAGCTCCCTTTTACAAGTTCTCTGTCCGTCATTTTAAGGTAAGAATTATCTCCCCACACAAAAGTGATTTCATAAGGAAATGTAATTTTTCCCCGCATCTCTTTTACCCCGTATTGTTCCAGGGAAAATCCTTGTTCTTTGTATTCCTTTTTTATGGATTTCAGCACCTGGGGATTTAGCGGAAGGGCATAGTGCCAGTCCCCGTAAATTTTTCTGTTATTTTCCGTTTCATTTAATTGGCTGCTGTACATCAGGGAGCCAATGGAGGATAACAGGGCAGCGGTAAGGAATATGCTGAAAAAAATTGCCATTGTCTGGCTTTTATAATAGCGCATGTACTGAAAGGCAAGTTTTAGCATTTGAAATCACCGCCTTCCTCTGCATCCGAAGATTTTCTTTCCGAATGGTTTTCCTTTACAATTCTGCCGTCTTCAATATGGATAATCCTGTCGCAGATTTGTGCGATTCCCTCATTGTGGGTCACCATAAGAATTGTCTGGTTGTATTTTTTGCAGCTTGTTTTCAAAAGTCCCATGACTTCCACTGTTGTGACGGAGTCCAGATTTCCTGTAGGTTCGTCGGCTAAGAGGATGGCGGGCTTATTTACCAGTGCCCTTGCAATGGCAGCTCTCTGCTGCTGTCCGCCGGAGAGTTCCTGGGGATATTTTTTCCGTTTATTCCATATTCCAAGTTCCTTTAATAGTTCCTCAATATAGCCGTGGTTTACATGGTTTCCACTGTCAAAAGTCACAGGGAGGGCCACATTGTCATATACGTTCAGCACAGGCATCAGACTGTAATTTTGAAAGACAAATCCGATGTTGCGCCTTCGGAATATGGTGAGAGATTTTCTCTTTAAAGAGCCGATTTCTTTCCCTTTTACCCATATGGTTCCACTGGTAGGCACATCAAGCCCTCCTATGAGATTTAAAAGCGTTGATTTCCCGGAACCTGAGGTTCCCACAATAGCAATAAATTCTCCCGGGCTTACCTTAAGACTTACATCCCGCAAAGCCTTTACCTGATTCTCTTTTTCGCCGTAGATTTTTTCCACATGGCGCAGTTCTAAAATATGCATAGCCGCCTCTCCTTTGTTTTTTTACTTTTTTTAGATTAAAGGGAGAATCTTGCATTTCCTTTACAGAAGAGAATTTATTTCTTACAGTTTTGCAAGAAAACGGAAAAAGCGCTTCCTTTCCCGTATTGGGATTTTACTATCATGTATCCCTTTTCTTTTTCCAGAATCAGATTGGAGAGGTAGAGCCCGATGCCGGAACCTTCTATATTTTCCGCATCGGGACTTCGGTAAAAACGCCTAAAAATACGGGTGATTTCCTGATCCCTGATCCCCATGCCAGTGTCGGAAAAACAGATTTCGGTGCAGAGTTCATAAGGGCGGATACTTATCCGGATTGTCCCGCTTTTTTCTGTATATTTTACAGCATTTTCCAGTATGTTTACAAAAACTTCCGCCGTCCATTTCCGGTTGTGGTACAGCCTGTAATCCTGGTCAAGCTCTGCGGAAAAATAAATTCCCTTTTTCTCTATTTTTGTATACACGGCGTCTAAGGCGTCCGTAATGGTTTCTTTTATGGAACGCTCCTCAGCTTCAAATGTGATGACATCCTGTTCCAGTTTTATCATTTTTAAAAGGGAGCCGGTAATCCAGTCCAGCTTTTCCACCTGTTTTTTCAGTTTCTTTACCGCCTGTTTTTTTTGTTCCTCCTTAAGCCTGGGGGATTCTAAGATTTCCGTGTACAAAGAGAGGTTTGCCAGGGGCGTTTTCAACTGGTGGGACATGTTGGAGACAAGGCTTTTTATCTGTTCCTTTTCCTCCTGGGCAAGACTTACCTGTTTTTCCAGTATATTCTGTATTCTCTCTATTCTGCCCGCCAATGCCGAAAAATTTCCTTCTTTTAAGGAGGAGTAAGGGATTTCCTCCCGGTTCAGAACACAGTCCAGCAGATGGTTTATCCTTTGGTAAGTTTTTCTGTTGTAGGAAAGGGCAAAAAGAATTGTAAGGCATAAGAGCAGGATTAGTGTGAAAATGACCATGTTATTCTTCCTTCCAGATATATCCGATTCCGTGGATGGTTTTTATAAATTTTGGGCTGGACGCATCTTTTTCAATTTTGGTGCGGAGCCTGCTGATATTTACGGAAACGGTGTTGTCGTCTACATATTTTCCTTCCCTGTCCCAGATATGGTTTAAAATCTGTTCTTTGGAGAGCACATGGTTTTTATTTTCCACAAGGTACAGAAGAAGGCGGTATTCCAGTTTGCTTAAGGGAATTTCCTCCTGGTTTCTGGTGACTTTGCACAGATTTTTATCTATTGCAATATTTCCGGAAACCAGCCGTTTGGGCTCCCTTTTCTCTGCGAGAATCCGTTTTATTCTGGCTTTTAAAACCCCCAGGGAAAAAGGCTTTCTCAGATAGTCGTTTACCCCCAGGGTGAGGGCTTTGATCTCATCCATCTCCGTGTCTCTGGCTGTGAGCATAAAGATGGGGATATCGCTGTATTCCCGAACCTGGCGGCAAAGGTCAAACCCCAGGCCGTCGGGTAAGTTGCAGTCTAATAAAACCATATCGTAAATGCCTTTTTTGATTTCCGTTAAACCCTGTTTTTTTGTCTCTGCGTCAAAGACCATATAGCCGTCGCTTTCAAAGGCGAAGTGAAGCCCTTCCCGCAAATCCCGGTCGTCTTCGATTATCAGGATTTTTTTTGCCATGGCGTCCTCCTTTTGTATTTTGGAATGGGTGTAATGTATGCTAAAACTTATTATACGGATGTATGGGGGGATGGTCAAATTGAAAAAGATTAATCTTGAAGTAAAGATATAGATGTGATAAACTTTTATAAAAGCAAAGAAGAATTTAATGGGACTGAGATATGGAAGTAAATAGTGAAAAAACATTTTATGAGATAAATGTAACAGAAGCCTTTCGGACGGTGGATGCAGATGTGATTTTATGGGGCGAAGATCTGTATGACGCAAAGATTGTACTGTATCCCAAGAAAATAACTGCACTTCCCGGATATGGTGAAATAAAAGAGCGGCTGGTAAATGCAGGGCTTGTCTATTTTAATTTTAGGACAGAGAATTTTATTAAGTTTACAGTTGTCAGGTGGGATGAAGTTACAAGGAGGATTTATATTGCAGAGGGAAACTTTAATGCCATTTGGAAGTATTTAAGAAACAGTGTCAGACTTGGAATTAAGATAAAACAAAAAAATGGTGAAAGTGTTTCCATTGAAAAAGCGGAAGATATTATAGATCTTTCAAATCTTCAAAGAAAAGGCAGTGGGGCTGTTATAAAAGACGGACAGCTTGTGTATGAGGCCAGAGAGGTATCGGAAAGTGAGCGGTTGGCCTTAGGCAGGAAGCAGAGCGCTTTGGATAACCAGAAGAACAGATATTTTTATTCTAAATTTGGAGACAGGTATCATGATAAAGACTGTGAGATGATAAGGGAAATTCCCCCTGAGGACTTTCTTGCATCCACTGTCGTGCCGGAGGGATATAAACCTTGCAGGAAATGCTGCAGGCGGGTGTATCTCCGGAAGGCATGTGCGCCATATGTAAAGCAGATTCGGATTGTAGATCATATATTGAGAAAACAGGGGATTACAGATTCCCAACTTGGGAAGTATGCTTTTGAGTATGGGCTGAAATTCAGAGTAGACGAAGCAGGGGATCTTGTTGTAAAAGGGAAAGAGGACACTTGGATTATAAAAGCGTTTGATAGTGGAAAGCTTACTCTCTGGCACAATAATTATGTAAAAACTACGCCAGAAGAACGGTATATAACATCCGGATTTCACAATCAGGGAATGGAGGGAAAGAAATTAAACGCACTGCTTGAATACATAAACGACTACACATTTGAGAAACATCTTGCGGCCGAAGAGCGTGCAGAACAGGAAAAAGCGGCTTTGGAGTATGTGGCAGAAGAAACTAATCAGAGAATTTCGGCCATAGAGCAGACGAAGAGTTTTGAGGCTGGAGGCGGACAGGAGGAAAGGAAGGAACTCTTTGGCAGATTAAAAAATTTTGTGAAGAGATTATTTTTGAAGTTTGTATAAAATATATGAGAAAAATCTTCTTTTCACACAAAAAGGCCTTAGAGAATTTGAGATATGTTGGGAAGAACTCTTATGAATGATGCAGTTTATGTTTTTAACGGAAAAGATATTACTATGAGTGTCTGTATTCAAATATGCGCAGTGGCAGATGTACTGCAAGAGCGGTTGAATATTGATTTTGTGGAAGCCATTGACCGTTTTTATAATTCCAGGACATATGAAGTTTTGCATCAGGTGGAAAATGGTTTTTGAGCAGAGTCGGCGGAATATATAGCAGATAGATTTATGGAAGAGCAGTGAAGGTGCAGGATACATTTTGAATAAGGAGGTAAAATCAAGCTATGAATTATCATTTTTACGGATGGGAAAATGCAGTGGCACAGCCGCTTCACAAAGAGTATGAAAAAATAAAATCCCCCAGGGAACTGTACGACATATTGTCAGGGCTTTGGTGCGCCGACACCTGTGCCCCAAGGATGCGCCATGAGTGGACGAAAGAAAATAAAACCAAGGGCCAGTGTTCCATTACGGCTTTTCTTGTACAGGATATTTTCGGGGGAAAGGTATATGGAATTCCCTTGGAGGACGGAGCAGTGCATTGCTATAATGTGGCAGGTGGCTACTGTTTTGATTTGACAAGTGAGCAGTTTTTGGACAGGGCGGGGGAGCTGGTGTATGAGAATAACCCGGAACAGTTTCGGGAAGTGCATTTTGCAAAGGAAGAAAAAAGGCTGCGGTATGAGCAGCTTAGGGCAGGGCTGCACAGAGTTTTGGAAGAGTAATAGAGGTGTGGATTTATGAAAGTGAAAAAAAGAACGCTTTTGCTAATTGCTTGTCTTGTATGGTCATGTGCCGGATTTAATGTATTAAGGATAGGTGTTTTGGCATATCCGCAATATTTGTCAGTGTTCAGCCTATTCCTGTCGGTTGTTGTTTTTGCAGTATTTCAGATTTTTATTTTTGGAAAGCTGGTGAAAAAACATACGGCACGGATTACAAATTATGAGGAAGAATATCAGTTTTTCCTTAAATTTTTTGATGTAAAAGCATTTATCATTATGGCTGTTATGATTACTGGAGGAATTTATCTGCGGGTGTCAGGACTTGCACCGGATTATTTTATCGCCGTGTTCTATTCCGGTTTGGGGGCGTCTCTTCTGTTGGCAGGGCTGCTTTTCGGCAGAAATTATTGCAGAGCCATAGTCAAGCCATAAACGGAGCCGTAAAAGGGAGGAAAATATTATGCAGGCTGTTGCAGAAACGTTATTTGATGCTATATATTTAATTACAGTTATTACAATTGGAACCACAATGATTGTTAGAAATAATGGAAACAAGCAGTACCGTCTGTTCGGCATTATGGCTGTGGTGCTTGGGGCAGGTGATGCCTTTCATTTGGTGCCCCGCGCCCTGGCGCTGTGTACCACGGGACTTGACAATTTTACCGTGGCTCTGGGGATGGGAAAGTTTATCACATCCATTACCATGACAGTTTTTTATGTTATTTTATATTATGTATGGCGTGTCAGGTACAAAATTAAGGGGCAAAGCGGTGTTACCCTGGCAGTGTATTTCTTAGCTGCGCTGCGCATTTTATTATGCTTTTTTCCACAGAATCAATGGCTTATAAAGGATGCGCCTCTCTCCTGGGGGATTTACCGGAATATTCCCTTTGCATTGCTGGGGGCGCTAATAATTGCCCTGTTTTATAAAAGTGCAAAAGAGCAGGGAGACAGGGATTTTAAATTTATGTGGTTGACAATCGTATTAAGTTTTGGTTTTTATATTCCGGTAGTGCTTTGGGCAGATGTTATTCCCGTGATTGGCATGTTGATGATACCCAAGACATGTGCCTATGTGTGGACGGTGCTTATTGGTTTTTTTGCTATGAGACGGGAAATTTAAAGGCCAGACTGTTAATAATGATAAAGTTGTAATATGTCAAAAACTAATGTATACTATGTGTATGCAAGATTTAAATGGTACGTTGATTTAAGGCGTGAGGAGAGGGGGCATTTTAATGTTAGCAGCAGTAAAAGGGTACTATGATGGAAATCAGATAATTTTAAATGAGGATGATCGTAAAAATTTAAACGTTGGAGATGAGGTGGTTGTTACTATATTGGGCAGGATTAATGAGCAGAAAGTTAAAATTAGAGCAGAGAAGAGAAAGCATTTCATGGAATCAGGAGCGTTTGTTTTTACCAGTGGGCGGACTGTGAAAGAAATAGATGGGTTCATAAAGGAGATGCGATCTGATGATAGATTTTAATAAAGTTTTTTTAGATACATCTCCGGTGGTATATTATTTGGAAAATAGCGAACCATATTATTTACGAATTAAAAATTTTTTAATGGAATGTGTTGAGTGTGATTTGGTCACATCTACGGTAACAGTTACGGAATATTTAACCTATCCATATCAACAGCGTAATTTAAAGGCGGTAAATGACTTTTATGCTTTTTATAGAAGGAATGGATATAGAGTTAAGAAGCATTGATAAAGAAATAGCGGGGAAAGCGGCAAGAATCAGGACAGAATTTAAATTTTTTAAAACAATGGATGCATTACAGCTTGCAACTGCTTGTTTGTCTGGATGCGATTTGTTTTTGACAAATGATAAACAATTAAAGCAGTTTAAGGAAATTAAGTGTATTACAGTAGAAGAATTAGAATAAACATGAAAAAGCCGCAAAATAGAAATGTAATAATATTATCAAGCATCAATGGATGAATAATCTGTTGGTGTTTTTTGTGACTTAATGGCTTTTTTGCTATGATACGGGAAACTTAAAGGATGGGCCAAAATCTGGCTCAATCCTCATTTTTGTACAGTTCGTAGTAGTCAGAGTCCAAATGATCCATCATCTGGACAAACCACCTTTTGGCATCCTCCAGGGCTTTGTTATAAATAATGGGCGCCAATTTCCGTTCAAATAATTCCAGAAGCTGCATCTGCTCAATCATTCCGATTTCCTCACCCCGTTCATCCAGATAAAATGCCTTTATCTCATCTTTTAGTTTCTCTTTTTGAAAATCCGATAAATTGATTTGTGATAAAACCTGTCTTTTTTTCATATCAATGCCTCCTTGTATTTTTGATGTTATAAGCATACCATACAGAGACTATAAAGTCTATGGAATTAGTCTCTGCACATTGAAAATGCCAATCACTTATGATAAGATAAGAACGATACAAAGGAAACTACAGTGTTTTATATAGAAAACTACAGGAGAATATAGGAGGAATCGTCGTTATGGAGCAGTATAAACAGGAATTTATTGAATTTATGGCATAGATATCATTCTAAAGGCTAAAAATGCCAGATTTCCTTGATTTTATGCGGTTTGTTGGGGTTGTGTTGTCACTGAAAAGTTGTCGTAACTTATCGCAAATTGGTACAGTTTATTAAAAAATTGGCACATAAAATGGCACAGTAAACAAAAAGAAAGTATAGGTATATAAATGAATATTTGGACATTACCATAAGTCCATAACTGATTGAGTGATTTGTAGTGATCACCGTTAGTTGTGGGCTTATTTTAGTGCCTGAAAACGTAACTTAAAACTACGATTTCATTGACCAAAAAGCAAGGAGGAACAAAATAAATGTCAGGAGTAAAAGGAACGAATGCTTTGACGGCCTGTAAAATGGCGAAACGCATCTGTGACAGAAGCGATAATATTTACGACAAGAGGATTATAGAAAATATCCTAAAAATGTATATGGATGAATGCCGAAAAGCGTTATTAGCTGGTGAAAGAGTGCAAATCACAAAAGTAGGTACAATCATACCAGAAGTAAAAGTCCATGAAGGTAATTTTAATCTTCCCAGGTGTAATAAGGAGGGTGGAAATCCGCCATATACCAAACTTAGGATGCGCCGCAATAATCTTTTAGTCGAGGCAATGAACAACACTTTAACAAAAAATATTGAAAACGGTATCTATGGATTGGACAAGTTACCATTCAGCAGACAGCAGATGGATATTTTAAAGAAAAGTGGATATATCCCAACAGATGCAGAAATAAAAAACGGAGATGATGAATAATGGCAAAGCATATTAGCAACATGAATCAGCTACAGGCAGCACTTATGCCGATTATGTTAAAAATGGTAGACGAACTGGCAGAACGGGTATACGAGACATTGAATTACTTTCTACAGGAATACTATAACAGTTATGATCCGAAATCCTATAGGCGGCAATATGACTTCCTACGTTCAGCGGTGAAAGTTGAACCTAAAATAAAAGGTAACAAAGTAACAGCATCAGTATATATTGATACAAATTATATGGACAATTATTACAATGCGACTGGTTATCAGGTGGCAACTTGGGGAAACCAGGGGTTACATGGGGGATTGGATGCAGGAAGCAATACGCCCCATGTATGGGATGATACTATGGATAATACTGTAAATAATGGAGAACTTTTGAAATTAGCGGTTGAGTATTTAAGGAGCAAAGGTATATCTGTAAGAGCGTAGCGGAGGAGGAAAATATGAAATTTAAAGCAAAAGACAGAATGGCACTGATCAATAAGGCAACAATGAAAAGGCTGAATAAGTATTTTAAAGATGATGGTTTCACTATCCAAAGTAAAAAAGGCAATACCGCTGTTGATTTGTCTTGGGCAGTTAATTATCTTGTCAATATTGCGATTGGTGAATTAGAGGAAATAGATGAATAGAGTTCCACATTGCGCTGAATGTGAGAGATGTCAATGTACAGATTTTATTTACAAGGATTACTATTGTTGTGAAGAAAATGATACGATGCGGATATTTGGCAGTCTTGGCGTTGATCATCCACCGAAAACAAGTCCTAAGTGGTGTCCATTGAGAGATAAATAATTGCTATTACAGGGTAATCAAAATATTTTTTAAAATTGAAATTCAAGAAATTCTAACGACTGTCAACTAATTCGATTGTGTGTTTCTACACAATAATTCCAATAAATGATGATGAAAACTGAATATTTGAAAATAGATGCAAAGGGCTGAATGAAATGTTCAGTCCTTTGCTATAACGCCCACGATTTCGTGGTGGTTGGCTGAGAACCCAATTGGTCTGAGCAAAATTCTATCTGCCAGTAAACCCAAAAGAGAATGTGCAGGTGAATAATTTTAGAAGTGAAATATATTCACAACCGAAAATTATTTGCCAGAAAATTATTTACCAAATGTAGAAATGTAATTATGTGATGTTCCCAAAATGGGATTTCGCATAAAAAAGAAAATGAAATAGAGAAATATTATTTTGATGATTATTTAGAGGAGGCTTTACACATGAACAAGAAAAAAGTGATTTACAACTACAACATTGAGCAGAGTAACCAGTTAATTAAAAAAGGTATGTTTCCTATTGGTTGTGGTATCAATCCAAAATCGGGAGGGTTCTTTCTTGTGTTTTATGGGACAAAAGGATATTACAATACATTAGATTTGATCGCATTGGAGAACAAACAAAATCAACAGATACAAGAGTAAATTTATATGTTGAATGTCATTGAAATATTTGCAGAATTTCACCGTGGTATCAAATTGTGCATTTTGATGTACACTCTACTCCACTGGAAAAGAGAAAAGTGTACATGAAAAAATAGCTACAAACAACAAAATCAAACTGTATCCCCGTTAGGGGTACAAATGGATCTTTTGTAGTAAATAGTATCTCCTTTAGTAGCAGTATCGGAATCGACAAATTGATGTCACTTTGTCCTAGTAGAAAATAGAAAAAACGACATCTATTTGTCGAAAGTGAAACTTAGGTTGATTTTATGTGTGGAGGATTTTTATATGATTGACAGTATGGAAAAGAAAAATACAATTGTAATTTTTACAGCAAAATTAGCAAGGAGTTTATTAAAAGATGGATTCACTATTGTAGATATTAAGCCAGATAGGACAGACAAAGATAGTAAAAGAAGTGTATTTGTTTTTAGAAATGAAAACCATATAGAAGATAAAATAAAAGAGTATAACAACAAGTAATTATGAGAGGGTAACTCGTTGTCAAACGAGTAGCATTATCTATTTCTCTTACTTACTAATTATCTCTTACTTATAAGTGTGCCAACTATGGTCATTCTATCTGTCCTGTTGTCACTATATTTTGGACAACTATAGCCATTTTTAAGGGGTAGTTGTCACCCTAGAAAATTTAATAAAAAATACACAAAAAAAGGAGTACAAAAAGTGGATAAATTGTTTTTGAAGAAAGATTTAGTTACTGGATATAAATTGACACAAGATGGTGTACTAACATACATAGCATTAAGGGTAATAATGGATGAAAGTATTCCATTATATAATAAAACGTCAGTAGTCGATTGCATATCTGTAAATAGAATGGCATATGCCCTTGTAGGTTTTCAAGAGAAATATGAGAAAGTTTTTCTTGATTCCTTGCAGAGAGGGATTTATGAATTACAGCTTGCGGATGCGGTCAAGATATTACACGATTATAGCACCAAAACATCAAACGAGTATCTTCTTGATTTTTCAAATATGTATTTAGATACAGAGAAGGAACCGTTTGTAACAATGTTTCCTAACGAAGTACATTTAATTTTAGGCTGTGATGAGATTATGAAGAAAAAGATTTCCATGTTGAAATATTTTGTTGCAGTTGTAAGTACTTTTAACTGGTCTAAAAGTATGAGAAAATTACAGGGAAAGATTGGAGTTATGTCTATGGAATTTATTGCATCACAAGCGGATATTTCATCAAGGACTTGTATCAGATATAATGACATTTTAATTGAAATGAAAATGATTTATGTATACAAGAGCAATGATAAAGAGCGTGTTGGAGATAAGTTAAAACAGATTAAGAACTGTTACAGTAGGTATGCTGATAAAGATGCTTGTGAGGAATATGCGTCAAATTACGAAAACTGGTATGGTTCACAACACATTATTGTGCGTACTCAAAAGAATAAAGAACAGGCAGATAATAATAGACGCTTGGCACAGATTTATAATCGTATCTGTGATGGATATGGTGATACATATGATGAAGAAACGATTAGAAAAGTACAGAAGTATATTGCCAATAAGAATAAAACTCTACAAGAGGAAATTGATGCAAAACACGCACAAGAGTATATGACAGACAGCGATAGGAGATGGGTTGAAAATCTGGAATCCCAAATTAAAGATGAAAGTATCTTTGAGCAGTTTGATTTCTTGAAAGATGATGACAACTGGGGCGAACCTATTGACTTTTCTATAGAAGAAATGCTGGATATGCCTACAGAGAGTGAGGTTCATAATGAACATACCATTTCAAATATAGTTTGCAAAGTTCAAATGAACCTGGCAAATATTGATTGCGTGGGTCAGGATGAACTATGCAAAAATGGATATCATGGTGAATGTAATCATGGGTTATTTTGCGTTACTGGACAAGATTCAGGGTTTATTGATATAGAGGATTTATATTAATAGCTTCGACAGAATTAACGGAGCAAATTATCAGTAGGTAGTATTTCACGACATACCTATAAATGAGTAGCTTTTGCCGATTAGTCCGATTGGAAGAATAAGTATCAAAAGGTCAAAATGACCTCTTGAATTGTATTTTCATTCTGAGTATTCGTTAATTCCATCATACGATTTCGGTTCAAACAGATTCCGTAAATATGGAAAGTGTTGTCCGATGTGGACAACGTAACCATTTCTGGCAATGGTTGTACACCATATACAACGAATCCCAAAATTGGGAATGGTTGTGACACTGTGACACAACGACTGCTGCTGGTATCAAATTTAGGTGGGTGGTATTTTGCAACATACCGTAAACCCGTGGGACGGTGGTTCCCCGTGGGAAACTGGTGTGTATTTGTCTAATCCTTCATTTTGAATAATTTAAAACTTGCAGCGTGAAAGTTTGAACCAGACATTATGTAGGACTGAATATATTGGTGGGTAACGATTCGTTATAGCCCTTCATATAAGGAAGTGAAGGAAAACCGATTTCTATTCATTTCAAAGTGAACTCTTTAAAAGGTTTGCTTACCTGTTTTGGAAAGTAAAGATATTCATATAAAGCAAAACGGCTGTATCGTTTGAGTTTTCAATGATTAGCCCAAATGGGCGTGACCGATATAGTTTGTTTTCCCGTTTTGGAAAACAAAATGTAAGAGAAGTTTTTGACGAAATGGGCAATAACCTATTTCACTTCAAAACGAAAAACCTTAAACCTTGCGATGGGTTTAAACTCAGCACCTACAAAGTGTTGAGTTTTCCATAGAAGTGTGTAAAAGGTTGTCCCACGGTGGTACAACTGTAAATCAATATGAATATATGGATTAATTAGTCCATGGTGGTCTAATTTAGATATGTATACTTTCTTGTGAGTTAAAAGTTTGTACCACTAAGAAGCCAGAAAATCCCAGTGTTTTTCTGACTCTTCCTGTAGCTCA
>NZ_RAZG01000063.1 GCF_003612565.1 Roseburia sp. 1XD42-69 | reverse complement strand
GCAGTTTATGCCTCCATGCGGACATACAACCTAACTTCCCCTGTCAAACTTCATGACAAACACCCCCTTTCACTGAAATTGTTTGCTCTCCGATTCTCAATATAACAAAAACCTTCTCTCCATTGTTTCCATATATTTTATGGTGACCTTTTTGTCATAAATTGAAAGAATCTATCATCCGTTAATAATACGAACCAGCCCTCAAAAAAGTTTCATCTCTCTTATCACCAACAGTGTATCCCTCTCGCTCAGAGTGTCATTTACGCCTTGATGTCAACAGGCTTATGGTACGCATCCGATATGACGGTCGTCGGCTGCGCTGAAACCTGAATCTTTTCCAGCCGTTCTTCTTCCTGTTCCTTCTGCTCTTTTCTCTTTTCCTCGGCGCGTTCCTGCTCCTTTTTCTCCTTTAATTTTTCCTCCCGTTCCTCTGCCAGTTCCTTCCAGCCTTTTACCCCGCTGTCGGAAGTTACCGTGGTGGACGCCATCATGGTTATATTCCCTGTGCTGTCGATGCTCCAGCTTTCCGTATGGTCCACCACCCTTGCCCCGATAGCCCTTGCATTGGCCTGGGCACTCTTAAGGCCGCTTTCATAACCTTCTTTGAAGTAAGCAAGGCTTTCTTCCAGTTCTTTCGCCTTTTCCGGGTTCTTTGCACACTCCTTCAGATAAGAACCGGAAATTGCCACACTGCCATTCTTTACACAGTCATAATTCTTCTGCAGGTAGGAATAATAATCCGATACGCTGTCTGTCCCTGTGTTCTTCGCTTGTGCAGGTGCATTTTCCTTCGTTTCTGTTTTCTTTACTGCCTCATTTTTCTGTGCCGTGTATGTACTCCCATACACATTGCTGTAGTTGCTTCCAATTCCTGAAATTGCCATGATTTCGTCCTCCTTATGATTTTATTTTATCGGCGGCCCCTCTGTCATTCGGAGCCGCCCATGCCCCCTTATGGTAAGTCCGGGCATGATCTTCCTTACTTCAAAATGCCCGCCGCTTCATATGGCACATCCACAACTTCCTGTATATCCTGGCAGTCTCAGATCAAATGGATGAATTATCTGCCATGACGAAATTTGCTTCATAAGCAGCATTTGCTGTTGCCGCAGTCCCCGATCTTGCCAGAACGGAATCGGAATATACGGCCTCTTTTGCCCACTGTGACATCAGCCGCCTGTGCGCATCGCTTTTTTCCATCGCCGCCTTCGCATTGATTTCTTCCTGCATCCTTTTCTTCTCCTGCTCCTTTTTTATCTGCGCCTCCGTCCGTTTTTTCTGCTCTGTCCTGCGTTCCCAAAAGCTGTCTTTTGCCCTGCCGTCAAACAGGCTTTTCCCGCTTCCGTTCTGGTATCCTGCGCTCCACATCTGCGCATGGCACTCCTCTTTTGTTGCCCCGTAATAGATGGTGGAATAAGCCCCTCCGCAGACGCCTGCCCATCTGTCCGGCTGCGCCCATCCTGTCCGCAGGTCATTCAGCACCCACGCCTCATACTCCGGGTCATTTTTCATCGCTTCAAACCCCGCTTCTGAAATATGGATGGAAATATTCTCCGACATACGGGTCGGGTGCATGGGGATCTGTGAAATCTTTTCATGGATATACTGCTTATACTCATCCATTGTCATGTCCTTTGTTGAAACAGCCCCCGCCTTTCCCGTTTCTGATACATTCTGGCTCTTTTCCGCCACCCTGTCACAAAAAGACGGGCTTTCAGCCTTGCCGCCCTTTGCTTCATTGTTTTTCAAGAAATTGCTGTACGTTCTTGTCATGTAGTTTACATTGATCGTGTTATTCATGGTTGCTCCTTTCCTGTAACAGCACTGTTACGCTGAACTCATTTTTCCTGACTTTAATGTCCACATTTCCCAGGTATTTCGCCGCCTCACGCCTGACATTCGATAAACCTATGCCATGCAGCGGGGCCGGGCCTCCCGGTACATCCGGCGCTTTCGTGGAAACCGGAAGATTCGTGCTTTTATCAAATACCACCTCCCCCTCAAAGGAATTCTTTACAGATATGAGAAAAAATCTGTTTTTCCTGCTGCCGGAAAGGGAGATATATCTTTCCCCCGACGTCATCCTCCCACAGGCTTCCAGCGCATTCTGCAGCAGGTTGTTTACAATGATCGCAATGTCATACGCATTATACCTGTCCGATGCCGGGTACACGAAATCAGACCTGAACCGTATGCCCATCCTTTCTGCGGCTTTCTGCTTGTCATTCACGATCACATCTGTAACAGCGTTCCCTGTCCTGACAGACATCTCAAACGCATCCATGCTCTCGTCCATCCTGGCAATATACTGTTCCATTTCCTCATAACTGCCGCTCCCCGCCAAACCCTTTATGTTTGTGAGATGGTTTTTCATCTCATGCTTCATCCGGCGTATCCCGTCATAGAACTGCTCCACTTCCCCTATCCGTTCCCTTATGGCCGCAAGCTGCTGCTGTTCCACGAAATACTTCTTTTTCTCCTCCTGCAGCCCTACCATCTCCTGCCATGACGCCACCGTGACCACCATGCCTGCATAAAACAGGACTGCTATCAGCGGCACCAGCCCGATAAATGCAGGGTACTGACCATAAAGCGAGAAAACCACATTTTCCTTAACAGTAAAGAGCAGGCGGAAAATGATATTCTCAAACAGAATGCCCACAACTGGCGTCAGACATAGATAGCATAGTTCTTTTGTATGCAGTTCCGGCGGCCCCTTCTCCAGTTTTTTACTTAAGAACAGCAGCATGGCAAGCAGCAGTATGATCCTCAATACCATGAATGCAGAATACCCTGCCGCGACATTACGGTATATCATATTTTCATTGTCCAGCCCCTGCACGATTTTCCCATTGAAAAGATAATACAGGCTTTCCGTTATCAGCCTGCCCATATCCCTGGTGCAAAAGAACAGTATGCCATACAAAAAAACCTGTTTTCTTTCCATGCACAGCCATCTGCCGCCTGCCATCAACAGGAGGATCACGATCACCATGCACAGCCAGCCTGAAACAGAAAACGCTTCCCCCATCAAATACACCATCCCATAGGCCAGAAAAACTGCAATATTTTTTTGCATCCTATTTTTGCGTCCTGCCGTATATGGGCGGAAAAAGACAGCCATACAGAACGCACATAAAACCGTTTCACCCCCTGACGCTATATGCTGAAACAGCATAAAACCCATTTCGCTCAAATTTTCTTCTCCCCCCTTACTGCACAAATTGAAGGTATGCCGCCGCAAAGTCCTCATATCTTTTTGAAAGGGGCAGCCTGATGCCGTTGGTAAGCGTCACCTCTGTTTTGTCATACCCCTCGACATAGGCGAGGTTGACGAGATACCCCCTGTGTATCCGGAAAAACTGCCCCTGCAGTTCTTCCTCCAGCCTGCCGATCTTCTCATAATATTCCAGTTCCCCATCTTTGAGGTACAGCACCACCTTATGGTTACGGCTCTCAATATAATAAATGCTATGAATTGGTACAGCCCTGCTTTCACACCCATACTGGATGACCAGCGTTTTCTTTTTCTGTTCCGCCTCAAATATGATCTGCGCCGCCGCCCGGTCAAAAACCTCGGCAAATCTCTGTTCGTCAATAGGTTTCAGGAGATATTGGAATGCCCCCACGTCAAAAGCGTCATACACATACTTTTCGTATCCCGTGACAAAAATAATGACCGGCTGCCTCTCCAGTTCCATGCCTCTTATCCGCCTTGCCAGTTCCATCCCGTCCATACCGGATGCCGCTCCATCCAGCTCTATATCTAAGAACAGCAGGTCATACTCCGTTTGATCCAGCAAATATTCGTCCGCAGACGCATACTCTGCAATTTCACACTCCGCCCCCTGTTTCCTGACCAGAGAGGATAAGTAAGCCCTTATATTCTTTTCATCATCACAGATCGCAATTTTTATAAAATCCACCTCCTCCGGCTCTCACTTTTTATATCGTAAAAAACGGGAAATAGTCTAACGCCGATAGCGTGAATAGCGGATTTGACAGCGTGAATTCTTTTCCTCCCATCACCCCAAAACGCCAAATGCAATTTCGCCATTCGTCCGATATGGGGGAAACGCAAACCGCCGTGTAAGCATATTACCTCTTATTTCGCCGCTTTCCAAGTAATTTCCGTTATCAGGCCGCCTTGCCTGCCTGGGAAAAAAGCAGACCGCCGCATATGGTAGATGAAGGCCATTGTGCGGCAGTTTGTCTTTTGTATGGTTCCTTTCTTACTGCTCCTTATCCTATGTAACTTAAGGTTTATTTCTCTTTGTCATATACCCATATACTTTTAATCTGATTTTCAATCTCACTGAATGCCCATCTCCTGCCGCTCCTTGCTACACAGTTAGGATCGTTTACCATAAATCCTTCGTTATCATACCCATATATGACAATGTAATGACCGGATATTGTGAAATCCCCTTTCCCCATAGCACATATGATGATTCCGCCATTATCAAGCACTGCCCTCATATTATTTGCACTTGAGCTTATGGATGAGACTTTAATGCCATACAGCTTTGGTAAATCCTCCATCAAGGCCCATGATGTGCCGGTTCCTTCCACATAATATCCATTTTCCACACTGTATGCGGCGATTTTGTCTGGAGTGTACGATTCATCTTTAGCTTTTGTGTATTCTACTTTTCTGGCGGTAGAAATATTCAAAAAGAAAGTTTATAATTTTGTAAATGTACAGGGAATATCATTCCTGAAATGTCGTCTTTATAAGTGAAAGCTTTCAAGAACATAATTCTTGCGGAGGGGGATTGAAATGGAGGACTTACAAATCATTAGCTTATATTTTAAGCGTGATGAAGCTGCAATTTCAGAAACAGCAACGAAATATGGAGCCTTTTGCCACAGGATTGCATTGAACATACTGTCAACAAGTTCCGACGCTGACGAATGTGTTAATGATACATATTTGCGGGCTTGGAACTCAATACCACCACAGAAGCCCGACAAACTTGGCGCATGGCTTGGTAAAGTAGTCCGAAATATCGCTTTTGACCTTTGGAAGAAAAATCACCGCCAAAAACGCTATGCGGGCATGGAGCAGCTTCTAAATGAGTTGGAGGACTGCATACCGTCCCCTGCTACTGTTGAACACCAAATTGAAGAACAAGAGTTAACCAACATCATAAACACATGGCTTGCGTCATTACCGCAAAATGACCGTATTCTTTTCATGCGTCGTTATTGGAATGGTGAAACAGTAAATACACTTGCACAAGAAAGCGGTATGTCCCCGGCAAATATGGCGAAGAAAATGTACCGACTTAGGCAAAATCTAAAATCCAAACTTGAAAAGGAGGGCTATTCCCTATGAAAGAAAAGGAAATCTCAAAGCTGTATAACAGCATTACGAATGTCGATAATCAGTTTATTGAGGAAGCTCAAACAAAGACGAAGAAAAAGAATGGTTGGCTCAAATGGGCGGCTATGGCGGCTTGCTTATGCGTAGCTTTGGTAGCCGGAGTGCTTTTCAAAATTTCTGTTCCAGACGTTATCATTGCGCCGGGCTTTTTGACAATCACAGTGTATGCCGCTTCATCAGATGAAGAAATAACCATGCAGGAAGGTATAGGGTTGCCAACAGATTATAAGTGGAGCCTTGCTATGAGCAGCCGACCGGGACTTCCATTAAAACTATCCGTTACGGAATACGACGATTTAAGTTTTGAAGTATCAGTTGATGGCGGGACATTGCTTCTTTGGGAGGGCAACAAAATAACATATTTAGGCTCATCGTTCAACACTAGAAATGATACTACTGTATATTGGACTAACCTATCTCGAACAGGCGAGAGCGATTTTGAACGGTATATGGGAACTACGGCATATATCAATATCATAATTCACGAAGGAGAAAACATTGTTGGATATGCTGTTGTTGAAATATACACAAATGACCTTGAAAATGAACCTGCACAGACTTACTCTGCCAAGTTGCTCAAGTCAGTATCTTTCCCAAAAGCTAATGGGGAATATCAAAAGATAACCGCTGAATATGTAGCAACTGAAATGGAACAAATCAAAAGCGAAACACAAGCTGGACAAAGGTAAAACAACTACAATTTATCGAGCAACACCTTAAAATCCAAGTGCAATTTTATAAGGGCAGCCGACGTTAATTCGACTGTCCTTTTTCTATACCGCAGATAGAAAGGAGCGACAATGACAAGAAAGAAAACACCACAGACCATTGAAGAATAAGCTCCTTGCTGTCTTTTGTTATTGAAGCGAAGCCATATGATGTATAATCTCGTCATAAAAATCACCCTGATTACCATTCCTGACACATGGCCGGCCTACTCTTCCTTCATCCAAGAAATATATTTTCTTACAGTAACTTGCAATATGAGGATCATGTGTCACTAATACAACTGCCTTATCCATGCCTTCCATGTTGATGTCAAGGAACACTATGCTGCATTCCCGTACATATCCCATATCCGCATACAGCTCTTCGCCAGAGCCGTATTCCCTTATCTCAAAATCATGCCCGCAGGCTTCCAGCAGCGCCCGTAGCGCGCCCCTGTCCTCCCTGCTGTCATCACAGACCGCTATCTTCATCGCATTTCCCTCAATTCTGTGTTTTTCTCCACTATAAATTATATCGGATTATGGGGTATCCTATCAAATCCCATTGCACAAAACTCCCATAAATTGCACGAAATGACTATAAGCGCACAGCCCATACTGGCCGTGTAAGCATATTACCTCTTATTTCCCCGCTTTCCAAATCAGGCCGCCCGGCCTGCCTGCGGAAAAGGCAGACCGCCGTATATGGCGGATGATGGCCATAGTGCGGCGGTTTGCTTTTGTAGGGTTCCTTCATTCTATGAATCAATTATTCCATTCGTAATCTGCACAATTTCATCTGCCTCATTTGCCAAATATTTACTATGCGTAACAACGATTACGCATTTCCCCAACTCATGCGCAGTCTGCCTTAATAACTCAATAATTCCCTCTGCCGTCTGTTCATCCAGATTCCCGGTCGGCTCATCTGCCAATAAGACTTTTGCATTGCTTGCCAGCGCCCTTGCAATCGCTACACGTTGCTGTTGCCCACCGGACAGCTTCATTACATTTCTTTTCCATGCTTCCTGTGGGATATTCACTTTTGTAAGCAGTTCCCCCGGCTTATCTGTTCCTCCCAGCCTTACGTTTTCCTCCGTGGTGAGATAATCAATCAGGTTATACTCCTGAAAAACTAAGGATACATGGTTCTTTCTGTGGTAATTCAAACCCTTCGCAAGGATATCTTCCCCTTCATATAGAACGGTGCCTCCTGTTGGACTGTCAAGCCCTGCCAGCAAAGATAAGAGAGTTGTTTTTCCGGCTCCGCTGGCTCCGATAATGGCATAAAACTTTTTTTCTTCAAACCGCACAGAAATATCGCCTAAAACTTTCCTGTCCTTTTGGGATTTATATACATATTCTATATTTTTTGCTTCTAATATCATTTCAACCATCCTCCTTATTTACACCTGCGCACATAAACTGTTTTATAAATCCTGCAGGATATCTTTGGGATTTCTTTTCAATATGCCAATACCCGATACACATACAGATATCACAATAAGCAGGGCAATGCCCGAAACATCCTGTATTAACATCCCGGAAGTAATTTCTGCCTGCACGCCCACCACATTCTGCTCTGACTTTTCATAAGACAATGCCACTTTCCCTTCATCCAGTAAATCCTGTTCTCCCGCACTCTGTACCTGCTGTTCTACCAGATAATCCGCCGTCAGGCCTGACACTCCCGGTGCCGCCAAGAAGGAAACCAACACAGCCACTGCTGCAATCATAAGTGCTTCTGCCATGATCTGGGCCAAAATCCGTATTTTTGAAGTTCCCATTGACAGCATGATTCCAATTTCCCTATTCCGGCTTTTCATCCAGAACTGAAAAATAAGGAACAGGATAATCAGGCCTGCCCCTGAAATTACCCAGACTAAAGTTCTGCTGTACTTCTCCATTTCATTAAAATTTGCGGACAGGGTATTCATATTTCCGTTATTGTCAATTAGGTCATACCTTTCCCACGCTATATCTACCCCCATTACACTTATCTTTACAGCTTCATATTCATCCACATCTGCAATCTTAAAATATGCCTTTTCATATAATGGGTCGCCTGCCTTTCCATCCACCTTTTCAGGGAAATCCAAATCCGTAAAAATAATATTTTCAGACCGGTAAGTATCCCCATACATATAAGGAGCTATTGGTTGGTTTACCTGATAGATGCCGACAACTTCTGCTTCATAAACCATAGGATCCTCTTTATTCCGGCAGTTGCCAAAACTTATTCTGCTTCCAATTTCTAATTGGTTTTTATCTGCAAGCTCTGCCGAAATGACACAGACATCCTTTTCACCTTCTTTAATCATTCTGCCATCCATGATAAAAGCATTTCCCGAAAGAAAATTGGAATCCATGGACATATCTTTGTTCCCGACCAACGACACACCTCCAAGGTCGCTATACTGATCCACATCCTCGTCCTCAATGCGGATAAAACCAACTGGTCTTGCAGCCGTTGTCACTGTTGTAATATTGTAATCGGCAATTCCTTCTGTACCCGCTATTTTTTCGATATCCTCCACTAACAGGGTTTCAAAAGAATTATCCGTCCATGTTCTCCAGTTTTCTACTCCGTTTATTGTAATTTTTTCCTGATGGTATCCGCCCAGGCTGCCTTCCTTATGATCAAGCTGCCTTGATAACTCATCAATCCTCCGATGCCGGTCTGCCTCATTTTCTTCCAGCAGAAGCCCTGCCCCGACTGCCTGCCTTGTATTATCCTGCATCTGAACAGTTGCTTTTCCACTGCTCATTCCAGCCAACAGTAGCAGGCTGATGGTAAATACAGTTACAAACAGCAGGATGCTTTTTACAGGTTTTCTGATAACAGAACGCCATGCCAAACTAAAACCTCTCATTTACTATCCCTCCATTTTTGATAAAATGTCTTTTGGGTTTGCCCTTAAAATGGGCAGCAATGAAATACAGACAGCAATAACCGCTATACAGCCTCCTGCAAAGAACATTGCTGCAATATCCCCTGCCTGTAAGGAAACTGACAGGAGAACTGCCGTATTTTCTTTCATGAGCAGTTCCTTCATAATTCCTGCCATCCCACTTCCTATTACACAGGCGCCAAATACAGACAAACAAAAGACGGCTGCCGTTTCCATAAAAACCTGCATAAGAATATCCGTTTTCTTTTTTCCCATACTGATAAAAACAGCAATTTCCCTTTTTCTCGACCTCATCCACATACAGAGTAATATTGAAGTAATTGTCACCCCTGCAGCCAGCGTGAATACCAGCATAAGTTTCATCACACGGACTATCCTGTTCAGCGGCACCTCCAGCTGACGATATAATATATCAGCAGTGGTGATCTCCACTCTGCTGCCCAAAAAATCTTTTAATTCCTGTACCAGAACATCTACCTGATCCGGTTTTTTGGTATATACCGCTATCTTACGGTAACCCGCATTATCGAATAGCCCCGTATAGGATTCATTGTCAATAAAAATCTGGTTTTCGATACGGTTTACCGCCGGCAGGGTATCCATCTGGTTTCTCTCACTTCCCGCAACAAAAACACCTATGATCTTTACATTGATCACACTCCCTGTTTCTGTCCCGACTTCCATCTCATCCCCTATTTCAAGGCCATTTGCATCCGCCAGCGCAAAATTGATCACAGCCCCTTTCCCAGAGCTCTCCGTAATCATATCCCCCTTCATCAGGCGGTATCTTAAGTCACTAAAGGCGCTGTCACGTTCCAGCTCATCATAAGACAGCAGCGTTACCTTCCAGTTATTTTCATCCTCGGAATCACTGTTTGTAATGGGATTAAAATTAACGGGATAAACGGCACTGTCAGCCATGCGGTTGACAGATATCACTCCATCCATATCCCGGATTTTCCTGACCTCATTTTCCGTAATAAATCGGTCACTCCCCTTCACTTCCAGTACCGCCTTGGTCCCCATCTTTTCCTGCATAGTAATCCGGGAATCCTCTGTGGCATGCAGAATCATGTAAGAACCCAGGATCATGCTGTTTATGAACAGCAATACCAAAAGCAAAATAAATGTTTTAGACTTCTTCCGGCATAAATACCGGAAGGCAAGCTGATAGAATTTCAAAATGAATACCTCCTGCTGTTCAGGCTGTTCTATGGCATATGATAACTTTTGTAGCCGTTACATGATGTGTGTCCTCAAAGCTCCCATAGATAATAACACTTGACTGTTTCTTAATGTCAGCTACAGATGCCTGCTCCAATTCTGCAGTCCCGGTTGAAGTATAGATAGTTGCAATCTGAACCACACAGCCCTCCTGATATGTCACCACTACATTTGTATCTTCACTTTCATACCCAGGTGCGGCAACTACGCCAGTTTTTCCGTCATCTTCTGTTGTGGCGGCACTTACTGTACAGCTGCCATCCGAAAATTCCACAACGCTCCCTGTGATAGCCGCTGATGCATACAGGCTGTCTGCATCTACTTTCTCATCTGTACCATTAGCCGTGGTATTGCTCTGGTTCTCCTGCGAAGCGTCCGCTCCGTTTGTTCCATTCCCATCCGGCAGGGAACTGTCTTTGTTTTCCTGGCTGCTATTGCCATCTGCATTATCTGCTTTAGGAGCAATGTTATCATTTTCATCTGAATGCATATCCTCGTCATCAAATATGCTGCTTTGATACTCTGTTGCAGGCATATTCCCACCCCCTGTCTTTTCATCTGCTCCAGTGCCACATCCTGTAAGAGCTGATATGCACAATCCAATTACTAAACCTTTCCACATTTTTTGATTTTTCATAATAAAAACTTCCTTTCTGTTTTTTTTCATTTTAACTGCAAAGTCCTAAAAAAATCTTGTAACCGGAATCGATTTAAACGTCACTTTTTATAGGATTTTTATAGAATTATCTGCTATACTGAATAGAAAAGAGGAACCCGCAAATGGAAAAATGTCTTTCCAGCCATATGTGGAACAACACCATGGAAAGAGGATTTGATATCATGAAAATACTATTGCTTGAAGATGATATAGAACTTTGCAGTTCCATACAGGATGAACTGCAAAAAGCCGGATATATAGTTGACTGCTGCTATGATGGGGAAACCGCCATGATCCACGCACTGAATATAGAATACTGCTATGACCTGGCAGTCGTTGACCGTATGCTCCCCATCATTGACGGAATGACAATTATTAAGGCCATGCGCCGGAAGGGAATTGCAATTCCTGCCATTATTATTACGGGGATGTCAGAACTAAATGACAGGATAGAGGGACTGGACAATGGTGCAGATGACTATCTGGTAAAACCTTTTCATATCGCAGAACTGCTTGCCCGCATCAGAGCGCTGACCAGGCGTCCCGCCGAAATAAAACAGGAAATGCACATTTGCTTTTCTGATCTGTCTTTCAATCAGATGGAACGTATCTTGTCATGCGGCAAAAATTCCCTGCTTTTAACTGCGAAAGAGTCCGAGGTACTGTCTGCCTTTATAAACCACCCCCAATCCCTCATTACCAGAGAGCAGCTGATATACAAAATTTGGGGAACCGATACAGACATCGTACCCGGAAACGTGGATAATTATATTTCGTTTCTCAGGAAAAGGTTACGGGAGATAGGAAGCTGCTGCGAAATAAAAACGGTTTACGGATCTGGCTATAAATTGGAGGGCAAAAATGCTGGAGCATTTATATAAAAAACTTCATCTTATTTTTATCAGTTCCATTATGTCTATCATAACCGTCATTATTGGAATTTTATGCAATGATTTCATTGATAATAAACAGCAAAACGACAGTATTTTTTTCGGACGGCTTTCTATGTTAATGATTTATGAACTGGAAAATCCGGAAAAAAGCCCGCAAACGGTTATTAAGCCCTACGAAGATAACTATTCCATTTTTGCCGTTCTAAAGGATGCACAGGGAAATGTGATTTATCAAAGCCCTCTCTCATTTCCAACCGATATAACCTTTTTGTTAAGTCAATTTACAGAGAAGGCAAGTGTTGAATCTGTCACAGCATTGGATCAGACAAAGGCTACAACACAAGGCGGGGTTTTATCTTTTTCCGGTAGTTCACATGATAAATATTGGGGAATACCGGCTGTTGTCATTGACAAAAACGGAACCCTGTTTTATCTGAGCCTGCTGCATCAGCAAAAGACAATTTTTGAACTGATAGGGAAACAACTGCCTTTTTATATACTGCTATGGGTTATCTCCTTATTCTGTATCATAATTGTAAGCCGATTTCTGCTGAAACACGCTATAGAACCAACCGAAAAAGTATTACAAAGCCAGAAAGGTTTTATTGCCGCTGCCTCCCACGAGCTAAAAGCGCCGCTTGCAGTCATACTTGCCAACAATGACAAAATAAACAGATTAAGCGACGGCATACCGGATATTAAAAAGGCCGCGAATATTATAGATGCAGAAACTATGCGAATGTCAAAGTTGATTAAAGATATGCTTTTACTGGCCTCCTCAGATTCCGGAACACGCAATATCAATAAAACAATGGTAAATATTGATACTTTGCTGATCGCCCTTTATGAAGCTTATGAACCGATATGCGGCCAAAAAGGAATTCCTTTAGATGCAGATTTTATGGATATCCACTTTCCCGTACTATACACAGACCGGGAATACCTTTTTCAGATCTTAAGCATTTTTATGGATAATGCCATTTCTCATTCTGAAACGAAAGCATCAATCCAAATAAAAGCCACTCTGTCACGCAAGGCTATAACTATTTCTGTTATTGATCACGGACAGGGAATCTCTGCCGAGGACAAACCTTACATTTTTGACCGCTTTTACTGTGCCGATAAGTCACATACGGATAAGTCACATTTTGGTCTTGGACTAAGCATAGCAAAAGAGTTGGCAGAATTTTTGTCTGCGGATGTCGGGATAAAGAATACAGAAGGTGGTGGAGCTACTTTTTTTCTTACACTTCCGTTAAAATAGGAGCCCCAATCGCCTATTGAATAATGAGCAGGAAAGCAAGTTGCGCCAACTTTGTTTATGGTATTGCTTTCTGCTTACTTTAAAATAATGTTCCACACCAAGGGGGCTTATATCATCTTAAATTAATGGCATTATACACAAGCGGCCCTTTTCCTTGTTTCATCAATATTCCATTCTTTTTTATCGTTCTTCTGTATACTATCACGCAAAACTCCAAACTATCACGGAAACTCATATACAAACACGAAAACTCCGAGCAGTTTCCGTGTTTGTATCATATATCCCGTTTTCCGACAGCATTTTCCGTCAAGCTAATACGCCTTTCAGCCAAAATCGCCAATATCCTACCCCTTTTTACCTTTCCGTTTTATACTATCACGGAAACCCCCGACTTTTGCGTGATAGTATACTTTTGCGTGATAGTATAATTTTGCCCCAATCGCCATCCTATCAGCGGCATTAAAAAACACCAAAAAGCGGGGTTCACCCACCACTGTGATGAACCCCACCAAGCCTTAAAACCCTTGATTTTAAGCCATTCTTCAATACTTTCGCCTGCGAGTACCCAAAATCCTATGGCATCATTTGGAAATAGCCGCCTGTGCCGCTGTCAATGATTTTTTAATCCCTCCTATACTCTCTCGCAGAAATCTAATGAAATCCATCCAGCTCCGCTTTTCAGCTTTCCCCACTTGGAAGCCCCTTTCCCATCAGCCTCCTCAACGATTGTGAAAATACCGGTTCCCGTGTACTTCCCTGTCTTCTCCTTATCCGTCCCAGGTTCTTTCCGAATGTTCAGGTCAGGGATGGACACCCACACCAGATATGGCCGGAACACATCCCCTCCCGTCATACCCAGAATGCCTTTCAAGATGACAAGAATCTTCTCCCCATAGCCTGCCCCGGCAGCCCATCCTCTCCCGTCCGGGTTCTCCTTCTGCCCAAGCCACTCCACATATTCCGCACAGCCCCTTACGACATATTTAAACCGTGGGTCAACACAGGCATTCTTCAGAGGTTCGTCCTCGCATCGCACATGGTCAGCAGGATGCCCTCCACCTGCAGGGCGGGGTTGATGCGGCTCCTGATCTTGCCTACCGTTTTCAGGAAGTCCTGCAGCCCCATCATCGCCAGGAGCTGGGGATTGACAGTGATGATTACTCCGTCAGCCTCCGAAAGCGCATTGATGGTCAGGCTCCCCAGCGAAGGGCAGGTATCCACCAGTATGTAATCATATCTTTCCTTCAAAGGCTCCAGAATCCCGGACAGCATCCGCTCCGCCCCCATTTCCAGCCTCAGCTTTGCTTCCACCACGGACAGCATGATGGATGAGGGGATAAAATCCACGCCGTTCCTGCTCTGGATATACTCCGATGCATCGGGAAGTTCTTCGTCCTCAATCCTGTGCATCATTAGATGCCCGATTGTCACCGGCACTGCCGCCGTGTCCTCAATCCCGAAGCAGGTGGAGAGGTTCGCCTGGCTGTCAAAATCAACAGCCAGAACCTTCTTCCCTTCCTTTGCCAGTGCATATGCGAGATTGAACGTTGATGTGGTCTTCGCCACGCCGCCCTTCTCCGAACCTAATATTATGATCTTTCCCATATTTTCTTCTCCTCTATTATGCTCCATACTGTGCTCGCCGCTCTGCCACAAACCTTGCGCGGATATCCTCTTTCTCCGCCTCAAAGCGCATTTTCAGCTTCCTTGTCTCCGCCTCCATGAAAGCCCTCTCCGCTTCCAGCTCTTCCTCCCTGGCCTTATCCAACAGGATGACCAGCTTCCCGTCCTCGCACTGCACCTTTATCAGCGACCCGATTTCAAACCCTATTTCTTTCAGCCACTGCCCGCTAAGCTTAATTTCCGGCGCCGGCTTACGATTATATCCCGGCTGCCTGCACACTTTAATGTTCCTTGTCTTTTTATCTGCCATATGGAAATTCCTCCTGATTTGATAGATACCAGGCTCTTCCCTTGGGCAAAGGAAGATGCCCGGATGATGATGTGGGCGGAGAACCCGGCGCCGTTGTTTCCCCCGCCAGTTACTAAAAGGACTAAACCTGTGCGGCTCCCTGATTTCTGTCAGCTGTTCAGCTTAGTCCTATAATAACGCTATCACCAATAACAAGGATATTTTTATTCCTTGCGTACTTTGGCTGTTTCGGCCTGCCCGACATCATCAGCCTCTCTGTCTGCGTCAGCAGGATATTGTTCTCAAACACAGAATCCATGTAAGGCTCTATGTCCTTTGCGTTGCCCCACCTGGCGGAACCGTACTCCATGCCATGCCGGAACTTCTTGGCGTTCTTTGCTTTGAAATATACCGCAAGCCGTAAAGCGATGCCGCAGCACACCCCGATCAGAAGGTCACTCGGATAGAAACTCGGCAGTGGATTGGAAAATAAACCTTCCAGCCCCGCCATGACTTCCATCATCTTTGCGGAAGCGTCCTGCCCCGGCGATACCCTCCACAGACACGCCACTTTGTCACAGAAATATCCGGTAAGCATATAGGGCAGATTCATCAGGAAAAGTTTCTTTTTGTCAATGTTCCCGGTCTTTGCCTTAAGGTTCTTCGGAATGGCTTTCAGGTCTTTGGCAATGCCGTTTATTATATTGCTCATAGGCTCTGCCCCCTGTCCTTGTTCTTCTCCCGGCTCCGTTCCCGGTTCTTGTCCTGCGACACTGCGTCCTTGAAATGCTCCAGCTTCTCTCTCAGGGAAACCCTGCCTTTCTTTTTCTCATTACCATAAACAAATTCCTTGAATGCCTGTGCGATTGCATCGGCATCCCTGCCCTTGAAAAGCACCACATACTTAGGCGGTTCGGTTGTCTTGTCTTTCTTAATGGCAAAATCAACATTGTACTTCCGGGCTGTACGCTCAAAAGATTTGATATTGCCGTCCGTGACCTCAATCGACGATACCCCCACGCCCTCGCCAACGAGCTTTTTCACAGAAGTTTTCCCATGCGTTTTCTGTGCTTTCTGCTTATGGTGGTTCAGGTACATCCTCATTGCGGCTTTTAGCACGTTGGCGTCTAATTTTGCGGTCTTGATCACAAGGGCAATCGTTTTTTGTGTTACTTCCTCCTGCATGAAGCACCTCCCTGTTGCGTTTTTATGAAAACCCATGCACTAAGGGGGAATCCCCCGGCAGATAATGCCATAGACAATCTTCACTTTAAAATACATCTATTTCTCCCTCCCACTTCTGGACATCATGTCCAGAAGTTATCATTTTTCATTTAAGCAATAGACCGTGTGGAGATTGGCAGACAGCTCATTACCCGCATACTCCACATCATCAAGCAATAATGCCTGGAACAGCACTTCCCCCACGGCCTCAAGCAGCACGATCCTCTGTTCCTGCCCTGTAAGGTGTCCATACCCCACCCCGTCCGAAACAACGGATTTCCTTGCCGCTTCACAATGGGTAAACAGGCCGAGGATATATTTGTTTGACATGATAAAGGCATAGGTTTCCTGCCCGTCATGGGTTATCCGGTATTTCTCCGCCTCACCCTCTGGAAGTGTAAAGACGCACCGCACCGTTTCCAGGCACAGCCCCCTGTCATAATCCGGCTGTAACCTCTTTTTGTACCTCTGCGCCCTCGCATAAATCCCCTCCCGGTCTATGACGGAATGGGTACGTTTAAACTGCGGCTTCCTACAGAGCATATCCAAGTCCATATACACGTTGTTGATTATGGTTTTCTCCGCATACTGCCGGAAAGACTTTAGCCTTAACAGATACGCAAGCACTTCATCCAGCTTTTCCTCTGACATGATAAACTGGAAAGGCTTGCCGCCAAACTCCAGCCTGTCAAACATAAGCGGGCAGCTCCCTTTCTTTATCTCACGTTCCATTGCCCTCCTGACATCCCGTAACGATTCCATAGTAATCTCCTTCCCGTTTCCTGATTCACTTGCCGGAAACAATAAAAAAAGGGCAGCTACAAATCTACTGACTCATAACTGCCCTTACGCTGTTCTCAACTTATCATTTTTTTAAGACAGGGGTCTTCCACCCCCGTACCCCTGGAAACCTTGCCGGAAGTGTGATTGAAAAGATAATCACACTTCCGGCAAGGCTGAAAATGCCGCCCGCCACACTTTGTCAGGCCCATTATATTTCTATTCCCGCTGTTTCTGCGAAAATCTGTTTCCTGCCCATAAGCTCATTCTGCTTTTCTTCTGGCAATCGTTTGAAAAAATTATCGTAGTCAATATCACCTGCGCCCATTTCCCTTGCAAGCACAATGATCTGTGTATGAAGCCATTCCTCCCACAAATCTTCAAACATTTCTCTGCTGTCCGTGAAAGTAGAATCATTCTCAAAGCCTGTTGGTGGTGTATAATATTGCAGCTTTACAAAACCGTACCTGCCAGCATCAACTACCACAATGTCCACATCCTCAAGCTCTGCAAAGGCATCCGCCACCTTCCGGCATTTTTTCTGTTCTTCCAATGTAATGTATGATTTTTTCTCCATAAGCCCCTGCATCTCCTTATACCTATTTTTTTATACATCTTTCAAAATGTCAATCCTTGAAATCCTTTCCATAAGGGTATTATCCGGTTCAAACTCCCGTAAGAGGGAAGTGTCAGCGAAGATAAACCTCTCTTTATAATGGTTCATAATATCCATCAACATCAGGAAACATTCATGATGATAGAGGAAACTGGCAAGGCAGAGCAGTTCACTGTCCTTTAATTCCCCTATCCTAAAATAATTTCCAAAATCGTAGTGGTCTGCAAATTTACAGAAAGCCAGCTTTTCCAATAGCAATGCTTTTCCCATTCCGTCCAGTTTGTCATATCTTTTCCGCAGCTCTTTTTTGTCCATCACCATGTACTCCTTTATATTTCATCTCCATTTTTAGTAACTATAACCATCTCCATTATAGGAGCATAATAAAACATATTCAAGCAGGAAACGGAGGGAAATATCGCATATTATGATTAAATTCGACAAACTTTTCCAAACATTGAAGAAAAACGGAATCAGTCAGTACAGTCTTTATACCCGCTACGGTGTCAGCCGGTCACAGATCCAGCGGCTGAAAAATAACCAGTCCGTTACCACCCACACACTGAACATGATACTGAATATCTTAGGCGAGGGCTTTTCCCTGAATGACATCGCTGAATTTACACCGGATACAGAGCAGACGAAAGAATAAACTGCTCTGTTTTTTTGCCGCCTCTGGACATTGTGTCCAGAAGTTTGTTAAGTAATTCCTTTTTCTGCCCACCCTCCGCCATACATATCATGCTGTACCTCCTGCTGGTAATAATGGCTCATGGTTGAAGGGGCATTGTAAAGCGCCGTAATCAGATATGCCCTGATGTTGGTAATCTTTGTGACAGTTTCCCTCATACAGCCCATAACATACTCCACATGGCTGCTGTTCAGCTTCAAAAAGCGGGATTTTACAAGCTCATAAGGGTATTCTTCCCCATTGATGCGGATTGTCTTTCGCTTTACGCAGACCACATCGCAGACGGTTTCATAGATTTCCTCATACATCTCCCTATCACCATGCTGCCCATATTTCATGTGGTGTTCATAATCCAGATTGCCACGGATCAGTGCCATATATGCGCTTGTTTCATCTATCGCATCAATCGCATCAGCTTTTCCCGTGGATTGATTGATAGGATTGGTATAACTCATACAGTATAGTTCTTTTCAATCTGATTATAGTCAGTATAATTAGGGTCTGATTCCCCGACTTCTTGAAGTTGGTTTTCCCGACCTCTTGAAGTCAGTTTTTCCGACCTGCTGAAATCGGTTTTTCCGACCTCCTGAAGTCGGTTTTCCTGACTTCTTGAAGTCGGCTTTTCCGACCTCTTGAAGTCGGTTTTCCCGACTTCTGCGGAAACATCAGCATTAGAAGGCTCTTTCCTGCCCTCATCTTGTATAATAAAATTCTTCACATAAATAATATCCGGTTTACCAAGCCCCCGGCGTATCTTTTCAATAAGCCCTATCCCTTTGCTTGCATCCAGTTCCGCAAGGACTTTTACAGCCTTCTCTTTGCTGCATCCTAAATCTTCCCTGATATTCTCTATTGTGTATATGATATATGCCCTGTTTTCATCGTCCAGCCACCCATTTTTCATGGACATTGACATCCTGTCAAGCATCAGCCCATACAGGAGCTTAGCATCGCTGCTAAGCCCCTTGAAACGCTCGTCTTTAATCAGCAGGCGGGGAACACGGTAAAAAGAAAACTGCTCTGCTTCAATGCCATAGTAATAATCAAACTTCAATGGCTCGCCCATTTTGCCGCCTCCTAGTATAATAATGGTGTAGTCAATCAAGACTACTTGGTTAATAAATTTCTAAAATTAGACAACAGA
>NZ_RAZG01000062.1 GCF_003612565.1 Roseburia sp. 1XD42-69 | reverse complement strand
AACCTGTATACCGACAAGGCAAAGGGAATCCTGTCCGAGCAGCGGTTTGTGAAGCTGACGGCGGCAATGGAACGGGAACAGGAGGAAAACCAGAAGCAGCTTAAAGAACTGGCACTCTCCCTGCGCCGTTCCAATGAGCAGGAAAGTGATGTCCGCACCTTTATCCGGGAAATCAGGCAGTACGCCGCAGTCCGGGAACTGGACGAGGGTATCTTAAACCGCCTTATCAGCCGGATTCTGGTGGGTGAGGTAAAAAAGGTTGGCGGGGAGAAATTTCAGGAAATCAAAATCATTTATAACTTTGTCGGTGAGATACCGGCGGTAACAGAATAACGGCAATGCCCTTCTCTCTTTTTGGGAGAAGGGTTTTCTTTCCGCCTGCACATGAAAAAGAAGCCGGGTTCCCTATTCTCCGGCTTCCAGAATAAACTGGGATTTATTTGATAGGTGTTCCAATGCGTTTATCCAATCTCCATTGTGGTGCCATTCCATCATCGGCATAATATTCGTCCATTGCTGTAATTTTATCGTTTTTTGTTTGAATAAACGAAGTCACATGAAAAGAAATACTTCTATCTTTGGGATAGATACGAACAACTGTAATAATTAAATCATTCACAATTTCTACTCTTTCAACGAGTCCGTCCCATTCTCCGGGGTACTCACAATTCGCAACAATATATTCATCCACCGTAAAATGCTCGTTGGTGCAATGCCAATTTACATAGGCTTCTGCATGAAAGTATTTTCTAATTTCTCTTTCATCTTGGGCAAGAACGGCTTTCCAAAATTGTTCTATATTCATAATTTTCTCCTTTAAATTGCGATTTCCCAGTATGTCAAACTGGAAATGGTTGAGAAAGACACTATATTGAAATCCAAAATCTTTGAATAATGCCGCTTTTACTTAATCCCACTGTATCAACAATTTCATTTTCCATCACTCCACCGTTTTTAATAATCGTCCTTTGCGAAGCTACATTTCCCTTATCGCAGGTTACTAAAACCTTGCTTTCTCCAAACGCACGGCAAAAAGGTAAAACTAATCCCAGCATTTCAGACGCATAACCTTTTCGTCTTTCTGACGGACGAACACTATATCCAATATTACCCCCAAAATTTTTGAGAAAATCCGATAATGGGTGTCGAAAATCAATCATACCAACAACAAAATCGTCTTTTCGCCTTACCGCTAAAAACACTTCTGATGGAACATATCCGCTTTTATATTTTTCTCTTAATCTTCTCTCAAAGTCAATCCACTCATCAAATGATTGGACATCTTCAAGACCTGCACAACCATCAAAACTATCTCCACATTGTAACATTTCTTCTTTATATGACATGACTTGTTTTGCATATAGTTTAGATGGCCTAACCAACATCAATTCACGCATCACATTCATCCTCACAAATTTGAATTTATCTATACAAGGAAATACAATACCTCTCTTATATCTTTCCCACCGATATTATCATCCCGAAATACTTCTGAATAAATAAATCCGTTTTTTTCATAAAATTTTCTTGCTCTATGATTATCCTCCAAAACCCATAAAAGCACTTTACTAAATCCGCATTGTTTTAATTCTTTAATACACTTGTTAAGCAATAACCTACCGTATCCTTTTCCAATGTAATCAGGCAAAAAATATATGGAAACGATTTCTCCATATTCGCTGTATTTTTCCCATCTTGATTTACAGAAACTTGCAGTACCTATAAGACGCCCATGTTCTATCAGAACAAGGTTATTCATACCAATTTTATTGATACTATTAGCCCATTGCCCCGTTGGAATACTATTAAGATAGTTTTGAGGAATAATGTTTTTATATGCGTATTTCCAACTACTTTCATATATTTTGCTTATTTCAAGAGGATTATCATCTTTGGTGATGTATCTAATCTCCATTTCAACAACTCCTTAAATACCGATTTGTTCAAATCTATAAACTGGAATCTATCTATTTTCCATAATCAATTCTTTGCACTTCCATTCCTCACCCAGAATACAATATCTTTCTGTTGTATCAAGAACTACGTCGCTAAAACCGACTGCCTTATAACAGTAATAAGCTGGAAGATTATTCTCAAAAACACCCAATGATACTTTTTTTGCTCCATATATTTCAAATGCAAATTTTAGACCTAACTGGAGCATAGCTTTTCCATAGCCTTTTCCTCTCTTGTGAGGATTTATAATAACAAATCCAAAGCGTAATTCATCCAAAGATTCATCAGGATTCCTTAGTGTAAAAAAACCAACAATTCCAGTTTCATCAAATGCAGTAAACGGCATTAGAGATTCAACAAAGCAAAATTCATTTTGTGTTATTGGGTAATTACCAAGTACACCTGCTGTCCATTGATAAAATGCTTTTTCATCTTGACACCACGATAATATCGTATCTACATCCGAAGCTTTATATGGTCTTATTCTAATCATATATTTTCCCTCGCAAATTTGAATTATAGCAATCGGCTAACCAAATTAAATGCTGTGACTGCATAAACAAAAATTGCTACTCCGCCAAAAATAGCAGCATCTGTTTTCGATTTTTTATCATAGCATTCTTTCGCATTTAATGACATAACTAATCCCATAAACACAAACATAATAGGTAACGTTATATCATAAGGCAGTAATTTCATCAATCCAATAGAACCAAAAACAACTGTCAGAACCGAAAATACTATTTTCCAAATACGCATATATATTTCTCCTTATATTCTGATTTGCTATAGTTTAGCACATTTATAGAACATCTACAAGATTCCGTGTATGAAAAAGCAAAAGGAATGAATTCTTCACTTGGCAATGTGTCAAAGAACTGATGTCGCAGGACGAGATTGCGGTCATGGACGGCGGGAAATGTATCATGCAGCTTAGAGGTGTCAGACCATTCTTCTCGGATAAATTCGATATAACGAAGCATAGCAGATACAGAGAGCTGTCTGATTATGACCAGAAAAACACCTTTGACATTGAGGACTATGTGAAGCACCTGCAGCACATGAAAGTCACTTTAAATACGGAGGTGGATGATGCCTTTGACTGTGGGGAAGTCAGCGGGCAGGAAGAAGATTCCCCGGACACAACTGAATAAAGGGAAACTTTTGGACATGATGTCCAGAAGTGAAAGACAACTGAATATGGAACTGTAAACCAGACACAGGACTTTTGGGGAATAAAACCGGAAGTCAGAAAACGGAGTTTTGAATGTATTTGGGAAAGGACAAAAATCAAGACACCCGGCACAGCCAATCGCCAAACTGAATGTACCGGATGCCCGCAGGGTTCTCCCAAAGGATTTCCCTGCCCTTATTTTACCACAAAGGGCGGGGGATTTACATATCAAAGCTCTTTCTTTATCAAAAAATCAAATTTAAGGAAAGAAAGAGGTAAAAATTATGAGTTTTTTTACAACAGCAGTAACAGGATTAAAGACAGTCGTGACAGCAATCGGCGCAGGCGTGGCAGTATGGGGCGTGATCAATCTGCTTGAGGGATACGGAAATGATAATCCGGGCGCAAATGCACAGGTGTCATAAAGTAACACACTAAAAATGCAGACAGCCATACCTCTATTCCGTATAAAATGGCGTATGTGGCATTTCAAATATGTGGTTTAGAAGCATTGTAGGAACTGAAAACAATATTCCACGATTTGAAAGGATAGAGGTAATTGAGCATGGAAAAAACAGTATATATCACAGAGGAAGAACGGGAAAAGTGCCGTAAAGTGATTGATGCGTTTGCGGAGTTGTACGAAATAGAGGACGAAGATATTTTACTGGTTGATGTCGGAAGGTATGGTTTTGTCAAATTGCAGTGCTATACACAGTCATATGGCTTTGAAGAACTTGATACTTATACAGACAGTCACAGCTTATTTGAAGGGCTTTGGGAGGAATGGCTTAGTCTAAATGTGTTTTTGCTTGCAAGGGAAATGCAGTTAGCTGATGTTCTTTATGATGATTTATTCAATAATCTGCCAAAGGAAAAACAGTCGGAACTTATCGGGAGAAAAGACTATTTTGCAAAAAAGGCGGGTATCACTCTGTAAAATGGATTTTGCAGAAAGAAAATGCTCTATGTATGTAGAGGGCAAAAAAGTTTAGAATGGCTCTGTATATGATAAATATGCAGGGCTTTTCTTAATCAGCAGAATACCTGTTTTGAATAAAAAGATAGAATGAATGAGATGGATTCCGCAGGCGTAGGCATTGTGGAAATGTCGTATAACTGGCTGTTTATGGAGTTGTGGGTAACTGTGTTTGCAGGATGTGGGAAAGCTGTACTTTGCTTTTCCATATGCTGTGAACACAGTTATCCATGACTCCATAGCCAGTTATGCACATTTCCATGATGCGGGCAGTTAAATGTTTATGTCCTGCAGAATGCAAGGTTAATCGTTTTTTTCTATATTTCTATATTTACTAGGCGAATACCCTGTTTTCTCTTTGAAACATTTCCCAAAATGGCTTATTTGATGAAAACCAACGCAGGCAGCAATATCACTAACGGGCTGATCTGTTTTTTTAAGCAGCTCTGCCGCCTTTGACAGCCGATATTCCATGAGATATTTATAGGGTGTTGTCTGTAAACTCAAATTAAAGCACCTTAAACACTCCGATTTACTCACGCTTGCGCTTCCCGCTATATCTGCCAGTGTCAAATCTTCCGGGTAATGCTGTTCAATGTGGCGTAAAAATTTCTGCATACGCATACTGACGGTATTTTCCTGCTGTTTTGGTGGCAACAGAATATTTTTTCTCATAATGAGCCAAAGGGCAGTCAAAAGCACTAATACCTCATAAACATAAAATTCTGTTTTATTCTTTTCTAATTCTGAAAGCCTGCACAAAAGCGACAATGCCTTTTCCTGCCATTCTTCCCCTCTTGTAAAATGGAAAAGAGAAAACTGCTCATTTTCAATAATATCATCAACAAACAGTTTCGCCGGGCTATGGAAAGAAAATTCAAGGAACTGCGCCGGAAAAATAAAGCTGTTATAATGACATTCTCCCGTGCGCTGTACAAAATGCACCACATTTTTGTTGATAAAAATACCCTCTCCTGCCTGCATGGAAACAGTATCATCAAGCGTTTTTACTTCAACAGCCCCGCTTAAAACATAAATAAACTGTAAATCCTCATGCCAGTGCATGACTTGAAAGCCGGGATTGCGGGGATAGCTCCTGTCGTTAATCACGTCAAGGACAAGATAAGGAAAATCTGTATCAACATACAGATTTATAGAGTTGAGATAGTTTTCTTTTTCAGTTTTCATGTATATACGCCCTTTCGTTTGGAGATATATTGATAATTTTTGACGTTTTTCTAATATTATTTATCTTTTTTTCGTGATAAAATTATAGTGCAATGATTAAAAAGGTGTCAAGCCGCTTTTTACAGACGGGAGGTGCAGGATTGTATTTCAGATATAGCAGCAAGGAAACCGACTATTTGAAAAGCAAAGATAAAGCTTTAGCAGAAGTCATTGATACAGTCGGTCATATTGAACGTGAGATTGACACTGATTTATTTTCCTCTGTCATACATCATATCATAGGACAACAGATTTCTACCAAAGCGCAGGCTACCATATGGTTGCGAATGAGTGACTGCTTCGGGGACGTAAACGCCGAAAATATTTTAGCTGCCGGTATTTCAAAATTACAGTCTTTCGGCATGACTTTCCGTAAGGCAGAATATATTACTGACTTTGCAGCTAAAGTGCAGAACGGAGAATTTGACTTGCAGGGCGTTTCAAAACTGTCTGATGAAGAAGCCATAAAAGAACTCTCTGCCCTAAAGGGAATTGGTGTGTGGACGGCTGAAATGATTTTGCTGTTCTGCCTGCAAAGACCCGATATTTTCAGCTTTGACGATTTGGCAATACAACGTGGGCTTCGCATGGTTTACCACCATAGAAAGATAGACCGTAAATTATTTGAAAAGTACCGCAGGCGGTTCAGCCCATATTGCAGCGTTGCAAGCCTGTACTTTTGGGCGGTTGCAGGCGGCGCAATACCGGGCATGAAAGATTATGCACCTAAAACAAAAACGCCGAAAAAAAGTACGGCAACTAAAAAATATAAGGAGAAAATAAAATGATAGGCATTGGAAGCGACCACGGCGGTTTTAGCTTAAAGCAGACCGTTATTCAGCACTTGAAAGAAAAGGGATATGAGGTAAAAGACTACGGGTGCTATTCCGAAGAAAGCTGCGATTATCCCATTTACGCAAAAGCAGTAGCACAGGGAATTAAAAACGGCGAGATAACCGGGGGAATTTTAATCTGCGGCACAGGGATCGGAATTTCCATAGCTGCAAACAAGATACCCGGTATCCGTGCAGCGTCATGTACGGACACATTCAGCGCAAGGGCGGCGAAAGAACATAACCACGCTAATATTTTGGCATTAGGGGAACGGGTAATTGGAAAAGGGCTTGCATTAGATATTGTTGACACGTTTCTCGAAGCGGAATTTTCAAATGACGGGCGGCATATCCGCAGAATTGAAATGATAGAAAACGAAAGCTGATATGTGCCGAAAGGAATAAAGAAAAATGAACAGACAGGAACAGATAAAAGCAATAACAGAAAGAAATAAACAGTATGACGGCAAATTTTATTACGGGGTAAAGACCACAAAGATTGTCTGCAATCCGGGCTGCCCCGCCAAACTGCCGTTAGAAAAGAACATTGTACTGTTTGGCACACTGGAAGAAGCAATACAGGGCGGTTTTCGCCCCTGCAAAATATGTATGAGAAATAAGGAGGTAACACAAAATGGCAAACGTAATTGTATTATTTGAGGTAACTGTCAAAGAGGGCAGAATGGACGACTATCTGAATATGGCTGCTTCCTTGAAAGAGGCATTAGCAAAGGCAGACGGCTTTATCGGTTCAGAACGCTTTGAAAGCCTTTCCGCAAAAGGGAAACTGCTTAGTAAATCCGAGTGGAAAGACGAGGAAAGCGTTACAAAATGGCGCAATATGGAAAAACACCGTATCTGCCAAAAAGCGGGCAGGGAACAGGACTTCATTGATTACAAGATCACGGTAGTCACTCCCCTGCGCTGCTATACCATGACTATGAGGGACGAAGCCCCGGCTGACGCTAACAGATATTTCAACATATAACGAAAGGGAAAAAATGCAATATACAACTCATTATAATTCGCCTATTGGCGGTATTCTTCTTGCCGCTGATGAAACAGGGCTGACCGGGCTATGGTTTGACGGCGAAAAGTATTATGCAGACCACCTTGACCCGGAACATGAAGAAAAAGACACACCTGTTTTGGAACAGACAAAAAAATGGCTGACAATTTATTTTTCGGGCAGAGAGCCGGATTTTTTACCGCCTATCCATATGATCGGCACTCCTTTTCAGCTTTCTGTTTGGAAAATCCTGCAAAAGATACCCTACGGAAAGACCGTCACTTATGGGGAAATTGCCAGAGAAATCGCCGCACAGAAAGGACTTTCCCGAATGTCGGCACAGGCAGTAGGCGGCGCAGTAGGACATAATGAATTATCTGTTATTGTTCCCTGCCACAGAGTAGTCGGGACAAACGGAAGTCTGACGGGATATGCCGGGGGAATTGACAAAAAAGTAAAACTGCTGACTTTAGAAAATGCAGATATGCAGCACTTATTTATTCCAACGAAAGGAACAGCATTATGATACCAAAAAACTTAGAAGCACTTAACCGTTCATTTGCGGTACAAGCCCCTAATTTTGACAGTAAATCTGTCAACTTCACAAAAAAAGAATATCTTGATTACACAGTAAATGCCGCCAGTCCTGCCGGGACGGATATTGTACTGGAAGTAGCTGCCGGAACCTGCGCCTGCGGGCGGGCGTTTGCGCCTATGGTTCGCACAGTTGTATGTCTGGACGCAACAGCTCCCATGCTCCAAGTCGGAAAACAGGACGCAGCCAAAAATCATTTAGACAACATGGTTTTTGTCAAAGGGTATGCGGAGGAATTACCGTTTTTGGATAACAGCTTTGACATTGTTTTATCCCGCCTTGCCTTTCATCATTTTACAGATACAGACAGCGTTTTCCGTGAAATGGTGCGGGTACTGAAACCGGGCGGGAAACTGATAATGATTGATATGGAAGCGGCGGACGAGCCGCTTCGGAAAACAGAAGATGAAATCGAAACCCTGCGTGACCCGTCCCATGTAAAAAACCTAAGCAGGGAAGAAATGTTGAAGATGTATTCAGACAATCATCTGACGGTAGAAAAATGTGAAATGACAAAAATGCCATTACGTTTAGAGGATTGGCTTGAACTGACAAAAACCGCTGAACCTGTCAAAAGCAACATCATAGAAAGAATGAAAGCAGATATAAATGGTGGGGAAAAAACAGGCTTTGATCTTTATGAAACAGATAACGGTATCTGCTTTAATCATAGGTGGATATTGATTTTAGGGAAAAAGAATTCCCTTAGCTGATTATAGAATTGAAAGTGGTTGGAATTTGAAGGTTAAGCACTGGGAAATGACCGTTGTATAATTTCATTTCTTAGTGCTTTTTATTTTTGTAAACACAATAGAAATTGGAGCAAGAAGAAAATGGAAACATGGTAAAAAGTAGAACAAAAATATATAAGTGCATAACTATTAGAATTTATATTAAGAAAGATTTGTTATACATATTGAGATGAATTGCAATGAAGCTAAAAGCTATTATGTAGTTTACCTTTTCCAATATAAAATTCGTTTGGTTTTTAATGTAAAGGGGGGTAGGGGGATATTCCCCTTATGAGCAATTTTTACAGATTTCCATTCATGGAAAATCTGTAAAAAAACTGCCTGTGGACGTCCATAGGCAGTGCTTGCTATTCTGCCCTGTGTCATGACACAGGCAGTGCTTGCTATTACGCCCTGCGTATATACGCAGGCAGTGCTTGCTGTTTCCAAAAAGAACAGTAAGCAGGTTTTAGCCCATATGGGTAAACCTCTCAAAAACATATCGAATTGCCATTTGTTTTTTGTTAAAAATTTTTGAAAATATTTTTTTAAATAGGAAAGGTTTTTGCCTATTTAACTTATACAATAATACTGGGGCTGACAGAAAGGAGGGGACAGAATGACCGCCGCAGACCGCAGAATGGAGATTATCAGTATTCTTGTAGTCAGCGGTCATGTTACATCAAGGGAACTGGCGCAGGAATTTGGCGTTACAAGGCGCACAATATTACATGATGTTGCAGCCCTCTCATACGGCTACCCTGTCTATACAAAACCGGGGGAAGGCGGAGGGATTTTCATTATGGACAGCTATAAGCCGTACTGCAACACCCTCACCTTGTCTGAGCAGGAAAAGCTCATGGAAATGTATACCAAAGCGGAGGGCGGGGACAAAGAAATCCTGAAGCGTGTCCTTCGGAAATACGGAGCGGACAAGCTGGAACTTTGACCGGAAGATTCCATGCAGGAGGAACAATTTCATACAGAACAATCCTGATTTTTTCTGAAATATATTTCCCGATTACATACAGAAAACATCATAAGGGATTATAAAAATCATTAACACAGCGTAAGGGCAGATGCAGACCGCAGGGAATCGGTCGGCACTGTCCTTTTTGTGCGTTTAAGGAGGCATTTATGGCAAAAAGATATTACTGGCTGAAACTGAAAGCGGACTGGTTTTCAGACAAGCGAATCAAGAAGTTACGCTCTATAGCGGGCGGCGATACGCATACGATTATCTATCTGAAAATGATGCTGCTTTCGCTCAAGGACGAGGGGAAACTTTACTTTGAGGGCGTGGAGGACAACTTTGCTTCGGAAATTGCCCTTGCGCTTGACGAGGATGCAGAGAATGTGAAGCTGACACTTGTATTTTTACAGCGGCATGGGCTGATAGAGATTGGCGATGATGACGAGTACCAGCTCACAGAAGTGCCGACAATCATCGGCTCGGAAACAGCTTCGGCTATGCGTGTGAGGGAGCACAGGGAACGGAAAAAACAGTCTGACACAGAGGGCAGGCTGTTACAATGTAACACGAATGAAACAGGCTGTAACAATCTGAAACAGATTTGTAGCGTAGAGAGAGAGAAAGAGATAGAGAGAGATAAAGAGTTAGAGAAAGAGGGAGAGGGAGAGAACGGAACGCCCGCCCCCGCCGCTTATGGGAAATTTAATAATGTTTTTCTTTCTGATGCGGAGATTAACGGTCTGAAATCGGAACTGCCCGACAAGTGGGAATATTACATTGACCGTCTGTCTTTACATATCGCTTCAAGCGGGAAACAGTACAATAACCATGCTGCCACGATTTACAAATGGGCACAGGAGGACGCTGACAAAACAGCGCCAAAGAAGGGGATACCCGATTATTCATACAGTGAGGAGGACAGCTTATGAACGGTTTAACTGATACGATACTGAATATGATGGACACCACGCAGGAGCCAGAGGATTACATAGGGGAGGACGGTTTACTACACTGCGGGAAATGCCATAAACCGAAAGAAGCCTATTTCCCACAAGGCAAAGCATTGTTCGGACGTGACCGTCACCCGTCTGAATGTGACTGCCGCAGGGCAGAGCGTGAAAGGCTGGAAAAAAGGGATGCGGACGAAAAGCACAATGCCGAAGTGGAGCGTCTGAAACGGGAAGGATTTTCCAATCCTGCCATGCGTCACTGGACTTTTGAAAATGACAACGGGAAATGCCCGCAGATAGGGAAAGCGTACTCTTATGTGGAGAAGTGGGAAACGGTACGGACTGAAAACCTCGGTTACTTACTGTGGGGGAATGTCGGATCGGGGAAAAGCTATTTTGCAGGCTGTATTGCCAATGCCCTCATGGAGAAGGAGATACCCGTCTGCATGACGAACTTTGCAACGATTTTGAACAACCTTTTCTACGGCTCGGAAAACAGGAATGAATACATCGTAAGGCTCTGCTCCTATCCCCTGCTTATCCTTGATGATTTCGGCATGGAGAGGGGGACAGAATATGGACTTGAGCAGGTCTACAACGTGATAGACAGCCGGTATATCAGCAAAAAACCGTTAATCGCAACAACGAACCTTACGCCGGAGCAGCTTAGGAATCCAGAGGACGTGCCACACGCACGCATTTATGGCAGGCTGCTTGAAATGTGTGTGCCTGTCCGCTTTACGGGCGGCGATTTCCGCAAAATAACGGCACAGCAGAAAATGGAACGCCTAAAAAAGCTGATGGAATGAAAGGAGAGCCTATGGAGAAAGAGAAAAACAGCCGAAATGCTGTACGCCGCCCTGACTGTGTGACGGAAACACGCATGGGGAACACCATTCTTGTCGTGTCCGGCTTTTTCAAGGAAGATGCCGTTTCCACTGCCGCTGACAAGATGATGCGTGTGCTTGAAGCGGAAAGCATGGCGGGCAACAGACCGGAATATACAGCATAATGCGATATGCCCTACAATAAAATTTATCAAAATTAATGCTTATAAAGTAGCAAAAAGAACTGTACATACAGTTTCAGATATGTTATGATAGCCATACGGAATAGTGGGTTTGGCTGTCGGAAATGGAGAGAACTATGGCAAGACAGACAGCGCAGAACCTTATCACTGCCCTGTATCCGAGATTATCACACGAAGATGAGCTGCAAGGGGAGTCAAACTCCATAAGCAACCAGAAACGTATCCTTGAAAGCTATGCAAAGCAGAACGGTTTCGCCAATATCCGCTGGTATACGGATGACGGGTATTCGGGCGCAAACTTCCAAAGACCGGGCTTTCAAGCCATGCTTGCCGACATTGAGGCGGGCATTGTCGGTACGGTAATCGTAAAGGATATGTCAAGGTTAGGGCGGAATTATTTACAGGTGGGAATGTATACGGACATGATATTCCCGCAGAACGGTGTCCGCTTCATCGCTATCAATGACGGGGTGGACAGCGCACAGGGCGAGAACGACTTCGCTCCCCTGCGCAACATATTCAACGAATGGATGGTGAGGGACACGAGCAAAAAGATTAAAGCGGTTTTCCGAAGCAAGGGCATGAGCGGCAAGCCCATCACAAGCCAGCCCGTCTATGGCTATCTGAAAGGTGAGGACGGACGTTTCATCATTGACGAGGAAGCCGCACCCGTTGTAAGGCAGATATACAGTTTATGTCTTGCAGGGAACGGACCGACTAAGATTGCCCGTATGCTGACAGAGCAGGAAATACCGACGCCGGGTACGCTTGAGTACCGGAGAACGGGCAGCACACGCCGCTACTATCCTGATTATCCCTGCAAATGGGCAACCAATACAGTCATACACATTTTGGAACGCAAGGAGTATTTAGGGCATACGGTGAACTTCAAGACGGAAAAAGTGTCTTACAAGGTAAAATCAAGCGTGGACAATCCCGAAGAAAAACAGATGGTATTTGAAAATACGCATGAGCCGATACTTGATGCTGAAACATGGGAGCGTGTGCAGGAACTAAGGAAACAGCGCAAGCGCCCAAACAGATATGACGAGGTGGGTTTGTTTTCCGGCATACTGTTCTGTGCCGACTGTGGGAGCGTCCTTTACCAGCAGAGGTATCAGAACGCCAAAAGGAAACAGGACTGCTACATCTGTGGGAGTTATAAGAAACGTACAAGGGACTGTACGGCGCACTTTATCCGTACAGACCTCTTAATCGCCGGAGTGACCGAAAACCTGCGCAAAGTGACAAACTATGCGGCAAAGCATGAAACACGCTTTATGAAGCTCTTAGTTGAGCAGAATGAGGACGGCGGGAAACGCAGGGATGCGGCAAAACGGAAAGAACTGGATGCGGTTGAAAAACGGATTGCGGAACTGTCAAACATCTTCAAAAGGCTGTATGAGGACAGCGTAAGCGGGCGCATTTCTGATGAGCGTTTCATGGAACTGTCGGCGGATTATGAAGTCGAACAGAAAAAGCTGAAGGAACGTGCGGCGGAACTGCAAAAGGAACTGGCAAAGACAAGGGAGGCAACAGCCAACGCTGAAAAGTTTATGAACGTGATCCGTAAGCACACAGCCTTTGAGGAACTCACTCCTACCCTGCTGCGGGAGTTTGTGGAGAAAATCGTTGTCCATGAGGCAACAGCCGCCGACGGGCGGATGCATGGGAATTTAAGGCGGCAGGAAATAGAGATTTATTACAGTTTTGTCGGCAAGGTTGACTTGCCTGAATGAAAGCCTGACCTGTCCGGCACATGAATATGGTGCTGGACGGGAACGGCAAAATTTTTTACACTTCTAATGCTTCTTTATCACATCTGAGCAAAATCGCAGGGGATTAAACAGCTCATGGCGGGCGGCGGCATTGTAATCGTGGCGCAGACGGTGATTCCACAGCTTACGACACTGTTCTCCTAATTCATGGGGGCGATCATTGACAAAATCACTGAATTTATAAAGGAAATGCTGCAAGGGTGGGTGCTTGGCAACCTCGAAACGATGTTCACGGACGTGAATACAAAAGTGGGCGAGATTGCAGGGGAAGTCGGGCAGACACCCAGCGCATGGAACGGAAGCATTTTTTCCATGATCCGGAACCTTTCAGAGAATGTCATGATTCCCATAGCGGGGCTTATCATCAGCGCAATTTTGTGTTATGAGCTGATAACGATGGTAATGGACAAAAACAATATGCACGAGGTAGGGAGTGAGTTTTTCTTCCGCTACCTCGTGAAAGCGTGTGTTGCAGTGATGCTCCTTAGCAAGACTTTTGACATCACTATGGCAATTTTCGATGTGGGCAACCATATCGTGACCAATGCGGCGGGTGTCATATCAGGCTCCACAAGCATTGACGTGACCACCACGCTGACGGATATGTTCAACAACCAGCTTTCCACTATGGGCATTGGCGAACTGATTGGGCTTGGGATAGAAACCATGATTGTCAGCCTGTGTATGAAAATCATGTCCGTCCTCATCACCGTCATTTTATACGGGCGCATGATAGAGATATACCTTTATATTTCAGTGGCTCCGGTTCCCTTTGCAACTTTAAGCAACCGGGAATGGGGCAGCATCGGAAATAACTACATCAAGGGGCTTTGCGCCCTTGCATTTCAGGGCTTTTTCATTATGGTCTGTGTCGGCATTTACTCGGTACTCGTTGCCAGCGTTACGGTTGCGGGCAACCTGCACACGGCGCTCTGGTCAGTGGCGGCTTATACCGTTATCCTGTGCTTCAGCTTATTCAAGACAGGATCGCTCAGTAAAAGTGTGCTGAATGCCCATTAGACAGACAGCAGTTTTATAGTATCAGCAGGAAGGAGGAAACACCGGAAATGTAAAATATCCGGTCACAATGCTTATGGCAATATCAGTAGCAGTGCCAAAAGATTTGAGCGGCATCAAGACAAAGGTAGCGATGAACCTTACCAAACGCCAGCTTATCTGCTTTGGGAGTGCCGCAGCGGTGGGGATACCCTTTTACCTTGTGACAAAGGGTGTGTTAGGCACACAGGCTTCGGCACTCATCATGGTAGCCCTTATGCTGCCTTTCTTCTTTTTGGCAATGTATGAAAAAGACGGTTTCCCGGCAGAGAAGATTTTATACTTCATGGTGCGGCAGAAGCTGCTCACGCCGGGGATACGTCCCTATAAATCGGAAAACCTCTACAAGAAGCTGGAGGAGAGGGAAAAATTAAAGAAGGAGGTGCGTTATCTTGAAGAAAAAGCCGCAGGGCAGCAAAGCCAAGCCGAAAGCGGGGCTTAATTTTTCTGAAAAGAAACGGTTAAGGGAGTTAAAAAGCACCCTTGCCGGGAATGGCAAAAAGGCGGAGATACCAGACACAGCGCAGAAAACGATCACATTTAAAAAGATGTACCGTGACGGCATCTGCCAGGTATCTTCCGGTTACTATACAAAAATGGTCGAGTTTTTCGACATTAACTATGACCTTCTGGAGATAGAGGATCAGGGAGAGATTTTAGAGGAATACAGCAGGCTTATCAATTACTTTGACCCGTCCATACGGTTTGAGCTGTTTTTGTTCAACAGGCAGGTCAACGAGCAGACACTGATAGACCAGTTTGACATACCCTTGCAGGGTGATGAATTTGACGACATTCGTGAGGAATACACGGAAATGTTAAAAAAACAGGCAGCAAAGGGAAACAACGGGATCATCAAATCAAAATACCTTATTTTTGGTATCGAGTGCAAAGGGTATAAGGAAGCAAAGGCGAAGATGGGCAGCATAGAAGCTGATGTCATCAAGAATTTCCTGAACCTCGGCACCCATGCCAGAAGCCTTGACGGGAAGGAGCGCCTGCGTGTCCTGCATGAGTATTTCAACCAGGACACAATGGAGCCTTTCCGTTTTTCATTTAAAGAATTGTCGGAGTCGGGAAAGAGCGTAAAGGACTACATAGCGCCGCCGGGATTCGATTTCCGTTATCCGAGCCGCTTCAAGACCGGGAAGATGTATGGGAGTGTCCACTATCTCGACATTATTGCGCCGAGGTTCAATGACGAGCTGTTAAAAAAGCTCCTTGACATTGATGACAACCTTACGGTCACGCTGCATATGCAGACAATGGACCCGGTAAAGGCAATCAAGATGTTAAAGGGCGCACTCACCAATATCCAGAAAATGAAGATTGAGGAACAGAAGAAGGCAGTGCGATCTGGTTATGACATGGACATTCGTGCGACTCGTTCCTGAACAAAGCCTTCGTAGTTGAAGGACAAAATCAGGCACTAACAAAAGAACGAAAATTTCAAATGTTAGGAGAACTAACAATCCGAGAGGTGGAATGACGGGGTAACGCCCTGAAACGCCCCCCTTAATACTCCGACTGGCGGGTGAAAGTGAAAACTGACCTGTCAGAAGCTCGGTGAAGTCGGCTGAGAGCAGCCGTATGGATTGCTGGATAATTACCAGCCCCACGAAAGCCGTCCAGAGGTGGACGGTGCTGCCTATAGGCCGGAGGTCTACAAAATACCCAAGGTCAGAATGTTTGAAATATGACTGACGAAAACCGCGAATGTAAGGGTCTATACCATGACGGCATAGAAATGTGCCGGTAGCGTTAATCGCTAGTCAGTGTGGTGGAGTAAAAATTGATGTTATGAAACACCATAGCACGTTACAGGCGTGTTCAAGCTGACAGGCTTAAAGCGGAGACCTAAAGGTATATGTAAAGATAGGATTGTTGGAACGAGGAAAGGCAGTAGGCTTCTATCATTGGGAAGTAAGCAGGCGAATCATATAAGCTGCTGCACTACTGCTGAAAAGCAGAGGTCGAACCGATGATGTTTTCTGCGAAAAAGAGGAAAACGGAGGGATGGCCTCAAGTCAGTCAGACAGGCAACTTAGCGCTTAGTCGCAATTAGGATTGCGAGTATGACAAAAAGAAGTCACCCGCCATAAAGGAGAGTGATGCCTGATGCCAAATGAGAAGAAAGCAAAAACCAAATGCGTGGAATATCTCCGCCACGCCGAATACTACGATATGCAGACTACCTTTGATGAACTGTATAACAGAAGTCAGGCCGGAGAAATCTTTGACGGTCTGATGGAAGTGATACTTTCGAGAGAAAATATCTTGCTGGCCTATCGGAATATCAAATCTAATACCGGGAGTTTTACACCAGGAACGGACAAGCTGAAAATTTCTGATGTTGGTAAACTTACCGCTGATGAAGTGACAGCGAGGGTATGCAAAATCGTCAAGGGAGGTAAAAACGGCTACACCCCAAGAAGCGTGAGACGCAAAGAAATCCCAAAGCCCAATGGGAGTACCAGACCCCTGGGAATCCCTTGTATCTGGGATAGACTGATTCAGCAGTGTATCAAGCAGGTCATGGAGCCTGTCTGCGAAGCCAGATTCAGCAATAACAGCTATGGATTCCGCCCGAACCGGTCGGTTGAAAATGCGATAGCCGCAATCTACAGGCTTATGCAGAGGTCAGGACTTTACTATGTTGTAGAGTTTGACATTAAGGGCTTCTTTGACAATGTAGACCACTCAAAGCTGATAAAACAGTTATGGTCGCTGAATATCCGGGATAAAGAACTGCTCTATGTAATCCGCAGGATTCTCAAAACACCAATCCTCATGCCGGACGGCCACACAGAACACCCAACCAAGGGAACGCCGCAGGGCGGCATTATTTCCCCTCTGCTGGCAAATGTGGTTCTGAATGAACTTGACCATTGGATAGAAAGCCAGTGGCAGTGCAACCCGGTAACGGAAAACTATTCTCACAGAGAAAATGCGGCGGGCTGTCCGATACAAAGCCATGCGTATCGGGCAATGCGGAACACGGGCCTGAAAGAAATGTATATCGTCAGATATGCAGATGATTTTCGGATTCTTTGCAGGACAAAAGAACAGGCAGACCGGACGCTGATTGCTGTAACACATTGGCTGAAAGAACGCCTGCGTCTTGATGTTTCACCAGAGAAAACGAAAGTTGTCGATACCAGACGGAGCTATTCTGAATTTCTCGGATTCAAAATCAGGCTACGCAAAAAGGGGAAAAAGTACGTCGTCCAATCACGTATGTGTGATAAAGCATACAAAAAGGTCAAGGCCAATCTTACAAGGCAAGTCGGGAATATTAAATTTCCAAGAAAAGGCCGAGGGGAAGCCGGAGAAGTCCGGCTGTTCAACTCAATGGTCATGGGAATCCAGAATTATTACCAGTTAGCCACGGACATCAGCATTGATTGCGGTGATATTGGCAGGGTTGTTAATACAGTCCTTAAAAACAGACTGAAATCTGGAAAAACACACCGACTAAAAGAAAAAGGCCGGGACCTTACAAAAATGGAAATCCAAAGATATGGGAAATCGGAACAGCTAAGATATATCGCACAATCCAAAGAGCCGATTTATCCGATAAGCTATGTTCAATGTAAAAATCCAATGAGCCAGCGGCGGAAAGTATGCGCTTATACAGCGGCAGGCAGAAGTGAAATCCATGATAATTTACGGATAAACACTTTCTTACTGTTACAGCTAATGCGGGCGCCTACATACAGCCGCAGTACGGAGTATGCGGACAACCGTATCTCACTTTTCTCCGCACAATGGGGAAAGTGTGCAGTAACGGGAAAGGAATTTCAGTGTATATCAGAAATTCACTGTCATCACAAAAAACCAAAAAGCATTGGCGGCAGTGATAAGTATGAGAATCTTGTATTGGTGCTTGCGCCAGTACATGAACTGATACACGCAGCTGGTGAGGACACTATTTGTTCTTATCTCTCCGCTCTTAAATTGGACACATCACAACTTGCGAATCTAAATAAACTGCGAATACTGGCAAATCGGAAACCTATTGACTTGGAGAGCCTAAATCTTACAAATAATTCTCATAATGGTATGACTAAGGAGACTAAGAAAACTGTTTGATTGATGGAACGCCGGATGCGGTGAAAGTCGCATGTCCGGTGTGAAGCGGGGGAAAAGCTGGAGATAATTTCAAAGGCTTACCTATCGCTATTGCCCACGGACATCATCACTTATGAAAAAGATACCTTGGAGCTGCTTGACGATCTGAATACCAGCAACCAGAAGATTATCAAGATGACTTTCCTCATCACCTGTTTTGGCAGGAGCAAGAAGGCGCTGGAGAACATCACGCAGAGGGTGTCCGGCATTATCCAGCAGGCAAACTGTAATTTAAGGTGTATGCAGTATCTACAGGAGCAGGGGCTTATGGCGAGTGCGCCGATTGGCTGCAATGATACGGGGATAGAGCGGGTGCTTACCACAAAGAGTACGGCAATCTTAGTGCCATTCTGTACGCAGGAGCTTTTCATGCCTGCCCCGGCGATTTATTACGGTCTGAACGCACTTTCCAACAACATGATTATGGCGGACAGAAAGAAGCTCCGGACGCCAAACGGGGTAATCCTCGGCACACCCGGCTCCGGGAAATCTTTTTCCGCAAAGCGGGAGATTTTATCCTGTTTCCTTATGACCGGGGACGATGTGATTATCTGTGACCCGGAGGGAGAATATTTTGCCCTTGTGGGTGCGCTCAACGGGCAGGTGGTAAGGCTTGCCACCAATTCAAAGGACTACTTAAACCCGATGGACATTCAGCTTTCCCATAAGAATGACCGGGAAGCGTTAAAGCTGAAATCTGATTTTATCATTACACTGTGCGATCTGATAGCCGGAGGGAAAAACGGTCTTGAAAATGATGAAAAAGGCATTATCGACACCTGCATCAAACATATCTATGACAGGTATTTTGCAGAGCCAAAACCGGAGAATATGCCCATTTTAGAGGACTTGTATAATGCGCTGTTAAAATATGAGCCGAAGGACGTAGCCCCGGAGATGCAGAAAGAAGCGAAGCAGAAAGCGGTGCGTATCGCAAACAGCCTTGTTTTGTATGTGCATGGCTCACAGAATTATTTCAACCACCGTACAAACGTGGATTCACAGAACAGGATTATGTGCTTTGACATCAGGGATTTGGGCAACCAGCTCAAAGAGCTTGGGATGTTAATCGTGCAGGATGCAGTCTGGAACCGTGTTTCGCAGAACAGGGAGCGTAAGATTGCCACAAGGTACTACTGTGATGAGTTCCACCTGCTTTTGAAAGAAAGGCAGACAGCAATCTATTCGGTGGAGATTTGGAAAAGGTTCAGAAAATGGGGCGGCATACCGACAGGCTTGACACAGAACGTGGGCGATTTTTTGAAATCGGAGGAAATCGAGGGCATACTCGGAAACTCCGATTTTGTTTATCTTCTCAACCAAAACGCAAAGGACCAGGCGATACTTGCCGACAAGTTAGGGCTGTCAGAGAAACAGCTTGCCCATGTGACCAATTCAGAGCCGGGAAGCGGGCTTATCCTGTTTGACAACGTAGTAATTCCGTTTATTGGACCTATGTCAATACTTTGGACACAAAAAGTTGAAAGTTCATGCTGATTTTTTTAATTCCTCATCCTCC
>NZ_RAZG01000061.1 GCF_003612565.1 Roseburia sp. 1XD42-69 | reverse complement strand
GTGGGAAAAATTCATACCCCAAATTTATTTAAAAACCTGCTAAAAAGTCTTGACTTTTGTTAGCAGGTTTTTATGCCCTCATGTTACGCAGTAGGGGCAAAAAGAGCCTTGCTATATGCGGCTTTGCGGGCGCACTTTTGCCGGGGACAGGGATTTATACCTAACCCCGGCAAAATGGCGTTCTATCGCATAACAAATCCACAACCAAAGGAGTGATGAAGCTATGGCAGTTTTCCGAGTGGAACGCAACAAGGGCTATACCGTTATGAGCAACCACCATTTACGCAACAAGGAGCTAACCTTAAAGGCAAAGGGGCTTTTGTCGCAAATGCTTTCCCTTCCCGAAGATTGGGACTACACCCTTGCGGGGCTGTCACAGATCAACCGGGAAAAGATAGACGCTGTCCGGGAAGCCATAAAGGAGCTGGAACGCGCCGGGTATATCGTCCGATCACGGGAGCGCGACGAGAAAGGACGCTTGCGGGGAGCCGATTATGTAATCTATGAGCAGCCGCATACAGAACCTACGCCGGATTTACCTACATTGGAAAATCCAACATTGGATAATCCAATGCAGGAAAAACCAATGTTGGAAAAACCTACGTTGGAAAATCCAATGCAATTAAATAAAGATATACAAAGAACTGACTTACCAACAAAAGAAAAAAGAAATACGGATTTACAAAGTACCTATTCCATTCCTATCCATTCCCCTAACCCCTCTCCTTTGGAGCAGGAAGCGGCTACGCCGCCGGAACGGAAACGAAAGGAAGCGGAAGCACAGACCGCTTTTGAGATTTACCGGGAGATCATCAAGGAAAATATCGACTATGACATTCTCATACAGGATATGAAGTTTGACGGGGACAGGCTGAATGAAATTGTAGACCTCATGCTGGAAACCGTCTGTACCCGGAGAAAGACGATCCGCATTGCCGGGGACGACTACCCCGCCGAGCTGGTAAAAGCAAAGTTTATGAAGCTGGACGCTGAACATATCCGCTTTGTGCTGGACTGCATGAAAGAGAACACAACCAAAATCCGCAACATCAAGCAGTATTTACGGGCGGTGCTTTTCAATGCCCCGTCCACAATCGGCAATTATTACACGTCCCTTGTGGCTCACGACATGGCAAGCGGCGCACTTGCGCCACAGGAGCCGCACGACCCCTATTCATTCAAACCGGGCGAAAGCCTGTAACCACCCACAACCACAAAAGGAGGATTTTATTATGGCACAGAAAATGACGGGAGCATTGGTATTTGACGAGCGCACAGACCGCTACGACATTCGCTTTGACCTTGCCAGCTATTACGGCGGGCTGCATTGCGGGGACTGTTTCGACGTGTTCACACGCGGCAAGTGGAAGCCGACCCGCATTGAAATGAATATGGCGCAGGAATGGTACTTGGTGGGTATCAGAGCCAACGACTTAAACGGGCTGCGGGTGCGTATCTGACCGCCGCCCCATAGACTACCCCGAAAGGAGGGACAGACCCCATGCAGGACGAAATCAACGAAAAAACCGTTGCCCTGTATATCAAGACCGGGAAGCTGACCGCCGAAGTGCTGCAAAAGGCAATCAAAAAGCTGCTCTCACAGGCAAAGAAAGAGCTTGACAGACAGGCAATCCCCCACGGGAAGCAGACCCTAAAGCAGCTTATGAAGCAGAATACAGGCGTTTCCAACATTGAGATCACAAAGGACAACATCAAAGCCTTTGAGAGTACAGCGAAAAAATATGGTATCGACTTTGCGCTGAAAAAGGACGCGGCGGAAACCCCGCCCCGCTACCTTGTATTCTTCAAGGGCAGGGACGCGGACGCGCTGACCGCCGCTTTCAAGGAGTTTTCCGCAAAGAAGCTGACGCAGGATAAAAAGCCCTCAATCCGAAAGGCATTAGCCGCTTTCCGGGAAAAGGCAAAGGAGCTGAACGCCAGCCGCCAGCAGACCAAACACAAGGACAGGGAGGTATCGCTATGAAGCCGGAAATCAAAAAGCTGCTTATTCTCAATCTCCCGTATCTGCTCTTTGTGTACCTGTTTGACAAGGTAGGCGCGGCTGTCCGGCTTTCCCCCGGCATGGACGCAAGCCAAAAGATTTTACATCTTGGGGAGGGCTTCACAGCCGCCTTTGCCAGTGCCGCGCCCAGCTTCCACCCCGCCGACCTGCTGATCGGCGTTGCCGGGGCGGTGATTATCCGGCTTGCCGTTTACCTAAAAGGCAAGAACGCGAAGAAATACCGCAAAGGCATTGAGTACGGTTCCGCACGTTGGGGAACCGCCGACGATATAAAGCCGTACACAGACCCGGTATTTGAGAACAATATCCCATTGACACAGACGGAACGGCTCACCATGAACAGCCGCCCGAAGAAGAAAAAGGAGAATGGATAATTGACGAGGAAGCCGCCGCCGTTGTGCGCCGTATCTTCCAGAGCGTCCTTGCCGGGGAAACCATAGCCAGCATGCCGCATACATCCTCACCGGATCGCCGGTGAGATATTTTTTTGACAGAAACTCCCCGGCGGATTGCTCCAGTGCAGGCTGCTTCCAGCGGTTGGAGTGCAGGGCTTCCCGGAGCGGCATCAGCCCCAGGCGGCTCCATTCCCCGTCCGGGTCATGCTCAAACTCCGCAAGGAAAGTCCCCAGAGGGCGTGTCGCATCGCACAGGACATCGGTATCCGTGTTTCCCCGCAGGCGGAAGCGGATCTGCAGTTCCCCGCCGATCAGGATGCGCTCTTTCTTTTTCTGCCTGTCCAGTGAAAGGACAAGCAGGATACGGTCATAGCACGGTTCATGCCGCACGAATTCCATTTCCATTTTTCTAATCCCCCTAATGTTTATGGTAATTTTATAATTTGGCAATATCCGTTACACTCATAGTACTGCATAAGTATTGCGTTTGTCAAGGGAAAGCCGATATGATGATTGCACATGGTAATTTCGTACCATTCAGTACATTGACAAGTGAATGACCGTCTGACAGTGATATGACCGTGAGGGGAAGCAACGCTAGGAGCCGGGGAACCGGGGAGCGTGCCAATACGGGATACGCCGCAGGAATGGGGCTTTGAGGATAACGGCTGGCAGGCAGAACGGCGACAGGAAACATTCAAATGAAGAACAGGATTTTATCAATTCAAATATGAGGAGGAGCAAGGAAATGAGCGACAACAAAAAATTAAAAAATTATGATGACCTCCCTCTGGTTCTGGATGTATCGGACATCCGGCGCATTATGGGAATTTCAAGAGCAAGCGCCTATGAGCTGGTTCACACGCCGGGATTCCCGGCATTCAGAAGCGGCAGGCTGATTAAAGTTAGTAAGAAAGCATTTTTTGACTGGATGGCAAAAGGCGCTGGGAATGTGCAGGAGCAGCAATGAGTAAGAATGAAAAATGCCGCAGGGACGGCAGAAACGGAGGTATTTATGAAGCTGGATATAAGAGAAAAGAAAGTGCTGTATGTATATGGATGCCCAGATTACTACAATACGGTCACAAGACTGAAGTGGCTGGTTTCATTGACCGTGGATCAGGAAGCGAAGCACTGGCTGCTGGCACTTGCCCGGAAAATGGAAACGGAAGGCTCTGAAGATTGGCATTCCTGCTTCTATCATCATCTCCGCATGGAGATGGGAGGATATTTCAGGGCAAAGAGATTTATGAAGGCTGTGGAGTCAAGCACAAATCGTGAGGAGGATATGTATGAAGAAGCTGTCTAAATATGAGAGAGAAACAATCGTGAACTTTAATGAGGGGGAATCCGAGGCCAGTGTTTATACGTTTAATGCGGATTTGAAGCGCAGGCTGGCGGAGTTCAGCCGTAAGTATCCGCTATTGTGCCGATTGGAGAGAACCACGCCGGAAGGCAGCGTGACCTATGTATTGGATAAATCCCGGCTGTCTATCCGGCTTGTGCCGCCCTACAGCGAAGAACGCCGGGCAGCGGCAAGGGCTTATGCAAAAGAGCATGGGTTCCAGCCGGTTCAAGCCATACAGGATATTGCATAAGAGTGAATAGAAAAGGCCTGTTTTGCAGGCAGACAATGTGAGCGACATTTTGTCGTTCACGTTGAAAAAATGGCAGTTCGTATTTTTGATCTGATAATCCCTGTAATGTGGTGGCGGACATTTTGTCCGCCACCACTCTGTTACCAGTGAACTGGGGAACCAGCGTTATATGCTGTCGCAAAATGATGGTGAATATGGGGTGGCTTGTGTCCAAAATATCGGGTGCAGAGCTGCTGTTTTAGCTGTTTGCTATGGCAGGGGCATAAAGTATCATGGAAACATTGAAAAGAAATATTGCCGAGACCTGGAGCCGTTCTTCCGGTACGGCAGGAAGGAGGAACTATGGCGAACATATATGGGTATATCCGGGTCAGCAGCCGTGACCAGAATGAGGACAGGCAGAGGCTGGCATTCCAAGAACTGTCTATCCCGGCAAAGAATATTTTTATGGATAAGCAGTCCGGCAAGGATTTTGACCGCCCGTCCTATAAGAGAATGGTGCGGCGGATGAAAAAGGATGACCTGCTCTACATCAAGAGCATAGACCGGCTGGGGCGCAATTATGCAGAGATACTGGAACAGTGGAGGATTCTTACTAAGGAGAATGGGATTGACATTGTGGTGCTGGATATGCCGCTTCTGGACACCCGGAGGGGCAAAGACCTGATGGGGACATTCTTAAGCGACATTGTATTACAGGTGCTGTCTTTTGTGGCAGAGAATGAGCGGACAAACATCCGGCAGCGGCAGGCGGAAGGGATTGCGGCGGCGAAAGCCCGAGGGGTACGCTTCGGAAGGCCGCCAAGCCCTTTGCCGGAGAACTTCCATGAAGCCTACCAGTTATGGAAAGCCGGGAAAGTTACTGGAACGGCAGCAGCGGAACTATGCGGTATGCCGCTGTCCACGTTCCGTTATCGGGCGGAAATTTACCAAAAAGCCAAGTTATTGTAAGCGGGCATTTTTACAGAAATGTGTACGTTCCTGTAAATGCCCGCTTAATATTTGCTTCTTCCATAATACTATAAAAATGCCCTGTTTTCTACCAAAAATCTTCAATCTTGTATACTTGTTTTACGGTTTTCAAAACGTACACAATTTTGTAAATGCCGCTATGCAGGGAGGTACGGCATGACAGATTCACAGCAGAGAGCGGCGGCAAAAGCATTTGCGGCATTTTGGAAAGGGAAGGGCTATGAAAAGGGCGAGAGCCAATCTTTTTGGCTTTCCCTACTTCGGGATGTATATGGCGTTGAGCATCCCGAACAATTTATAATATTTGAAGAGCAGGTTCACTTAGATCATACAAGTTTTATTGACGGCACGATTCCGTCAACAAAGGTGCTGATTGAGCAGAAGGGTTTAAACAAAGATATGAAAAAGCCTATTAAGCAGTCAGATGGGACATTGCTGACACCGTTTCAGCAGGCAAAGCGCTATATTACAGAACTGCCTTTGTCGCAGCACCCACGTTGGGTGGTGACCTGCAATTTTAACACATTCTATGTATATGATATGGAACGTCCAGGCGGAGAGCCAGAAGAAATTCTGCTTGAAAATCTAGAGAAAGAATATTATCGGCTGGCATTTTTGGTTGATACTGGAAATGAACATTTGCAGCGGGAAATGGAAGTGTCAATTCAGGCTGGGGAGATTGTAGGTATTCTTTATGATGCGTTTTCCAAGCGGTATGGGGAGAATCCTACAGCGGAAGATTTGAAAAGCCTGAATGTGCTTTGTGTCCGGCTGGTATTCTGCCTTTATGCCGAGGATGCTGGTATTTTTGGCAGGCATGGAATGTTCCATGATTACCTGGCTGCAAATGATACACACCATACAAGGAAAGCATTGATTGAGTTATTCCAAGTCTTAGATACAAAGCCCGAAGAACGGGAAAAGTTTTTGGAAGTAGAATTAGCGCAGTTCCCTTATGTGAATGGTGGGTTGTTTGCTGGTGAAAAGATAGAAATTCCACCATTTACTGATGAAATGAGGGATTTACTGCTGAACAAAGCAAGTTCTGAATTTAACTGGTCTGAAATCAGCCCTACTATTTTCGGCGCTGTATTTGAAAGCACATTAAATCCGGAGACACGGCGGCTGGGCGGGATGCATTATACCTCTATTGAAAATATACACAAAGTTATTGATCCTCTGTTTCTGGATGACTTGCAAAGCGAGTTGGCAGCGATTTGTGAATTGACTGTAGAACGTACACGGAAGAAAAAGCTGGAAGAGTTTCAACAAAAACTGGCATCACTGGTATTTTTAGATCCGGCATGTGGAAGTGGAAATTTTTTGACAGAAACTTATCTTTCAATCCGCCGTTTGGAAAATCGGGTAATTTCTGAATTGCAGCATGGACAGATTGTATTTGGCGGTTTGGAAAGTTTTAGCCCGATCAAGGTATCTATAGAGCAGTTTTATGGAATTGAAATCAATGATTTTGCGGCCACTGTGGCCAAAACAGCATTATGGATTGCAGAAAGCCAAATGATGAAAAAGACAGAAGATATTGTACATATGTCTCTGGACTTTTTGCCATTGAAATCTTACACCAATATTACAGAAGGCAATGCACTCCGGCTGGACTGGGAGAGCATTGTATCAAAACAAAAGCTCAACTATATTATGGGGAATCCGCCATTTTCAGCGGGAAGGCGTATGGGAGAAAGTCAGCGACAGGATATGAATGATGTTGCATATGATTTTCCTAAAAATGGTGATTTGGATTATGTTTGTTTATGGTACATTGTGGCTGCAAGATATATGCAAAATACATCTATAAAAGCAGGTTTTGTTTCTACAAGCTCAATCACACAAGGCGAACAAGTTATTCTATTATGGAAAAATCTGTTTGAAAAATATAATTTAAACATCGTATATGCAATTCGTTCTTTTAATTGGCAAAGTGAAGCTAAAATTAAAGCAGGCGTTCATTGCGTCATCATAGAATTTGTTGTTGGGAATACAAATGAAGAACGATGGATTTTAGATGGTGGGAGTATTAAAAAAGTTGATTATATCAATGGTTATTTAATGGAAGCTAAAAATGTTTGGATTTCAGGACAGAAGAAACCCATTTCTAATGTTCCATTGATTAGTAATGGCAGTAAGCCCCTTGATAATGCCATATGTGCATTTACGCCAGAAGAAAAAGAAGCCTTTATTAGTAAAGAGCCAAAGTCAGAACCTTATTTTTATCGTTATATGGGTAGCCGGGAATTTATAAATAATGTTGAGAGATGGTTTTTGCTAATCAACAGAATTCCACCTCATTTGCTATATAAAATGCCGTTAGCCTTACAAAAATTAGAAGAAATAAAAGAATATAGGTTAAGTTCCAATAGCGCCCCGACAAGAAAACTTGCAGATACTCCGGCAAAATTTCATTTTGAAAATATGCCAGATAAAGAATACTTGGTAATTCCGCAAACATCATCTGGTAGAAGGCGTTATGTTCCGATTGGTTTTTTAACGCCTGACGTACTTGTAAATAATAAATTGCAAGTGATGAGAGAGGGAGGATTATACGAACTGGGTATATTATCTTCAAATGTACATAATGCATGGCTTCGTACAGTTGCAGGAAGATTTCGAGAAGATTTTACATATTCTGTAAGTGTGGTCTATAACACATTTCCTTGGCCTAAAGCTACAGAAGAACAAAGAGAAAGAATTAAATTGACAGCTCAGGCAATTTTAGACGCAAGAGCGTTATATCCAGAAAGCAGCCTTGCAGTATTATATGAGGAACTTACTATGCCGCCAGAATTAAGAAAAGCACACCAAAATAATGACAGAGCTGTTATGCAGGCTTATGGTTTTTCTATTAAGAATATGACAGAAAGTAAATGTGTTGCTGAACTTATGGGGATGTATTTAGAATTAACAAAAAAATAAAATAATATGTAAGCCAAAGGCGATCAACCGTGGAAAAAGTTGATCGCTTTTGTTTTGCCCAATATATAAAATGCGGGCAGGTGTACAGAGGGCGCAGCCCTTTGTGCAGGAGTGCAGAGGATGCAATCCCTCTGCTCTGGGTACAGGGGCGAAGCGCCCTGTTGGGGTCAAGGGGCAAAGCCCATTGGCGGGTTAAGGGCGGCAGTCCTTATCGGGTCAAGGGTGAAACGCCTTGCCCAGCTAGAGTTGGCGCTTGCGCCAATTCGTACTGGGTATTATCTGACGCAAAAACCGGCAGATTCGGCAGCAAAGCTGCCTTTTCCGCAGAGAGAAACTTGAAAAGAAGGAGGACAGAATGAAACTAACCAGACACAACGGCAGGGTCGGGAAAAATGGCGCTTACAATCCCAAACACAATGACCGGAGATTTGATGTGGCGAGCAGTGAGCATATTGACATGGAACGGACAAGGCAGAATATTTACTGGGATTGTTATACCGGCTTATCTTCTGCCCTGACAAGGGAGAAGGGCGGGGAAAACGATTATTCTTTTGAGAAGATTGAACGGATTTATTATTATGAGCATTATGCAGACCATGTACAGGCGCAAAATGAGCGGAACGAAAAGAACAGGCACACAGAGCGCAACCGGACGGTGGATGACTTGCTCACTAACAACAAGACATGTCCGGAAGAAAGCATTTACCAGATCGGAACAGTAGAGGAATCTGTTCCGGGGGGACTGCTGGCGGAGATTGCAGTAGAATTTTTTGCGGAGATGGAGGAAAAGTTCGGCTCCCACGTCCACATATTAAACTGGGCACTGCACCTTGACGAAGGCACTCCGCATATCCATGAGCGGCACGTTTTTGATTGTGAAAACCGGTATGGGGAGTTATGCCCGCAGCAGGAAAAGGCGCTGGAAGAACTGGGGGTGCCGCTCCCTGATCCGGATAAGAAAAAGGGCAGGAATAATAACCGTAAGCAGACGTTTGATGCAGAGTGCCGGAAGATGCTTTTCCGCATTTGTGCGAAGCACAGACTGCATTTGCAGACAGAGCCAAGTTACGGCGGCAGGGGCTATCTGGAAAAGCAGGATTTCATCATTGAAAAGCAGAAAGAAAAACTCTCCGCACAGGGAGAAATTTTAAGGCAAAATACCATAGCCATAGCGGAACAGGAAAATAAATTTGATAAAGTGGCAAAGGCTGTTTCAGAGAAGGAAAAAGAACTGGAAAAACAGGAAGGATTGATTGGGGAAAAGAAGCAGGAACTTTCAGAAAAACAGGCGGCCCTTGCCACTGTCACCATGAAGATCGCAGACATAGAATCGCTGGTGGAGGAAGTGGCAGACACGGCTTATGAGAAAGCCTGTGAGGTTGTATCGGATACCGTCCGGGCGGAGACACAGAAAGAGGACATCCGGGCAGTTGAAGATTATAAAAAGTGGCTGGCTTCGCCGGAGCGGAAAGCCCCGAAGGAGAAAAGGGATTTTGCCGTGAAATGCCTGAACACAGTCCAGGAGCAGATAAAAAATGCAGCGCAAAAGGTGCTGAGGAAAGTCCAGTCGGCGCTCCAAAAACCGGAGGTAAGCCGTGCGAATAAGGAACAGATTAAGGAGAAAGCACGGGAATCTGTCAGGGACAGGCTTGCAAGAGGGAAAATAGAAGCAGACCGGGCGAACCGGGAACGCATGGAGCGCAGGGATGGGATAAAACTGGTAACAAAAAAGGATATGGAAATTTAAAGCATTTGCTTTTCTTCACGGGGACGGCAGATGCTCTTTTATTTCGGAAAGGGATAGTATGAATATATTTGAAGCAGTAAAGGAAAATGTGACGGCTAGGCAGGCGGCTGAGATGTACGGCATCCGGGTAAACCGGAACGGCATGGCGTGCTGCCCGTTCCATGATGACAGGTATCCAAGCATGAAGGTGGATAAGCGTTTCCACTGTTTTGGGTGCCAGGCGGACGGTGATGTGATCGATTTTGCCGCAAGGCTGTATGGGTTGAATAATCTTGGGGCGGCTATGAAGCTGACTTCCGATTTTGGTATCAGCTACGACAACAAAGGGCGGGCTTCCCCACGCCCGGTAAAGAAAAAAATATCTGAAGAATTGAGGTTAAAGCAGGCAGAGTTGCAGTGTTGCCGGATATTATCGGAGTATAACCATTTATTAGGAAAATGGAAAACAGAGTATGCACCGGAAACTCTGGGGGAAGAATGGCATCCCCTGTTTGTGGAGGCTTTACAGAAGCAAACCTATACAGAATATCTGCTGGATACCCTGCTGGCTGGCACAACAGAGGAAAAAGCTGCCATTGTCAAGGAGCATGGAAAGGAAGTGATACGGATTGGGGAACGGATTTCAGGACTTGTCGCCCGCCACAAGGCAGGCCGTGATGAACACAGCAGACTTGCTCCTACCGGCACTGACGGTCGATGAGGTCAGGGAAAGCCTTTCCATGACACAAAAGGGACAGATAGCGAACACAATCGGGAATTGCAAAACAGTATTCCTGTATGACCCACTTTTAAAAGGGGCAATTCGGTTGAATTTACTGACAGAACGGATCGATATTGTGCGGGATGTGGGGTGGCGCAGGAACACCAGCGCACTTACGGATACAGATATTAAATACCTGCTCCTTTATTTTGAGGAAAACTATGGGCTGACCAGCGAAAAGAAAATCCAGGCTGCCCTAGCAATCGTGGCGAATGAGAACTGCTACCACCCGATAAAGGACTGCCTGGAGGGGCTTGTCTGGGACGGGACGCCACGCATCCGTTCCTGCCTGCGCCATTTCCTGGGGGCTGATGTGGATGATTATGTGGAGGAGATGCTGAAGCATTTCCTGTTAGGGGCAATCCGGCGTGTGTTCATGCCTGGTTCAAAATATGAGGAAATGCTCTGCCTGGTAGGCGGGCAGGGGGCAGGGAAATCCACTTTTTTCCGCCTGCTGGCAATAAAAGACGAATGGTTCAGCGATGATTTAAAGAAGCTTGATGATGATAAGGTATTTACGAAGCTGCAGGGGCACTGGATTATTGAAATGTCGGAGATGCTTGCCACCAGCAGCGCAAAGAGTATTGAGGAAATCCGCTCTTTTATCAGCAGGCAGAAGGAAACTTACCGGACACCTTATGAATCGCAGCCGAAAGACCGGCTCCGGCAGTGTGTGTTCGGCGGCACGTCAAACCGGCTGGACTTCCTGCCCCTTGACCGTGCCGGGAACCGGCGATTCCTGCCGGTGATGGTCTGCCCGGAGGATGCAGAAGTACACATTTTGGAGGACGAGGACGGTTCCAGAGCCTATCTTTTGCAGGTGTGGGCGGAAGCCATGGAGATTTACCGGGGCGGGAATTATTCCATGAAATTCAGCAAGTCCATACAGAAGAAATTGGCGGAGGTTCAGAAGGACTTTATGCCGGAGGACACCGAAGCCGGGATGATTGTCGGATTTCTGGAAACCTATCAGGGCAATCAGGTATGTTCCAAACAGCTTTATCGGGAAGCCCTGCACCATGAATACGACGAGCCGAAACGCTGGCAGATCCATGACATCAATGAGATTATGAACTCTGTTGTCACCGGCTGGCGGTACTTCTCCAATCCCAGGGCATTTGCCGGGTACGGCAGGCAGAAAGGATGGGAGCGCATAACGGATTCCGGCAACGGACTGTCCGGCAACGAAGCCGGTTTTTTGAAGCTGACGGAGGAAGAAGCCCGGCAGCTGGAGATACCGAAGGAGTGGCTGGAGTGATTTTGTATACTGGTTGCCAAGCAGGTTGCTGTGTTGTTGCCGGGTTCGTTGCCGGTGGATGCGCTGCCCTGCTGTCCGGGAAACCGCTTATTTAGCTGAATTTTATTATTGTTTATATTTCCATGACAACGAAAGCAACGAGGAATCCAAAGAAAATATAAAAAGTAAAAATAACAGGCCAGACATTAGATCACAGGTTTTACGCTGTCTGTTGCCGGACTTCGTTGCCGTATCCTTGTCCGGCTTATTTCATTTATGGAGGCAGATGCTTATGCAGAATAACAAAGAAAAGAAGAAAGAGAAACAGGATGGACGTAAAAAGGTGCAGTTTATTGTGACACGGGAGTTTTCCGGCAGCCAGACCATGCAGGAGGCCTTTGAACAGCTGATTGAGCGGCAGGCCTGCGGGCAGTTTGAGGAATGGCTGGGGCGGAAAGCGGGATAAGGCGCAGGGGATACGGAAAAACGGGAAATTTGGAGGAATCCGTTGATAAATGGGCGGGGGCATGGTATTATACTTATATCGTGTCCCTGTTCATAGAAAAGGAGAATGACTATGAACAGGAAAAATCAGATCAATCAGAAGATAACTGCCCTTTATTGCAGGCTTTCCCTTGAAGACAGCCGGGAGAATGAAAGCATGAGCATCAGCAACCAGAAGCTTATGCTCAGGGATTATGCCGAGAAAAACGCCATGTTCCAGTATGAATACTATGTGGACGACGGTTATACTGGGCGCAATTTCAACCGCCCTTCTTTCCAGCGAATGATTGCCGATATTGAAGCGGGGAAAGTTGGCTGTGTGATTACCAAAGACCTGTCTAGGCTGGGGAGAAATTACATTGAAGCAGGCAGTTATATCGAAATCTTTTTCCCAAAGCATAATGTAAGATACATTGCAGTCACGGACGGGGTGGACAGCCTGACAAGGCAGGAAATGGATATTACGCCGTTCAAAAATATCCTGAATGACATGTACAGCCGTGACATTTCCAAAAAGGTATTGGCAGGGCGCATGACCCGTTCCAGGCAGGGGAAATTCTGCGGAGGACAGCCGCCGCTTGGGCTGATGCGTGATCCGGATGAAAAAGGGCATCTGATTACAGACCCTGAAACTGCGCCGGTAATCCGCCGGATTTTTGAACTTGCGCTGGATGGCTGGGGCTGTATGCGGATTGCAAAACAGTTGATGGATGATAAAGTGCCGATTACAAGGGTGAAAGCCAATACGGAATGTGATGTAAACTACTATTCCTGGGGCAGCGCAAGGATCAGTCATATCCTGCGGAATCCTTTTTACAAAGGCGCGCATCTGGTCTGCCGGACACACCAGAAGGGCATCCGCTCCAATACTTACGACATCATTCCCCGTGAGGACTGGGAAATGATTGAAAACTGCCATGAAGCGATTGTCACACCGGCGGAGTGGGAACAGGTGCAGGAGATCATTGACCGCAGGCCGACGATTATGAAAGGAAACGCCTGCCCGTTTTATAATCTTTTTCATGGCATTATCTACTGCGCTACCTGCGGGAAATCCATGCAGGTGCGCTATGAGAAGGTCGGGAGAACCGGCAAGAACCGGTTTACCGGGAAAGAGCGGGAGCCGATAGACAAGGCATACTATATCTGCCAGACTTATAACCGGCTGGGGAAGAACGCCTGCACAAGCCACAAGATTGAAGCAAGGGATTTGTATAACCTTGTACTGAAAGATATACAGGATTTGGCGGCGATGGCATTGAAAGATGCAGACGTATTTTATCAGCGTTTGTCCAGCCGTATGGAACGGCGGTATATGGCGGATGCTTCGGAAATGAAGAAAGAATGTGACCGGCTGGAAGCAAGGAATCAGGAGATAGACAGTATGTTTATGAGTCTTTATACCGACAAGGCAAAGGGCATCCTGACAGAACAGCGTTTTCTGAAGCTGACTGCAACATTGGAGCAGGAACAGGATGCCAACCGGAAACGGATTCAGGACTTGATGCTGGTGATGCGTCGTACAGACGAGCAGGAAAGCGACGTTCGGACATTTATGCAGGAAATCCGCAAATATGCTGCAATTCAGGAACTGGATGAAGCTGTGCTGAACCGGCTTATCAGTAAGATTTTGGTGGGTGAGGTTAGGAAGGTGGACGGGCAGAAATGCCAGGAAGTTAAGATTGTATATAATTTTGTTGGTGAGATACCTATATTGGGAGACAGTGATTGAGTTTTATGCGAAAATTATTTCATTGCAAATTAGCAGTTCAATTTTCGTATATTTACTATGATTATACTAGGAGATAAAAATGACTAATAAAAATGTGCCTCGTATTTCTGTTTCGTTAGAAGAAAGAGTTCAAGAAGAATATACTCCTCCAAAACAAAGTGCTAACACATTATTCAGATTTTTTAAAGATTCAAAATATTTATTTCAGGCTCTTGAGAAGGGAGCCATGATTCCTAGATACTACAGTGAAAACGTAGATTATTTAGATATAGGCTTGCATCAAATCGCATATCCTATGGCGTGCTTTTGCGATATAAGTATCCACAGATTAGAAGAACATATGGATTTCTACGGAACATATGGAATTGCCTTTTCTAAGTCTTGGGGTATTAATAAAGGCATTCAGCCGATACATTACATAAATAAACATTCTATTTTATGTGCAGATTTTTCAAATGCCTTTAATATTGCAATAAATGAGGAGAAAGATGATGCTGCTACAAATTTTCTTCTGACGCAAATGTACTATATGAAACCGATTGAAGGCACTATGCCACGAGAGGGAGAAAATATTAAAAAAAATTTTACAGATGAATGTGAATGGAGATTTATACCCGATGTGGCACTAATAAATCTTCCCCAAGCTGTTACAGATAATGAGATTGCTTGTCTGGATGTATTAAATAAGACAATTAGTGAAAATGAAAAATGTTGGCTTAAATTTAATTATGACGATGTAAAATATATAATTCTTCAGACAGATGATGATGTTGAAAAATTATGCAAAGTGATTGAGCGAGTAGGGAAGGACAATATAGTAAAACGAAAGCTGATTTCTAGAATTATTACGTGGGATAATGTAAAGGAGGATTTCTAATGTTCTCAAATTTTAAAGATACTTTTGTAAAAAAACCACAATTTACGATGAAAACTCCTGAATCAGTTTTAGATGTTATTAGTAAAGATTTACCAGAGGGATTTCGCTATATTGAAGACCATGATGGTTTTTGCCGACTTGACTGTGACGGAGTAATGGATTTTACGCCTGTTTGTATTCGCCTTCCAGAAGAAGCAAAATCACTTTTTGCACAAAAAAATAATTTTTCTATGAATGATGTTGTTGCCTATGCATATAATGCACAACAAAATATTGATCTTATTCCAGACAAAGATGGTTGCTATACTGTAAATGGACAGAAAATTGCCGCTGATAAGTTTATTATTGCGCCAATGAAGAATTGGCAGTTGAAAGATGGTCGAATGTGTATAACAGCACCGCCATTTCCACCGCCATTTCCTATAGAAGTGGCAGGGAATGGTTTTTCACTGACACTTATGGTTCAGAGACAACCAGTAAACAGTATTACCGAAGTAAAAATAGCGACAGTGGAAGAAGGGGCACTAAGCATGAATTATTCATTTGACCCTACCAAAAAAAATGGGAAAATGAAAATTAATATTACAATGTGTTCTTCAAAATCAGTGTCTGATGTGCTTGCATCTAAAGAAATTTTTAATGCATTCATACAAGGAAAAGGAACTTTGTGTGGTATGCCAATTAAAACAGACGAGGAAAACCAAGTAAGTGTAGTGCCAGATGAAGTGATTCAATTTTGGCATAAAATTGTCGAAATTGAAAAAGTGTTTAATGTAAAATTTGATGCAAGCCAAGAACTCGTATTTGAGGATGTAAAAAGAGTAGAAGAATTATACAGGTGTTTAATAGAAAAAGAACCATTCAAAACTTATTTAAAAGATAATACTGTTCGTGGAACTGGTAAATTTGATGAAATACTTAATGAAGAGGGTATAAAGGTTGGAAAAGAAATATTATTTGAGTATGAAGAAAGAATTCAAATGGAATTGCTGGGTGTTGTTCTAAAATTTTCTGCGTTAGTTGGTATATTCGATAGTATGATTGGGGAAATAAAAATGCCAGAAGATGGTATTTCTGGAGATTTCCTTATGAAACTTTTACCAGCTAAAGGGAAGAGAATGTATGCAGCTACCCAATATTATTTAGAGGAAAATGCTCCTGAAATAGCACGAAAAAATCATCATCATATTCAAAAGTTTCAAGAAGCTAGAGAATTAGATGATACTTATTAGTTTTTATGGATGACCTCTCTCCTATTGTGGGGAGAGGTTATTTTTTTGTGCTTTATTGAATTCACCACTTGACAATGTGGCAAAGAGCTTATGACGCAGGACGAGATCGCGGTCATGGACGGGGGCAAGTGCATTTTACAGGTGCGCGGTGTGCGCCCGTTCTTTTCGGACAAATTCGATATAACGAAGCACCCGAAATACAAGTACCTTTCCGACGCAGACCCGAAAAACGCCTTTGACATGGAAAAGCACATCAAACGCCGCCCCGCCATTGTGAAGCCGGACGAGGAATTTGACTACTACGAGATTGACGGGGAGGGCTTACAGGAGGACACAAACCATGAATGAACACCCCGGAACTGACAGGCGGCGGTTCACCCTGCTTGTCAACCCCAAAATCCGGGAGGAACAGCGGCGGCAAGCCGCCCTGCGGAAATTTATCAAGGATTGCGAACGGCTTTACGAGAAGAACCGGGCGCATTTACAGGAGGACGCAAGAAATGAATAAGCGTATCAGAAAGAAACAGGAGAAGCAGCGGAAGCAGCTTGAAATGAAGTGGCTGCTGGATATGGCAGTCGCCATTGACACAGCAATACAGGAGTATTGGCAGTGGCGGGAGGAAATGGAACGCCGTTATGTGGAGCTTTACGCGGAGGAAATAGCCCGCCGCATGGGGCTTATCCCGAAACAGTGACAGGGCGTAAAAGATTTGCGCCGTGGAAATGTGGATAACAGGCTATGAGCTATGGAAAACGCCATTCACAGCACATGGAAAAGCCAAAGTGCGGCTTTCCCACGTCCTGCAAACAGCGTTTCCCACAGCCCCAAAAGAGCAGCCAGTTACCCACATTCCCACACCGCCGACTGCTACGGAAAAAGACCCTTTCCTACCTGTCATTCATAAAAAAATTTTTTAAGGAGCTGATCGGAAATCAAAAACGTAAACACGGGCTACATGGTACGCGCCCCTACCGGGGAACGCACCGCCCAAACCCTTACAACTGAATACCGCCGCGTCGCAGGACTTACGCGACGTGGGGACACTGCCTTTATCACAGGGCGGTTTTTTTATGCGGCGGCGACCATACGCTGACCGCCTTTTGTCCGCTTGCCGGACAGCCGCAGACGCGGCAGAAAGGATATATTCATGGCATTTTTCAATAGCGCAGTAGACGTTTTGCAGACCCTTGTTGTGGCACTTGGAGCCGGACTTGGCATTTGGGGCGTTATCAATCTCATGGAGGGTTACGGCAACGACAATCCGGGCGCGAATGCTCATGTACGGTAAAGAAGCAAGCAACTGAAAACAACAGATAGACCGCCAGCAGCCCACTATTCCGTATTTTTTCTTAAATCTTCTTAAAAGCACTTGCTTGTGACGCAACGTAATGAGATATACTATTCGAGGAGGTGTGACATGGATAAACATAAAGCGATACCACAAGGTTATATGACCGTTGGTGAAATTGCAAGAAAAATGGACGTTACTGTACGGGCATTACAACATTACGACAGAGAGGGCTTGCTTTCCCCCTCTGCCATGAGTGAAGGGGGGCGTAGGTTATATACAGATAAAGACATAGTAAAACTTCATCAGATTTTATCGCTCAAACATTTGGGATTTTCTTTGGACGACATAAAAAATCGACTGATTCTGCTTGATACACCAGATGAAATTGCTGATGTTCTAATGGAGCAGGCAGTCACTGTCAAACGGAAAATAGAAAGTCTGTCTGAATCGTTGAGAGAATTGGAGGTGCTGCGGGAAGAAGTCCTTCAAATGCAATCAGTTGATTTCAAAAAATATGCGGATATTATTGTTAATCTGCAAATGAAAAACGATTTCTATTGGCTGATTAAACATTTTGACGACCAAACGCTTGACCATATCCGCAACCATTTTGACAAAGATAGCGGAACGGCATTTGTGAACACTTTCATGCAGCTTCAAAACGAAGCAATAAGACTTCAAAATGCGAATATTCCTGCGGATAGTGATGAGACACAGAATTTTGCAAAAGCCTATTGGGATATGATTATGGATTTCACTGGCGGAGATATGAGTATGCTTCCCAGACTGATTGAATTAGGGCAGTTTCAGAATGCAGACCATAAATGGAAAGTAGCCCAGGATATTGCGAACGGATATGTTGAACAAGCATTAGGTGTTTATTTTTCCCGTTTAGGCATTGACCCATTTAAGGAGGAAACAGAATGAATGAAGCTATAAAAATCAGCAATTTATCAAAGAGTTATGGAACTCACATTGTGCTGAAAGGTTTAGATTTTAATATACAACAAGGAGAAATTTTTGCTCTGCTCGGCGTGAATGGAGCTGGAAAAACCACGTCGCTTGAATGTATCGAGGGTTTAAGAAAATATGACAGCGGAAACATTACTATAAATGGAATCATGGGCATTCAATTACAATCGGCTTCTTTGCCGAAATACATTAAAGCACTGGAAGCTGTAAAGCTGTTTGCTAAATGGAATAAGACCTCTCTTGACAGAGCAACGCTTGACGCTCTTGGTATTTATGAACTTTCAAAAAAGCCTTATTATCAATTATCAACCGGGCAAAAGCGGCGGCTCCATCTGGCGCTTGCATTAACACGAAATCCCGACATTTTGTTTCTTGATGAACCAACAGCAGGACTTGACGTTGAGGGGCAAATATCTTTACATGAACAAATCCGTCAGTTAAAAGCAATCGGAAAGACAATCATATTAGCAAGCCATGATATGGCAGAAGTTGAGAATTTGTGTGACCGGATTGCTATTCTTTCCGGCGGCAAAATTGCCTTTATCGGGACTGTCGGGCAACTGGGCGATACAATCGGGAAGCATTATAATATCACAATCCAAACGGAAAACAGGACTGAAAACTATGAATCGGAAAATATCGGAAATTCCCTACTTTCGCTGCTCATGCAGTACAAGGAAAAAGGAGAAACTATCACAGATATTAAGATAGACCGTGGTTCACTGGAACAGCACTTTATAAAAATTGCAAAGGGGGAGTAACAATGGGAGCTTTTTTATACGGAGTTTCTTTACAATGGAAGTTAGACATAAGGAGTAAGACATTACTTATAACCTGCTATATCGTACCTCTTTTGTTCTTTGTAATTATGGGCGGTATATTTACATCAGTCATGCCGGAAGCGAGATATACGCTTATTCAGTCCATGACTGTATTTGGTGTGACAATGGGGGCGTTGATTGGTCTGCCGCCCTCTCTTGTTGAAATTTACAGCAGTGATATTAAAAAAGTCTATAAAGCAAATGGTGTTCCGTTAATATTAGGTCTTGCTTTAACAAACATTTCAGCGTATATTCATTTGTTCCTCATGAGCATTATTTTATATATTGCTGCGCCACTGGCTTTTAACGCTGAAATACCAAAAAATCCGGGTATGTACTTCATCAGCCTCGCTGTTTTTATTGCAGTATCATTAAGTATTGCCAGCATAATTGGTTTGGCAGTAAAAGACCAGGCAAAAACTTCTATGTTTTCTATTATTGTTTTTTTGCCGTCAACCATGCTTTCTGGAATTATGTTTCCTATTGAACTACTTCCAAAAACGTTTGAAACAATAGGAAAACTATTTCCGGCTACATGGGGATATAAACTACTGGCGGAAAATGCTTTTAAATTTGAAAGCCTTTTGCCACTGCTCTTGATTTTTATTTTAGCTACTGTTATGTGTAGTATTCTGTTACGAAAAATTGATAAATAGCAAAGACAGACGAGCCAGTCAACGGTCAAGATGAACGGGCTTCGCCCGCCGTTGACAGCCCCGTCTGTCTTTGCTGCTGGGTAGTCAAGGAGCGACAGCAAAAAATGCTGCCGCCCCTTACTATCATTAAAATCTTAACTGCCACTTAGTAGGATGTTGTTTTCCAGATTAAAAGAGCCGCCAATCTTCAGATTATTTTAGCACCATATAAAATTGATGTAGTTC
>NZ_RAZG01000005.1 GCF_003612565.1 Roseburia sp. 1XD42-69 | reverse complement strand
AAAAGTGGCATATCCCCAATAAATTCAAGGGATTCTGCCACTTTGTTTTTCTGTAACTGTCGAAGATGGGATTATAATATAGAAATGAAAAGCATTCAATACTAAAAAACGATAAATTAATATATAGTATTTAGTATAAAATAGCTATATTTAGCGGAATCAGGGGAAAAACCAGGATTTTCAAGTAAGTTTTTCAAAGGAATTGTTCTGTATCTTTTGGAAAATGTAGTGTATAATGTGAGAGGAAAGGGTAAGAAAATGAGGGAAAGAAATCAGTGTCAAATACTTTGGAGGAAAAATCAAAGATGCATGGGGGAAATTCTCAGGGTCTATGCTTCCGGCGGAATCATAGAAATTCCGGGTACTTTAGAGGGGGTTCAGGTAGACGCCATTGCGCCCTACTGTTTTTCCAGTGCCAGGCATATCCCAGAGGGAAATCACTCTCTCACCTGGGGAGAGAAGGAATTTGCCGGGGAAAATCAGGACGGGCTTTTTGGGGAGTTAAAAGAATTTTCCGGGAATCTGGTGGAGGAAGTGGTTTTGCCGGATACCCTTACGGAGATTGGGGCCAGCGCCTTTTACAACTGCAAAAAATTAAGGCGTCTTACCTTTGGGCCCTCCCTTCGGGGGGTGGGAAGCGACGCATTTATGAATGCACAGGATTTTCATGAGATTATCCTTACCTGCGGCCCTGGGGATAAAACCGGGCTAAAGCAGATTTTAGCCCAGATTTCTTCTGATATGGAAGTGAAATTTCAGGGGAAAGAGGGCAGGAAAGCGGTGCTGGTTTACCCGGAATACTATGAGAGCTATGACGAAATTGCACCGGCCCATCTCTTTGGAAGAAGTATTACCGGTGAGGGATTCCGGGCGAGGCAGGGATTTCGGGAAGGTTGTGTGGATTTTGCCGCATATGACGGAGTGTTTTCCCAGGCCTGTGTGGAAGAATCTGAGCAGACCCTTATGAAGATGGCGCTAAACAGACTGATGTATCCCTTTGCCCTGGGGGAAGTGAGCGCCCTTTTGTACCGGGAGTATCTTATGGGACATATCACAAATCTCACAAGGGATAAGATTGAAAAAAGGGAATTGAAAACATTAGTTTTTCTCTGTGAGCAGGGGCTGCTTTCCGGCAGGGAATTAAAGCAGGCAGCCCGGTATGCCTCAGAGCTTGGATGGGCGGAAGGGACGGCAAAACTTATGGAGTTTCATTCCGGGGAGAAAGATGCCTGGGACGAATATGAATTTGAGGAATTTTAAGGAGAGTGCAATGAGAGAAAGAGAAACTTTTGGTACAAGGCTTGGGTTTATTCTTGTATCTGTGGGCTGTGCCGTGGGACTGGGAAACGTGTGGAAATTTCCCTATATCTGCGGGAGGAACGGCGGAGCCTTTTTTATTTTGATTTACTTAATATTTTTGGGAATTCTTGGTTTTCCCATTATGGTCTGCGAATTTTCTGTGGGAAGGGGGAGCAGAAAAAGCTGTGCCACTTCTTTTGGGAAACTGCAGCCGGAGGGGAGAAAATGGCATCGGTTCGGATATTTTGGAATGGTGGGAAATTATCTTTTGATGATGTTTTACACTGTGGTGGCCGGCTGGATGCTCTCCTATTGTTTCCGCTGCCTTGCAGGGGAATTTACAGGGCAGGCTCTGTCGGTGGAGCAGGTGGCGGAAAAGTTTGACATGCTGAAAAATTCCACCGGAACCCTTATATTCTGGACAGTTGTTGTGGTGTTTTTATCCTTTGGCATCTGCTCTTTGGGAGTGAGAAACGGAGTGGAAAAGATTACCAAAGTTATGATGATATGTCTCCTGGGGCTGATTTTTATTTTGGCGGTTCATTCCCTGTTTTTGCCGGGAGCCATGGAGGGGGTAAAATTTTATCTGATACCTGATTTGGAAAAGGTGAAAAAAATTGGGGTGGGAAACGTGATTTTTGACGCTATGTCCCAGGCGTTTTTTACTTTAAGCGTGGGAATCGGCTCCATGGCAATTTTCGGCAGTTATATGGACAAGGGGCGTTCCCTGACAGGGGAGAGTATCACCATTACACTTCTGGATACTTTTGTTGCCCTGATGGCGGGACTGATTATTATCCCCGCCTGCTTTTCCTTTGGCATTGAGCCAGGAGCCGGCCCTTCCCTGATTTTTATCACCCTCCCTAATATTTTTAACCAGATGGCAGGAGGAAGGGTCTGGGGCACCTTGTTTTTCCTTTTTATGTCCTTTGCGGCCCTTTCTACCGTGACGGCGGTGTATGAAAATATTATTTCTTTTGCCATAGATTTGTGGAACTGGGAGCGGAAAAAGGCGGTGGTGATAAACATTATCGCCATGGTAATTTTGTCCATGCCCTGTGTTCTGGGCTTTCACCTTCTCTCCGGCATCCGTCCTTTGGGGGAGGGCACCAATATTATGGACATGGAAGATTTTCTTGTGTCCAGCAATTTTCTGCCCTTGGGGGCACTAGTGTATCTCCTGTTCTGCACCACAAAAGGAGGATGGGGATGGGACAATTTTATCCGGGAAGCCAACACAGGGGAAGGGATGAAATTTCCGGAGAAGATGAGAGGGTATATGACGTATGTACTCCCAGCGATTGTGGTGGTTATCTATGTGAAGGGGTACTGGGATATGTTTTCCCATAAGGGATGGAAATATTTCCTGGCCTGGATGGCTGTGGCTGCCATTTTCCTTTTCGTAGTGGGATGGTTTGTCTTCGGGGGCAGGAAAAAGAGTGGGAAGGAGTGACTATGGCCCATGAAATGACCCAGACAGAGTGGGAACGGATGATGTGTGAAAAAGTGTTTCATTTTGTCAGGAAAGAATTGTATCTGGATATGCGGTATTTAAAAATTGCCCTCTGCGCCTTAAAGCCCAAGGCGGTGGAGGGGTTAAACACTTTAGCCTGTGACGGGGTGAATCTCTGTTATGCCCCGGGGCAGGTGTTAAGGGTGTTTGAAGAAAACTCCCTTTTTTTAAACAGGGCCTATTTACATACGGTGCTCCACTGTATTTACCGCCATCTTTGGCTTCGGGGGAGCCGGGATAAAAAGCTGTGGAACCTTTCCTGCGACATTGTGGCGGAATACACCATAGATTCTATGGAGTGCCCTTCCACAAAGCGGATTTTAAGTTTTTTGCGCCGGGATTTGTACGGGGAACTGAAAAGCGGGGGGAAAGGAATTTCCGGGGCGGTGGTTTACGGGGCGCTGAAAAATAAATCCCCGAAGGAACTTAAGGCCCTTGCCAGGGAATTTTATACCGATGACCACAGGTTTTGGGACAGGGGGGATAAAGAAAATATGTCTCCCATGGCAAGCCAGGCAAGGGATAACTGGGATAAAATCGCAAGGCAGACACTTATGGAGCAGAACCGGAAAGGGGATAAGGCAAAATCCGGGGAAGAATTTTTCTTATCCCAGGTAAAGGCGGCAAAGGGCCGCAGGACATACGGGGATTTTTTAAAAAAGTTTTCCCTGTGGCAGGAGGAAATGCGCTGTGATGAGGATGCCTTTGATTTGGGATTTTACGCCTACGGCCTTAGGGTCTACGGAAATATGCCCCTGGTGGAGCCAATGGAGACACGGGAGGCAAAAAAGATACGGGAGATTGTGATTGTGGTGGATACCAGCTATTCCACCAGGGGGGAGCTGATAGAAGGATTTCTGCGGGAGACCTTTCAGATTTTATCCCAGAGGGACAGCTTTTTTGCAAGGAGCCGGATTCGGGTGCTCCAGTGTGACGAGAGGGTCCAGCGGGATACTTTGATTCAAAGCCAGGAGGATTTTAAGGCGCTGCTTTCCGATTTTTCCATTCAAGGGGGGGGCTCTACGGATTTTCGCCCGGCCTTTTCCTATGTGGAGGAGTTAAGGCGTCAGGGGGAGATTTTAAATCTTGGGGGGCTTTTATATTTTACCGACGGAAAAGGAATTTACCCGGAAAAAAAGACGGATTACAAAACAGCCTTTTTATTCCTGGATGACTTTGAGGAGGAGAAAGTGCCCTCCTGGGCCATGAGATTACAGTTAGATTCGGAGGAATTTTTAAGTTATGAACATTAAGCAGGCAAAAGAGGAGATTAAAAATACGGTTTTGGCCTATCTTTTAAAAGATGGGACGGGGGAGTATAAAATTCCTGTCATCCGCCAGCGGCCCATTTTGCTCATAGGCCCGCCGGGAATCGGAAAAACCCAGATTATGGAACAGATTGCCAGGGAGTGTAAAATTGCCCTGGTGTCCTATACTATGACCCACCACACCAGGCAGAGCGCAGTGGGGCTGCCCTTTATCAGACAGGAGGAGTTTTCAGGGAAAGAATACTCCGTGACAGAGTATACCATGAGTGAAATTATCGCCAGCATCTACAGGAAAATGAAAGACAGCGGGCTCTCCCAAGGAATTTTGTTTTTAGATGAGATAAACTGCGTTTCCGAAACATTGGCCCCTGCCATGCTGCAGTTTCTCCAGTGCAAAACCTTTGGAGGCCATGGGGTTCCCAGTGGGTGGATTATTGTGGCGGCGGGAAATCCCCCGGAGTACAATAAGTCCGTAAAAGAGTTTGACCTGGTAACCCTGGACAGAATACGCTATATCTCTTTGGAGGAAGACTACTCTGTATGGCGGGAATACGCCAGGGAAAAAAGGGTGCACCCGGCAATTTTAGGCTACTTAGAGCTCCGTTCCAAAAATTTTTACCGGATAGAGGCGGATGTGGAGGGAATGCAGTATGTCACCGCAAGGGGATGGGAGGATTTCAGCAGCCTTTTGTATGTGTACGACAGCCTGGGCCTTACTGTGGATGAAGAAATTGTCTATGAATATCTCCACCACAGGGACGTGGCGGAGGATGTGGCGGCCTATGTGGATTTGTACCGGAAATATGAGGATGATTACGGCATAGAGGATATTTTAAAGGGAAAAGTAAGGGCAAACCTGTATGCCAGAATTGACAGGGCGGCTTTTGATGAAAGACTTACGGTGGTAAATCTTTTGCTTGACGGTCTGATGCAGTTTTTTTATAAATTTGGGGAAGAGAAAAAACTTGCAGAGGAATATTATGTTTTTTTAAAGAAATACAGGGAAGAACTGGATGTTTTAAGGAAGATGGTTTCTTTCGGGGAAGCCTTTCTGCCGGGGACGCTTTACGAGAAACTCACAAAAGAATGGGAGGATCTGTACCGGAAAGAAGAACTGGCAGGTTTACATACGGCAAAGGAAAATTTTCTCCACAAAAAGCTTTCCGGGATGATAAAAACTCATGCCCCGTCAGATTCCGTGGGGGAGGGCAGATTGGCTTTTGAGGAGGCAAAGGCAGGATTTGACAACCAGAGAGAAAAACTGGAAGATGCAAAATCTAAAGCGGGGCAGGCACTAGAATACGCCTTTGATTTCGTTGAGGAAGTCTTTTTAAGAGGGGAGGAAATGTCGGTGTTTGTCACAGAGCTTACCCTGGCGAAACCTGCGGCGGAATTTTTGCTGGAATATGAATGTAAAAGATATCAGACCTACAGCAGGGAACTTTTGACGGGAAGGGAAAAGGGAGAACTTTTAAGGGAAATAAAAAGATAAAATCAGGAGGGAGATTATGAGACAGATTACATTGGGTATTACAGGAATCACCACATGCCAGAATGCATTTGGGGCTCTGCCTATCCAGAGGGTTTCCATGGAGGAGGCGGTTAAGATTCTCCGAAAGGCATATGAGGGGGGCATGACTTTTTTTGACACGGCAAGGGCTTACAGCGACAGCGAGGAGAAGGTGGGGGAAGCTTTTGAGGGGTTGGGAGATAAAATTTTTATCGCCACAAAGACTATGGCAAAGACCCCGGAGGAATTTTGGAAACAGCTTGAGACATCCCTTAAAAACCTGAGACGGGAATCGATTGATATCTATCAGTTTCACTGTGTCTCCCAGTGCTACCGCCCAGGGGATGGCACGGGGATGTATGAGTGTATGCAGGAAGCAAAGGCCCAGGGGAAAATCCGCCATATCGGCGTGACGGCCCACAAGCTTTCCGTTGCAGAGGAATGTGTAAAGTCAGGATTGTATGAGACACTGCAGTTCCCCTTTAGCTACCTTTCTTCCGAAAAAGAAGTGGCATTGGTGAATTCCTGTAAAGAGGCAGGAATGGGCTTTATCGCCATGAAGGCCCTGGCGGGAGGGCTGATTCACGACTCCAAAGCAGCAATGGGGTATATTTCCCAGTTTGACAATGTGCTGCCTATCTGGGGGGTGCAGAGAATGGAGGAACTTTTGGAGTGGCTTGCCTTTATGGAGGAAACGCCGGAGTACACAGAAGAGATACGGGAGTATGTAGAGAAGGAGCGGGAGGATTTGGCAGGGGAATTCTGCCGGGGCTGCGGCTACTGTATGCCCTGTCCTGCAGGAATCCAAATCAACAACTGTGCCAGAATGTCCCTGATGTTAAGGCGGGCCCCCTCAAAGGCATGGCTCACGGAGGAAATGCAGGGGGAGATGAAAAAAATTGAAAACTGCCTAAACTGCGGGCAGTGCAGGAAAAGATGCCCCTATGAGCTCAATACCCCGGAGCTTTTAAAGAAGAATTATGAGGACTATAAGAGAGTCCTTGCGGGGGAAGTTACAGTATAAGAGTTCCCAAACAGCTTCATTTGCATAAAATATAGAAAAATGTAAATGGAGCTGTTTTTATGTATTATTTTATCGGATGCCTTCTGGTTATCGCAGTTATTTTCTTTATTTTTTTCCATCATCGAAAGAAAGTTATCTGTAAAAAACTGGATTGTATGTCAATGGAGGAAAAATGTGAGATACTCTGTCCTCTGATTGAACCTTTTGGCTACTGTTACCACCCATCCCAGGACATATTTTCCACCACGGTGGATGCGCCCCAGCGGATGTTTGGTTATACGGCGCTGTTTGACCGCTACGCCTCCCAGTTTAATATGGCCATTGACTGTATGCCGGTGTATTTTGACTATGAAGAGTGCACATGGATGATTGAATTCTGGAAAGGCCAGTATGGAATTAACGTGGGATGCGAAGTGGGGATTTATAAGGCACAGGGCCTTGTGTCCGTCCTGGGGCGAAAAACCGCACTGTTTCACAGCGTAGAGGACCATGAGATGATGCCAATGTCCATCAGGCTTTTCAGGGGGAATACAGAGATTGCCCATCTCCACAAAAACCACTGGTGGCTCACCGCATTTCAGATGGGAAGTTACTGTGAGCCGGAGGAACTGTGGGTGGAAGCGGGCATTACCTTCCCCAATTATGACATGCTTACCGCTTTTGTGCATGCATTGGAGGAGCAGGGGCATGGGGAGTACTGTGTCTGCGGGCTGCAGATTCAAATCAGGTTTGACTATTGTTCCACCTGCTTTTTGAAAGGGCTTCAAAGATTTTTCTTCCGCTTCTGCCAGTGGAGGAACCGGATACTCTGCCGTCTCTTTTTGTGGGTGACAAATCCGTTGTGCCTTGGGATAGACCGGCTTTTGTGCCTGTTTTTCTATCTCCCGGGAGTGTTCCGCCGCATTTGTAAGAATAAGAAGAGAAAGAAATGCTGTAAGAAATGCTGCAGGAAATGCAAGAAAAAACATCACTGTAAGATATAGGGAGGAAGAGCCATGAAAACAGGCTGTGAGAAGAGATTGGAGAAAAGTTTTAGAAAGGCACCTGTGATCCCTTTGCACTCCCATTCTAAAGTTGTGCTGATCAGTGACTGCCACAGGGGAACCGGGAATTCCAATGACAATTTTTTAAAGAACCAGCACCTGTATTATGCAGCCCTGCAGTACTATTATTCCAGGGGATTTACCTATATTGAAATGGGGGATGGGGATGAATTGTGGGAAAACCGGAGTCTTTCCACTATCCGGGAAATCCACAGTGATGTTTTCTGGCAGCTTTCCCTTTTTGAAAAGGAACACAGGCTTTATATGCTCTATGGAAACCATGACCATGTTATGAAAAACAGCAGTGACACTTACCATGAGGGGATAATTTTAAAAATGTGCGGCTGTGCACAGGAGGATAAAAATGCCTGTCCTAAACTTCACTGCCTGGAGTTTTATCTTACCCATGGCCATCAGGCGGAGCTGTTAAACTCTACTTTGTGGAGGCTGTCCCGCTTTCTTGTCCGGTATCTCTGGAAGCCATTGGAGCAGCTTGGGGTTTTAGACCCCACCAGCGCTGCAAAAAACTACCACCGGAGAAGAAAAAGCGAGATGCGGCTTTCCTCCTGGGCGGTGAAAAATAACTGTTATCTCATTACCGGGCATACCCACAGGCCCATGCTTGGAGATGAAAACACCCGCTATTTTAACACGGGAAGCTGTGTGCATCCACGGTGCATTACCTGTCTGGAGATAGAGAATGCCTCGATATGCCTGGTGAAATGGTGGGTGGAAGTAAAAAGGGATAACTCCCTTTTTGTGGCAAGGGAAGTCCTTGCAGGGCCTATTTCTTTCTATGAGCTGGGATAACATATGATATGGAAAGCTGCCCGGGGTAATAACCGCATAAGACGAATTATTGCCCTTGCTTTATCTCCTGTAAACATTTGTTTGCGTTCCGGATTTTCATAAAGAATGAAACGCAGTACAGGATTGCTCCTATGATATAGGGAATGGTAAAAATTTCACACACAGTTGGTAAAAAAAATTATATCAATCAGCTTCATAGTGCACCTCCCTGACGTGCTGCAGCGTTTCAAAAATTGATTTTTTGTAACCCCGGTTTAAAATCAGGAGTTCACCGTTATCCAGGCGGAGTTTTAAATGCATATTTAAATCTGCCTGGATTTTGTCTATTTTATACATATTTACAGCCATAGACTTCCCAATCTGCACAAATCCGCTGGCAGAAAATAAATCTAAAAAACTGCGAAGGGTATACTCTAACTGGCAGACCTCTTTTTCCTGGTAATGCTGTTGAAAGAACAGAAAAAATCTCTTATGGTTCCTATGGCTTCGTTTTCCTCCCGACAGCAACATCCACACAATCTTTCTGTAAAGCGGGATTTTTCCAATATTGTATTTTCACTTGTAAACTCCTGTCTGTTGTCTTTTTCTAATAATTTTTGAGGGCACATACCCGATTGCAGCAGCTCCTGCCAAGCAAAATGTATAGTTTAGGAATATATCGGAAAAAGCGGACTGTGCCAAGGGCTCCCTGATATAAAGTTTTCCTATATGAAAATATATGAAAACAATTAATAAAATATGAAAAAGTATAATATAGCATGAAAATGAAATAAGATAAGTGAAAACATATAAAAATAAATGAACATCAATGTATTTAAAAGAAAACTAATGTAAATTTTATAAATTAAGGCTTTACATAAGAAAATAAATGAAATATAATGAAGGGAAAAGGAGGATGCCAAGATGCTGGAGCAGAAGTTGTATACCGTGGCAGACGTGGCGGAACTGACAGGGCTCACCAGCCGGACTATCCGTAATTATCTGAAAGACGGCACATTGCGGGGAAGAAAAATTGGCGTCCAATGGCGTTTCACAGAGGATGATATTAACCGGCTTTTTTCGGAAGTGGATGCAAAGGGGGAGAAGATTTTAAAGCCCGAAGACATCATTTCCGAATTTTTAAAGCCGGAAACAAGGCGGCAGGCCATGTGCTGCCTTGCCTGGGATATTCCTTTTGGTGAAAACGAGGAAGAACACATTATTAGCAAAGTAAAGAAAATTTTGTCAGCAAAAAAGGATATGGATTTTGCCTGGGAAGTAATGAGAGAACAGCAGGTTCTTCGTGTTGCAGCTTTGGGGACATTGGACAAAATGGAGGAATTTGCAGTGAGGATGAGAGAAATTGAACAGAGGAAATAGTTTGGGGAATGAACAGGCGGATTTTGTGGCGGAGCAGTTCCTAAGCTATTGTGAAAATAAGAAGCGGAAAGAGCGGCAGAGAAGGCTGGCATATATCGAACATAAAAAGGACATGCAGGAGAGCCGCCGTATTGTGGCGGGATTATCCCTGCTGCTTTCGGTGATGATTGTATTATGCGTTGCCATAGTATCTTTGAATATGCAGAATATGCAAAAAAAAGAGCAGGTTGCCCTTTTGGAGGAGCGGGTTTTAGCTGCAAAAGAGGAGACAAAAGAGGCAAGGAAACGGCTGGCGGGAATGACGGATTACAAATGGGTGGAAAAAGAGGCAAGAAAGCTGGGGATGTCTAGGGTGACGCCGGATAAGATTTATTATTATACCGTGGAAGCGGATGATTTTATGGTTCAGTACCAGGATGTGCCGAAGCCGGATTAAAAGGAAAGGAATGTAAAAAAATGAAAACAGCAGCAGATTTAAGGGAACTATTAGGCAGGATAGACCACAAAGGCTACCCTGCCTATAAAGATACCGCAGGACAATATCAGTTTCAGGGTTTTGTACTGTCCATTGACCATGTACAGGGGGACCCTTTTGCAGCCCCGTCGGATGTCAGCGTGAAGGTGAAGGGAAATACGGCAGGATTTCCGGAGGAATATTACAGGGAAGATTACAAAAGGATTGCCCTGCAGGATATGATAAACCGGAGATTTTATAAAGCGGCGGACAAATTTTCTTTTCAGGCAAAAGGCTCAGGGAAAAGCGGGCTGCTTTTGGTGAGCCGCCCGGGGCAGGAAATTTTGGAGCGCAGCGCCGTAAGGATTTCGCCGGAGGGGGATATTGTGTTTCGGCTTAAAGTGGGATTTCCCGCCAACGGCAGAACCATAAATGCCAGGGAACTGATTAAGATTCTCTTTACTTTTTTGCCGGAGTGCGTGGAACAGTCTCTCTTATACCGGGCATACCGGAAGGAGGAAGTTTTAAGAACTGCAGAGCTGGCGGAAGACCAGAATTGTGTGCGAAAATTATTAAAAGAACATAATCTTGCGGCGTTTGTGGCCAACGGGGCAATTCTGCCCAGGGAATCGGGGATATCCTCCCGGCCCATGAAGGGGGGCATTGCCTTTGTATCCCCCAAATCTTTGGAGGTGGAGTTAGACCTTCCCCACGCAGGAAAAATCAAAGGCATGGGAATTAAAAAAGGAATCACCCTCATTGCCGGGGGAGGATACCACGGGAAATCCACCCTGTTAAAAGCTTTGGAAATGGGGGTGTACAACCATATTGCCGGGGACGGAAGGGAGTATGTGATTTCCGACGACACGGCCATGAAACTTCGGGCGGAGGATGGCAGGAGCATCCAGGGAGTGGATATCTCCATGTTTATCAAAGACCTGCCCAACGGCAAGGACACTCTTTCTTTTTCCACAGAAGATGCCAGCGGCAGCACTTCCCAGGCAGCCAATATGGTGGAGGCCATGGAGGCGGGGAGCAAAGTGTTTTTTATTGACGAGGACACCAGTGCCACCAATTTCATGATCAGGGACGAGCTGATGCAGCGGGTCATCCACAGGGACAGCGAGCCCATTACGCCTTTTATCGACAGGGTCAGGGAACTTTACGACATCTTTGGCATCTCCACCATTTTAGTGGCGGGAAGCTGCGGCTCCTATTTCCACAAGGCCGACTGCATCATCCAAATGAAACAGTATCAGCCCCTGGACATTACCCAGGCGGCAAAAAAAGAGGCGGAACATTTTCCGCTGGCAGAAGAGGCGGTGGAGGAGGCGAAAAGCCCTAACCACAACCGCAAAGTTAAGACCAGGCAGAAACTGTCTGACCGCGTCAAGGTGAAATCCATGGGGATGGAGGGCGTCTCCGTTGATAAAGAATATATTGATTTAAGGTATGTGGAGCAGCTCTGCGACAGCGAGCAGGTAAATACCCTGGGATATGTGATGAAATATGCCATTACACAGATGATGGACGGCAGACATACTTTGCAGGAAATGGCGGATGATATCTGCGGAAAAATGGCGGAAAAAGGACTGGGGGAAATCTACGGGGGAAGATATGTCCCGGCAGGGCTTGCAGTGCCCAGAAAACAGGAGATTGCAGCCTGCTTAAACAGATACAGGAAGCTTTTGATTACAGGAAAATAAGGGGAGAATTTCATGTTTCCACAGGAATTTGAAAACAGGATGAGAGAAATGTTAGGGGAAGTTTACCCGGAATTTGAAACTTCCATGGAAGGGGAAACATGCCGGGGGTTAAGGATAAATCCTTTCAAAACTTCAAGGGAAGATTTCTTAGAGAACTGTCCCTTCTCTCTCACACCAGTTCCCTGGGAGGAAAAGGGGTTCTATTTTGATGCAGGAGACGCACCGGGGGTTCATCCCTTCCACCAAGCAGGGGTGTACTACATCCAGGAGCCAAGCGCTATGGCTCCCGGAGGATATCTGGAGGCAAAACCCGGGGAGAGGGTTCTTGACCTTTGCGCCGCCCCTGGGGGGAAAACAACCCAGCTTGCCGGGGCCATGGAGGGGGAGGGGATTTTATTTTCCAATGAAATCCATCCCGCCAGGGCAAAAATTTTATCGGAAAACGTGGAGCGCATGGGGATAAAAAATGCCATTGTCCTTAACGAGACGCCGGAGCATTTAACCGGGCGTTTCCCGGAATATTTTGACAAAATCCTGGTGGACGCCCCCTGTTCCGGGGAAGGGATGTTTCGGAAAAATGAGACTGCCAGGAGAGAGTGGAGCCTGGAAAATGTAAATCTCTGCGCAGACAGGCAGGATAAAATTTTAGACTGTGCCGCAGGGATGCTTCGCCCTGGAGGGCGGATGGTGTACTCCACCTGCACCTTTGCCCCGGAGGAAAACGAGGGCAGCGTCAGCCGTTTTTTAAAACGCCATCCTGATTTTATCCTTATTGAGGGGAAAAAATACCCGGGGATGGAAGGGGGAAATCCTCTGTGGGTAAAAGAGCCCGCAGAACATCTGGAATATACAGTCCGGCTGTTTCCCCACAAGGTAAAAGGGGAAGGCCATTTTGCGGCGGTTTTGGAAAAAGCAGACATGATTGGAAGGGGAAGGTTTCGGGAAACCGAAGAGAAAGGGGTAAAAGAAAAAGACTGTAAGGCATTTTTAGACTTTGCCCGGGAAAATTTAAACATAACCCCAAAGGGAGTGTATCTCTATTTCGGGGAACAGCTTTATCTCCTGCCGGAGGGAACCCCTGAGCTGAAAGGCTTAAAGGTGCTTCGTCCAGGGCTTCACCTTGGCACCAACAAAAAGAACAGGTTTGAGCCTTCCCATGCCCTGGCTCTTTCCCTAACTCCAAAGGAAGTGCGGCACCTGGCAGATTTTTCCCCGGAAGATAAGGAAATTTCAGCGTATTTAAATGGCCAGACCCTCCCCTTCCAGGGAGAAAAAGGCTGGTATCTCCTCACCGTGGGGGGCTATGGTATTGGCTGGGGAAAATTGGCTGGAAATATTCTGAAAAATCATTACCCCAAAGGGCTTAGAAGATAAAAGTGTTTTTTCAGCCGTTTTTCTGTCTGTCTCCCTCTGAACTGGTTCCAATTTGTCCCAGGTGCCGCAAACCCATGAGAAGGCTATTATCTGCTTTTAGATGAAATACAATTTATGCCCAGATTTGAAGAGGTATTGAACAGCCTGCTTAGCATAAGCAATATTGACATCTATGTGTCCGGCAGCAATTCCAGATTTCTGTCCAGTGACATTGTAACAGAGTTTCGGGGCAGGGGAGATGAAATCGGAGTTTATCCCTTTCTTTTGCAGAATTCTATTCTGTTTTCGATGGAGAATATGAGGATGCATGGAACGATTATATGATTTATGGAGGATTACCGCAGGTTGTGGGATTTCTAATACTTTTGCAAGTGAACGTCAGATTACCTACACGAATAAAACAATATCCAGACATATCGATTATCTTGAGGAAGCATTCCTGATTTCAAAATCCAATCGTTATGATATTAAAGGCAGGAAATATGTTGGTGCAAATTTAAAGTATTATTTTACTGATTGGGGTCTTAGAAATGCAAGATTGAATTTCCGGCAACAGGAACCGACACATATTATGGAAAATATTGTTTATATCGAATTGCTGATTCGCGGATATAATGTTATACCAAACAGCATAAAAATGGTGGCAAGGAACATAACTCCCCCTCCATCGTAAAATATAGTTTCTGGCTTGTAAAATAAAGTATACCATGCTATAATTTCTGCCAGGAAGATAAAACCGGTTATGGGAGAGAGCGTGAAGAAATGGACGAAATAAGAACATACATGGAGCGCCTTTTAGACAGCGGATGTACCAGGATTATTGTCAGTAAGCCGGCGGCATCTGCAGAGTACAAAAAAATCACCGTGGAAGAGAAAGCCGCTTTTTACCAGATAGAAAAACGAACGGAAACCCAGGCGTTCCATGAAAATGTGGGGCGTGAGGAACTGGTGGAAAAGCTTAACTTCTGGCTTAATCAAAGCTACCGCCAGCTAAACGGTTTCGGGGGAGGATATGAGTCCGTCCTTTTAGTTTCCAAAAAGGGAAAGGTGACTTTTAAGCAGAAAAGAAGCGCTTATGCCCCCAAATCCACAGGGGAGCATAACAGGAAAAAACAATATTTTCTGAAAGAGGGGGAAGTGATTGCCCCTCTTGTGGACATGGGCATTTTTACCACAGAAGGAAAAATTATCCCATCTATGTACGATAAGTACCGGCAGATTAACCGCTTTATAGAGATAATCGATGACTATGTGAAAACCTTATCGGAAAAGAAATTAAATATCATAGATTTCGGCTGCGGCAAATCCTATCTGACTTTTATCCTCTACTATTACCTTACGGAAAAAAAGAATTTTGAAATTCAGATGATTGGTCTTGATTTAAAAACGGATGTGATTGAAAAGTGTAATGAAGCTGTGTTAAAATACGGATATAAAGGACTGCGTTTTGAGCAGGGGGATATTAACGGATATCAGGCGCCTTTTGATGTGGATATGGTGGTTTCCCTCCATGCCTGTGATACCGCCACGGATTTTGCCCTTTACAATGCCATCTGCTGGGATGCCAAAATGATATTTTCCGTGCCCTGCTGCCAGCATGAATTAAACGGGCAGATGGAAAGTGAGGACTTGTCACTTCTCACCAGATATGGTATCATTCAGGAGCGGTTTGCAGCGCTTTTGACGGACAGTATCCGGGCAAATCTTTTAGAGTACTGCGGGTACAAGACACAGGTGTTAGAGTTTGTGGATTTAAGCCACACCCCAAAGAATCTTTTGATACGGGGCATGAAAAAGAAGTCTTTGGACAGAGAATACTGTGAGAAGATTTTAAATGAGACAAAGAGAAGTATGGATGCGTTCCATGTGAGGCCTGCGCTGTATGAGTTATTGCAGAAAAGGATGGACATATAGATGGAAACTCATGAGATTTTAAAAAAAGTGAAAAGCGGGGATATTTCCCTGGAGGAAGCGGAAAGCTATTTTAAGCGGGAGCCTTTTTATGAGATGGGATTTGCAAAATTAGACACCCACAGAAAGATTCGTTCCGGATTTGGGGAAGTGATTTTCTGCAGCGGAAAGTCAGACGATCATCTTTTTCATATATTTGAGAGAATTTATAAACAGGAGGGGGAGGTCTTTGGAACAAGGGCCAGCAGAAAACAGTATGAAATGCTTGCCAGAAAATTTCCCCAGGTCATGTTTGATGAATTGTCCCATATCATTAAAATTGAAAAGGAAAAGAAAGAGAAGCGGGGAAGGGTGGCTGTAGTCACAGCGGGAACGGCGGATATTTCTGTGGCGGAGGAAGCCGCCCAGACGGCAGAGTTTTTCGGAACTTATGTGGAGCGGATTTATGATGTGGGAGTAAGCGGCATCCACAGGCTTCTATCCAAGATTGAAGTAATTCAAAGCGCAAACTGTGTGGTTGCGGTGGCTGGGATGGAGGGCGCATTGGCAAGCGTTATGGGGGGGCTGGTGGATAAACCGGTGATTGCAGTCCCCACTTCCGTGGGGTACGGGGCCAGTTTACACGGGCTCTCGGCCCTTCTTACCATGATAAATTCCTGTGCCAATGGAATTGCCGTGGTAAATATTGACAACGGTTACGGAGCAGGCTATCTGGCCACGCAGATAAACCGCCTGGCGTTATCAGAGCCGGGCCAGGATACAAGAAAACAGGAGCTAACTATATAAAAGTCAAGTAGATTTTAAAAAAATTGAATTTTAGTTAGCAAAAGTATGTACCTTGAAAATATGTGAATAATAATGGATTTTGTGGCACAGCAAATAGGCCTTTCAGAGAAGTCTCATTGTATAAGCCAGGTTGTATGTATGGCTATATCAGCAACGCAGGATTAAAGTTCTGTCCGGTACTTAAAAGGTGATAGAGGATTCTTAAAAGTTTTCTGATACAGTGTTTTTCTCAGATACCGGGAACCTTTCGTGGTTATTGCAGTGTGCTGGGCAGTAAACTGACTGGACTCATAGTGATATGGAGCGGCACATGCAAATTTTATTATCTGGGACGCTTTTGTATAGTTGCATATATCTCCTAATTCCGCTAAAATGGAAGTGCCAGAGAAGTGTGATATTCCTGGTATGGAAAGGATAGGAGAGTTGTTTTGTAAGGAGAATTCTTCTATCTTTTTGTCTATTTCAGAAAGCTGTTCTTCTATCATTTCAATCTGACATACAAGGTGTCTAATCTGCATTTCTTCAGCGGCAGAAGTTATGACGACAGAAGTTTGGGCTGCTACTTTAAGCTGCTTGGCAAAAAGAGAAATTCGTTTTCCGCGCCTATTGTATTCAAAACATTTCCGAATGGCTCGAATATCGGAATATACAATCTTTTCGGCAGAAGCAAATGTTTTCAAAACATTCATATAGACAATGCCGTACTTTGAACGAAATATAGAATTAGATTCAGGAAATACATAAGGTGTGGTAAGAACCTCTGTTAAGTAGTCAAAGCCACAGGTATAAAAATACAAATCCACATCACATATTTTTATCATATAAATGTACAACACCGTAATCAACCACGGATTAGAGGTTGATAGAAAGGAGAAGGTATAGAATGGCAAAAAAATTGTATTTGGACTGTCAGTCCGGCATCAGCGGAGATATGCTGGTGGGGGCATTGCTTGATTTGGGAGCAAGTGAAAAGATTTTGAAGGATACTTTGGCGAGCCTTCCTCTGGAGGGGTTTGAGATTGAAATCAACCGGGTGGAAAAGGCAGGGCTTAATGCCTGTGATTTTTTGGTGAAGCTGGATGCCGTCCATGAAAATCATGACCATGATATGAATTATCTCCATGGGGAGGGGGAAAAGGAGGAACATCATTCCCCCCACATGCACAGAGGGTTTCCGGAGGTTGTCTCAATTATCCAGTCAGGAAAACTGACCAAAAGGGCAAAAGAGCTGGCGGTTCAGATTTTTAAAATCCTTGGGGAGGCGGAGGCAAAAGCCCATGGCACTACCCTGGAGGAAGTACATTTCCATGAGGTGGGGGCAGTGGACTCCATTGTGGATATCGTAGCGGCGGCGGTATGCCTTGACAATCTCGGCATTGATAAAGTGGTAATTCCGGTGATCTGTGAGGGATGGGGAACGGTCAACAGCCAGCACGGGATTCTCTCTATCCCGGTGCCTGCGGTGGCTAATATTATCCAGCAGTATCAGCTGATTATCCAGATGACCTCTGTGGAGGGGGAGCTGATTACCCCCACCGGGGCAGCCATTGCGGCGGCTTTTTGTACGGAAAAGGAACTTCCCCAGAAATTTTCTATTGTAAAATCAGGAATCGGGACAGGCAAGAGGCAGTATGAGCGTCCCAGCCTTCTTCGGGCTATGGTGATAGATACGTTGGGGGAGCCGGAGGAAGAGAAAAAGGACGAGGAAGTGATTGTTAAACTGGAGTGCAATGTGGATGACTGCGGCGGGGAGGCTTTCGGTTACTGTATGGAGCAGCTTTTTGCAGCGGGGGCCAGGGATGTGTTTTACATTCCAGTGTATATGAAGAAAAACCGTCCCGCTTACGAAGTGGTAGTTATCTGTGAGCCTCAGGATGTGGAAAAAATGGAGGCAATTCTTTTTACGGAAACCACAACCATAGGCATCCGCCGGACAAAAATGGAGCGGACAATTTTAAAGAGAAATATTATAACTATGGAATCTTCTTTTGGTCCGGTACAGATTAAAGTCTGTGAGTTCCAGGATACCAAGTGGGGATATCCAGAGTATGAGAGCATTAAAAAGATTGCCATGAAAGAGGGAGTTTCCTACCTGGAAGTCTATCAGGTGGTTCATGAGGAAGTGACAAAACTTATGGAAAAAGAGAATACGAAGAAACATTGAGAACTGGCGCTGTATAATTTTTCCGATTTGTCACATGCTTTTTTCTATAAAAACTTTTATAGAAAGAAGGATTCCTATGGCAGTGTTAGAAAAAGAATTTGTAAAATTTATGGGGCAGTTTGACGCCTGCCCCTTTGAGATTATCACCGGGGAGAAAAGCCATTTTATCGGAAAGGGGGAACCAAAGTTTTCCGTTACCGTGCATAAACTTCCCGGAATGAAATCTCTGCTGAAAAGCACCTCCATCGCACTGGGGGAGGCGTATATGGACGGAGATATTGAGATTCACGGGGATTTGTACGAGACCTTGAATCTTTTTTTGGGTCAGATAGATAAATTCTATACCGATAGATGGAAACTCCGAAAGCTGATGTTTACCTCCGGGGATAAGAATAATCAAAAAAGGGAGGTAAGTTCCCATTATGATATTGGAAATGATTTTTACAGATTGTGGCTGGATGAGACGTTAAGCTACTCCTGCGGATATTTTAAGGAAAATGACACCACTCTGTATGAGGCACAGTGCTGTAAAGTCGAGAGGATACTGGAAAAGCTGAATCTGAAAGAGGGAATGACCCTCTGCGATATCGGCTGCGGCTGGGGGTTTCTCCTGATGGAGGCGGCAAAAAAATACAAAGTTTATGGTATGGGGATTACCTTAAGCCAGGAACAGCAGAAGAAATGTAAGGAGCGGATAAAAGAGGAGGGCTTAGAGGAGTATGTCCATGTAAAACTTTTGGATTACAGGGACTTGCCGGAACTTCATATTAAATTTGACCGGGTGGTTTCCGTGGGCATGTTAGAGCATGTGGGGCGGAATAATTATCTGGAATTTATGTCCTGTGTAAAGCGCATGTTAAAGCCTGGGGGATTGTTTCTTCTCCACTACATCAGCGCATTAAAAGAATATCCCGGTGATGCCTGGGTGAAAAAGTACATTTTCCCCGGAGGCGTGGTGCCAAGCCTTCGGGAAATTATTAATATTGCCGGAGATTTAAGGTTTTATACCTTAGATGTGGAGGATTTGCGCAGGCATTACAATAAAACCCTGCTTTGCTGGAATGAGAATTTCCAGAGGCACCGCAGTGAGGTTGCGGAAATGTTTGATGAGCGGTTTACCAGGATGTGGGAAATGTATCTGTGTGCCTGTGCCGCCGCTTTTATGAACGGGGTGGTGGATTTGCACCAGATTTTATTCAGCAACGATGTGAATAATGAGATTCCTATGACTAGGTGGTACTGAAAAATGATTCCCTGCCAGATAAACTGACAGGGATTTTTTCGTTTATTAAAAAGAATTACGAAAAAAAGATTGAAATATATGGAAAGATGTTATAGAATCATAGAAGTGGGCATTGCCCTATGCATGAAGGAGGAAGAAATAATGATTTCAGCAGGAGATTTCAGAAATGGTATTACCATCGAATTAGAAGGAAATATTTACCAGATCATTGAGTTTCAGCATGTGAAACCAGGAAAGGGCGCAGCCTTTGTCAGAACTAAGTTGAAAAATATCAAAAACGGCGGCGTGGTGGAAAAGACATTCCGTCCCACGGAAAAATGTCCCCAGGCCAGGATTGACAGAAAAGATTACCAGTATCTTTACGCAGACGGTGATTTGTTTAACTTTATGGACGTGGAGACGTATGACCAGATTACCTTAAGCAAAGAGGATATCGGCGATGCCCTGAAATTTGTAAAAGAGAACGAAGTTGTAAAAATGTGTTCCCACAACGGAAGCGTTTTTGCTGTAGAGCCGCCTTTGTTTGTGGAACTGCAGATTACGGATACGGAGCCTGGCTTTAAAGGGGATACTGCTACCGGGGCTACAAAGCCTGCAGTTGTGGAGACAGGAGCTACCGTATATGTACCTTTGTTTGTGGAACAGGATGACGTGATTAAAATTGATACCAGAACAGGGGAATACTTATCCAGGGTATAAATCAGAAAAACGGAACAAGGATTTGAAAGGGAAACGATGCATTTTGTATCGTTTCTCTTTTTTTGTTCAATGAAGTAAATTTATTTTTTGTAATAGTTTTAAAACTTATGGGGAAGACTTTGAATAAGTAAAATCATACAGAGAAAAAGGAGTTAAAAATGATTGAATATTCCATGTTATACCCCAAAGTAACTGAGACAAGAAGATGCGTTTCCATGGATGGCATGTGGAAATTTAAATTGGACGGCGAATCGGAGGGGGAAAAGAAGAACTGGGGCAATGGAATCCCTGGGGATGAGGTAATCCCTGTGCCTGCCAGTTTTCAGGATTTTTATACAGAGAAAGACATCCGGGAATTTGCCGGGGATATGTGGTATGAGACAGAATTTTTTGTGCCTGGGGAATGGGAGGGAAAAGAGATTTCCATCCGGTTTGGCGCTGCCACCCACAGGGCCCTAGTCTATGTGAATGGCAGGGAAGTGACAAAGCATGAGGGCGGTTTTCTCCCCTTTGCGGCGGATGTGACAGAGCATGTGGAATACAATGGTTATAACAAACTGGTGGTTAAGGTGAACAATGAGCTTACGGTAACCAATATCCCCTGCGGGGAGACTGTGGTGCTCTCAAACGGGAAAAAGATGGCAAAGCCTTACTTTGATTTTTTCAATTATTCCGGGCTGCAGCGTTCCGTTTATCTTTTGGCCCTGCCTAAGGAATCTGTGTATGACATTGATTTGACCTATGAGATTGTTGGGGAGGATGCCAGGGTAAATTATGATGTGAAGACCACAGGCGGCCATCCGGTTTTTGTGGAACTTTTTGACGCCTCCGGGGAAAAGGCAGCCCAGGGGGAAGGGAAGTCAGGAAGCCTTGAGGTAAAGAATGCTCATCTATGGCAGGTGAGAAATGCATATCTGTACCGTCTTGTGGTGAAGATTAAAGACGGGGAGGCCTGTGTTGATTCCTATGAGCAGGAAATCGGCATCCGGACGGTGGAGGTTTCCGGTGAAAATATTTTGTTAAACGGAAAGCCTGTGTACTTAAAAGGCTTTGGAAAACATGAGGATTCTGACATTGTGGGCAGGGGATTTGATATTAATGTGATGAAGCGGGATTTTGAGCTGATGAAGTGGATTGGGGCAAATTCCTTCCGCACGGCTCATTATCCCTACAGCGAGGAAATCTACCAGATGGCGGACAGGGAAGGTTTTCTTGTCATTGACGAGGTGGCGGCAGTGGGGCTTTTTGCCAGTCTGATGAATTTTATGGAGGCAAGCACTGGAAAACAGACGGCATTTTTTGAAAAGGAGACCACCCCGGAATTATTAAAAGCCCATTTAAAGGCATTAGAAGAGCTGATTACCAGGGACAAAAACCATCCCTGCGTCATTGCATGGAGCCTTTTAAATGAGCCGGAGACCACCAACGAGGCGGCGGTGCCTTATTTTAAAGAAGTGTTTGAGACGGCCCGGGACTTAGATCCCCAGAAGCGTCCCAGGACTTTTGCCCTGGTTATGAATTCTGTTCCGGAGAAATGCAAATGCTATTCTTTCAGCGATATCATTGCCCTAAACAGATATTACGGCTGGTATGTAAAAGGGGGATATGAAATCTGTGACGCAAAGGAGATGTTTGTCAAAGAGCTGGAGGGGTGGAAGGCCCTGAATTTAAATAAGCCCTTTATCTTTTCGGAGTACGGTGCGGATACCATGGCCAGTGAGCACAAACTCCCCTCTGTAATGTGGAGCCAGGAGTACCAGAAGGAGTATCTGGATATGACCCATGAGGTATTTGACAGCTATGGATTTATTAAGGGGGAACAGATTTGGAATTTTGCGGACTTTCAGACCACGGAGGGAATCCTTCGGGTAAACGGAAATAAAAAAGGCGTCTTTACCAGACAGAGGCAGCCGAAGGATGCGGCCTATCTCTTAAAGGAGCGCTGGGAGAAACTTCCCCTGGATTATAAAGGAAATCAGGCATAGGAGGGACATAAGGTGCAGACGACAAAAAAATTTGGTTTATCGGATAAACTAGGTTATCTCTTTGGGGATTTTGGAAATGACTTTACCTTTATTCTCTCCACCATGTTTTTAATGAAGTTTTATACCGACGTTATGGGGGTGTCCGGGGGCCTTGTGGGAACGATGATGATGCTTGCCCGTTTCTTAGATGCCTTTACAGATGTGGCTATGGGGGAGATTGTGGACAGAAGCCGTCCCGGGAAAAGGGGAAAATTCCTTCCCTGGATTAGAAGGATGTGCGGCCCTGTGGCGGTGGCGTCATTTCTCATGTACGCTTCCTGGTTTCGGAATATGCCTATGGGATTTAAGATTTTCTGGATGTTTTTTACCTATATCTTATGGGGCAGCGTGTTTTACACCAGTATCAATATTCCCTACGGGGCCATGGCCTCCGCCGTATCCAGCGAATCCAGGGACAGGGCAACCCTTTCCAATTTCCGCACCATAGGGGCAAGCCTTGCGGCAACCATTATCGGCGTGGTTTTGCCCCTGGTGGTGTATTATAAAGATGAGGAGGGCAACAGTGTGCTCTCCGGCACAAACATGATGCTGGCGGCCCTTGTATGCTCCATCGCCGCAGTGGTGTGTTATCTCCTGTGCCTGTTTTTGACAACGGAGCGGGTAAAAGTGCCCCAGAAAACAGAGAAATTCAGTTTAAAGGAACTTTTAGTCAGTTTGGGGCATAACAAACCACTCATCGGTATTATTGTAAGCTCTGTCTGTATGCTTATGGCCCAGCTTACCCTCCAGGGCATGGCTGCCTATATTTATCCCAATTATTTTGGGAATGTGGCGGCCCAGTCGGCTTCCAGTTTTGTTGGTGTTGTGATTACTCTTTTCTGTGCTATTTTTACCGTAAAGCTTTCGGAAAAATTAGGGCGGAAAGAACTGGGGGTGATAGCGGCGGTGTTCAGCGGTATCGTCCTTGTGGTAACTTATTTTCTGCATACAAAAAATGCCTGGGTCTTTGTGGGGATGTTTGGGATTGCCTATATCGGCCTTGCGGTTTTTTCCCTCATTACCTGGGCAATGATTACGGATGTAATTGACGATACGGAGGTGCAGCTTGGGGAACGCTCCGACGGAACGATTTATGCGGTGTATTCCTTCGCCAGAAAGTTAGGGCAGGCCTTATCTTCCGGCTTTAGCGGCTTTTTGTTAAGCGCTATCGGATACAGCCAGGCAACGGCTTTTGACGAAGGGGTGGTAAATGGAATTTATATGATTACCTGCCTGGTTCCGGCCCTGGGCTTTTTCCTGCTGGCGTTATCCCTGCAGTTTTTATATCCCTTAGGAAGGCTTCGGGTGGAGGAAAACGCAAAGACATTGGCGAAAAAAAAGAGGTAAAAATTACAACAGGGCAGCTGCAAGTGGTTTTGCGGCTGCCCTGTGTTATATTTACAACCTTGTCGTCAGTCTATTTTTTCATGCTATGACATCTATGGGATAAAATTCTGTATTTACAAAGGATTGTTCCTTGCTGATTTCCCGGAAGGGGAGTATAATATTCTTGTCTATAAAATAAAAGTACAGGGAGAGAAAAGTATGAAGAATTTTTTGATGTCAGCAGTCTGTTTTTGTATTCTGTGTTTTGGTGCAGTGGCCTTTCATGGGACGGAAGTTTTTGGGGCCTTTGAGACGGAGGATTTTAGCGAAGATGAAAGTTTGGACGTTCCGGTGGACATGGCAGGGGTTACTCTGGAAAAAGACAGTTTAAACGGCTATCTGGTTCCCGTTTACGGCTATGGCAGCAGTTCCTATGAAAGTATGGAATTTGATATTAAAGTCAACAGCCCTGTGGTATTGAGTGAAGATATGCCGGGAGTTGATTTGGGCTGTAAAGTTTCCGGTAAAAATGTCCGGGCCTACGCATCTCTTTCTGAAAATGTTCTGCATTTGAAAATTTATGGAGAGAAAAAATGTACGGCAAAAATTAAAGTTACCATTGCCGGAAAGGAATTTCCCATAACGGTTTCCATAAGACCGGTAAAAATATCTGCCAATTCCTTGCTTTTAGAAAAGGGAAAAACAAAAAAACTGAAAGTGAGCGGGTGTGCTGACCCCATTACGTGGAGTTCTTCCGATAAAAAAATTGCCACCGTTTCCAAAAGCGGCGTTGTGAAGGGCAAAAAAATCGGAAACGTGGTTATCACGGCAAAAATCGGAAATAAAAAGATTGGCTGTGCCGTTTCTGTCACAACAAAAAAGCTGAAAAAAGTATGTGAGAGAGCCACTTATATTGGAACCCACTGGAAATACAGCCAGGCGAAACGGACACAGAAGGGGTATTATGACTGCAGCGCACTGGTGTGGAAGGCATACAAAGAATGTGCAGGGGTTACTTTCGGAAGCGATACCTATCCCGGGACAACCGCCACGGAATCTGTGTGGTGCAGGGACCATAACCGTATGATAAAAGGAGGGTACAGGCAGAAGAAGGTAAATAAAATGCAGTTAAATCCCGGGGATATTGTTTTTAAGTCCAATAATTTGAAAAATCCCTATAAAACTACATACCATGTGGAAATGTTTACCGGGTATGCCTGCATGGGATATGACAGCAAAGGAAAGCCCTATGTCACGCCGCTGTGGGCATCCAGGGGTGCAGGGTACGGGGCGGCGGAAGGTTCCCTTTTAGCCAGGCCCATGAAGTAAAGGAATATAATGATTATGGTAAAAGATGATATTTTAAAAATTCAAAAGAAAGAAGATCTGCGCCAGTCCTTAAGCAGCCTTCGGGCCAGCCTGAAAGATATGGAAAACGTAAAAGCCGCAAAGGAGCTTTTGGGGGATGCCAGGGCTGTGGCGGAGCTTTTAAAGGAGGAGGACCCCAAGGTGCGGAAAAATGCGGCGGCACTTCTGGGGGATTTGGGGGCAGGCAATCAGGCGGAGGCCCTTTACCAGGCATATGTTAAGGAGGAAAAGCGTTTTATCCGGAGTGTCTATTTAAAAGCCCTGGGAAAGATGGATGTATCGCCTTATCTTTCAAACTTAAAGGAGCAGTATGATTTTTTGGCACAGTATACCCCTCTAAAGGAGGAGAAAAAACATGTGTCAGAGGAACTTTCTGCCCTGGAGCAGATTCTGCGGACAGAGGATAAGGGCCATACCTTCACAGGATGGAGGGAGAGGCTTTTGGTTGTCCTTACCACAAATACTTCTTACCGGGAAGTGACAGAAAAGCAGCTTTATGCCTTAAAAAAAGGAAGCCACCCCCTGGGGATAAAGGCTATTGTGGAAAATCTTTCCGATGTGGTAAAGATTCGCACCTTCCGGGAACTTCTGTTTCCCTTATCTTTAAAAGAAGATTTTACGGCGGATGTATCTCCCGGGGATGGGGGAAAACTATTAGCTTCCTCCAATCTTTTGCCTCTTCTTGAAAAATGCCACAGGGAACCCGGGCCTTTTTATTTCCGTCTGGAAATCCGAAACGGCATGGATTTAAAGGAACGGAGCCGTTATGCTTTGAAAGCGGCAAGGGCCATGGAGGAGGAAAGCGCAAGGCAGCTCATTAACTCCACAGATGATTATGAGTTTGAGGTGCGGATTTTGGCCGGGAAGGATAAGAAGATGCGGGCCTTCTTAAAAATGAATACCATACCCATGGAGCGGTTTAACTATCGCCTGCACACCATTTCCTCCTCCATCCATCCTTCCACGGCAGCCCTCCTTATGGAGCTGGCCGGCCCCTATTTAAAGAAAAACGCCCAGATTTTAGATCCCTGCTGCGGTGTGGGGACTATGCTTTTGGAACGATGCAAAAAAGTGCCGGCCAGAGAAATATACGGAATCGATATTTTTGGTGACGCAGTTTTGGGGGCCAGAGAAAATGCAGCCCTGGCGAAAGTCCCCGTCCATTTTATCCACAGGGATTATTTCGATTTCAGGCATGAATATCTGTTTGATGAAATTATCGCAAACCTTCCTATGCGGGGAAAGAGGACGAAGGAGGAGCAGGATGAGTTTTACCGGAAATTTTTTGATAAATCCCAGGAGCATTTGGCTTCCAAGGGATATATGATTTTGTACTGTAACGAGGGGGCTTTTGTGAAAAAACAGTTAAGGATGCATCCCATGTTTAGGCTGGAAAAGGAGTTTGTTATGGGGCAGAAAGGTGATTTTGCTTTGTATATAATTGGGGTGAAAAAATGATGTCAGAATCCAAAAGAGAAAAAAAACACATATGCACCGCACTTTTGGCCCATGTGGATGCGGGGAAAACCACTTTATCCGAGGCATTATTATATGAGAGCGGCATGATAAAAAATCTTGGCAGGGTGGATAAGAAGGATGCCCATTTGGATACGAATGATTTGGAGCGGGAGCGGGGGATTACCATATTTTCCAAACAGGCGGTTTTAAAATTTCCCACATGTGACGTCACGCTTTTGGACACTCCCGGGCATGTGGATTTTACCGGGGAGATGGAGCGCACCCTGTGGGTTTTAGATTATGGGATTTTGGTGATAAGCGGCTCTGACGGGGTGCAGAGCCATACACGGACTCTGTGGAATCTTTTAAAACGGTATGAGATACCGGTTTTTCTTTTTATCAACAAAATGGATATGGAAAAGGCGGATAGAAAAGCCCTGCTTAGGGAGCTGCAAAGTATACTGGGGGATGGCTGCGTTTCCTTTGACGGGGAGAGGGGCGAAGCTTTTTATGAATCCCTGGCAACGGGAAGCGAGGAGGCCTTGGAGGAGTTTTTGGACACCGGATTTGTGGGGGAGGATACGATTTGCAGGCTTATAAAAAACCGCCAGATTTTTCCCTGTTATTTTGGTTCCGCCCTTAAGGTGGAAGGGGTGGACACTTTTTTGCAGGGATTTTTGCAGTATGCAAAAGAGCCGGACAGAAGAGAAGAATTCAGTGCAAAAATATTTAAAATTGCCAGGGACAAGGCGGGAAACAGGCTCACCTACGGGAAAATTACCGGGGGCAGCCTGAAAGTGAAAGATATGGTGTACCACCCTTTTGGAGAGGGGGAGAAGGTCAACCAGATCAGGATATATTCCGGTGAAAACTTTGAGACAGCAGAGGAGGCACTCCCCGGCATGGTGTGCGCCTTTACGGGGCTGAAAAACAGTTTTGCAGGAGAGTGTGTGGGAGGGGAAGATAAGGCGTATCTTCCGGCATCGGAGCCGGTATTATCTTACCGGATCATGCTGCCGGAGGAGGTGAGCCCTCTTAAGATGCTGCCAAAGTTAAAGGAGCTTGAGGAGGAAGATCCTCTTTTGCATATCCAGTGGAAGGAGGAGCACCAGGAAATACTGGTATGGGTTATGGGGGAAGTCCAGGTGGAAGTGTTAAAACGGCTGATTTACGACCGTTTTCATGTGGAGGCGGAATTTTCCCAGGGCAGTATTGTGTACAGGGAAACCATTGCGGATACGGTGGAGGGGGTGGGGCATTTTGAACCCCTGCGCCACTATGCGGAAGTGCATCTTCTCTTAGAGCCGGGAGAGCCGGGAAGCGGCATGGTTTTCGCATCGGACTGCAGTGAAGATATTCTGGATAAAAACTGGCAGCGCCTGATTTTAACCCATTTGAGGGAAAAAGAGCATGTGGGGGTATTGACCGGGTCTTTTCTCACGGACATGAAAATTACGGTGGTATCCGGGAAGGCCCATCAGAAGCACACGGAGGGAGGAGATTTCCGCCAGGCAACCTACCGGGCGGTGCGCCAGGGACTTTCCCAGGCACAATGTGTCCTTTTAGAGCCTTTTTATGAATACCGCCTGGAAGTGCCGGAATACGCCCTCGGCAGGGCTATGACAGATGTGGAGAAAATGTACGGCACCATAAATCCTCCGGAGAAGGATAAGGATATGGCGGTGCTTTCCGGCAGGGCGCCAGTCTCCTGCATGGGAAGTTACGCAAAGGAAGTCAAAAGCTACACTAAGGGGGAAGGGAGTTTAAGCTTGTCCTACGGCGGGTACGGAAAGTGCCACAACCCAGAGGAAGTGATAGAGCATATGGGATATGACTTTGAAAGCGACATGGAAAATCCTGCATCCTCCGTGTTCTGTGCCCATGGGGCAGGTTTTGTGGTGGAACATGACAAAGTGTTTTCCTATATGCATATGCCCTCAGTTTTCCAGGAGGAAAAGCCCCTGAAAGCCCAGGGGTATCCTCTGCGGCGGGCAGAAAAAACAGAGGAGTGGATTGGGACGGAGGAAGTGGACGCTATTTTGGAGCGGACTTTAAGTGCCAATAAAAGGGATAAGTCCAATCCACAGAAAAAATTTAAGCCTAAGCGTGTGGTGGAGTCACAGCCCTCTTCCGGCAGTTATAAAGTGAGGGAGCAAAGGGAAAAATATCTTTTGGTGGACGGATATAATATCATATTTGCCTGGCCGGAATTAAAGGAGCTGGCGGATATAAATATTGACAGTGCAAGGGGCAGGCTTCTTGACATTTTAAGCAATTACCAGGGGATGGAAAAATGCAATCTTATTGTGGTTTTTGACGCTTACCGCTTAGAGGGGCATAAGACGGAGATTTTTGATTATCATAATATCCATGTAGTGTACACAAAAGAGGCGGAGACGGCAGACGCCTATATTGAAAAATTTGCCCAGGAACACGGGAGAAAGTACCATGTCACCGTGGCTACCTCCGACGGTTTGGAGCAGGTGATAATCAGGGGCCAGGGCTGTTATCTCCTTTCTGCCAGGGAACTTTTAGAGGAAGTGGAACAGAAGGGAAGACAGCTTAAGGAAGAATATTTAAAGACGGAATCTGAGAGAAATTTTGCATTTGAGGGCATTTTAAAAGAGGAACTAAAACGGTTTAAAGGAGAGGTATAATGAAAAATTTGAAGTGGAAGCTATTAATTTTTGCAATCTTGCTTTTATGTGTGGGAGTATTTTATTATGTGACGCTGCCTGCCATCAATATTCACTCCACGGATTTCTGGCTGTATCTTTTGTTTTTGATTGCAGCGGCCACAGTTCTCTATATTCTTAGCAAAGGGAAAAAAGAGCTGTTTTCCAGGGGGAAAAATGTGAACATACGGGAGCTTTTTGACAGCCTGAAACTGGCGAAAATCGGGGTGCTTTTCTTTGCCCTGGCAGCGGCGGTATTTATTGTGGGAAGCGTGCTCTCCTCCCCTATAGTCAATGCGGCAAAGTACCAGAAACTTTTATCGGTGCAGTCGGGAAACTTTACCTCCGATATCAAGGAAGTGGATTTCCGTACCATTCCTTTGCTGGATAAAAGTTCCGCCCAGCTTTTGGGAAACAGAAAAATGGGAAGTATGGTGGATATGGTATCCCAGTTTGAGGTGAGCGATGAGTACACCCAGATCAATTATCAGAATACCCCTGTGAGGGTGGCGCCTTTGGTGTATGCCAGCGGGATTAAATGGTTTACCAACCAGAAAAACGGGATTCCCGCCTATATCAGAATCGATATGGCAACCCAGAATACAGAGTGCGTAAAATTAAGCCAGGGCATTAAGTATTCCAAGTCTGAGTATTTTAACAGGAATATCTACCGTCATTTAAGATTTCACTATCCCACCTATATTTTTGACGACCAGATTTTTTTTGAAATTGATGATGAGGGAACCCCTTACTGGGTCTGCCCGGTGAAAAAGTTTCAGATTGGGCTTTTCGGGGGACAGACCGTGGGCAGGGCGGTGCTGTGCAATGCGGTGACAGGGGAGTGTGTGGATTATAAGGTGGAAGACGTGCCCTCCTGGGTGGATAAAGTGTATTCTGCTGAACTTTTAACAAGGTTGTATAACTATTACGGCACATTGAAACATGGATTTTTCAACAGTGTTTTAGGGCAGAAAGACTGTCTCCAGGCCACAAACGGCTACAACTATATCGCCCTGGAGGATGATGTGTGGGTGTATACGGGAGTTACTTCCGTCAGCGGCGACCAGTCCAATGTGGGGTTTGTGCTGATGAACCAGAGAACCATGGAGACGAAATATTATACCGTGGAGGGGGCCATTGAGGACTCCGCCATGTCTTCTGCGGAAGGCCAGGTGCAAAACCTTGGTTACAGGGCCACATTCCCCCTGCTTTTAAATATTTCCAACGAGCCCACTTACTTTATGGCCTTAAAAGACGGCGCCGGGCTGGTGAAAAAATATGCCATGGTAAACGTGCAGAAATACCAGTGGGTTGCCATCGGCGACACAGTGCAGGAGTGTGAGCGGGCATATATGAAGCTTCTTGCCACAAACGGGATAAGCGGGGGAGGAAGCGGTGTTTATGAGACAGTGAAAGGGAAGATTTCTTCTATTGCCCCGGTGGTGGTGGAGGGAAATACCCACTATTATATTTGCCTTACAAATTCAGAAATTATCTTTGACGTTAATGTAAGCGATACGGCCTTTGTAGATATTGTGCGGTATCAGGCCGGGGATATGGTGGAATTTTCCTATACCCTGGAGGAAGAAGGACTTGCCAAAGTAATGGAAATTAAGCAATAATTTTTGAAACAGACACCTGAGAGATTTCTGTGGGATAGAATCTTCCAGGTGTCTGTTTTTATGAGATGTATGAGAATTTCTTTTTTGTAGAAAATAGAATAAAAAGCCTAAAGGAGATATAAAATGGAAAATAAAACAGAAAAGCAGGTAAACTTGAGAAAGGCCGCTATGATCGGCTGCGGCTTTGTAGGCTCAGCCTCAGCCTTTGCCCTGATGCAGAGCGGACTGTTTTCCGAAATGGTTTTCATTGATGCGGATAAGGACAAGGCGGAGGGGGAGGCTATGGATATCGCCCACGGCGTGCCTTTTGCCAGGCAGATGAAGATATATGCCGGGGATTATGACGATATAGGAGATGCGGCGATTATCATTGTCACAGCAGGGGCAAATCAGAAGCCCGATGAGACAAGGCTTGATTTGGTCCACAAAAATATTGGGATTTTTAAAAGTATTATTCCTGAAATTGCAAAGAGAAATTGTCAGGGAATCTTGCTTATCGTCTCTAATCCGGTGGATATCCTGACCTATACGGCATTAAAATTATCCGGTTTTCCCGAGAACCGGGTGATTGGCTCCGGTACAGTTTTGGATACCGCTAGATTAAAATATGAACTCAGTGAGCACTTGTCCGTGGACAGCCGCAGCATCCACGCTTTTATTATCGGGGAACATGGGGACAGTGAGATAGCGGCGTGGAGCAGTGCAAATATCTCTGGAATTAAAGTCAGTGACTTCTGTGAAATGCGGGGGCATTACCATCACGATGAGAACACAAAATTGATTGCGGAATCTGTGAAAAACAGCGCATATGAGATTATCGAGAAAAAACATGCCACTTATTATGGCATTGCCATGGCAGTAAAGCGGATTTGCGAGGTGATTATCCGGGATGAAAAATCCATCCTGCCCATTTCTTCCATGATGCACGGGGAGTACGGCATTGATGATGTGGTGCTTTCCATGCCGGCAGTTGTGGGTAAAAACGGGGTGGAGACAACGGTGCCCATAGACTTAAATGAGGAGGAGCAGGTGAAGCTTAGGGAGTCAGCGGAAACTTTAAAGAGGATTTTAAAAGAAGAGTTTCACTAGAGGATAAATATTGAAAAATCCGCCTATTTATGATACCATATTCATTGATGTAATTCTCGTTTTTTATATTTAAATTCCGCACAAAAGTGAAGTCAACTGTTCAGATACAGATTAAGATGCGGGCAGGGAAAATGATTTTTCCTGCCCTATGATATAAGGGGAAAAGTATGAAATTAAATGAAGGATTAGTCTATACGAAAGATAACTGCATTGGCTGTAACCGCTGCATATCGGGATGTCCGGTGCTTGGGGCGAATGTGTCCGTGAGAAAAGATGGGAAAAATAAAATTTATGTGGATAATGAAAAATGCCTGCACTGTGGACGGTGCCTGATGACATGCCACCACAATGCCAGGGAATACCGGGATGACACCCATAGTTTCTTGGAGGCGCTAAAGGCAGGGGAATCCATTTCCCTTTTGGTGGCTCCATCCTTTTTTATCACATATGATAAAAAGGCTTATGAAATTTTGGGTTATCTCCAGAGATTAGGCGCAAATCTGATTTATGATGTGAGTTATGGTGCGGATATCGCCACATGGGCTTACCTTACTTACCTGGAGGAACATCCCATGGAGGGCGCCATAGCCCCGCCCTGCAGCGCAGTGGTAAATTATATTGAGAAGTATTCAAAAGATCTGGTAAAAAAGCTGATTCCGGTACATACGCCTCTTCTCTGCCTGGCGGTGTATATTCGGAAATACTGCCACAGAACGGACAAGCTGGCTTTTATCAGCCCCTGTATTGCAAAAAAAGATGAGATTGACGATGTTTCCAATGAAGGTCTGGTTTCTTATAATGTGACATTTGCCCATCTTGCAAAAGAGATGGAGGGGATAGACGTAACGGGGTATACCGCCAAAGTGGAGTGTTCCGACTTTGGTTTAGGACGGCTCTATCCTGTGCCGGGAGGGCTTTCAGATAATATCAGGCACTTTGTCTCAGGAAGCGAGATTATCCGGGAGATTCACGGAGAGCGGGCGGTGTATGATTACTTTACAAAACTGGAGCAGAGAATTATGGAGGGAAAAGAACTGCCCTTTTTAGTTGACTGCTTAAACTGCAGGCAGGGCTGTCTTACAGGGACGGCTACTTCCCAGTACTGCAGTCTGGACGATGATATCTTTTTCCGTGTACAAAAATACAGGGAGCCCACCGGGGAGATTCCTGAGGAAGAAAATCCCTATCTCCAGGAGCTTCCTTTGCAGGAACGCCTAAAAAGGCTGAAAGAAAGATTTGCCGGGCTTTCCCTGAAGGATTTTATGAAGGAGTACAGGGGGGATAAATATGTAGGGGAGAGGCATATCTTTTCCTATGACCCGAAACATGAAAAAAATATTGACGCTATATTCTGCCTGATGCACAAGGAGACGGAGGAATCCAGAAGCATAGACTGCCATTCCTGCGGGTACTCAAGCTGCCTGGAGATGGCTACGGCGATTTACAAAGGGTACAATTTTATTGAGAACTGCGTCCACTATGTAAAAGATGAAAATTTAAGAATTTCCATGATAGATATCAGAAGCGGAATCCCTAATTACAACGCATATCTGAATTTTACCGACCGTCTGATTGGGGAGGAGAAAATTGCAGAGTACAGCACCATTTATTTTAATATCAGCAATTTTAAATTTATCAATCAGAAATTCGGTTTCCGCCAGGGGGATGCGGCTCTCAGGGAATACTGCGGGGCAGTGGCGGAGCTTGTCACGGCGGAGGAGCTGATGGCCCTTACCGGAGGAAATAATTTTGTGGGGGTAATCCGCAAAGAGAGGCTTTCTTTGATTCTTAAGGAACTTGAGTCTGTTTATGTCTCCTGCATACGTGAACCGGTAACTGGAGAAAAAGTTGCCATTACTGCAAGGATAGCCGTTTACAATCCGGACGGTACGGATACCTCCCCCCAGATGATTATGGAGAAGCTTTCCAGTACATACGATGAGATTAACAAGGGGCAGAATGAGACGATCCGTTATTATGACGATAAAATCCGCCAGAGGAAGAGCCGGGAAGATTTGATTATGCACGCCATTGATCCGGCGTTAAAGAAACGGGAATTTGTGGTGTATTACCAGCCCAAGGTGGATATGAAAAGCCGCCGGATTATCGGTGCGGAGGCTTTGATCCGGTGGAACCATGAGGGAAAATTAGTTCCTCCCATGGAATTTATTCCCATTTGTGAAAACACCGGGCAGGTACAAAAGCTGGACTTTTATGTACTTGAGACCGTGTGCCGTAATATTTCGGAATGGCTGAAAAAAGGCATTGAAGTTGTAACCATATCCGTGAATTTTTCCAAACATCACTTTGTGGAAAACACAGTGGCGGAGCGGATTAACCAGGTGGCGGAAAAATACAAAATACCAAAACAGTATCTGGAAATAGAATTTACGGAAACCGCATATTTGGAGGGCAGTGTCAATTTGATTTCCAGCATCAACAAACTCCACGAGTTTGGGATATCCGCATCCATGGATGATTTTGGCACAGGCTATTCCTCCTTGAGCATGCTTCAAAATATGAGTTTTGACACGCTGAAACTGGACAAGTCTTTTCTGGATAACAGGAGCCTTGGGAAAGAACGGTCCAGGGCGGTGATTGGAAATATTATCCGTATGGCAAAAGAATTGGATATGTCTATTGTCTCCGAGGGTATTGAGACGGAGTCGGAACTGGAATACATGAAGGCTCTTGACTGCGATATTGCCCAGGGGTATCTCTTTGACAGGCCCCTGACCCATGATGAGTTTGAACAGCGGCTGATGCAGTCTGTCTACCAATAAGAAAAAAATATTGTCCTGGAGGGCAAATCTGCTGTCTGGGACAATATTTTTTCTTAATTTAATCTTTATGTGCATCTCTTTCAATTTGCTGCACATCCTCTTTTTCAAAATCCTTTTCTGTGATATGTTTCATTTCATGCCAATAGGAGACAATATTTTTCTCCCGGGAAATGGGGTAAATACAAAAGAACATATCTATGCCGTCTATAGGAACGCAGTGCAGTTTTTTGCATTTCTCTGCAAAGAGTATAGTTTTAACCCATTAGACAGCAGCGTTATCATGAGCCATCAGGAGGGCCATAAAAAGGGCATAGCGTCTAACCATGGGGACGTAGGCCATCTTTGGGACAAGTTTGGACTTACCATGGATCAGTTTAGGCAGGATGTGAAAGGGGCGATGGAAGGGGCAGCGGTATCCCTTGCCCCCGTTCCCTCTGTGGATGCGCTGTGCGACGATACAAGCAGTCAAAAGGTAAATGCCTTAAATGGCACAGTGAAAGTAATTTACAAGGGATTTGACGGCTTAAACATCCGAAAAGCCCCCTCCATGCTGGCAGAAATTGACCAGGTAGTAAAATCCGGCACATTTACCGTTGTTGGCATTTCTAAGGACGAAAAGTGGTATAAGCTTAAGAGCGGCCTTTTTATTACCTCTATCCCGGATTACGTGGAGTTTAAAGCCGCGCCGGAACAAAAGGCTGGTACGGCAGGAACAGGCTATTACAGGGTACGCAAATCCTGGCAGGATGCAGCCAGCCAGATAGGGGCATTTAAGGATAAAGACAATGCCATAAACCTTTGCAGGCATAATCCGGGATATAAAGTCTTTGGTAATTTCGGAAATCAGATTTACTAATATAGTAAATTCAAGGGAATAAAAATTTCAAAAATAATCTTAAAAAAGTCTTAAAGAGTTCCACTCTTTTAAATTCATAAAATTTCCGTTACAATATCTTCATACTTAAGTATAAATTTTGGGAGGAAAAGATGTACCGTATTTTAGTTTGTGATGATGAAAAAGATATTGTATCCGCATTAAAAATTTACCTTGCCAGCGAAGGCTATGAAGTGGTGGAAGCTTATAACGGGGAGGAGGCATTGCGCCGGATTGGGGAGCAGGAAATCCATCTGGTTCTTATGGATATTATGATGCCCCAGATGGACGGTATTACCGCCATGGTAAAAATCCGGGAGATAAGCAACGTCCCTGTTATCCTTTTAACCGCCAAGGGGGAGGACACGGACAAAGTTTTAGGTCTTACCGTAGGGGCTGACGATTATGTGACAAAGCCCTTTAACCCGGTGGAACTGCAGGCCAGGGTAAAATCCCAGTTAAGGCGTTATATGATGCTTGGCGGGGGGAATGTGAAAAGGGATATTTTATCTGTGGGGGGCGTTGAGATGGATGACAAGGCGAAAGAAGTGACCCTTGACGGGGAGCTTGTGTCCCTCACCAGGACAGAATACGATATTTTAAAGCTTCTTTTGGAACACAAGGGGGAAGTGTTTTCCCCCAACGAGATTTACCGGAAAGTGTGGAAGGACACTGCCTTTGGCACGGAAAATACCGTGGCAGTCCACATCCGCCACTTACGGGAAAAATTAGAGTATGACCCGGCCAATCCCCGGTATTTAAAAGTAGTGTGGGGCAGAGGGTATAAAATGGAGGAATAAGTATGAAAGGTATTTGGAATAAGAGATGGCTCCGGGTTCTTTCCGGGATTTTATGTATTATCTCTTTTAATCTGGCGGCAGTTTCTTTTGTAGGCATTGTGGCCTGCGAGAGCCTGGAGATAGAAAAAAGGGACAGGGAGGATATTTTAGAAGAGGCCTTCCGCAGTCTTTGCAGGGAATATTCCATCCGTGCCCTGTCGGATTATGAAAATAATTACCGGATGGATGAGCTTAAGGATACTCGGTTCCGTTACGGCGTGATCCATAAAGATAACATTGAGGATTTGGATTTAAACGACAGGAAGATTTATGAGGTGTGTAATTTTGAGCAGGATAAAATAATAGACCGGGAGGAACTGTATAAAAGCCTTACCGTCTATTCCTGCACCATACGGCCGGGGACGTATTTTCGCCTGGGAAACTCTCTTTTGGGGAACAGCTATATCAGCAACGGCTATTCCTATGAGGAGACGGCCCAGGAAGAAGTGGAATATGTGGTAAAACAGGTGTACTATACCGGGGATACGGGGCATTTCTACTACCTTGCCCAGACAGAGGAGGGGAAAAACCTGATTTATCCAGTAAAGGAGGAAATCGGCCAGGTAGAGACAGCAGCAGGCAGGATAGATCTGGAAGAGGGGCAGTATTATGGAGCGAAAGATCTGGTAAGAATCCGATCCGGGGAGGAAGGGACCTCCTACGAGTGGGAGGCAGACGAAAGTTTCCGCATTATAATCGAGCCGGAGGTTTCCAGATATGTGGCGGATATTGAACTTATCACATACCCAAAACTTACGGAAACGGGAACAATGATGCCGGCCATAGGGGAAGAGGATTATACGGCATACAGCTACAGCGATGGTGTCATCCGTACCTGGGAAAATAAGGCTGTAAAGAAAGATGACACGTCCTACTATGTGATTTCCTATGTGCAGAGGGGAGAACAGGGAAATTATACAAATAATCTTCTGGAACTTCCGGGTATGTGGGGTAACATGAACGATTTTACAAGAATGGAATCCCTGGTTGATATTGTGTTAAAAAGCCACTACAGCTTTTATGAAATATTCCTCTCTATGCTGTTGGTATCCTTTGTCACCCTGGGAATCTGCATTAGGGGAGCAGGGCACAGATTCGGGGACGAAAAGATAGTGCCGGGATTTCTTCAAAAAATACCCTTTGATGTGTTTCTTGTGGGTACGTGGATGCTTATCGGGCTGTGTTTGTCATTGGTTGTGGCTGTGGTCAGCGAAGGGAATTATGTATCCCTTGCCTTTGCCCTATGCCTTGGGATTCCCGCACTCCTTTTGGGAGAGTTTCTTGGGTTGATATCAGTGATGGATTTTGCGGTGCGCCTTAAGACAAAAAACTGCCTGAAAAGTACACTGTGCTTTCAGTGCCTGAAATGGGTGGGGAAATGCGTGAAAAAGTTTTTTAGATGGTTAAAAAGAGGAGGAGAAGCCTGCCAAAAGGCCCTGCCCATGTTGTGGAAAGCCTGGATTATCATGGGATTTTTAGCCCTGGTGGAACTGATTTTTGTGGCGGGGCTTGCCAATGACGGAGAGCTTGTTATGCTGTTTCTGCTGGAAAAGGCGGTGCTTTATCCACTGATTACTATCTGCCTTTTGCAGATGCGAAAGCTAAAAGAGCAGGCGGGAAAACTTGCCTTGGGGGATATGGAAAATACTGTGGATACTTCCCGGATGTTCTGGGAATTTAAGCAGCACGGGGAGAATTTAAACAAAATCCGGGAGGGGATAAATGCCGCTGTGGAGCAGCGGATGAAAAGCGAGCGTTTTAAGACGGAGCTTATTACAAATGTGTCCCATGACATTAAAACTCCCCTGACTTCCATTATCAATTATGTGGATTTGCTTTCCAAAGAGGATATCGAAAATCCAAAAGTGCAGGAGTATTTAGAGGTATTAAGCCGCCAGTCTGCCAGGCTGAAAAAACTCATTGAAGACTTGATGGAAGCGTCAAAGGCGTCCACGGGAAACCTTGCGGTGGCCTTAGAATCCTGCAATGCAGGGATTTTAGTTACCCAGACCATAGGGGAATTTCAGGAAAAATTAAAAGACAGCCAGATAGATTTGATTGTCCAGGGAAGCGAAGGGGAAATTCTTATCCCGGCGGACACCAGGCATCTCTACAGGGTCTTTGACAATCTGATGAACAATATCTGTAAGTATGCCCAGGAGGGCACGAGGGCCTATGTGAATGTGGAGAGGAAAGGCGCAGAATGCGAAATTATTTTCCGGAATATCTCTAAATATCCCTTAAATATTGGCAGCGAGGAGTTAATGGAGCGTTTCGTAAGGGGAGACAGTTCCAGAAACACCGAGGGAAGCGGCCTTGGGCTTTCCATCGCCAACAGCCTTACAGAGCTTATGAAAGGACGCATGAATCTGGTGACAGACGGGGATTTGTTTAAGGTAATCCTTACCTTTCCGGTGATAGAGCGTGATTGAAAAAAGACGGAAAAAGAACAATATTATAACACGATATATGTTTAACCCTGCATTACCATAATGCAGGGTTATATTGTATATAAGCCTTTGGAATAATCTTGACACATGGAAAAAAAAGTATAATAATGTGGAAAGAATAGTAAACAGGAGGGAAAAAACATGGATATCAGATTTGTAAAAAGAGACAAGTTAAAAGAAAAACCAGATCAGAGCGACCTTGGTTTTGGTAAATATATGACAGACTATATGTTTGTTATGGACTGGACAAAGGAAGATGGATGGGTGGATGCCAGAATCGTGCCTCACGAGCCAATCTCCTTAGATCCGGCCTGTGTAACTCTTCACTATGCCCAGGAGACTTTTGAGGGGCTTAAGGCTTACAGGACAAAAGAGGGGAAAATTCAGCTTTTCCGTCCCCATATGAATGCAAAGCGCATGATTGTTTCAAACGAAAGGCTTTGTATGCCGGGATTTCCGGAGGATATGTTTGTGGAGGCGGTAAAGGAGCTGGTAAAGGTGGAGCGTGACTGGGTTCCTTCCGCAGAGGGCACATCCCTTTACATCCGCCCATTTATGTTTGCCACAGAGTCCGCCCTTGGGGTACATATGGCAAGCAAGTACGCATTTATGATTATCTGCTGTCCGGTGGGGGCATATTACGCTGAGGGCATTAACCCGGTAAAGATTTTGGTGGAGGATGAACTTGTCCGGGCCGTTGCCGGGGGAACCGGTTTTACCAAGTGCGGGGGCAATTACGCCGGCTCTATTTTAGGCCAGGTAAAAGCGGAAAAAATGGGATGCACCCAGGTGCTTTGGCTGGATGGTGTACACAGGAAATATGTGGAAGAAGTGGGAACCATGAACATTATGTTTAAAATTGACGGCGAGATTTACACTGCGCCCATCGAGGGGACGGTTCTTGCAGGGGTCACCAGGGATTCCATCATCCATATCTTAAAAGACTGGGGCTACAAGGTAAATGAAACCCACCTTTCCATTGACGATTTAATGAAAGCGGGCCACGACGGCACCTTAGAGGAAGCTTTTGGAACCGGAACGGCTGCGGTTATCTCTCCGGTAGGGGAATTTGTTTACAAAGATGATGTGGTAAAAGTAAATAATTTTGAAATCGGTAAATTAACCCAGAAGCTTTACGATTACCTCACGGGAATCCAGTGGGGGAAAGAAGCGGATAAATACGGTTGGACAATGGATATCGATGCATAAGAAACAAACGGAAAAAGTCAGTAAATTATGCTGGCTTTTTCCTATTTCTAAAAGAAGTATGAAAAATTCTGTTTTTCATTGTGTTTTGCCTTTTCCTGTTTTATACTGGGAATTGTAAAAAAGATTAAACGTATGGAAACCTTAAGTATAGAGGGAGGATATTATGTCAGACCAGGATTTTTACGAAGTAGAGCCCACAGAAGAGAAAGCGGCCCCTTCTGAGGAGAAAAAGGATAAAAAAGAAAATTCGGAAGAATATGAACAGATTTGTTATATGTGCCGCAGGCCGGAGAGCGTGGCGGGGAAGATGATTAAGATTCCTCAAAATATTTATATCTGCCAGGACTGTATGCAAAAAACATTTGACACCATGAACCATTCAGGATTTCCCATGGATGATATGCTTGGGGGAATGGGAGGAAAGTTCCCCAATATCAGCATGATAAATCTTTCAGACCTCCAGGGGATGGGCATGATGCAGGGCAGCCAGAAAGTGAAGAAGAAAAAAAAGGACGCCAAGGCAAAGCCAATCCTTGATATCCAGGATATCCCTGCGCCCCACAAGATAAAGGCGAAATTAGACGATTATGTGGTAGGGCAGGAGCATGCAAAAAAGGTGATGTCCGTGGCAGTTTACAACCATTACAAAAGGGTTGCCACCATTGCGGAGAATGATGTGGAAATAGAAAAGTCCAATATGCTTATGATCGGGCCCACCGGCTCCGGCAAGACCTACATGGTAAAAACCCTTGCCAGGCTTTTGGATGTGCCTTTGGCAATCACCGATGCCACTTCCCTGACGGAAGCCGGGTATATCGGGGATGACATTGAGAGCGTGGTAAGCAAACTCCTTGCCGCTGCGGACAATGATGTGGAGCGTGCGGAGCAGGGGATTATCTTTATCGATGAGATAGACAAAATTGCCAAGAAGCGCAATGCAAACCAGAGGGATGTGAGCGGGGAATCCGTACAGCAGGGAATGTTAAAGCTCTTAGAGGGAGCGGAAGTGGAGGTTCCCGTAGGAGCCAGCAGCAAAAATGCCATGGTTCCCATGGTGACGGTGAATACCAAAAATATTCTCTTTATCTGTGGCGGGGCATTTCCCGATTTGGAGGACATAATCAAAGAGCGTTTGAATAAAGCGGCGTCCATTGGATTTAAGGCGGATTTAAAGGACAAATATGATAAAGAGGAAAACCTTCTCACCAAAGTGACCGTGGAGGACGTGCGCAAATACGGCATGATACCGGAATTTTTAGGCCGTCTGCCCATTCTCTTCTCATTAGAAGCATTAACGGAAGAGATGCTGGTAAAAATTTTGTCAGAGCCCAGAAATGCCATCGTAAAGCAGTACCAGAAGCTTTTGGCCTTAGATGAGGTGAAACTGGAATTCGGGGATGACGCCCTAAAGTCTATTGCTGCAAAGGCAAAGGAGAAAAAAGTGGGGGCAAGGGCCCTGCGGGCGATTATAGAGGAATTTATGCTGGATATTATGTTTGAGATTCCAAAGGATGACAATATCGGCATGGTGGTTATCACCAAGGAGTATGTGGAGGGCACCGGAGGCCCCCAGATTATTATGCGGGGCTGTATGTCCATTGAGGATAAGGTGGCCGTGGCAGCTCAGAGAGTGACGGAAAATTTTAAGTGCTGATGTAAAAGAAAACCCCGCCTGACGGCGGGGTGACTTTTTTCAATTATTCTGTCTCAACAGATGTGGAAGATTTGTCTTCCGCTTCGTTTTTCCAATTATTAAATTTCTCAACAACTGCATCATATGTGCGTTTTGAGATGTCCGGAAGGTCTTTTCCCCAAGCGCCGGTAGCCTGTTTAAAGCCTTTTTTGAAAGCCTCTAAAAGCTCATCTGCCTTTTCAGGGTCATTTCCGCTTAATGCTTTTGCAAAGTCTAAAATACGGTCGGAAGTCTGAGCTACGCCCCAGTAACCGTCCTCAGCGATATCTTTCTGAGCCTGTGCTTTCACTTCTGCACTTACGGTGTATTTGCCGCTGGCTAAGAATTTCCACATATCGTCAGCCTGGCCGATTGCAGCGCCCTGTTTTGTCATCATCTTCTCAACGATGCCCCTTAACTGGGAAACTCTTGCATCAGCGTCAGCTTTTAACTTATCGATTAAAGCCTGATTCTGTTTTACATAGCTTGTATTCACAGTGGAAGAACCTTTTTCGTAAACAACACCGGAATCTTTTGCGGAATCTTTTGCAGTGGTTTCTGCAGCTTTCTCAGCAGCTTTTTCGGAAACAGCCGGGCTTGTGTTTGCAGCAGAAGTGGTGGAAACATTGTTGTTAATAGCTCCAATACTCATAATATCATCCTCCTTGACATAATATTCAAAATCCATTTTTTGGTTTTCCTATATGTATTATATCGGCAGAAAAAAGGAAAAATAAAGTGGATTTGACCTTTTTTCAAAAAAATGATAGAATATTTTGTATACAGAATACAGAATGAGTGTAAATTGTTTTGGAAAAGGATGAGTGTCATGGACGGCAGGAAAGAGACAATGAAAGTTAAGGCATTGGCCAAAGTGAATCTGGGATTGGATGTGCTTCGGAGACGGGAGGACGGCTATCATGAAATCCGCATGATTATGCAGACTATCCATCTCTATGACCTGCTTCAGATTACAAAAACCAGGGAGCAGGGAATCACCATTGAGACAAATCTTGATTTTTTACCGGTAAATGAAAATAATCTTGTGTACAAAGCCGCAAAGCTTATGCAGGACTTTTATGAATTAGACGGGGGCGTCCATGTTGTGCTGAATAAACATATTCCTGTGGCTGCGGGTCTGGCAGGGGGAAGCACAGATGCGGCGGCAGTGATGTATGGCATGAATGAACTGTTCCATATCCGGGCAAAAAGGCAGAAACTTATGGAGCTTGGGGTAAAAATCGGGGCGGATGTGCCCTACTGCCTGATGCGGGGGACTGCCCTGGCGGAGGGAATCGGGGAGAAATTAAAAAGCCTTCCCCCTGTCCCAAAATGTCCGGTGCTTATCGCAAAACCAGGAATCAGCGTGTCCACAAAATTTGTATATGAAAATTTAAAACTTGACGAGCATACCATACACCCCAATATCGATGCACAGCTTCGGGCCATCCACGGGAAAAATTTGCATGCTTTGGCAAAACATATGGGAAATCTTTTGGAGACTGTCACGATCCGGGAATATCCGGTGATTCAGGAGATAAAAGAGCATATGAAGGAACACGGGGCCATAAACGCCATGATGAGCGGCAGCGGCCCCACGGTATTTGGGCTTTTTGAAAAAGAGGAGACTGCCGAAAAGGCTTATGAGGCAATGCAGGCTTCGGGCCTTGCCAAACAGGTATATCTTACAAGTATTTATAACAACCGGAAATCATGAAACCTATAGCCAATTTTCATAGGAGGTTTGAATGGGAGAGTTAGAGTTAAATGCAAACGCATATCTGCCTTTAAGGGATGTGGTTTTTAACACCTTAAGGGAGGCAATTTTAAAAGGGGAGTTAAAACCGGGAGAACGGCTGATGGAGCTGCAGTTAGCGTCAAAACTTGGGGTGAGCCGGACACCTATCCGGGAGGCTATCCGTATGCTGCAACAGGAGGGCCTTGCTGTGACCATTCCCAGGAGGGGAGCGGAAGTTGCAAAAATGACGGAAAAAAATATGGAGGACGTGCTGCAGATTCGGGAGGCGCTTGAAATTCTTGCAGTGCAGTTAGCCTGTGAGAAAGTAACGGAACAGCAGGTTTTAAAGCTGGAAGAAGCGGTGGAGGAGTTTGAGCGGGCGGTAAAAACCGGGGATTTAAAACAGATTGCCCAGTCAGATATTGATTTCCACGATAAAATTTATGAGGCGGCGGACAACCCCAGGCTTGTAAATCTTTTGAATAATATCAGAGAGCAGATTTACCGTTACCGGGTGGAATATTTGAAGGAGGAAGAGAACTATCCCAACCTTATTGAGGAGCACAGGAAAATTTTTGCGGGGCTTAAAAACAGGGATAAAAATTTTGTGACGGAAATGACGGAAAAGCACCTTAAGAATCAGGCAAATGCGGTGAAAGCCATTATCCGGGAACAGGAATAAAATCTGGAAATTGTTTCATACTAAAAAAGAGTAGAGTGTTCTACTCTTTTTTTGATTCCTTTTGGAGGTAAAAATATGACAAAAAGTTTGGCGGAAAATAAAAAAGATCTGCTGGCCCTTTTGGGGGATTCTGCGGATATTAAAAAGATTCCCATACAGATTGGCATCGGCAGGGATATTGAATGCTTTATCACCTATGTAGAAATTACCGGGGGCAGCCTGATGTTCAGCAAATCCGTGTTTGGCAGGCTGGTAAAACAGTTAAATGAGATGACCAAAGAGGAGGTCTATGAGAGCCTCTCTAAAAATGTCCTGGGGATTACGGATATCACCTATTTTGACACTATAGAGGATGCTTTGGGAGGCATGTTTGCCGGGGACGTGCTGATTTTAGTGGATGGATTTGAAAAAGCCATGAAAATTCCCGACAAGGGATATCCGGGGATGGGAGTGCAGGAACCTCAGTCGGAAAAAGTCATCCGGGGCTCCAACGAAGGATTTGCGGATTCTATAAAAATTAATACGGCCCTGATCCGCAAAAGGCTCCGCACCCCAAAGCTTAAGGTGCGGGAAGTAAGGCTTGGCACAAGAAGCAACACAAATGTGGACATTGTGTATATGGAGGATTTGGTATACCCCAAACTTATCGGGGAGGTGGAAAAAAGGCTGAGCCGTTATGAGATTGACGGCGTGATGGACAGCGGCATTATAGAACAGCTTTCTGAGGAAAAGTGGTACTCTCCCTTTCCACAGTTCCAGACCACCCAGCGGCCCGACCGGGCGGCAATGGCCATATTGGAGGGAAGGATTGTGGTATTTTCCGACAACTCCCCTGTGGGGCTGATTCTCCCCACGGATTACAATTCCTTTATCCAGACAAGCGACGATTATTACAACCGTTGGGAAATCGCTTCTTTCGGGCGGATACTTCGCTTCCTGGCCTCCTTTTTTGCCCTGACATTTCCCGGAATTTACCTGGCGGTGACAAATTTCCACACCCAGATACTTCCAACTCCCCTGCTTTTATCTTTTGCAGCAGCCAGGCAGGGCGTGCCCTTTCCCGCAATGGTGGAGGTGCTGTTGATGGAAATTGCATTTGAGCTATTGCGGGAGGCGGGGGTGCGGCTGCCGGGGGCCATGGGAAATACTATAGGGATTGTGGGGGGCCTTATTATCGGGCAGGCTGCGGTGGAGGCCAATATTGTAAGCCCTATTGTGGTAATTGTGGTGGCCTTTACTGCCCTGTGTTCCTTTGCTATTCCAAATGAGGAATTTGCATCCGCATTTCGAGTATTAAAATTTGGGTTTATCCTTCTGTGTTCCTGGCTGGGATTTTATGGATTTCTGTTTGGGATGCTTTTGGTGCTGATTCATCTGTCCCATTTAAAAAGTTTTGGCATCCCCTATCTTATGCCTTTTGTGGGAGCGGATTTAACAGGGTATGAAGATCAGAGGGATTTTGTCATAAGACAGCCTCTGTTTAAAATTACCAGGCGGCCTGTGTTTGCAAAAAGAAATCAGAGAGTTCGGTTAAAAAGGAAGGGATGACATGTTTTCAAAAAATAATAAAATTTCCAAAAGACAGGTATTTCGGCTTTTATCTTACGATATTTTAGGGGTGGGCACCCTGCTTTTGCCCCCACTCTTAGGGGAGGCATCCGGAAAAAACGGGATGGCGGCCCTTCTTGTGGGGATTTTTGCGGGTCTGGTATTTGCAGTGCTTTTAGGAGGTGTAATTGAATCCATGAGGGAGGGGGAAACCTATCCGGCGTTTTTAAAGAGAAATTTCGGGACTTTTTTTGGCGTGGTTTTTGGGATATTTTATATTGTATACTACCTTGTCCTGGGAGGGGTGAGTACCTATGTCTTTGGGCATCTCATTGTCAGTGAACTTTTAAAGGAGCAGTCTTTTTACTGGATTACCGCTGGAATTCTGCTGCTGGCATGTTATGGGATTTCCCAGGGAATTGAGGGGAGGGCCAGGGTGTATGAAATTTTATTTTGGTTTTTGATGGTTCCTCTGTTTCTTATGTTGTTTTTGGCAGCCAGGGACGTTCGGACAGAACGGCTGTTTCCCCTTTTTGCCCTTGGGGAAGGCAATTTTTATACAGGGTGCCTTTACAGTTTTTCCCTTTTTTCCCTGTGCGGGTTTATGCTTTTTATCGTGCCATTTGCCAAGGAGAAAGAAAAAGTTGTCTCCGCCTCCCTGTTGGCAGTGCTTTTCTGCGGAGGGGTAATGTTTGTCATCTATGCCATTCTTCAGGGTATTTTCGGTTTAGGATCTATGATAAGCCAGGAGTATCCTGCAGTGACCTTAATGAGCATGGTGCAGATTCCGGGAGGTTTTTTGGAAAGACAGGACGCCATCATGGTTGGAATCTGGTTTTTTACCGTGTTTGCCTTAATCAGCAGCAGCATGTTTTATTTGTCTGAAAATATTGCGAGTTTATACGGGGGAAAGAAGAGAGGGGTCAGCATTTTCATTGGGGCAGTTCTGCTTTTTGGCATCGCTGTGGGATGCTACCGCTCCAAAGAGTTTATGGAAAAACTGCTGTGGATATTTTTGTACTGGGGAACCCCGGTGATTGTGGCAATCCCTCTTCTCACCTATTTTAGAGATTTTTTTGGAAATACAAAAAAAACCACTGTAAGTCTTATGATGGTTTTGTGCATGTTCCTTGGAGGATGCAGCACTACAGAGTTAGAAAACAGGAAATTTCCCCTGGCTATGGGGGTGGATTTGGATGAGGAGAGCTGCAGGGTCAGCTACAAATTCCAGGATTTATCCTCAGTGGCAGATGAAAATGCAAATGCAGGGAGCGGCACGGACTTTTATATTAAAGATAAGGATTTTTACACTGCAATTTCCCAGTATGCCAACGACAGCAATAAAGAGATGGATTACAACCATATGAAGGTGCTGGTTTTATCGGAGGAATTTATAGAAAATGAAGAGTCCCTGGAAGTATTTTTGCAAATTTGCGAAAAAAGGGCGCTGATAGCCAGAAATACCCTCCTTTTTACAGCGGAAGATGCAGGGAAGATTCTTGCCCTGGATAAAAATCTGGACACTCCCGTCGGCACCTATTTAGAGGAAATGATTGAGAGCCGGGAAGATTACAAACTGAAAGACACGGTAACTCTTGGGGATTTAATCAACGACAAGGCAAATGAGGAACAGCTTTTATACATTCCCGTGTTAAAAGAGGAAGGGGGGCTTCCTGTCATCCGGGGCTACTATGCCATGGCGGGGGGAGTTCCCAAGGGAGAAATTGGGATAAATGAGGCTATGCTTTCTTATCTTACCCAGGGTAAAATTGAAAAGCTGTATTTTAGCATGGAAGACCAGACCCCGGTGACTGTGAAAAGAATCTCTGCAAAAAGAACTTACCAGGGGAAAAATCATACATGCCTGGTGAAAATCAGTCTGGAGGCTTCTGTGGAGGAAGATTTTTTAAATGAGGAGAATGCAAATGATGTTTTAAGCCAGCGCATTGGAGATGAATTTTACACCCAGCTAAAGGAGACGGGAGAAAGCCTTAAGGATGCGCCGAAAGTGGATTTTACCAACAGTTTCTGCCGGCTTGGGCTTTCGGACAAGGAGGCGTATCAAAAATATAAAGGGGATATGGAAGGATTTTTAAGAGGGCTTGGGTATGCCTATGAGGTGAAGGTAAATTTGGTAAATTAACGGGAAAACAGTAAGGTTACTTGCATTTTTTAGAAAGCAGTTGCTATAATATAAAATCCCAGGAATATTTTGTATGCTACATTTGACAATCCCATTTTAAAGCTTGTGGATGAAGGTTATCTATGACAGCAGAAAGGATATCCGCCTGGCTGCAACAGAATCCGCTTACCAGGGAAGCACGGCACAGCTTGGATATTTCAGGGAGGCCAAGGATAACCGGAAAGAGGTGGATGTGGTGGCAAATTTGCCCCGGGAAAAGATTCTCTGTGAGGTGAAATACCGGAATAACTGCCATATTCTGGCGGGGGATGCCATTGCGTTTCTCTACCTTTTGGGAAAGTCGGAGGCGGAGGGGAGAAGCGGTAAAATATAATAAAGATGAACAAAAAAGTTGCAATTTTTCCCAAAGATGGTATGCTAGTTAAAAGGAACAGAAAGGGGAAAATGGCAATGAAACTTGTGGTCATCGGAGGGGGAAGCAGTTATACACCGGAGTTAATTGAGGGAGTGATAAATCATCAAAAATCACTTCCCATAACAGAGGTGGTTTTGGCAGACATTGAAATGGGAAGGGAAAAACTTTTCATTAACACGGAGTTTACCAGGCGTATGATAAAAAAGGCAGGATTGTCCATAGAAGTGAAGGGGACTTTAGACAGAAAAGAAGCCCTTTTTGGGGCGGATTTTATCATTACCCAGATTCGGGTGGGAGGACTTGACGCAAGGGAGAGGGATGAGCGGATTCCTTTAAAATACGGAATGATTGGACAGGAATCGGCGGGTGTTTGAAAGCCCTCCGCACGATTCCTGTCATTCTTGATATCTGTAAAGACATAGAAAAATTGTGCCCGGAGGCATGGCTTATTAATTTTACCAATCCGTCGGGGATTATTACAGAGGCAGTTTTAAAGTACACAAATGTGAAATGTATCGGTCTTTGCAATTGCTCTATTAATATGCAGTATGATGCGGCAAACCGCCTGGGGGCAGATCCGGAGGACCTTGACTGCCGTTTTATCGGCCTGAACCATTTAAGCGTGATGAACCATGCCTATCTTTCGGGGGAAGACAGAATAAAAGATGTGCTTAATGTTTTTAACCGTGAGAGCGTGGTAAAAAATATAGAAAAAAATGAGGAGATGGACGAGATTGCAAAAGCCCTGGGATGTATGCTTTCCCCCTATCTTCAATATTTTTACCTAGAAAAAAAGATGTTTCATGAGGAGAGGCAGCAGGCTCTAGGGCTTTTAGGAACAAGGGCAAATCAGGTGAAAAAGGTGGAGCAGGAGCTGTTTTTAAAATATCAGGACGAAAATTTAAAAGAGAAACCAGAAGCCCTTTCCAAGCGGGGCGGCGCAAGATATTCCCAGGCGGCAATTAATCTTATTGACAGCATATATAATGACACAAAAGATGTGCAGGTTGTGGATGTGCAGAACCAGGGGCTTATTCCCCAGCTTTTGGAGGATGCTGTGATAGAGACCAACTGTGTCATTGGAAAAGATGGGGCGAAACCTTTAAGGGATACCCAGGTTCCAAGGGAAGTATTAGGGCTTATCTGCCAGGTAAAATCTTATGAAAATTTTACCATTGAAGCCGCTCTTTCCGGTGACAGAAACAAAGCGTTTCTGGCGTTTTTAAATCATCCTCTGGTACATGACGCCGTGGATGCAAAAGGGGCCCTTGAGGAAATGCTTGAGGCAAACAGGGAATATCTTCCGGCATTTTTCCCGGGGTAAAGGGGGGTTTTTATGTATGTGCTTGGTGTGGACGTAGGAGGGAGCAAGACGGCCTGTTTTGTGTCTGACGAAAAGGGAAATATTCTGGCAAAGGGATTTGGAGGGCCTGGAAACCATCAGGTCTGCGGGATTGATGCGGCTAAAAAATCTATGGAAACTGCTGTTTTGGAGGGGTTAGATGGGGCAGGGCTTTCAAAAAAAGATATTACAAACGCTTTGTTTGGCATTTCCGGGGCAGACGGTCCGGAGGATTTTCGGATTCTTAAACCTGCTGTAAAAGAGATTATGGGGGATGCTGTATTTCATATTGTAAACGATACCTGGCTTGGGCTTCGGGCAGGAACAAAAGACAATGTGGGCGTGGTTTCTATCTGCGGCACGGGAGCGGGACATGCAGGGAGAAACAGGGCCGGGCAGGAATTGGCCCTCCGCAATCTCTACTTTGAGACAGGAAATTTGGGAGGAGGGGGAGACTTGTACCGCAAGGCGCTGCACTTCGCTTTCCGCTCCCAGGAGGGAACCTGGGAGAAAACCAGGCTGGAGGAAGTGATGCCCTCCATTTTTGACGTATGCACTATGGATGAAGTATGTGAGATATTAAATCAGGGCAAAATCACAAAGGAGCAGAAGTACCGGATTCCCATTGCGGTGTTTTCCCTGGCAAAAGAGGGGGATGCTGTCTCCGGGAGCCTTATTTCCCAGATGGGATATGAGGAGGGGAAGTATGCCGCCGCCGTTTTAAAAAGGCTTCATATGTGTGAAGAGGCTGTGCCTGCAGTGTTAATCGGCAGTTTATTTCAGACGAAAGAGCCCCTTTTGGTGGATGCCTATCTTTCATCCCTCCGGGAAACAGCACCGGGGGCTTATGCGGTGATTCCTGACGTGCCCCCGGTTATGGGGGCGGTGGCGCTGGCGCTTGATTTTGTGAGAGGGCGTATGAAATGAATGACATAATACTTGAAATACAGGATATGCAGTATCTGGATTGGAATCTTCGCAAGATGTCTTCCGGTACACCGGGATGTTTTGCATCGATTATCTTATTGCAAACAGGGATAGACATGGAGCCTTACGATGAATATAAGCTGTTGCTGAAAAATCAGGGGAGAAGCTGTCAGGATGAACTTTATATAGAATCTTTCTAGGAGGAAAAAATATGAAACCAGTGATATTATGTTATGAGAAATGTACCACCTGTAAAAAAGCCTTAAAGTGGGTGGAAGAAATGGGGTATGATGTAGAGATACGTCCCATCAAAGAAAAAAATCCCACAGTGGAGGAGCTCAAGCAGTGGCATGAAAAAAGCGGGCTTCCCTTAAAGAAATTTTTTAACACCAGCGGGATTCTCTACAAAGAGATGAAGTTAAAGGACAGGATTCCTGAAATGAGTGAAGAGGAACAGTACCAGTTGTTGTCTACAGACGGGATGCTGGTGAAACGTCCTTTGCTGGTGGCAGAAAAGGGTGTGTTCCCGGGATTTCGCCAGGAACAGTGGGAAGACATTTTGGAAAAATAGGCAGGTGATTAGATGTTAAATCAATTTTCCAGAAGCCAGCTTTTGCTGGGAAAAGACAATATGAAAAAATTGTCTGATGCCAAAGTGGCAGTTTTTGGCATTGGGGGAGTGGGGGGCCATACGGCGGAAGCATTGGCCAGAACTGGAATAGGGTCATTTGTATTGATTGATGATGATAAAGTATGCCTTACCAATATAAACAGGCAGATTATCGCCACGAAAAAGACAGTGGGACAGTACAAGGTAAATGTGATGCGTGAACGTATCCTGGAAATCAACCCGGATGCCAAAGTGGAGGTCAGAAAATGCTTTTATCTGCCGGAAAATGCCCATGAATTTGATTTCAGGGAGTATTCCTATGTGGTGGACGCCGTGGATACGGTTACGGCGAAACTTCAGATAATTGTGCAGGCAAAGGAGTGTAATGTGCCTGTTATTAGCTGTATGGGGGCAGGAAATAAGTTAGATCCTACAAAGTTTCAAGTGGCGGATATCTATGAAACCTCTATATGTCCCTTGGCTAAAGTGATGCGCCGGGAATGCAGAAAGAGGGGGATTTCCAGGTTAAAAGTTGTGTATTCCACCGAACAGCCCATAAAACCCCAGAAAGATTCCCAGATAAAAGAAAGGCCCGTTCCCGGCAGCGTGGCTTTTGTGCCCTCTGTGGCCGGGCTGATTGCGGCGGGGGAGGTTGTGAAAGATTTAAGTAGTTAAGTGTAAGGTTACACTAACAGATTGGAGGATGTATATGTGTCAGCTGCATCAGAAATCACGTCTTTAAATCCAACCGCTTTATAGCAATAATAAGCGGTGAGATTATTTTCAAAGCCCCCCAGAGAAGCCCGTTTGGCGCCATATATTTCAAATACAAATTTTAGGCCCAAAGTAAGCATTGCCTTTCCGTAGCCTTTTCCCCGGCTGAGAGGATTTACAATAACAAATCCAAATCGTAATTCGTCAAGGGATTCATTGGGATTTCTCAGTGTAAAAAAGCCTAAATTTCTGATTCGTCAAATGCGGTGAAAGGCATCAGAGATTCAACAAAGCCAAATTCTCTATGTGTAATGGGATAATTCCCAAGTACTCCCGCTGTCCACTGATAAAAGGATTTTTCGTCTTTACACCAGGATAATATAGTATCAGCATCTGTGTCTTTATATGGCCTTACCCTAATCATCTTTTCCCCCTTTTTAAGAAGCGTTGTCCTCATAAACCCATGTAATCTGATAATCCGTTTCCCATATCTCACTCAACTGTTGAATATAATTTTCAATCAGGCTTTTGGCCCGCTCCTGTGCCCGCATGAGCATGGCATCGTCTTTTGAAAACTGCTGACTGATATCTTCCTGGGCCCATGCAACGGCCTGGGTCTGGTTTTCCGGTGTAATAGGGTTCTTGTTAATACCGTCATCTTCCGAAATATAACTGTCCGGGGAAAAGGTATAGTCAGATAGGCCTAAGAGTTGTGCTTTTGGAATGGTAATCACAATATCCTTATTCTGTATTTCCATGCTGACTTTTGCCATATTGATTCCCAGCTTGGCAACTCCGCTGTATTCAATCCAGAATTCCCTGTCCTTTTCCCCGATATGGGAAAGGCCCTGTCCCTTTTCCTTTGTGGAGATTGCCACATTGTGATAGTAACATTCCAGGGTGGCAAGCTCACAGATGGATCGGATTTGGGAAATGTCCGGGGAAGGCGCCTTAAGCTGTCTTTGTGATTCTTCCGTCTCAATGGGAATCTCTGTCTGGGTTTTGTCTTTTCCGCAGCCCCAAAAAGGTGTAAAAAGACCACAAAGGAGGGCGAGAACCAGTATTTTTGTTATCATTTGTTTCATTGACATATGTACCTCCGGTTATTCAACGGTAATGCTGTATGCACTGTCTATCTGTTTTACCCAGGGTTCCACCAGGCCCTGCACAACAGCCTGGGCATTTTTTTTCGCCTGTTCTTTTAAGTCTTTTTCCTGCAGGAGCCTTTCTTTTAAGTCCTTTTCGCATAATTCAAAAGCTTCCTGGTGTATGTCTTCCCGCTGGCTGTCCCTGTCTTTAAAAATATATTTCAGTGTGCCGGGGTCAACGGTCTGTTCCTGAAACTCAATGTGGGGAAGTTTAATGGTAATGTGTTTTTCTTCCTCATGGATACTTATATCAAGTTTGCCAAAATCGATGCCGGCCTTCACTTTTCCTTCGTAGGCCACATAGTATTTTACAGATGCGCCGTCCTCCCCGTAAGCCCTTGCCACGGCATTGTAAATATAATCCGCTGTGGATAATTCGTTGATTTCAAATACTTTTTCCAGGGAAGCTTTTGTTATGGTGGTAACTTTGCCCTCCTCCCCGGTGACAGCCTGGCTTAAGTTTTCTTTCAAGGAATCTTTTTTATGCAGGATGGTATTTTTTGCTGACCAGATGCCGAAGGCAATCAGGGCGGCACAGAGGACAAAGAGGAAAATGCGTCCTTTTCTGGGTTTTTCTGTTTTATCTGAATTGTTTTTATAAAATATCATGGCTCCTCCCCTGGTTCAGTTTTATTTATTATACCAATGAATCCTTTCTCCGGCAATGATAATATATTTCCTTCAGAAAATTTCGTTGAGTAAAACACTCTATCAAATTCTTTTGGGCTGTGTTACTCTTTAATAAGATTTAGGAACTGTTAAGGAGACAGAACATGACAAGGAAAGAACAAAAGGAAGCCAGGAGAATACAAATTTTAAAGGCTACATTGGATTTGTTTGTAAAACGGGGATATTACGGAACAAAAACCAGCCAGATATCCAGACAGGCCGGGATTAGCGAAGGACTGCTGTTCCACTATTTTCCCACCAAGGAAATTTTGCTGGAAGAGCTGGTAAATATCGGCCTTGAGGGAATGCGTATGCCAATGGAGATTAAGGCTGAGCATGGCCTGGATTTTTTTTATCAATTTACGAAAACGCTGTTTTTGCAGGTGGAGAAGAATCCTTTTATTGCAAAAATGTTTGTGTTTATGGGGCATATTTCCTGGGCTGAGGACATACCGGAGAAACTCCGTAAGCTGGCTGTTTCCGTGGACACCGTTTCTTACAGCCAAAAATGGGTAAAGGCAGGGCAGGAAGACGGGAGTATCCGAGAGGGGGATGTAATGTCACTGTCAAATATGTACTGGTGTTCCATACATGGAATCATGGAACAGTATGCCCTGCACCCTGAAATTCCCCTGCCAAAACCGGAGTGGGTGGCAGATATGCTGGGGAGTGATGAAAACATGTTTGATAAGGAGGAAGACAATGGGTGAAAACAAAAAGAAAATTGTGATTGTAGGAGGCGGCATCGCCGGTTTGTCAGCGGGAATTTATGGAAGGCTGGCAGGTTATGAGGTGGACATCTATGAAAAAAATCCTGTTGCCGGGGGAGAGTGCATGGGGTGGAACCGGAGGGGATGCCACATTGATAACTGCATTCACTGGCTTACCGGGACGAAACCGGGGACAGGTCTGCGCAGGGTATGGGAAACCGTGGGGGCATTAGAGGAATCTACAGAATTTGCGGACTGCGACATTTTTTATACCAGCATTGCAGGGGGGACACAGGTAACGCTGTGGAAGGATTTAGAGAAAACTCAGGCAGAACTTTTAAAGATATCCCCTGAGGACGAAATAGAAATAAAAAAATTTGTGCAGCATGTGAGATATGCTTTGAAATGCGAAATGCCGGTGGAAAAACCTATGGATGCTATGGGAATCAGGGATTATATCCGAATGGGGGCTTCTATGGCGGATATGCCAAAGGTGATGAAGGAATATGGCTCCATGGATTTAAAGGATTTGGCCGGGGGGTTCAAACATCCGGCATTGAAAGCCCTGTTTACAGATTATCTGCCAGAAGATTATGTTGCAAGTTCTTTCCTTGTGTCCTATGCCACCATTGTATCCGGTAACGGTGAAATCCCGAAAGGCGGCTCCCTTGCAATGGCAAACCGTATGGTAAAACGTTTTCGGAATCTGGGGGGAAAATTATACTGCAGTACCCCGGTTTCCCGGATTCTGATTGAAAAGGGAAAAGCAGTGGGAATTGAAAGGGCGGATAAAAAAACAGTATTGGCAGATTATGTAATTTCCGCCGTGGATACCATGGAAATGTTTGGCACACTAATTGGAAAAAAATATATGGACGGGAAATGGAAATCCTGTTACGCAGACAGTGAAAAATATCCCCTTTTCAGTGCTGTGCAGATGGCATTTGATGTAGAGGCAGGGGCATATGAGGGGAAAGGAACTATTTTTTTCCCATGTATTCCTTTTGAGGCGGGAGGAAAGAAGGTGGAGCGGATTTCTGTGAAAAGCTATGAATACGAACCGGGATTTGCCCCGGCGGGAAAAATGGTGCTTCAGGTAAATGTCCCCCAATTTGACAAGGAATACTTTTACTGGACGGGACTGGAAGGGAAGGAATATAAGAGGGCAAAGGAGGAGGTGGTAAAGGCGGTAGAGGAACGGCTTTTGGCGCAGTTTCCGGGACTGAAAGGCCATATGGAATTTCTGGATTGCTGGACGCCCGTTACTTATAAACGGTACTGTAATGCTTACCACGGAGCCTATATGGGCTTTATTACCAAAAAGGGAGTAAAGTCTTTTCGGGTCAAGGGAACCGTTAAAGGCGTAAAAAACCTGTATATTGCCAGTCAGTGGATAATGGCGCCAGGGGGCCTTCCGGTGGCGGTGGCGGCGGGAAAATTCGCCCTGTGGCGGATTGCCCGGAAAGATAAAAGAAACATTTAAGTCAAATTCATACCAAATTCATACCCCTGTGCTATAATCAAATCCATAGATTATTTTCAGGAAAGGAAAATACCTAATGGATGCAGGAAAATACAAAGTTTTATTTTTAGAGGATGAGCCCACCATCCGGGATGTGCTTACAGAGTACATGGTAATATCGGGATACGAAGTCACAGGGACAGACCGGGGAGATAAGGCCATGGAACTTCTTGACAAAAATGACTATCACATGGCAGTGCTGGATATTATGGTGCCGGGGGCGGACGGTTTCGAGGTGCTTAAATATATTCAGGAGAAGAAAAAAGATACGGCGGTGATTATGCTCACGGCTTTAGAGGATGAAAAGAGCCAGGTTACAGCATTTAACCTGTATGCGGACGATTATGTAATTAAGCCTGTCTCTCCCATTATTCTCTTAAAGCGCATGGAGACAATTTTAAGGCGTACCTTAAAATCCCAGGAAAAAGAGGAGGAAAATAAGGCGGGGCTGTATCTGAAAGAGGAGGCTTACTGCGCTTATTTCCAGGGAGAAAAACTTCCCCTTACCTTAAGTGAATATCTGCTATTGCAGACGCTTTTCCATTCCCCTGACAGGGTATTTACAAGGGAGCAGCTTATCTTAAGTATTTTTAATGAGGACTATATCGGCAACGATAGGATTATTGATGCCCATGTAAAAAATCTCAGGAAAAAACTTCCGGTATCCTGTATAAAAACCGTAATCGGAGTGGGATATCAGTTTGACAAAGAAGGTTTATCACAGGGGGGGATTCTATGAAACTTGGTCAGAAAAATTTATTTTACAGCATGGTGCTGGCCGGGGGAATGCTTATTTTTCTTGTGGGCTATTTTGTGTATATGCTGCCCTCTTTATATGTGGATCATACCATGGAGCAGAATTTAAAGGCGGTAAAAGAGCAGCACCGGGCCTTTCGGGAACAGGGGAGTTATGACAATGTGCAGTTAAAAAACCCCACGGCATGTTTTTCCTTAAAAATACCGGATAAGGGAAACAGCATAAATTTTACTACAAAAATGTTTTCTGCAGATATAACAATAAAAGATGAAAGGCTTTTAGAAATGTTTTCCCGGATTCGCAGTGTGATAAAAGATTTCGGTTCAGGGGAAATAGAGTTTGACAGGGAAAAACTGGAAAAAGAGTTTCAGGACAGTACCGGGGACTGGGAAAATATATTCCAGGAAATTTTTAAAGAAAACCTTTCCATGCCCTTTGAGGTGGAGGTTTCAGACACAAAAGACATTACAAACGAGTACCTGGGTGAATATGAGAAAGTGCACATGGTATCCGAGGATTTTATTGTGTTTGAGATGGGAGTGGAGGATAAAAATAACCGCTATGTAAATTATGTGGGGGCGGAGCGTGTTTCCGACGGGCTTCTCTTAACGGTCCTTCCGGTGGTTACACCGGATATGAATGAAATCAGGCCCGTTGTTTTCCAGAGCCTTCCTATGCTTTTTGCGGTAATTTTTCTTTTGGTTCTTCTGTTTTCCCAAATCTATTCCAAAGGCATTGTAACGCCTATTGAAGAACTTGTGTGGCACACCCAGGCCATGAAAAAAAGCCAGGGTTTTAAAGAGATACCCATGGAGGAAAAACTGGAGAAAAGAGAGGATGAAATAGGGATGCTCTCAGTGACCATAGAAGATTTATACCGGAAAGTCCGGGAGAGCTATGAGAGTTTGGAGGAGAAAAACCAGGTCCTTAAGGAGGAAAATAAAAGGCAGGAAGTTTTGCTTCGTGCTTCCTCCCACCAGTTAAAAACTCCTATTTCCGCAGCCCTTCTTTTGGTGGAGGGAATGAAAAACAATGTGGGCAAATACCAGGACAGGGAAGTGTATCTTCCAAAGGTAAAGGAGCAGCTATTATCCATGAAAAAAATGGTGGAGGACATTTTGTACCTAAACCACTGTGGGGCTTCCTTGGATTTTGTACAGACGGATGTGAGAAAACTTTTAGAAAATCAGCTTTTGGCACTTAAAATCCCGGTAAACCACAGGAAACTTGAAATGTCCCTGGAAGGCCTTCTCAGGCGGGAGATTTGTACCGACGAGACCATGTTTTCCCATATCCTGGGGAATCTTTTGTCAAACAGCATAAGTTACACCCCTGTGGGGGAAAAAGTTAAAATTGTCCTTAGTGAGGAAAAACTTACCATACAAAATTTCGGCGTAAGGATAGAGGAGGAACTCCTTCCCCATATTTTTGAACCTTTTGTCAGCGGAAACCATGAGAGGGAAGAAGGGGAAGAGGCCAGCCACGGACTGGGGCTTTACATCGGGGCCTATTATGCAAAGCAGTTAGGAATGAAAATTGACATGGAAAACCAGGGGGAGAGCGTGGTGACAAACCTTACCTTCCAGGAAAAAAAGAGTACTCCTTAACTTTCACTTCTTTTCTATTTCAGCTTCATATGAAATTCATAGGAAGATGTTATTCTTTTTTTAGAAAAAAATTAAGGAGGAACTTATGGGAAATTCACCATTGTTATCTATTGAAAACCTTACCGTGTCCTATGGAAAAGAAACCGCTCTTTCCATAGAGCGCCCCATCACCATAGAGGAGGGGGACCGTATTGGGATTATCGGCTCCAACGGGGCAGGAAAAACCACATTGATTAAAAGCATTTTAGGGCTTGTAAAATATCAGGGAAATATTTACACTTCCCTGACGCCGGAAATGATTGCCACCCACATGCAGTCCAATGAGTATACCGACGCCATGGCCGTTAGGCACATTATGGAGGCTGTTTTGGGGACGAAAATATCCAAAAACAAAAAACTAAAAGAGCTTATTTCTTATTTTGAATTTGAGGGCTGTCTGAAGAAAAAATACAAGCATCTTTCCGGGGGGCAGAAACAGAGATTTACCATAATTATGGTGATGATGCAGGATTTGCCTTTGACATTTTATGACGAAGTGACCTCCGGCCTGGATTTTGAGACAAGGCAGAAGCTGGTGGAAAAACTGGCTGCCTGGTATAAGGATAAGGATGTGAGCCTCTGCATGGTTTCCCACTATTATGAAGAGTTAGAGCAGCTTGCGGATAAGCTTTTAATTTTGGATAAGGGGAAGGTAGTAGACTTTGGAAGAAAAGAAGATCTGTTTCAAAAGTACTGCGGAAGGGCAGTGATTGTCTTAAATTATTCCAAAGAAAAGGAAGAACTGTTTCAAAACTACAAGAAACTGGCTGCCCCGCCCCATTTGATTGCCTTGTCCTGTGATACAGAGGAAATGGAGCGTAAAATTACGGAAACCCTGCTTAAAAATAATATGGATTATACCAGAAGCGCCAGGGATATTGAGATTATCTATACAAATGCAAAAGAGAGATTTTATGGGAAAGGGGCTTAAAAATGGGAGAGAAAAAGGGGAAATTAATTACAAAGTCTATGATACTCTATGAACTTAGAAATGTTACGGGAAATCCATTTGTGCATATTTTTGGCGTGGGAATGCCGGTACTTATGTCCATTCTCATCACCCATATGGTGACAATGGAAATGAGTGACGCCGCTATGGCAAAGACGGTTTCCACCAGTGTTTTTCTGGGCATAGGCGCCCTTATCCCCCTGGCTACAATTCTGATGGGATATTCGGTGATGCAGGCCCAGGATTTGGAAAAGGGGATACCGGAGCGCCTTAAGCTCTTTGGAATAAAAAACAGTGTAACAATTTGCAACCGGGCGGTTTCTGAATTAATTTTTATGCTTGCCGCTTTTCTGATTTATTTTATTGCAGGAAGCTGTTTTATCGGCTTAGAAGCCCCGGTAGTTTCCGGGTGGGTGCTCTACGCTTTTTGTATGGTTGTCTTTTCTGTGCTTTGCTTTATTATGGCCCATGGCCTTGCCTGCCTGTTAAAAAAATTCAGCGTCACATACTGCGGGGTAATGATTATTTATTTTGCTTTTATGATATTTGGCGGCATGATGGGAGTGGATTATGAAAACATGCCCGGGTGGATGCAGGGAGTGGCGAAACTTCTCCCGGTAACGTATTTTAACAGGGATTTTTATGAGATATGGACAGGTAAGGCATACGATTTTATGCCTATGGTCCAGTCCTTCCTGCTTTTCGGGGCAGTGGGGGGAATCCTTTTGTTTGCTGCTTTAAAGAGAGGGGAAAAAAATTAGGGAGAGGTGATTAGAACCAAAATTTTCCCATGGAATAAACTATAAAAAAGGCTGAGGAAATCAGATTGAATTGTCAGGATGCAGTGTATTCCAATGATTTTTACGATATACTTGTAAACAATGTGGATATTGTCCAGGATGCGGAGAGTATCTGCAGCCAGGGACTTGGCAGGGACTATAAGGTGTACTATGTAAACCGTGAGGAAGTCCCGCCCCTTTCCATTAACACGTATTATCACACCAGTATTCCAAAGCTCTACACTACTTTGGACCAGACTTCTTTGGAGGAGAGCGGAATTATAAGGGTTCAAAACCAGCGGAATCTGGAACTTAAGGGCCGGGGGATTTTAATTGGCTTTGTGGATACGGGAATATCCTACCAGAACAGCGGATTTAGAAATGAGGACGGAAGCAGCAGGATTATTGCAATTTGGGACCAGACCAGGCCATCGGAGCATCCGCCGAAAGATTTTATCTACGGAACGGAATATTTAAAATCGGATGTTGACTATGCCTTAAGTCAGCCAAACCCTCTGGATTTTGTGCCGGAGACAGATGAGAATGGCCACGGGACCATGCTGGCGTCCATTGCGGCAGGCAGCGAGGATTTGGAAAATGATTTTATCGGCGTTGCGCCTTTTTCGGAAATTGCCGTGGTAAAATTAAAGCCTGCAAAACAAAATCTCAGGGATTTCTATTATATCAAAGAAAGGGCAGTTGCTTTTCAGGAAAATGATATTCTTGCAGGGATTGAGTATTTAGGCCGCCTGGCGGATGAGAGGCAGCAGCCCCTTGTTATTTGTTTCGGCCTGGGGAATAACCAGGGGGATCACGGTGAGGCTGGGAGGCTGGCAAGTGTTTTAGACGCCATGGCAGTGAAACGCCGTAATGCCGTATGTATTGCGGTGGGAAATGAGGCAAACGCCAGACACCACTATTACGGGTCGTTAAGTCCCAGTACTTCCGATATTGTAGAGATGAATGTGACAGAAAATATGCGGGGGTTTCATATGGAGCTTTGGGCCAATGCCCCGGAGATTTTTTCCCTCTCTTTAATCTCCCCCACCGGGGAGGTGCTTCCGAGAGTCCCGGTGTTCTCCAACCAGCAGCAGAGACACACGTTTTTGCTGGAAAACACTACGGTTATCATAAATTACCAGGCGGGAGGGCTTAGAAGCAGAAATCAGCTCATCCATATAGAGTTCCAGAATCCTGCGGAGGGTATCTGGAAATTTGAGGTTTTTCCCAGTGTGGTTTACAGCGGAAATTTTCATATGTACCTTCCCATGACGGATTTTTTGGAGGAGGAAGTGTTTTTCCTGCACTCCAACCCGGATACCACCTTAACGATTCCCTCCGGCGCAGCTCTTCCAATGACTGTGGCAGGATACAACGCATATACAGGGGGAGCTTACCTTGATTCCGGCAGGGGATATTCTCTGGAGGGAACCATAAATCCAGATTTTGCCGCCCCGGCGGTGAATGTATTTGCCCAAGACAACAGGGGAAATTACGGGACAATAACGGGAACCAGTGCAGCTGCGGCCATAGCAGCGGGGGCTTCGGCCCTTCTTTTGGAGTGGAATATCGGGTACATCAATAACCCCATTGTAAATTCCCTGGAGATAAAAAATCAGTTGATTAACGGAACTATGCAGATGCCAAACCAGCTCTACCCCAACCGTATGGAAGGATACGGTCGCCTGAATCTTTACCAGACACTCCTTCGCATGAGAAATGTGTAATTTTTTCACCTTTTCTTAGCCCATGCATAAAATAAGGGGAAGAATAATTTAGGAGTATTCCATGGCATTAATCGTAATAGATGCCGGACACGGCGGTTTTGACAACGGAGCAATGTACCAGGGAAGAAAAGAAAAAGACGATAACCTGCGTCTTGCCCTGGCAGTGGGGGATATGCTGAAACAGAGGGGTTATGATGTGATTTTTACCAGAACAGGGGATGAGTACCAGTCCCCCTATGAGAAAGCCCAGATTGCCAATGAAGCCGGGGCGGATTATTTTATCTCTTTTCACAGGAACTCCGGGGAAAATGACAATACTTACAATGGTGTGCAGACACTGGTTTTCGACAAAAGTTCCCCGGCAATGCCCCTGGCAGAGTCTATCCAGAGAGAGCTTGTAAACAGAGGCTTTGCAGACCTTGGCATCGAGGAGAGAACAGGGCTTGTGGTGCTTCGCAGGACAGAGATGCCCGCAGTGCTCATTGAGGCAGGATTTATCAACCACGATAAGGATAACCGTATTTTTGACGAAGATTTTTACGGGGTGGCAAATGCCATTGCCGACGGAATCGAAAATGCCGTTCCCCTGGGAAACACAACCCAGGAAATCCCCCCGGAAATGCAGCGGCAAAAAGAGGAGGAGCCTGCCTCCTACGGAGTGGAAGTGGGCAGGTCTTTCTATGAAACTTCTGCAAATTATCTGGCAGACCAGCTCTTGTCCCAGGGATTTACCAGCTACGTCTATGAGGAGGACGGTATGCTCCATGTGATTGTGGGCAGGGTGGAGTCATTAGAGGATGCGGTAAAGCTCCAGGAAAAGCTCAGGCGCTTTGACTATCCCACAATGATTGTTTCCTCCCGGATGGAGCGGGCTATGTGAGAAATATTTAGTCCCGGATGTTTTTCGTCCGGGGCTACTATTATATTTTTTATGTTTTTGAAAAAAGTTCTTTACAAATCTATAGAACCCTGCTATTATAATTTCATCTTTTATCTTTTCATTTATCAGTGTATCGTTATAATCCCATTTGTTTAACATCATAAAGGAGGAGTGTCCTTGCAGGTAGCTTTTTTAGGAGCGGAGCCGAAAGCGGGCACCAGTGCCAACATGCAGCTTGCTGCGTGGGGAGCATTTTTTCACCCTGTGCTCAGGGAGAGAGCAGGCATCCAAAAGGCGGAATTTACAGACTTTGGCCAGTGGAGTGCCGCAGATTTAAAGCAGATTTCATCCTGGGATTTGCTTGCAGTTAATTTATCCCTCACCGAATCTACGTGGGAGGAATTATTTCTAAATCAGTCAATGTTTCAAAATAACATCATTTTCCTAATCGGAAAGTATCATCACAGTCAAAAAAGAGAGTTGGAGCGGTTTTCCAGGTGGTATCGGATTTCCATGGAGAGAATTTGCCCCATACCCTATAATCAGCGGTTTCAAAAGGCCTATGAGTCAGGGAGGATTCTATCTTATCTCAAATGGCAGCAAGAAGAATTTTGTTATGAAAACAGGGTCTTTGGGCAATGTTTAAAGGAATTGCTTATGGCCATAGGAAAATACGGAAAAAGAAAAGGAGATATTTATTATGGATGAGATATTTAAACAGTACGGTTCAACTATTATTACGGTTCTGGCAATTATTGCCGTAATTGGCATTATTACACTGGTGATTGGAAATGACAACACCAGCGTGGTGTATCAGGCTTTTGCAGATTTAATTAAAAGGTTTTATAAAGATGCCAATATGGCAGCGGGATTTGCCCCTGCGCCATAGGGGGAAAGGAGATTTTTTGTGATTAGTACGGAAATTAATATGAATCCCGAAGCATTCGGGCCGCTCTATCCCTATATCGCAAATCCACAGATTACGGATATTGATTTTAACGGGGAGGATTTGTGGATTGTGACAACGGAGAACCGCAGATGCAAAATTGATGCGGCCAAGGAGAAAATTACCCCTTCTTTTTTAGAACAGTTTGCAGGGAGGATTGCCAATGAGGTGAGCCGGGGATTTAACCAGATGGAAAACGTGCTGGAGGCGGAGACAGGGCATCTTAGGATTACCATTGTCCATGAGTCGGTGGCTTTGACGGGCAGGTCTTTTTGTATTCGGAAATCTCTGCCCAGGGTACGTTTTACTCCGGCAAAGGCCCTGGAGCAGGAGTACTGTTCCAGGGAAATGTTAGAGATGCTGGTAAATTGTGTTCTGGCCAAAATGAATTTTGTTTTCTGCGGGGAGCCCGCAGCAGGTAAAACCGAGTGCGCTAAATTTTTTTCCCAGTTTATCCCGGCAAATGAAAAAGTGATTACCATTGAGGATAACCCGGAGTGGCATTACAGGCAGATTAATCCGGGGAAGGACTGCGTGGAGCTTAAAATCAATCCGCGCCTGGATTATTCCAAAGCTATTAAGACATGCCTGCGCTTAAACCCCAACTGGATGATGCTCTCTGAGGTGCGCTCCAGGGAGGCAAAGGCTTTGATTGAGTGCTGGTCCACAGGAATTAAAGGTTTTACCACAATTCATACCGACGATGTGAGAAAGATACCTGACAGGCTGTTAAATATGATGGAAAACAGGCTGGACGCAGGGCGTCTGGTAAATGATATTTACTCTTATGTGGATGTCGGTGTCCTTCTCAGAAGGAAGGAGAGCGTAAGAGACGGAAAAATTAGGCGTTATATAGACCAGATTTGCTTTTTTTACCAGAAAGAGGGGGATAACCGGATTGCCCTTGCTGCAAAAGGGGGAAGGATGCAGGGCGCATCCCTCCCCCAGGAGGTGTTGGAGCGGTTTGCCAGAGCGAAAATCAGTGATCCTTTTTTCTGCGGTAAAATCAGGCAGATGCTTAAGGAAGGAGAAGAGAAATGGGAAAACGGGTAAGGGAATGGTATGTATTTTTGCCGGTGGTATTTGCCGGTGGAATTTTAAGTTATCTCTACCGGTTAAAGCTGCTCTGTGTTTTGATTTTAGGGGCTGCCTTTGCCGGGGCGCTTCCGCTTTGGAAAAGGGGGAGGAATCTCCGTCTTTTACAGCAGAGAAGGTTTGCGGATGCCAATATTTATATGGAGCAGGTGCTTTATTCATTTCGGAAAAATCATAAGATTTTATCGGCCCTCACAGATGTGGAAAGGCTTTTTCCCAGGGGGACCATGAAATCCTGCATCGGGGATGCCCTGTCCTATATACGGGATACCTACGGCGAGGGCCAGGTATTGGAAAAGGCTTTAAACCGCATAGAGAGGGAGTATCCCGCCCAGCGCATCAGCTATGTCCACCGTCTGATGTTAAGGACGGAGAGGATTGGGGGAGACTGTGAGGCCTCTGTGAGAATTTTGTTAAAAGACAGGGATGTGTGGGAGAAAGAGACGGTTTCCTATCAAAAGAGATGCCAGTTTCAGAGAAGGAATATTTTATCAGCGATTCTCTTATCCTGTCTTTTGTGCCTCTTAACCCCGGTTCTCTGCCAGGGAGCCCTCCGGGATTTGGGGGTGACGGATAGTCCGGTGTATCAGATTGGCACGCTGTTTATGCTTCTTGCAAGCCTTATGCTGTATCTCCTGACGGAACAATATTTTACCAGAGACTGGCTCAAAGGAAAATCTTTTGGAAATGCCGGGAGTGTATTGAATCAGTATGAAAAAGTGGTGCATTTTGACTATAAAAAAGAGAGGAAAAAGAGCCTGTATATGGCGGGGATTCCAGTGGTTTCCTTAATCTTTTTTCTTGCAGCAGGTCATTGGTTTTGTGTTGCCTTTCTATTTCCTGTGTGTCTTTTACTGGCCTTTCAGCACAGGATCGGCTATAGCCTGGCAAGGAAAAGCGTGGTTCATGAAATCAGGAAAGCTTTTCCAGACTGGCTGATGGAAGTATCTCTGCTTCTGCAGACGGAAAACGTACAAAATTCTATAAAAAAAAGCATGGAATCCGCACCGGAAATTTTAAAGCCTGAGCTTATAAATCTTGTGGAGCACTTGGAGGCTTCACCGGAATCCAATGTGCCTTTTTCCCGGTTTATGCAGGAATTTTCCATACCGGAGATATCCTCGGCAATGGGTATGCTTTATTCCCTCTCAGATGGCAGCGGTTCTGACGCAGATGTGCAGATGGAGGAAATTTTGTCCAGGAATGCCCGGTGGATGGGGGAGGCGGAGGCTATGTCCAATCAGGATAAAGCGGCAAAAATGTATATGTTATTTTTAATACCTGCATTGCTGGGGGCTTTAAAAATGGTTCTGGATATGACTTTAATCTTGTTTGCCTTTTTTTCCAGGGTGCAGGTGTAAGGAGGAAGTATGAGTCAGGTTATAAAATCATTTACAGGAGTATTTTTTATGTTGTTGGTGCTGCTTCTCGGCACAGGGGTTCTTTCCGCCCAGATGGATGCATCCAATGCATTAAGCTATAAGGCGGATCTTGTGGCGGAACTGGAAAACAGTAATTTCAGCCCTCAAGTTTTAAACGGGTGTATCCAGCAGGCCATTGACAATGGATATAAGATTTCCGTTAAGACTTTTACAAGGGGAGGGGCGGCCCGGGTATATATCACCCCCTCGGCGGGGGATACTAGGGATGTGGTGATGGCGGAAGTTGTGTTGACTTATCCCTATCGAATCGGTTTTTTAAACTCCGTGACGGAACATCAGGTAAGAGGTTATGCCAGATAGACAGGAGGTTATATGAAAAGTATTGCAGAAGAGTATGGAGCGGCGGTTTTGTATGCATTGGCCGGGCTTTTTCTGGGCGGCTGCCTGGGTAAAGTTTTAGGTATTGTGTCAGGTTTTTAAAGGAGGAATTTATGGATTACATGGCGGAAGAATACGGCGGCATAATTTTCGGCGCAGTTGCGGGGATTATTGTGCTGGCGGGAGTTTTGGGACTTATATTTTCCGGGGGAATATTGGGGAAACTTATTATTTTCTTTGGGAACAGCGCATGTTAGGAGGGATTGTATGAGAGAAGCGGCGGAGCAGTATGGAAAGTCTATAGGCAGTGCCCTGGCGGTTTTGCTGGTATGTTACATACTTTTTGCAGGGATAAAATCAGGGGATGCAGTTGGGCTTTCTGCGATTTTAGGGGACAGGTTTGAAATTTCCGGGGTGGATTATTCCGTTTATAAAGACGGGGAACAATCCGGGATTGTCCTTGAGCGGAAACCACCGGAAATCCGTTTCCTGGAAAACGAAATTTCTGTGGGAAAGCCATATGCCCCGGAGGATTTGTTTGTGGCGGAGGACGAAGAGGGGAAACCTGCAGAAATCCGGATAATAAAGGCCTTTGACCAGGCAGGGATGGAGTTAGAGACTGTGAACGGGGCCGTAACCTTTGTTACGCAGGGAAATTACCGGCTTTTTGTAAAGGTTTCAGATAATTATTGCGTTGGGGCAGAACATGAATTTTTGATTCCCGTGAAAAGGAGGTAATGGAGTGAAACATATGATATATGGGCTGGTCTGCACTATGGTTTTGGTATTTATTCTAATGTCCGCCCTGACGATACAAGGGAGAACCCTGCGGCATACGGAGGCACAACAGGCTTTGGCAGAATCTGTGGACGGGGCGCTTAGAAGCATGATGGAAGGGGAGGACAGCTCCATAGAAAATGCAGATTTATTTGCCGCAGACCTGCTCCAGGCTCTTTTGGCCCAGACAAACAGCACATCAGATTTGACAGTATCTGTTTTGGAGGCTGATGTGGTTCACGGGATTTTATCTGTGGAGATAACGGAAAGATACCGTCACCCCAATGGAAATGAGGGGACGGTTTGTGCCTTCCGCACAGTTATTTTTGACAGGGAGGTAAGGGAGGAAAAAGAGAAATTTAAAGTGAGTTTTTATACCGGGGATAAGGAACTGTACAAAACCTATACTATACCTAAGGATGGGTACTGCAGTATGCCCGTCTCCCCTGAAATTCCGGGAAAAAAATTCAAAAACTGGAAGTTTCTATCCGGGGGTAAGGCGGAGGAAAAAACTTGTGTGTCCCAGTCTGCCGGAAAGGTGCGCAAAGTTTTGGGAACCGGGGCGGGCCCCATGGCTGTTACCGGGGATGTGTCTTTGATAGCGGTATTTGAGTAATATTTAACAGGAGGAATTGGATGATAAGAAAATATAGAGAGGGAATAAAGAGAACGTTGTGTTTTTTTCTGACTGCCGGAGTATTTTTGGGGGGATTTTTTCATCCTGCCTTTGCAGGGGAGGTGCCAGAAAAGGAAACAGAAAAGCTGGCTGTATTCTCAGAGGAGGAAATAGAATGGATAGCGGAAAAAGCTGTGACAGAAGAACCTGTTTCGGAAGAATTTGTGACAGAAGAGCCAGTGTCACAGGAGACAAAGATTCAGGAAACAAAAGTCCAGGAAACAGAATGTGTGGAAGTAACCAGCCTTAGGGAGATGGCCCGGGCAGTGGAAAAGGAGGAGCCGGAAGAGATGGAAGATTTCTCCGGGAAGTGCCTGATTGCGCCGGAGGATGTGAAACCGGAAGAGTTTGAGTTATGTGCGGAGCGCATATTGACAGGGTGCGGCCTGGCGGTTCTGTTTTATGACAGTGAAGAAAAGGCCGGGGACGATTATAAGAAATTGAAAGAGCAAGGCGTATCTGTGGAGATAAATGCCAGGGTAAAAACCTGCGGGGAGGCGGAAGTCTCCTTTGAGAAAGAATTAAAGCCCGTTTCCTTTAAAGGAGAGGAAGATAAGAAGAAAGGAGCAGAGGTAACTGTGGTTGTGCTTGACAGCGGTTACGATTTTGCATCCCTTGGGGATGCACGTATCAAAGGAGGTATGGATTTTACCGGGGAAAATACTATTGCAGACAGAAATGGTCATGGAACTGCTATGGCTTCTGTCCTGCTTATGAATACGCCGGATGAAATAAAGGTCATGCCGGTAAAGGTGGCGGATGAGACAGGTGATACCACAGTTTTGCATATGTATATGGGAATCCGGTATGCCATGGAACAGGGGGCGGATATTATCAATATCAGTATGTCTGCATATAAATCTGCCCACAGTAAAATTTTGGAGGACGTGGTAAAGGAGGCGTCAAGCAGAGGGATTTTTGTGGTGGCATCCGCCGGAAACCAGGGGGAAGATTTGTCAGGCTATACCCCGGCAAATATAAAAGATGCGGTGACAGTGGCTGCCGTGGGAAGTGATAAAGTGAGAGAGGCTTACTCCAATTACGGGACGGGGGTGGATTACTGCGCTTATGGATCCCTTGAAGTGAAAGGGATTTCCGGACAGAAAATCACGGCGAAGGGGACTTCTGTGTCCGCTGCAATCGTCTCATCTCTATTGGCATGGGTAAAAAGCCAAAACCCCCAAAAATCAAGAGACGAAATCCTTGGTATTTTAGACAGTTTAGGGGAGGATCTGGGGGAGAAGGGAGAGGATATTTATTATGGCAGAGGTTTTTTAACATTTGATTTCCTAAAAGCCGGGGAGACAGAAGGGGAAGAGCCGGAAAAACTGCCGGAATTACTGAGGTGCACTTGGAAAAATCTCTCAGATGAAGACCTAAACAAGCTGATCCTTGATGCCCCGGATATTTATAAAAAGCGGTTTTTAGACCATATGACGAAAGAACAGCGGCAGGAACTTTTAGGCAGAAAACATATTTTGTTTAACCAAAACCATGGGGCTGTCATGCAGGAGGTGTCAGAAAATGGACGTTTCGGGGAAGAGAAGAGATTCCAGGGCACTTTGTATCAGTATCTCTACAGTGATTTTTTTAAAGAATTTCATGTCAATGGATCTGCAAGTAATGAGCATAACGGGGCAAGCCAGACGATCCATATCAGCGCCCGGTCTAAGGGAAGTTATTTTGTAAATCTTACCACTTCCCAGAATAAAACTCCTGCCAGGCTATACGTCTGGGTCAATGGTTACACTTCAAATCCTTCCTCCAAATATACCATTCATGCAGAGGGCACAAATGCAGGTGCGTTTGATTTTTCAAAAATATCCGTAAGTGCTAAGGCGTCTGGGCCTTTAAATGAAATTATGGTGGGAGATATTAAGGTTAAAAAGACCAGGCACACAACTTTAAAGGACAAGTATCAGACACGTTCTTATGTTAAAGGAGATCCCGACTATAAAGAAGACGAGTCTGGAGACGGAGGTTTGGGTGGATTTGGCAAACCAGGTAGTGACGCCTGTGACAAGGAAAGCCAGAAATTTTCCTTCCGGTTTACCCATAATGACGGGGAACATTCTTCTTCCAATGGCAGCTATGCCCTGACATATCAGTTAAATTACGGAGGTAACCATGGTACAACACCTGGAAACTGGGGAGAATGGAAGACATTGGAGCAGAATACCTGCCTTAGAAACGGTAAAAAAGTTCATTCCAGGGAACTTATCTGCAGCCATTGTAAAAAAACGGTAAGGACAGAATTAAAAGAGGAAATGATACCTGCCCACGGACATTCCTTTCCGTCTGGGGCATGGAATTATGAAACCTGCCCGTCTTCCGGGATTTCCCAGGGAGTCCGGTATGAACAGTGTACATATCACTGCGGGGAAGAAGGGTGGAGAAAAAGTTATCAATACCTTAATGAAATCTATTATCGTGCAATGGACAGCCAGGGGAACTACCCAGGGGACTATACGCTCCACGAAAGCAAATATTATCCCGCAGGTGCAGTGGTTTCCGGATATGTCAGCCAGGACAGAGAAGGAAAAACCAACCACAGGGCTTATGTACTGCCGGAGAGTACTGCCCCTGCCTTTGCAAGGCGGCAATATGTGGATATTCCCAGGAAAGAATACACAGTGAGATATGATGGAAACGGGGCGGACAGTGGAGAGATAAAGGAGCAGAAAGTATATTTTGGACAGACATTTTCCCTTATGCCCAATGGGTTTTCAAAAACAGGTTATGATTTTTTAGGGTATTCCAGGAACCCTCAGGGGGAGGGAGACACCTTTGCAGGGGGACAAAAGATAAATGAAAATCTTACCTGGGAGGATTTTGGGGTAGTAACCCTTTATGCCCGGTGGCAGCCATGTATCTATAAGATTACTTTAGACAGCCAGGGAGCTTTTGCACCGGGGACAGGGGAAGTATACCAGAAATATGGAAAGTATTATTCTAAAGAAAAGGGAAAAGAAAGCCCCTTTGAAAATGGCAGGATTGTGATTCCACAAAAAAACAGGCCGGAAGAGACACTTTTCGGCGGTGAGAGGAGACAGAAATTTGTGGGATATTTTACGGAAGAAAATGGAAAGGGCCATGCTATGGTAAAAGAGGACGGTACTTTGATACCGGATATCGGCGGGAGCAGGGATTACAGATATTTTACAAGAGATGCCAGAGTGTACGCCTGTTATAAGGATATGAATGCCATTCAGTTTTCGGACAATCTTTCCGAAAAGGACAAAAGAGTTTTGGGGGAGGGGGAAAATATTCTTCCAAAGACAAAGTGGAAAGAGCAGGGAAGAGATATTACGGTGTTTTTCGAGGGAGCTGAGGTATCCCATAAGGATTTCAAGAAAGTTTACAGGTTTTTGGGATGGAGCCTGACACCGGAAATTTCAGGCATGGAGGAACTGGTGTTATCTCCGGAAAAGACCAGCTTTGTTTTTCGGGAGGATGAGGACGTGACACTTTATGCCCAATGGGATAGTAGTTTTTGTATTGCCTATATGGGAAATGCCCAGACTTTGGGGGAGGATTATCTGGAACAAGTGGAATCCGCCGGAGAGAAATACACTTTCCGGGGAAATGATTTGGAGTATTTTAAAAAGGAAGTGGAAAAAGAAACCGTGGATATAGCCACAGGGGAGGAAAAGGATAAGGAAGGGAAAATTTGCAAAGAAATTGTTCCATACAGCTTTCAGGGGTGGAGCATGTTTTGTGATAAGAAGCAGCAGGAAGAAAACAAAAAATATACAAAAGAGGAAGGAGAAGTTGAGGGCAGGGAAATTCTTCTGGACGGAGTCAATACATCAGAAGTTTTGCCGGGAAAGGGTTTGACTTTTGGTGTTTTGGCCAGTGAATTTGTCAATCCTACTTTAGATTTACAGGGAGAAGACGTACCCTATATCAATATGTTTGCCGTGTGGGATGAGTTTCCCCAGATTAAAGCAGGGGATTTGTACTTTTCTCTTAAGGAAGCACAGAGCGGAAAATTAACCCAGGAGTATTTGCTGGGGCTGGCAGAGGCTACAGATAAAGAGCTGGAAGGTGTGACAGACGAAAAGGGAACGATAAGCTGCGGGGAAGACAGAAAGCATCACAGCACCTTTCTTATTTTGGATTACCGGGCAGAGGATTTTACAGAGGCGGAGGAAGATATGAGCATGACCATTACCTATTATGCCAGGGATGCCGTGGGAAATGAGACGAAAAAGATGGTGACAGTCCATCTTGCGGACACATTCCCTAGAAAATGTGAAAGCGGGAATGTCCGTTTTATCTCACAGGAACATGTAGATACCCTGTCGGAAAATTCCGTGTGGCGGACAGAAGAATACGCCTCCATATTAAAGAGAACGTTAAATAACCATAAAACAGGGGAGGAGTATACAAAACCATCAGCTGCAGAGCAGATATTTGGGGCAAAGCCTGTGAAAAAGCCAGGGAGCGGAACATGGGAGAGGGTGCAGCAGGTGTGGCAATTTACCCATGAGCAGGTGCTTTTGGCCCAGGAATTTTTGGAACAAAGGGGGATACAAAGCAGCCAGCAGGCATTTTTACAGGAATTTGGATCATGCCGGGTACAGTAAATAGAAAGAGACCGGGCAGGGGCTTACGCCTCTGCCTCAGTCTCAACCATACTTTCCGGGAGTTTTAAATAGATTTCTTCTATGCGGTTTTTATCCATTTTGTTTACCCGAAGGAGAATCCCTTCCTCTGTGGTAACCAGCTCATTTATTTCCGGGAGATGGTCTAACAGCCCTATGAGGTATCCGCCGATGGTTTCGTAGTCCTCCGAGCTAAATGGGAGATGAAGTTCGTCACATAAATCTTCCAGATTCATGGAGCCGGCCACATGGTATTCCCGGCTGCTTATTTTTACAATGGGGTCTTCCTCGTTTACATCGTCTTCATCCCTTAAATCCCCTACAATTTCCTCAAGCAGGTCTTCCATGGTAATCATTCCGGCGGTCACGCCGTATTCATCTAAAATAATGGCGATGGAGATAGAGTTTTGCCGCATCTCAAAAAACAGTTCTGAGATATTTTTCTGTTCATAGGTAAAGTAGGGTTTCCACATAAGTTCCTGAATATTGAAATCCCTCTCGTCACATAAAAGCAGGTCTTTCATATTGAGAATACCGATTACGTCGTCTGTGCTCTCCTGATAGATAGGAATTTTAGTGTGGCGCTCTTTCCTGAAAATTTCGATTAATTCCTGGTAGGAGCTGTCCGCCTGGGCAAATATGGTGTCTATGCGGGGAACCATAATTTCCTTTGCCTGGGAATCCCCAAAGTCAAACATGTTGTTAATCATGTCCCGTTCGGTGTTTTCCAAAACCCCTGTTTCATGCCCTACATTTACAATTGTTTTAAATTCTTCCTCTGTCATGGTGGCCTGCTGTTTGCTTGGGTCTACCCGAAGGAGTTTTAAAAATCCCATGGAGAGCCAGTTTACAATAAATATAACAGGCGTCAAAAGCCACATAAGCCCCCAGACAATTTTGGAATAACGCAGAGCAATTTTATCTGCGTTTATGGTGGCTAAGGTTTTTGGGGAGATTTCTCCGAAAATCAAAATTAAAAGTGTCAGGATACCGGTGGCAATTCCAGCTCCAACACTGCCGAATAACCGTATGGCAAGGGTGGTTGCCAGGGAAGATGCGTAGAGATTCACAACATTGTTCCCGATTAAAATTGCGCTTAGCATTTTGTGCATATCGTCCGTAATGTCAAGGACTCTGGCTGCCCTTTTATCACCGCTTTCCGCCAAAGTGCGCATACGGATGCGGCTTGTGGTTGTAAAAGCTGTCTCCGCAGAAGAAAAGAAGGCGGAGAGAAATAATAGCAGAACCAAAAAAGCTAGCTGTGCAATGTCTGATGTACCCATAAATTTAAAATTACCTCGACTTTCTGTAGTTACTAGGCGTAATGCCAAATCTTTTTTTAAAAAGGCGGTTAAAATAGGAAAGATTATCAAATCCTGCCTCATTGGCAATGTCCAGGATGGAAACGTCTGAGGACAGGAGCAGACGGGATGCCATACTCAGCCGGTACTCATTTAAATAGTCAATGAATGAGGTGCCCATAGTGTTTTTAAAGTACTTCATAAAATGGGAAGGGCTGACACCGATTTCAGAGGCCACATCTGCTATGGTGATTTTTTCCATATAGTTACACTCTATATATTTAATAATTTGCTTCATTTTGTCAAGACTTCTTTTATTTTTCGGCATATTTGCCATATCCGCACAGGTGGAAAAGAGAAGGTAGAAAAAAGAAAAAAGCTGGCTTTTAATGGCAAACTGGAAGGCTTTTGGGTAAGTTTTGCAGATTTCATCCGCCTGGTCAATGCATGCGGCAATTTTATGGTAGTTTTCAAGCTCCGGCGTAATGCAGGTGGGCAGGGAAATCATGTTGGTAAACAGGGGAAGAAGGAAGTCATTTGAACAGTCGTCGCCCTTTTTGGACAGCAGGATGTCAGGGTGGAAAATAATATTTTCATATTCCATGGAGGAATCTTCAAATTGCTGGATAGAGTGGAGCTGCCCCGGTAAAATAAGCACAAGTGTTCCAGCAGATACGGAATAAGCCTCTAAATCCACCATAACCTGCCCCTTTCCTTTTTTTATGTAGATAATTTCCATTTCCTCATGCCAGTGGAGGGGGACGGAGGAGAAATCCAGTGGGATGGAGCACAGGTATGTGGTGTAGGGAAACGTAGGGCTTCCGTGGTCTTTTTTTTCCTGATAATTTTCATATTCTGAAATATGCATAAAAGAATCCCTTCTTTTCTCTAAAAGTTGATAGTATTGTACTATATTTGAAGGGAATACTGCAAGAAAAATCATGTAAAAATGCTATAATTGGTACTGAACCGGGGAACAATACCCAAGGAAATAAGCAAAGTGAGAGCGAAGAAGAGAACAATGGAGGGTTAATTATGAATTTAGCAGAGGTAGCAAAAACAAGATGCGGCAAAGAAATCAAAGATTGTACCAACGAGGAATTGTATTACAGCCTTTTGGAGATGACAAAAGGAATGGCAAAGGATAAGGTAAGCAATGATGGAAAGAAAAAGCTGTATTATATTTCCGCAGAATTCTTAATCGGAAAATTGTTGTCCAACAACTTAATTAATCTTGGTATTTATGAGGATGTAAAAAAAGTCCTGGAAGAAAACGGCAAGAGTTTAACGGAAATCGAGGAAGTGGAGCCGGAACCTTCCCTTGGAAACGGAGGTCTTGGAAGACTTGCAGCCTGCTTTTTGGATTCCATTGCCACATTGGGATTAAACGGAGACGGCGTGGGATTAAATTATCACTACGGATTGTTTAAGCAGGTGTTTTACAACAATCTCCAGAGCGAGACTCCAAATCCATGGATAGAAAAAGAGAGCTGGCTTACTAAGACAGATGTGGTATATCCCATCAGTTTCGGAGGATTTAACCTTACATCCAGAATGTATGATATTGATGTCATCGGCTACGACAACCGCACCACCAAACTTCATCTTTTTGATGTGGAAACTGTGGACGAGGGTATGGTAAAAGACGATAATATCAATTTTGATAAAGAAGATATAGGGCGCAACCTTACCTTATTTTTATATCCCGATGACAGTGATGACGCAGGACGCATTTTACGTGTATACCAGCAGTATTTTATGGTAAGCTCCGGTGCCAGACTGATTTTGGATGAGGCTGTGGCAAGGGGATGCAATTTACACGACCTGGCTGACTATGCTACCATTCAGATTAACGATACACATCCCACTATGGTGATTCCTGAATTAATCCGTCTTTTGATGGAGCGGGGAATCGGCATGGATGAGGCAATTTCCATTGTCTCCAAGGCATGTGCTTATACAAACCATACCATTTTAGCAGAGGCATTGGAAAAATGGCCCATGCACTACCTGGAGAAAGCAGTGCCCCAGCTTCTGCCCATTATCTATGAACTGCACAACCGCATTGCCGCAAAATATGAGGATAAGTCTGTGGCAATTATTGACGATGAGAAGCGTGTGCATATGGCTCACATTGACATCCACTATGGTTACAGCGTAAACGGTGTGGCTTACCTCCACACAGAGATTTTGAAAAATTCCGAGCTGAATAACTTCTACAAGTTATATCCGGAGAAATTTAACAATAAGACAAACGGCATCACCTTCCGCCGCTGGCTTTTACACTGCAACCCAAGCCTTGCAAAACTTATTGAGGAGCTTATCGGGCCAGGATTTAAGAAGGATGCCATGGAACTTGAAAAACTGGCTTCCTTTGCAAATGATGACAGTGTGTTAGACCGTCTCTTAGGGGTAAAGACAGAGGCGAAAGCAGAACTTAAAAATTACCTGAAACATACCCAGGGAATCGAGTTAAACGAGAATTCTATTTTCGATATCCAGGTGAAGAGACTTCACGAGTACAAGAGACAGCAGATGAATGCCCTGTATGTGATTCAGAAATATTTTGAAATTAAAGAAGGTAAGAAGCCTTCCACCCCAATCACCGTATTATTTGGTGCAAAGGCAGCTCCGGCTTATATAATTGCAAAGGATATTATTCATTTGATTCTCTGTTTACAGCAGCTTATCGACAATGACCCGGAGGTATCTCCATACCTGAAAGTGGTTATGGTGGAGAATTACAATGTAACCCTTGCAGAGAAGCTCATTCCTGCCGCAGATATCCATGAGCAGATTTCCCTGGCATCCAAAGAGGCAAGCGGCACCAGCAATATGAAATTTATGTTAAACGGCGCTGTGGCTCTTGGAACTATGGACGGGGCAAATGTGGAAATTGCGGATCTGGTAGGGGAGGATAATATTTATATCTTTGGAGAGTCCAGTGACGCAGTTATCGACCACTATGCAAAGAGCGATTACGTGTCAAAAGATTTCTACGAGAAAGATGGGGACATCAAGCGTGCCGTGGACTTTATTGTAAGCGAGGAGCTCTTAAAGATTGGCCAGAGGGAAAACTTACAGAGACTCCATGACGAGTTGATTAACAAAGACTGGTTTATGACTCTCCTTGACCTGAAATCCTACAAAGAGCAGAAAGAAAAGGCATTAAAGGACTATGAGGACAGAAGGGCGTGGGCAAAGAAAATGCTTGTAAATATCAGCAAGGCAGGTTTCTTCTCCTCCGACAGGACTATAAAACAGTACAATGATGAGGTATGGAAACTAAATTAATAGAAAAAATAGGTTGAGCAATAGGGAAAAAGAGTGGAAAAATGTTTTTTCACTCTTTTTTCCTTTGTGCCCCTATGCTATAATAGCCATAGAGTTGTGCCAGAATTAAAAAACATTCGAGAGGTAATTGCCATGAAAATTTTAATCAAAGGCGGCAGGGTGATTGATCCTGCAACAAAGACAGACGCAATAAAGGATGTGTTGATTTCAGAGGGAAAAATTTTTAAAGTGGAAAAGGGGATAAAAGATAAGGCGGACAGGGAGATAGATGCCCAGGGATGCCTTGTGATGCCGGGATTTATTGATTTGCATGTGCATTTAAGAGACCCGGGGTTTGAGGAAAAGGAAACCATTGAGACAGGGACAAAGGCGGCGGCAAAAGGGGGTTACACTACCATTTTGGCCATGCCGAACACAAGGCCGGTGGTGGATAACCCCGACGTGGTGAGTTACGTTCACAATAAAGCCAGGAATTTATCCGGTGTGAATGTCCTGCAGGTAGGAGCAGTGACAAAGGGACAAAAGGGAGAGGAACTTTCGGACATACGGGGTATGGTGAAAGCCGGGATTCCGGCTATCTCAGAGGACGGAAAATCCGTGATGAATACGGCAGTGTACCGGGAGGCTATGAAGATTGCAAAGGAAACAGGAATTACGGTTTTAGCCCACTGCGAGGACAAATTTTTGGTGGGGGAGGGCATTGTAAATCAGGGACCAAAGGCAGAGGAACTTGGGTATCCCGGCATCGGCAATGAGGTGGAGGATACCATTGCTGCAAGAGACATTATGCTGGCAAAGGCTGTGGGGGCAAAACTGCACCTGTGCCATTGTTCTACGGAAGACTCCGTACTTTTGTTAAAACATGCAAAAGCGGAAAACATAGATGTGACCGGGGAAGCGTGTCCCCATCATTTTACCCTGTGTGAGGATGATATTTTAGAAGATGACCCAAATTATAAAATGAATCCTCCCCTCCGGGCAAAAAAGGATTTAGAAGCCATACGAAAAGGGCTGAAAGAGGATATTTTAGACGTGATTGCCACAGACCATGCGCCCCACGCCCCCTATGAGAAGGGAATCACCATGAAAAAATCTCCCTTTGGCATTGTTGGGCTGGAGACGTCGGCAGCTTTAACTTATACGGAACTTGTGTTAAAAGAAGGGCTTACCCTTATGCAGATGGCGGAAAAGATGAGTTATAACCCGGCAAAAGTTATCGGGATTGATAAGGGAAGCCTTGAGGTTGGAAAAATTGCAGACGTAGTGGTTTTTGACCCAAGGAAAGTGTATGCCATAGATGCGGGCAGCTTTGCCAGCAAGTCCAGAAATACACCTTTTCACGGCAGAAAAGTTACTGGGGAAGTGAAATTTACCATCTCCTACGGGGAAGTGATTTACGAAAAGAAGGGGGAAAAATAACATGATACAGAAACTGGCTGATAAAATAAAAAAGACAAATGCTCCTATCTGCGTGGGACTTGACCCTATGCTTGACTATATACCAGAGGAATTGTTAAAGAGAGCATACAAGGAATACGGGGAGACTTTAGAGGGGGCTGCGGAGGCTGTGTGGCAGTACAACAAGGCCATTGTGGATGCCGTTTATGACCTGATACCTTCGGTAAAACCCCAGATTGCCATGTACGAACAGTTTGGTATTCCGGGACTTATAGCTTTTAAAAAGACAGTGGATTACTGCCATGAAAAAGATTTGGTGGTGATCGGTGATATAAAGAGGGGGGATATCGGCTCTACCTCCGGGGCCTATGCCGCAGGACACCTGGGGAAAGTTCAGGTGGGAAATCACACATGCGCCGCCTTTGACGAGGATTTCTGCACCGTAAACCCCTATCTTGGCATCGATGGGGTAAAACCCTTTTTAGATGTGTGTAAAGAGGAAAAGAAAGGGATTTTTGTCCTGGTAAAAACATCCAATCCTTCCAGCGGGGATTTCCAGGACAGAATCATTGACGGAAGGCCCTTATATGAGTGGGTGGGAGAGAAAGTGGCTGAGTGGGGCGGCACCTGCATGGAAGGAGACTACAGCAATGTGGGGGCCGTTGTGGGGGCGACTTACCCCAAACAGGGAGAAGTTTTGCGCAGGCTTATGCCCAAGTGCTTTATCTTAGTGCCGGGTTACGGCGCCCAGGGAGGAAAAGGCGCTGATTTGGTGCATTTCTTTAATGAGGACGGCTTAGGGGCGGTAGTAAATTCATCCAGGGGAATTATTGCAGCCTACAAACAGGAAAAATATGGAAAATATGGTTCGGAGAATTTTGCGGAAGCCTCAAGGGCTGCAACCCTTGACATGATTACAGACATTGAAAGCGCCCTTATGGCAGCTAAATAGGAGCAGGGAAATAGGAGGAAAAATGGCAGAGAAAAAAAGAGAAAAGGCGGTGGTGATTTCCCAAAAGGAGATAGCGCCGGGAATTTTTGACATGCACCTTGGAACAAAGGAGATTGCAGGGTTTTCAGCGCCGGGCCAGTTTTTATCCCTGTACTGTAAAGACGGCAGCAGGCTGCTTCCCAGGCCAATAAGTATTTGTGGGATTAACAGGGAGGGAAAATCCCTGCGCCTTGTGTACCGTGTGGCGGGAAAGGGAACAGAGGAGTTTTCCCGTATGAAACCAGGGGATGAATTTTTTGTGACAGGTCCTTTGGGAAACGGTTTCCCACTGAAAGAGAAAAAAGCATTTATAGTGGGGGGAGGCATTGGGATACCTCCCATGTTGGAACTCTCCAAAGCCTTAAACTGTGAAAAACAGATAATACTTGGGTTTCGGGACCAGTTGTTTTTAACCGAAGACTTTAAACCCTACGGAAATGTGTATATTGCCACGGAGGATGGCAGCGCAGGGACAAGGGGCAATGTGGTAGACGCAATAAAAGAAAACGGCCTTTGTGCAGATATTATTTACGCCTGCGGTCCCCTGCCTATGCTTCGGGCATTAAAGGAGTATGCAAAAGAGCATGAGATAGAGTGCTATGTCTCTTTGGAGGAGCGTATGGCCTGCGGTATTGGAGCCTGCCTTTCCTGTGTGTGCAAATCAGAGGGGAGAGATGCCCACACCAATGTAAACAATAAGAGAATCTGTAAGGAAGGCCCGGTATTTTTGGCACAGGAGGTGGAGTTCTAATGGATCTTAGTGTAAATCTGGCAGGAGTGGAACTGAAAAATCCTGTGATGACGGCTTCCGGTACTTTTGGTTCCGGGGAAGAATTTTCAGAATTTACGGATTTAAACAGCCTTGGGGCAGTTGTGACAAAGGGAGTTGCCAGCGTGCCCTGGGAGGGAAATCCCACCCCCAGGGTGGCGGAAGTCTACGGGGGGATGTTAAATGCCGTGGGCCTTCAAAATCCCGGCATAGATTTGTTTATGAAAAGGGATATTCCTTTTTTAAAACAATACGATACAAAAATTATTGTGAATGTTTGCGGGAAAAGCGCCGCCGATTACTGTGAAGTGGTGGAGCGGCTGGGGGATACCCCTGTGGACATGCTGGAAATCAATATTTCCTGCCCCAATGTGAAAGAGGGGGGGATTGCCTTTGGACAGGACCCTAAGGCGGTGGAAATGATTACCAGGGAAGTGAAAAGGTATGCAAAGCAGCCTGTGATAATGAAGTTAAGCCCTAATGTTACGGATATTGCAGAGATGGCAAGGGCTGCCCAGGCGGGAGGGGCGGATGTCTTATCTCTGATTAACACCATCACAGGGATGAAAATCGATATCCATAAAAAGCAGTTTGTCCTTGCAAATAAGACTGGGGGTATGTCCGGGCCTGCTATTCACCCCGTTGCCGTTCGGATGGTGTATGAGGTTTCCCAGGCGGTTTCCCTGCCCATCATCGGCATGGGAGGGATTATGACGGCGGAAGATGCCATTGAGATGATGCTGGCAGGAGCCACGGCGGTGTCTGTGGGGACGGCCAATTTCCGCAATCCCGGCGTAACCATGGAAATCCTTCAGGGTATGAAGGACTATTTGGAAGACCAGGGAATAGAAAAGATAAAGGATTTAGTGGGAGCTGTCCGCTAAAGTTTTTTCAGTGGGGAGTGCAAAGGATTGCGAGGAACAGTTATGAAAAAGAGAAAATATTTTAGTGCATTGTTATTGGTCAGTATGTTAGTATCTGCAATGCCCGGGAAATTATGGGCAGGGGATGGGGCGGCCCCTTTCCAGGGTGAGGAAGCATCAGGAAACCTATCCCGTTGCGAGATTACTGTCCAGGATGATAAATTCATATATGACGGGACAGCTAAAATTCCAGAAGTTGCAGTAAAAAACGGTGAAAAAACCCTTAGGGAAGATAAGGACTATGTACTGGTGTACGGAAACAATACCAATGCGGGAGTCGCCACCGTTACGGTTGTGGGAATGGGGGACTTTGAGGGAGGTGTGAAAAAAACATTTTCCATCGCTCCAAAATCGCTGGATGATTTGAAAATCAATTATTTTAGGGAGATTACTTACAGAGGAGCTGAGTTAAGGCCGGGAGTGACAATTACCTATGGAAAGCGAACCTTGAAAAATCTCACGGATTATGTGTTAACCTATAAAAATAACGTAGACGTGGGAAAGGCGGAGCTAACCATTACAGGTACAGGGAATTATAAAGGGGAGAAGACCTTAGAGTTTGACATTACACCGAAGCCTATTTCAAGTACCCTGGCAAGGCTGGAATCCTACAGTTTTCTGGGGGACGGAAAGGAAAAGAGACCGGAAGTAATTGTTATGAACGGCAGGGAGAGACTGGTGGAAAACCGGGATTACCGCCTTACATATACAGATTGCATTAAGCCAGGGGTGGGAATGGCGGTTTTAGAGGGGATCGGAAATTTTACCGGGACTATGAAGATGAAATATACCATAAGGATCTCCACTCCCGGGTTAAAGAATGTGGAGAATACCTCTTCGGGAATTAAAGTTTCCTGGAATAAAGTACCTCAGGCGGAGGGCTATAAACTGTTCCGCCGGGTAAAAGACAGCGGGAAATGGGAGATTGCTGCAAATCTTACCGATACCTCCTACACAGATAAAAAGGCAAAGACAAACGGAAAAATTTATCAGTACAAAGTGTACGCCGTTACAGATGCCGTTTTAAGCAACCCTTCCGGTATCCGCACCATTTGTTATCTGTCTGGTCCTGAGTTTGCCGGGATAAACAGGGAGAAGTCCGGCAAAATCGGGGTGAAATGGAAAAGAAATAAGAATGCGGAGGGATACCAGATTCAGTATGCCGCAAAGAAAGACTTTTCCGATGCCAGGACGATATCTGTATCCGGCGGGAAAACCGTGAAAAAAACTCTGCCAAAATTAAAAAAGAATAAAACATATTATATCCGTATCCGCAGTTATGTGCTCTCACCCGGTGAATTTTATTCTCCATGGAGCAAGAAAAAAAGCGTGAAAACGGCAAGGTAATGACAAAAAAGCAGGACATGTGAGTTTATTCTCATATGGCCTGCTTTTTTCTGTCAGCCCCTGTCGATGAAAAGTTCCTGAAAAGAAGAATATCTTTTGCCGTGTCTGCATAAAATATTAAGTAACCGTATGACAAATCATCTTTTAGGAGGACTTATCAAAATATGAAGAGAAGAAATATGTTATCACTTGTGATTTTTACTATGGCCATATGCTTTTCCACACAGATAAAGACAGACGCCCAAAGTGCGGAAACATTTATATCGGAAGAATGCCAGGCTTACTGTGAAGAGATTGGAAGAGCCTACGGCATCTGCCCGGAGCTTTTAGAGGCCATTATGGAATCGGAGTCTTCCGGCAATCCCCGGGCGGTAAACGGCAACTGTAAGGGCTTGATGCAGGTGAATGTCACATATCATCAGGACAGGATGGAGCGCCTTGGCGTATATGATATCTATGATTCCAAGGGTAATGTGCTTTTGGCGGCGGATTATCTCTTAGAGCTTTTTGAGGAACACGGAGATGTGGGCACGGTGCTTATGTTGTATAACGGCAGCAAAAATGCTTTGGAGCGGGGAGCCAGGGGGGATTATACGGAATACGCTTCTAAGATTATGCGCAGGTCGGAACAGTTAGAACGTCTCCACGGAAAATAGTTTGCACAATCACCAGATTTTATATATAATGGGAAAAGAGAAAGAAAAAATAATAAGGTGGGATTATTTGGAATATACATATGAAGATAAAAAAGCAGAGGAATATTTATACCAGGGGGAAAGTTTTTTTCAGGAGGGCAGATATACCCAGACGATAGATGCCCTTTCTGCATGTTTAAAATCTACCCTTTCCGAAGATGCAGGGTGGATTGCATGCAGGGCTTACAACATACTGGGGGATCTCTTTCTGTTTTCCGGCTACGAGACGGCGGCTATGGAAAACTATCTGAATGCAAAGCAGAAGGCCAGGGACAGGAAGGTATCCCGTCAGGGAGTGTATGCAGAAATTAAAATCGGTCTCTTATACGATAATATGAGAGGTGCCGAGGAAGCTTTGCGCCATCTGGACTGCGCCATTGAGGAGAGCAGGCAGACAGAAAAAATAGATTACGAGGTATTGGCGGAAGCCTATATCCAAAAGGCATATATTTATTGTAAGGAAGGAAGTTTTCAAGAGGCACAGGGGATTTTATCCGTGGTGGATTCTATTATGAAAATCCATCCTGAAAATGTGCTGCCATTAAAGCATAAGCTCCTTTTGGCCCGCCTTGCAAAACACAGCAGTGATGTGGATAAACTTACTTCTTCCATCCGAAATCTTTTGCAGATTATTATGCAGGAGAAGTGCAGTATGGAATATTGCAGGTTTTATATGGATGTGGGAGAATTTTTGCTGGAGTGCAGCCGCAGGGAGGAAATGAAGCTGCTTCTTGAGCGCCTGGAACCAGTGCTTAGGGGACGGAATTTATCTCTCTCGTAAGGCAGTATCTGAAATTGCAGCTCTCCTACGATAAGCGTTTTTCTGATAAAAAGACATATCAGATGACCTGCGGACGCTATATGAGCCAAAACGATTCCTATGCGGACAGGCTGTTGGAATTCCGGCTGCAGAATATACAAAATTTAGAAGAACTTCAGCGGATTCGCTGGGAGCGGGATAAATATCGGGAGAAGAGCAGAAGGGATTTGACTACCGGGCTTTTAAATAAGGCGGCTATGGAGGAAGAAATCTGCAGTTATCTCTCCGACCGGCCAGTCCAGTCCCTGGATGCCCTGATTATTTTGGATATCGACGATTTTAAGCATGTAAACGACCATTATGGACATCTCATAGGTGATGCAGTGATTTTACGGCTTTCGGGCCTTATGAAGGAGACTTACGAAAAAGATGCATTTTTAGGCCGTTTCGGCGGGGATGAATTCGTGGTATTTCTAAAAAACGTGGGCAGCGGGGAAGAGATGGAACTGAAGCTGGAAAAGCTAAAGGGAGAATTCGGGACCACCAATTTTGGAAAAGACGGGGAGCTGTACTGTACCATCAGCGTTGGGGTGTCCTATAATATGGAAATTTCCACATCCTATGAGGCAATGTTTGAGTGTGCGGACCAGGCTTTGTATAAAGCAAAGGAATATGGAAAAGATAAAATTGCTTTTTTTGAAATAAAGGCAGGAGTGTTAAAATATCTCTAGGAGGAAGAAAACATGAGAAGAAACCCTTATGAAGCCGGAGGCTTTGCATTTCCCAATGGAGAAATGAGGGATAAGGCACAGCGTGAAATAGACGGAATCCGCTATGTGAAGGAACATACCCAGATGGATGACCCGGAGACAGTGTTAAAGGTGTACTGTCAGCTCATCAACCAGAAATTATTCGAGACCCCGGTGGGGTATCATTTTTTAAGCACGTTGCAGGAGTATTTAATGTCCGTCCCCTATTTTATGACAGAAAATATTCCCCCTATCCCCGTGGCAGCCTCAAAAGGCGGCGCCAAAACCGCGGAGCGGGATTCCTTTGGCAGTGAGGGGACAGGGCAAAAGCAAAGCGTTAAAGTGGTAAAAAAAGTGGTGACGGAAAAAAAGGTACAGAATGTAAACTTTAAAACCAGATTTCGTGCCAGCTTCTTTATTAACGTGATTCTGCTTCTCATTGTGGCAGGAATGTTTGCAGTGACCGCCACCAGCGGAAACATAAATATCGTAAATTATGAAAATGCCCTGGTAGAAAAATATGAAAACTGGGAATCAAAACTGGAGGAAAAAGAGGAACAGTTAAAAGAGCGGGAGGCAGCCCTGGTAAAGCAGGAGCAGCAGTGAGGAAAACACGCATTTTTCATATTTATCTGTTATAGTTTTTTGTACATAAAGTACGTGAAAAGCAGATAAAGGAGAAGTATATTTATGGATAAAATTAAAATATTAGTTGTAGATGATGAGAGCCGTATGCGGAAACTTGTAAAAGATTTTCTTATCAGGAACAATTTTGACGTGGCTGAGGCAGCAGACGGGGAGGAGGCCCTGGATTTATTTTACAAAGACAAAGAGATCGCATTGATTATCCTGGACGTTATGATGCCTAAAATGAACGGCTGGGACGTGTGCAGGGAAATCCGGGAGACATCCAAAGTCCCAATTATAATGCTCACGGCAAAGGGCGATGAGTCCGACGAGCTATTAGGCTTTGAAATGGGGGTGGACGAGTATATTTCCAAACCTTTCAGCCCCAAAATCCTGGTGGCCCGGGTGGAGGCAATCCTTCGCAGGTCCAATAAACTCACCCAGGAGGAAAGCGTGGAAGTGGGGGGCATTAAAATTGATAAAATGGCCCACATGGTTACTGTGGAGGGTGAGCGGGTGGATTTAAGCTACAAGGAATTTGAGCTTCTGACTTATTTTGTGGAAAATACCGGCATTGCCCTGTCCAGGGAGAAGATTTTAAACCATGTTTGGAATTATGATTATTTTGGGGATGCCCGGACGATTGACACCCATGTAAAAAAGCTGCGCAGCAAGCTGGGGACAAAGGGAGAGTATATTAAGACTATCTGGGGGATGGGGTACAAATTTGAGGTAGAATCATGAAGATGGTAAAAAAATCCCTGGCCAGACAGCTGACAGCAACCATTGTGGCGTTGGTGGCCGGCACAGTTTTACTGTGCTGGTTTTTAAATAATACCTTTTTGGAGGGGTACTATACCTACAATAAGCAGGAGGTTATGCTTGATGGTTTTGCCATCATTAACCGCGCAAGCGAACAGGGGATTTTAGACAATGAATCTTTTGACGTGGCATTTGAGAATATCTGTGCCAACGACAATATTTCCATTATCGTAATCTGTGCGGACGGCTCCGTTATCCGGGCATCGGTGAATGATGTGGATCTTTTGCGGAATACATTTATGAAGGTACTTTTTGGAAAACCTGCGGAAATTGTGGAGAAGACAGACAGTTATGTGTTAGAGCGGCAGGTGGATTCACGGCTGGAATCGGAATATCTGGTGCTCTGGGGCACTTTAAGTGACGGGAATCTGATTTTTATGCGCACCGCTTTGGAGAGCATTCGGGAAAATGCCTGGATTTCCAACCGTTTCCTGGGGTATATCGGTGTGCTGGCGGTGACCTTAAGCGCCATTATCAGCGTGTTTGTGTCAAGAAAGATTGCCAATCCCATTTTAGAGCTGACAGATATTTCCAAGCGCATGGCGGAGCTGGATTTCAATGCGAAATACAGCAGGAAAGGGGAGACAGAGATTGACCAGCTGGGGGAGCATATTAATTTTTTGTCGGAGACTCTGGAAAAGACCATATCGGAATTGAAAAGCGCCAACAATGAACTTCAGATTGACATTGAGAAAAAAATCCAGATTGACCAGATGCGCAAAGAGTTTCTCTCCAACGTATCCCATGAGCTTAAGACCCCTCTGGCCCTGATACAAGGGTATGCGGAAGGGCTTTTGGAGTGCATAAACGAGGATGAGCAGAGCAGGAACTTTTACTGTGAAGTGATTATGGACGAAGCGGATAAAATGAACCAGATGGTGAAAAAGCTTCTCACGTTAAACCAACTGGAATTTGGCAATGACAAAGTTGCTATGGAAAGATTTAACCTGACAGAGCTTATTTTGGGGGTCGTGAATTCTTCTTCTATCCTTTTAAAACAAAATGGGATACACTTAATTTTTGAGACAAATGAGCCGATGTATGTATGGGCAGACGAATTCAAAGTGGAGGAGGTAGTGACAAACTATCTCAGCAATGCCATCCACCATGCGGAGTTTGAAAAGGAAATCAGGATCCGTTATACAAAACATCAGGATTATGTGAGGCTTTCCGTGTTTAACACAGGAAAAAATATCCCTGAGGAAGATTTAGACAGAATATGGATTAAATTTTACAAGGTGGACAAGGCCAGAACCAGGGAGTACGGGGGAAGCGGAATCGGGCTTTCCATTGTAAAAGCCATTATGGATTCCTTTCACCGGGACTGCGGCGTAATTAATCATGAAAACGGCGTGGAATTTTGGATGGAACTTGACACAAAAAATAATTAGTATAATTAGTGGTTGCCCATTCACAGAAAAAATGATATGATGAAATGTATAATGATAGAAGATTTTAATTAAGAAAAGGCAGTGGAGGCACAGAATGAAAAATTCACGGATGAAGATTACGGCAGTGCTTTTTGCGATGGCACTCACCCTGTCCGGCTGCGGGGATGCGATGTTTGAGATGACAGCGGAAGAGCAGTCCATGATTGTAAATTATTCGGCACAGGCAGTGGCAAAGTTTAACACCTACCAGCAGGACGGCGAAGTTTTTGTCAGGCCGGATGTCTTGGACGGTGAAGTTTCCACGGAGACGAAGCAGGAGCCTTTGCCGGAAACTGAGGAGATACCGGAGGAGAGCCTTGGCACAGAAGAGCCGGCAGGAGCGGAGGAACCGGCACAGACTCCGGGGACACCGGAACCGGCACAGCCGGAAAATACAGGGGCTACCATGACACAAGCCCTGGATTTAGGGGTTGTCTCGGCGGATTATACAGGGCATGAGCTGACAAAATCCTACATGGCGGAAGATTATTATGCGGTGGATGCGGAAACGGGCAAGCAGTTTCTTGTGTTAAAGTATAACTTGGTGAATACTTCCGGCCAGCCCCTCCATGTGGATATTCTGGCAATGACCCCCAGTTTTACGGCGGTGATTAACGGGGATCAGTCAGTGCCGGCACAGACCACCATACTTTTAAATGACTTAAGTACATATCAGTCGGATATAGAGGCCGGGGGAACAGCGGAGACGGTATTGCTTTTCCAGGTGCCGGAAGATATCAGCGATGTTTCCGGCATACAGTTAAATGTGACAATGAACGGAAAACAATTTGCGATAAATTTGTAAAAATTTTAAAAAAACAATATACAATGATAAAAATTATGCTATAATAGAATAAGATTAGACTTAATGTGCGCCGGGAGGAGATAGGTTTATGGATACAAATATACTTTTGGAGAGTGGAACGAATGAGTTGGAGGTGTTGGAATTTGCGCTGGGGCAGAACCATTATGGAATAAATGTGTCGAAGATAAAAGAAATTTTATCATACCAGCCAGTGACTCCTATTCCAAATGCCAATCCCTGTGTGGAAGGTGTGTTTATGCCCAGGGATTTGATGATTACGGTAATTAACTTAAAGCGTTGTATCGGTATTGAAGAGGATGAAAATAAAGGGTTGTTTATCATTACCAATTTTAACAAGCTGAATATAGCCTTCCATGTAGACGAGGTTATCGGTATCCACAGGGTATCTTGGGAGGATATCATTAAGCCGGATGCAACGATTAATTCCAGTGAAACCGGTGTATCCACAGGTGTGATTAAGATGGATGACAAATTAATCATCATTCTTGACTTTGAGAAAATTGTTACGGATATCAGCCCGGAGACAGGCTTGAAAGTTTCAGATATTGATGCCTACATCGATGCAAACCGTGACAGAAGCGATAACCCGATTTTGATTGCTGAGGATTCCCCGCTTTTGAGCAAGCTGATTACGGACTGCTTAAAGAAATCCGGTTATACCAAACAGATTGTCACTATGAACGGGCAGGAAGCCTGGGACAAGATTTGTGAGTTTAAAAAAGCAGGGACTTTATACAAAAAAGTCCACTGTATTATTACAGATATTGAGATGCCTCTTATGGACGGCCACCGTCTCACCAAGCTGGCAAAAGAAGATGAAGAGATAAAGAAAATTCCAGTTGTAATTTTCTCTTCCCTGGTAAACGAAGAGATGCGCCGCAAAGGAGAAGAACTTGGTGCGGATGCACAGCTTACAAAACCTGAGATTGGAAATCTGGTAGAGGCTATTGACAGATTAATTGATGCATGTAGTTTTGATTAACCAGACATATGGAACGATGATATTGGGATGTGATGTTATCATCACATCCCTTCATAAGTTAAGGGACTGGTCAGTTCCTGGGATAAAATAGGATACAGGGAGGTATCACGGTGGACAACAAGACGGAAGATTATTTAGACTCCTTGCTGAGTAATATCTCTCCTGAGCATAAACGTCAGGTTCAGGAGAAAAAAAGTTCTGATTATATGGCTGACTTTGAAAAAGAGTTGGAGCATATGGATATGGAGGAGTTTGTCCAGGATTTCGAGAGAGAGATTGACAGAGAGGAAGGGTCGGAAGAGGGGCCTTCTGAGCAGGAATTTTTTGACAATTTAGAGGGGATTGTGGAAAGTGCCCAGAAACCAAAATCAGAGCCTGGTGAGGAAAAAAAGCAGGACGAGGATGGTTTTGAGGTCAATACCATGGAGGATGACGGCTGGACGCAGCCTGCGGAAGGGGAGGAACAGAAGAGTTCTGCTGAAGAGAAGTCCCTGGAAACACCAGAAGAATCCACGGAGCAGGAAGAAAAAGCTCCGGAGGCAGAGGAGAGATCCCAGGATGAGAAGGAGTTAATGGATCTTTTGTCAGAAGTGTCACAAAATGATGAGGAACTTTCTGATATTGGGAATATGCTTAAGGCAGATGAAAATAATGAGCAGGTGGGGGATCAGGAAGTAACAGAGGTCAGCCTGGAAGATATTGTGGGAAGTGAGGAGGAGGACTCCTCAGGAAAAAAGAAAAAAAGAAAAAAGAAAAAAAAGGAAAAAGGTGAGGGAGAATCCTTTTTCAAAAAGCTTTCCCGTGCTCTTTTTGGGGAAGACGATGAGGAAGAGATACAGGGAGGGAATAAAGGAGACTCGGCAGGCTCCAGCGGTTCCTCCTCTCCAGACGCAGGTTTGGATGGTCAGGAACTAGGAAGTATTACAGACGAGAATCTCCAGATTTTGCAAGAATTAAATGGTGCGGGACAGGGAGAGCCGGTTTCTGAGGAAGAGGATAAAAAGGGCAAGAAGAAAAAGAAGAAGAAAGAGAAAAAGCCCAAACAAAAGAAGCAGAAGAAACCGAAAGAGAAAAAGCCCAAGAAACCCAAAAAACCGAAAAAGCCAAAAGAGGTGGATTTATCTCCGCCCCTGCCCAGAGGCCCGGTTATTTTGATATTTGTTATGGGCGCTTCCATTGCTTTGTTTATTTTGCTCAGTTCCAGTCTTTTAAATTATAATAATGATGCATCTTCGGCATCAGCTGCCTATAAAGATGGGGATTATGTTAAGGCCTATCAGATTTTAGAGGGGATGAAGCTGAAAGACGGGGAAAAGGAACTGTATGATAAAGTTGTTGTTTTAGCTTCCGTACAAAATGAGTATCAGGCAGGAGAGAGCCTGTATCTTGCTGGACAGTATAGGAAATCCCTGGATTCTTACATATGTGCTTTGGGAAGGTTTGACGTAAACCAAGAGTTGGCTGAAGAGTCCGGTGCCAAGGAAGAGTTTGCCGCATTAGAGGAGGATATTGTCCTTCAGTTGGGAGAAAAATTCAGCGTAAGCCCGGAGACAGCCAGGGAGATTTATGCTCTTCATGACCGCAAAGAGTACACAAGACGTATTTATGACATTGTAAAGAGCCTGGGACTTTTGGAAGAAGTGGAAGAATAGGAAAAATATGATAGCAATTTTGGATTACGATGCCGGAAACTTGAAAAGTGTGGAAAAAGCTTTGAGTTTTCTGGGAGAAAAAAGTGTGATTACCAGAGACAGAAGGGAAGTGGCTGCGGCGGACAAGGTGATTCTTCCGGGAGTCGGCTCTTTCGGGGCAGCCATGGAACAACTGAAAAAATATGAGATTGATAAGATGCTTGAGGAGGCCAGGGCGGAGAAAAAACCCATATTAGGAATCTGCCTGGGGCTCCAGCTTCTTTTTGACGGCAGCAGTGAAAGCCAGGGAGTGGAAGGGCTTCATCTCCTCTCCGGGGATATTCTTCGGATACCGGATAAGGAGGGACTTAAGATTCCGCATATCGGGTGGAATTCACTGGAATTAAGGAATCATGGAAGGCTGTTTCAGGGAATAAAAGGCAGCCCCTATGTATATTTTGTGCATTCCTACTATTTAAAGGCAAGGGATGAGGAGATTGTAAAAGCCGTTACACAGTACAGCGCCAATATCCATGCCTCCGTGGAAAAAGAGAATATATTTGCATGTCAGTTCCACCCGGAAAAGAGCAGCGGTGTGGGACTTCGCATTCTGGCAAATTTTGCAAAAGTACAGGGAGGGGCATAGTTATGTTTACAAAGCGTATTATTCCCTGCCTGGATGTAAAAGACGGCAGGGTGGTAAAAGGTGTTAATTTTGTTGATTTAAAGGACGCAGGAGATCCGGTGGAGATTGCGGCTGCCTATGACAAGGCGGGCGCCGATGAAGTTGTTTTTTTGGATATCACCGCATCCTCCGATGCCAGAGGGACCGTGGTGGATATGGTAAGGCGTGTGGCGGAGAAAGTCTTTATCCCATTTACCGTTGGAGGGGGTATCCGAACTGTGGAGGATTTTAAGGTGCTGCTCCGGGAGGGGGCAGATAAGATTTCTATAAATTCTGCAGCGATTAACCGTCCGGAGTTGATTTCCGAGGCGGCGGATAAATTTGGGAGCCAGTGCGTGGTGGTAGCCATTGATGCCAGAAGAAGAGACGATGGGGGCTGGAATATTTATAAAAACGGCGGCAGAGTAGATGTGGGAATCGACGCTATAGAATGGGCAGTGAAAGCAGAGAAGTTAGGCGCCGGGGAAATTCTTCTTACCAGTATGGACTGCGACGGTACAAAAGGGGGCTATGATTTAAAGCTTACCAGGGAGATTGCAGACAGTGTATCTATTCCTGTGATTGCCTCCGGTGGAGCCGGCACAGAGGAACATTTTTACGAAGCCCTTACTGCGGGAGGAGCCGATGCGGCTTTGGCGGCATCACTTTTCCACTATAAGGAACTGGAGATTATGAATTTGAAAAGATACCTTGCAGAAAAAGGAGTTTCTGTGAGAATGCAGGGGGAAACAAATTATGGCAATGATTGACAATGACTGGCTTCAGGTGCTTTCCGGTGAATTTAAAAAGCCCTATTACAGGGAATTATATACTTTTGTAAAGGAAGAATACAATAAAGCTTTGGTGTATCCTCCATCAGATGATATTTTTAACGCATTTCACTTTACGCCGCTGAGTAAAGTAAAGGTATTGATTTTGGGACAGGATCCCTATCACAACACAAACCAGGCCCACGGCCTCAGCTTTTCTGTTCCGGTGTCCCAAAAAGAAATTCCTCCTTCCCTGCAAAATATTTACAAGGAACTGGAGGAGGACTGCGGCTGTTATATTCCAAATAACGGCTATTTAAAAAAATGGGCTGACCAGGGTGTGCTTCTTTTAAACACGGTTCTCACTGTGCGGGCCCATCAGGCAAATTCCCATCAGGGGAAAGGGTGGGAGCAGTTTACGGACGCGGTGATTTCTGCGGTAAATGCCCAGGAGAGGCCTATTGTATATATGCTTTGGGGCAAACCTGCCCAGAGTAAAATCCCCATGCTTACCAATAGAGAACATTTAATCTTAAAAGCGCCTCATCCAAGCCCCCTGTCCGCATACCGGGGATTTTTTGGATGCAGGCATTTCAGTCAGGCAAATGACTTTTTGGAGAGCCGGGGCGTTGAGAAAATTGACTGGCAGATTGAAAATATTTTATAACGGAAAGGGAGACTATGAAAAAGAAACCATACATAGCGTGTCTTCTTTCTGTAATTTGTTTGGTTTCCCTTCTTTGCGGCTGCAGCGGCGGGCATGACGTGGCGGAGATGGTGACAAGTATAAGGGCGAAAACCCGTCCTGAGCTTACGGTAAAAGATACGGAAGTGCCGGAATCCAGGGAGGAACGGCGGAGAGATATAACAGAGCAGGAAAGTCCTGTATTTTCTTCTGGTTATTCAAGTTCCATAGAGGAGATGGATGATGCGTATCAGGTTATTTTACAGAACTGTACCAGTGAGTTTATCGGCAATTATCCCCTGGATGAAGCTTTTTTAAACTGGCTGGATGGGGAATACGGGGATGAATGCATCTTAAAACTTGCCCAGGAGAGCTGCTCGAAAAATCCCAGGCAGGATATGTGGTATGAACTTACCGGGAACAGTATACATGTGCTCTGGCTTGTGTACTGCGGTCAGACAGGGTTCAGCCAGTATTGTACGGAGAATGTGGAGTGGAAAGTCTGCGGCAGCATGTCAGAAATCACCTTGGAATTTACGGGGGATGTTAATTTTTCAGAAGGGTATGTTACCACAAAGCATATGGATAAATCTCCCGGGGGAATTTATGATTGTTTCTCCCCGGAACTTTTAGAGGAGATGAACGCTGCGGATATTATGATGGTAAACAATGAGTTTACCTACAGTACCAGAGGAAAGGCCATTCCTAAAAAAGCCTATACTTTTCGGGCGCATCCTTCCCGGGTAGAAAATTTAAAGGCTTTTGGTACGGATATTGTGAATGTGGCCAATAACCATGTGTATGATTACGGCCCGGAGGCACTTTTGGATACCATAGAAACTTTAGACCGGGCTGGAATTCCCCATGTGGGGGCAGGGGCGAATCTCAAGGAGGCAAGCAAGCCTTACTATTTTGTGTGCAACGGAAGAAAAATTGCCATTGTATCAGCGACCCAGATAGAGCGCTCTTATAATTACACAAAGGAGGCCACGGAGAATTCACCTGGAGTCTTAAAAAGTTTAGATCCCTCTAAATTTGTGGAAGTGATAAAAGAGGCGAGAAAGAACAGCGATTATGTGATTGTTAATATTCACTGGGGAACAGAGGGGGACAGTAATTTTGGCAGAGACCAGAAAAATCTGGCAGTATCCTTTGCAAGGGCAGGTGCAGATGTGATTATCGGCGGCCACACCCACTGTCTACAGGGATTTGATTTTGTGGAGGGAGTTCCTGTTATTTACAGTCTGGGAAATTTCTGGTTTAGCAGCAGTACTCAGGATACCGGTCTTGCAAAAGTAACTATAGATGAAAAAGGAAAATTGACCCTGGGATTTATTCCCTGTATTCAAAAGGACACAAAGACATCTTTGGTGAGGGATGAGGCGGAAAAACAGAAAATACTGGATTTTATGCAGAAGCATTCTGCTCCCGGAGTTATCGTGAATCCAGACGGAACCATTTCCCAGGGGTAGACAAATACTTCGGCCTGGGTTAAAATATGGTAAGAAAACAAAAATCTTATTATAAATAATAGAAAGAAGGAGAAAGAAATGAGCAAAAAACCTACCGTTTTAATGATTTTAGATGGTTTTGGACTGAATGAGAAGACAGAGGGCAATGCAGTGTCACAGGCAAAGACCCCGGTGATTGACGGTTTGATGAAAGACTGTCCTTTTGTGAAAGGCAATGCCAGCGGTTTGGCTGTAGGCCTTCCTGACGGGCAGATGGGCAATTCCGAAGTAGGTCATTTAAATATGGGAGCCGGCAGGATTGTATACCAAGAACTTACCAGAATTACAAAAGAGATTGAAGACGGGGATTTCTTTCAGAATCCTGAATTGTTAAAGGCTATAGCAAATGTAAAAGCGAACAATTCCAAACTTCATCTCTATGGACTTTTGTCAGACGGAGGAGTGCACAGCCATATCACACATCTCTACGGGCTTTTGGAGCTGGCAAAGAGAGAGGGGATTTCCCAGGTGTATGTTCACTGTTTCTTAGACGGAAGAGATACCTCCCCCACTGCCGGGAAAGGCTTTATCGAAGCCCTGGAAGAAAAAATGAAAGAGATTGGGGTGGGCAAAATCGCTTCTATCTGCGGGCGTTATTATGTGATGGACAGAGATAACCGCTGGGACCGTGTGGAGGCGGCTTATAAAGCTTTGACCCTTGGGGAAGGCAATACGGCAGCTTCTGCAGGGGAGGCAATTTCCAAGAGTTATGATGAGGATAAGACAGACGAGTTTGTGATGCCTACCGTTATCACAGAAAACGGAAAGCCATTGGCAGTTATAGAGGATAAGGACAGTATTATTTTCTTTAATTTCCGTCCGGACCGCGCAAGGGAGATTACCAGGGCATTTTGTGCAGATGAGTTTGACGGGTTTGACAGAGGGGTCAGAAAAGATGTGACCTATATCTGTTTTACAGAATATGATGTGACAATTCCCAACAAAGAGATTGCATTTAAGAAAGTGGAATTGAAAAATACATTTGGAGAATATTTGGCAGACCATGGAAAAACCCAGGCAAGGATTGCCGAGACAGAAAAATATGCCCATGTGACCTTCTTTTTCAACGGCGGCGTGGAGGAGCCAAATAAGGGTGAGGATAGAATTCTTGTAAAATCCCCCAAGGTTGCAACTTATGACTTACAGCCCCAGATGAGTGCGCCGGAAGTCTGTGAGAAGTTGGTGGATGCAATCAAAAGTGATAAATATGATGTGATTATTATCAACTTTGCAAATCCAGATATGGTGGGCCACACCGGAATTTTAGAGGCTGCCGTAAAGGCAGTGGAGACGGTGGATGCCTGTGTGGGCAAAGCGGTAGACGCCATTAAGGAAGTAAACGGGCAGATGTTTATCTGTGCAGACCACGGGAATGCAGAACAGTTGGTTGACTATGAAAACGGAGGAAGCTTTACCGCCCACACCATCAATCCTGTTCCCTTTATCCTGGTAAATTATGATGATGCTTACACATTGCGGGAAAATGGCTGTCTGGCAGATATTATTCCCACTATGATTGAGATGATGGGTATGGAACAGCCCGAAGAGATGACAGGAAAATCCCTTCTGATAAAAAAGTAATAAAAATAAGTAAATAGTATCGGACAGCCGGCCAAAGCCGGCTGTCTTGTTATGTGCAGGGAAAGATGGTTTTTCCAAACCTATCATATCCCTTACTCAGAGATAGATTTTGCCATTTCATCTAAAAGCGCCTGGAGATTATCAGGCTGATGGGTAAACTCACATCCATAGAGATACCGATTATGGTCTACTGCGTCACTGCGGATAATTTTAACGCCTGTAAAGACTTTGTTTTTATGGGCGGGATTTTCCAGCGCTGCGTCAAAAAAATATCCTATGGGCAGCACGCATTCTGTGATAAAGGCAATTCCCGACAGGGAGATATCTATAATTTGAATCGGGGAGTCTAAATTTTTCAGGTCCGCCAAAGCCGGGTCCTGACGGTACAAATCGGAAATGCTAAGGTGCAGGGTAACGTTTATTCTTGGGTTTCGTCTTCTTTCTATCACGGTACGTTCCTCCTATGACGTAAATTTAATAACACATATTTTTGTAAAAACTCAGGCTTCTTCCCAGGCTATGGAATGTTTGGAGAGAAATTTTTTTACCATTTTGTCCCACTCATGGTTTAATGTCTTTTCCGTGGTAAATGTTTTGTAAGAAATTCCCGTGGTGGCTGCCAGGGAACCATTTTGGTATGTGATGTTTAGAAACATTCCCCCCACATCTAAGGGAGTGAGCCCGCTTTCAGAGAGGGAGAGGGTTTTTTCCAGATTTATGGGGGAGAGCATCAGCACAAATTTAAAATATACAGGAGTCTTTTTTCCACGTATTAACTGGTAAAGGGCAGGCCGCATATAGGAATAGGGAAGGATATCCCCCACGGTGAGATTTTGTTCTTCCAATTCCTCCCTGGAAAAATAGTCCTTTTTCAAGTGTCCGTCAATGGTAAAAGTGATATCCTGGGAAATGACAGCTTCCGGCATGAGGAAGTGGTCAAAAATTTCTCCCCGGAGAAGCTGGTTCATAAAGTTTTTTATATCGGTTAGTTGTAGCGAAATCATAAAAATCCTTTCTGGGCAAATCTGCATTCTTTTCTTAAGTTTATCATAATCCCTTTGAAAAGTTCAACAGAATATAGTAAAATATTACTTGTATTGTAACAGCAAACTGTTTTGACTCCGCCGCTTAAAAGCGGCATTGTGTGGGAACAGGGAAAGGAAAACCGGAATACTATGACGGATATACAGGGATTATTTGAATTGATAAAAAGGGGAACCTCCAGCAGCCATACGGCGGCTTTTGTCAGGGAAGGCCTGCTTACATGTGGTTTTTCAGAACTTTCCATGAAGGAGGATTGGGAGCTGAACAGAGGGGGAAAATATTTTATCCACTACTGCGGCAGCACTCTGATTGCTTTTACCCTGGGGGAAGATTACCAGGAGGGGGACGGATTTCGCATGGGGGCGGCTCACACGGATTTCCCCTGTTTTAAGATAAAGCCAAATCCTGAGATTGTGACAAAAGGATACGGAAAACTGAATCTGGAGGCTTACGGGGGAGGGATTTTAAATACCTGGTTGGACCGTCCTCTCTCTGTGGCAGGCCGGGTGGCTTTAAGAAGCAGCGATGTGTTTGCACCGAGGATGGAGTATGTGGATTTTAACCGTCCCCTTATGACGATACCAAATCTGGCAATCCATATGAACCGGGAGGTGAACAAAGGGATAGAACTGAACAAACAGACGGATTTGCAGCCTGTTTTACAATATATGAAAGAGGAAAAAGACAGCAGGTACTTTAAAGAACTTTTGGCCCGGGAACTTGGGGCAGAGCCGGAGGATATTTTAGATTACGAACTTACTGTGTACTGCTTTGAGGATCCCTGTGTCCTGGGGGGAAAGGAAGAATATGTTTCAAGTCCCAGGCTTGACAATTTAACTTCCGTCTATGGGCTTTTAGAGGGCATTACAACTTCCCAAAGAAAAAAAGGTATTAATCTCGCAGCGTATTTTGACCATGAGGAGATTGGGAGCAGGACAAAACAGGGAGCGGCTTCACTGCTTCTTAGGGATGTGCTCACAAGGATTTTACATTCCCTAGGGGAAGAGGGGCAGAGCGTGTCAAAGGACATTTACCGGAGCATGCTTTTATCTCTTGATGTGGCTCATGGACTTCACCCCAACCAGGCGGGAAAAATGGACATTACGAATCAGCCTGTGTTAAACGAAGGATTTTGTATCAAAGAATCCTCTGTCCAGTCCTACGCAACGGACTGCGAGGCCGTTGCCGTATTACAGCAGATTTGCCAGAAGGAGAATATTCCCTTCCAGAAATTTGTGAACCGGTCTGATTTGCCTGGAGGAAGTACTTTGGGAGCCATTGCTTCCACGTTTCTTCCCATTCCTGTGGTGGATATGGGTGTCCCCATACTTGCCATGCACTCTGCCAGGGAGTTTATGGGGAGACAGGATTTGGAGGCTTTCACAGAGTGCATAAAAGCTTTCTACAGGTTATGATATGACGAAACGGGAAAGTATTGGGTATGATTTTACATGGGAGGATGCATACTTGTGAGAAATTTGTTAAAGAGAACATTTTTATCTGTTTTATCTGCCCTTTTATTTCTGCAGTTGTGGGGCTGCAGCACAAAAGAGTTTGCAGAAACTTTCAGCCGCATTGAAAACAGCATTAAGGAGGAAATCGGTTCCGAGTACCGGGGGGCGGAGGATACCCAGGCGGTGTGGGAGGATGCGGATATTGAAAAAAAGCCGGAGGAAGAGACGAAGGTTTCCCTGGCGGAAAATTTCGGCGTCAATTATGCTTACAGTACATTGGATGAGGAGACAAGAATTGTATATGACGAAGTTTTAGATGCCATATTATCCCATGAGGAAGAGGTATCTGTTTCCACTGTGGACACAAAAATTCTGGAAAATGCCTACAAAGCCGTATGTGCGGATTACGGCGGCCTGTTTTGGGTTTCCGGCTATGTCTACACCCAGTATACCAGGGGGGGAAAACTGGTGGGAATGGATTTCACGCCGAAATATACCATGTCCCATGAGGAGCGAATCGGCATCCAGGAACAGATTGACGATTCTGTGGAGGAGCTTTTAGCTGGAATTTCCGTTTCAAACTCCGACTATGAAAAGGCAAAATATGTGTTTGAAATTTTAATCCAGAATGTGGATTATGACGCATCCATGGAAAATAACCAGAATATTATCAGTGTCTTTTTAAGCAGGGCAACCGTCTGTCAGGGGTATGCCTGCGCTACCCAGTATCTTTTAAACAAGCTGGGAGTTCCAAGCACCATTGTCACAGGTACGGCAGAGGGTGAGTCCCACGCCTGGAACCTGGTGCGGCTTGACGGAAATTATTACTATATGGATACCACCTGGGGAAATTCCAGGTATTTAGACGACAGCAGCCAAATAGAAAAATATGTAAATTACAGTTATCTTGCAGTAACCTCTGAGGAAATCAGCAGGACCCACGTGTTGGACAGCAGTTTTCCACTGCCGGAATGTACAAGTATGGAGAATAATTATTTTGTCCGGGAGGGAAAATACTTTACGGAGTGGAATCCGGAAAATGTAGGCAGTCTTTTTGCCCAGGCGTGGAGTCAGGGGGGAGGAGGGATGTCGGTGAAATTTTCCTCCCCGGAACTGTATCAGCAGGCTATCCAATATTTTATTGCGGATCAGCATATTGCAGATTACTGCGAAAAGATATCTTCTATTTATTATCTGGAAGACCCGGAGCAGTATGTGCTCACTATAAATTTTGTATAGTTTAGCCGGCTTGGAGACGATTTCCAAAGGGATTATACATTTTCCTCTATACAAGTAAGAAAAAGTGTGCTATTATATGTAGTAATTAATACTACGTATAATAGAAAAACAGATGATAAGATATAGAAAGTATTTGTTCTGGAGGTAGAAATGTATAAAATTGTGATTGACAGCTGCGGGGAGCTGACCCAGGAGTTAAAAGAGGATGGCCACTATGTGAATGTTCCCCTGGAAATGGATATCAATGGATATCGTGTGGTGGACGATGAGACCTTCGACCAGGCGGATTTTTTAAAGCGTGTAAAGGAAAGCCCTGTAGGGCCAAAATCTTCCTGCCCTTCACCGGAAGCTTATATGGAAGCTTTTCAGGGAGATGCGGACCATATTTATGTGGTGACGCTGTCCAAAGAGTTATCCGGCTCTTACAATAGTGCTGTGCTGGCAAAAAATCTCTTTGAGGAGGAGCACGGCACAGAGAAAAAGATTTATGTGTTCAATTCCAGGTCCGCCTCCGTGGGTCAGACTCTCATTGGCATGAAAGCCCAGGAGTGTGAAGAGTCCGGCTGTTCTTTTGAGGAAACTGTGGAGAGGGTGGAGCAGTATATCAAAACACAGAATACTTACTTTGTATTAGAGACCCTGGAAGTTTTAAGGAAAAACGGAAGGCTCAGCAACCTGAAAGCCTTTGTGGCAAATGCCTTAAATATCAAACCTATAATGGGGGCAACCCCGGAGGGGATGATCTGCCAGCTTGGCAAGGCGAGAGGGATGAATAAGGCATTAAAACAGATGGTTGACACTATGTTTAAGCAGACAGAGGATTTGGAAAACCAGATTTTGGCCATTTCCCACTGTAACTGCCCCCAGAGAGCCAAGGCGGTAAAGGAAGATATAGAGAGGCTTGCGAAATTTAAGAAAATCATTGTGGTGGATACGGCGGGAATCAGCAGCATGTATGCCAGTGACGGCGGTATTATTATGGTGGTTTAGTTCGCTGAGAAAATGGAATATACAGATATATTGGGAAAATTTGAAGGAGCTCCCCGCTTTGGGAGTCTTCCAGGCGTAAAAATAAGTGAAAAAATGTTAGCTGCAGTGGGAAATCCCCAGAAGGGTCTGCCTTTTATCCATATCGCAGGCACTAATGGAAAAGGATCCACTGCAGCCTTTTTGCGCTCTGTTTTAACAGAGGCGGGATACAGGACGGGAATGTATACTTCTCCCCATTTAGAGGATTTTAGAGAGCGCTTTTCTATAGACGGTGAAAAAATTTCAAAGGAAGATTTTAGGAGTATAGGAGAGTGGATTTTAGGACAAAATTTTGAGGTAAGCCCTACGATGTCAGATTACTGCCTATTGCTCTCTTTGTATTATTTTAAGAAGTATCATTGTGATGTTGCGATTTTTGAGACAGGGCTTGGAGGGAGACTGGATTCCACAAATGCCCTGGGCATACCTAAGGTGGGAGTCCTCACTAAAATCGGCTATGACCATACAGGGATATTGGGGAATACCATTTCGGAGATTGCCCTGGAAAAAGCAGGAATCTTAAAGCAAGGATGCCGGGCCGTATCAGGGCCTCAGACAAGGGAGGCGGAGGAAGTGTTTGAGAGGTACTGCAGAGAACGGCACATCCCTGTTACTTTTGTGGTAAGGCAAGAGATAAAAAGAGATGGGGAGACATTCTCTTATCCCGGAGTGGGAAATTTTCAAATCTCCATGTTGGGAAAGTATCAGAGGGAAAACGCCTTGACGGCGGTTTTGGCCCTCAAAGAGCTAAAGGATATGGGGTATCATATTTCAGAGGAGGCATTACATCAGGGGATTTTTAAGGCAAAGTGGCCCGGAAGAATGGAAGTCTTAAGGAGAGAACCTTTTCTTTTGGCAGACGGGGCTCATAATCACGACGGGGTTTTGGCTCTGGCGGACAGCCTGAGGGAATTATATCCTGGAGAAAAATTTCACTTTGTCATGGGTGTCCTGGTAGATAAAGATTACCGTCATATGGCAGATGCAATTCTTCCCCTTGCCCATGATGTGGTAACTTTTACGTTGGAACATGAGCGGGCCTTAAATGGGGAATATTTGGCTTCTTATATCAGGGGCCAGGGGGTTTTTGCAAGGCACAGCTTTTCTATGGAGGATGCATTTGCACAAAATTTTGATGGGGAAAAAGCGGGGAAGGAGAGGAAGACAGTGGCTTTCGGTTCCCTGTACTTTGTGGGGGCTTTGCGGAACTACATAAAGTCTCTGCACAATATATAGAATAGTATTGACATTTTAATACCAGATGTAGTACAATCTACTTCGATATGATGAATAGGTTGAATGAATATGCAGGACGAAGGAGAAGGATATGAACATCATTAAACGCAGCGGGACAGAAGAAGTTTTTGATATTGACAAAATTCGCATGGCTCTTGTGAAGGCAAATAATTCAGTGGTGGACAGCGAGCAGCTAACCGAGGAGCAGATTGAGGATATATCAAAACATGTAGAAGACATCTGTACAGGGATGGACCGTGCTTTAAATGTGGAAGAGATACAGGATTTAGTGGAAAATGAGATTATGGGGCAAAACGCTTTTGCCGTGGCAAGGAATTATATCACTTACCGGTACGAGAGGGCTCTTGTGCGAAAGGCAAATTCCACGGATAAACAGATATTAAGCCTGTTGGAATGTGACAATGAAGAGGTAAAGCAGGAAAATTCTAATAAGAATCCTACGGTAAACAGCGTGCAGCGGGATTATATGGCAGGTGAGGTGAGCAAAGACATTACCCGGCGTTTTCTTTTGCCGGCAGATATTGTGGAGGCCCATGAAAACGGTATGATTCACTTTCACGATTCCGATTATTTTGCCCAGCACATGCACAACTGCTGTCTTGTGAACCTGGAGGATATGCTGCAAAACGGTACGGTAATCAGCGGCACAATGATTGAAAAACCCCATACTTTCTCCACAGCATGTAATATTGCCACCCAGATTATCGCCCAAATTGCCAGTTCCCAGTATGGGGGACAGAGTATTTCCCTGTCCCACTTAGCTCCCTTTGTAGATATTAGCAGGCAGGGGTTTCGGGAGACAGTGAAAAAGGAATTTGAAGAGGCAGGGCTTCCCCTAAATCCCAAACAGTTAGAGCAGGTAGTGGAGTCCAGGGTGTTAGAGGAGATTAACAGGGGCGTTCAAATGATCCAGTATCAGGTGATTACCCTGATGACCACAAACGGACAGGCGCCTTTTGTTACAGTGTTTATGTACCTGGGGGAAGTGCCGGAGGGGAGAACCAGGGATGACCTGGTCCTTGTGATTGAGGAAGTGCTGCGCCAGAGGATTTATGGGGTGAAAAATGAAGCCGGGGTTCTAGTTACACCTGCCTTTCCCAAGTTGATTTACGTCTTGGAGGAAGACAATATTACAGAGGACAGCAAATATTGGAATTTGACAAAGCTTGCGGCGGAGTGCACCGCAAGGCGCATGGTTCCTGACTATATTTCAGAAAAGGTTATGAAAGAGCTAAAACAGGGGAACTGTTATCCCTGTATGGGCTGCCGCTCTTTCCTTACTGTCTATAAAGACGAACAGGATAAATATAAGTTTTACGGGAGATTTAACCAGGGAGTTGTGACCATTAACCTTGTGGATGCGGCCTGTACTTCCGAGGGGGATGTGGGGAGGTTCTGGGAAATTTTGGACGATCGCCTGGAGCTCTGCCACCGGGCTTTAATGTGCAGGCATGAAAGGTTAAAAGGCACACCTTCCGATGTGGCGCCTATTTTATGGCAGTACGGGGCTCTGGCAAGGCTTAAAAAGGGAGAAACTATTGATAAGCTTTTGTATAACGGGTACTCTACGATTTCCCTGGGATATGCAGGGCTTTCTGAATGTACTTTTTACATGACAGGAAAAACCCACACGGATATAGAGGCTACGCCTTTTGCCCTTCAGGTGATGCAGCACTTAAACGATGCCTGCAAACGCTGGAAAGAAGAGTCAAACATCGATTTCAGCGTCTATGGAACTCCTTTGGAATCCACCACATACAAGTTTGCAAAGTGTCTTCAAAAGCGCTTTGGGGTGATTCCCGGGGTAACAGATAAAAATTATATTACAAATAGTTACCATGTCCATGTGACAGAGCAGATTGATGCCTTTGCCAAGCTGAAATTTGAATCCCAGTTCCAGATGCTCTCCCCCGGCGGAGCCATCAGCTATGTGGAGGTGCCCAATATGACGAACAACATAGAGGCGGTGCTCTCTGTCGTACAGTATATTTATGATAATATTATGTACGCAGAGTTGAATACAAAAAGCGATTACTGTCAGATTTGCGGTTACGACGGGGAAATTAAGGTTGTAAGCGACCAGGACGGCAAACTGGTGTGGGAGTGCCCCAACTGCAAAAACCGGGACCAGGATAAAATGAATGTGGCCAGAAGAACCTGCGGTTATATTGGGACCCAGTTTTGGAACCAGGGAAGGACTCAGGAAATCAAAGAGCGGGTGCTGCATTTGTAATCTGAGGTAAGAAGGAGTTGTCATGCATTATTCAGCAGTAAAATATTTTGATATAGCAAATGGGACGGGAGTTCGCACCGTCCTTTTTGTATCCGGGTGCAGAAACCATTGTAAAGGCTGTTTCCAGCCGGAGACATGGGACTTTGCCCACGGGGAAGTCTTTACGGGGGAGACGGAGGACGCTATTATAGAATCTTTAAAACCTCCCTATATTGCCGGGTTGACTCTATTGGGGGGAGACCCTTTTGAACCGGAAAACCAAAAGTGCCTTCTTCCTTTCCTGCGCAGGGTAAAGGAGAAGTGTGCTGGGAAAAATATCTGGGCATATACCGGATATTTACTGGATACTGATTTGGCGGAGGGCGGAAAATGTGCCACAGGGGATACAAAAGAAATGCTTTCCTATATAGATGTTTTGGTGGACGGTCCTTTCGTGGAGAAAGAGTACAGCATTCAGTTAAAATTTAAAGGTTCTGCCAATCAGAGGGTAATAGACTGTAAACATTATGTGGACACTGGAGAAATCAGAGAAATCATGTAAAACATAAAATTTTCATATTTTAATCAAAAACTCAACATAAATTCCGGTTAGACTACTCCTTGAAAAGAAGTAAATTTCACATATATACGAAAGGAGATATGGCTATGAGCACAAAAAGTTTTACAGGTAAACTTGCAAAATGTGCATCCCTTGCACTGGTGTTTGGCATTGTAGGAGGAATTGCTTTTCAGGGGACAAATTATTTTATGGAAGGACATTTGTCTGGAAGGGATATTTCAGATACGGAGACACAGATAGAATCCACCAGCATCCAGCCTACAAAAACCTATGGAAAAACGGAGACTACGGACATCTCCCAGGTGGTAGATGGGGTGATGCCCTCTATTGTGGCAATTACAAGCCTAACCCAGCAGGAAGTTCTTAGTTTTTTTGGGGGACGCACCATAGAAAGTGAGAGCAGCGGCTCTGGGATTATCATCAGCAGAGACCAGGATAAGCTTTATATTGCAACCAATAACCATGTGGTGGAGAAAGCAAAGACTCTAACTGTCCAGTTTTCCGATGACTCCACGGCAGAGGCAACGGTGAGAGGTACGGCTCCCTCCAATGATTTGGCAGTAGTGTCAGTAAACCTGTCAGATTTAAGTGAAGATACCTTAAAGACAATAAAAGAAGCGGTAATCGGAGATTCCACGAAACTTTCTGCAGGCCAGGCGGCCATTGCTATCGGCAATGCCCTGGGGTATGGGCAGTCTGTTACCACAGGCGTAATCAGCGCATTAGAGCGGGAAGTTTCCATGCAGGATGACACAAGCGGACAAACTTTTACCAATAAGCTGATTCAGACAGACGCAGCTATTAATCCGGGAAACAGCGGCGGTGCACTAATCAATTCCAAGGGGGAAGTCATCGGCATCAATTCTTCCAAATATTCCGACACGGCTGTGGAGGGAATGGGATTTGCCATCCCTATGGCAACTGCAAAGCCTATCTTAGAGGATTTGATAGCAAACGGTAAAACAACTACCACAGGCACGCCTTATCTTGGAATCTACGGTGTGGATGTGACAGATGAAGTGTCTGAGAATTACAATATGCCAAAAGGCGTCTATATAGCCCAGGTAGTAAAAGGCGGCGGTGCGGAACTGGCAGGATTAAAAGTCGGAAATATTATCACCGCAGTAAACGGTGAGGAAGTTGCATCCATGGAAGAATTAAAGGGCAAAATCAGCATTTGTCAAGTGGGGGATACGGTGAAACTTACCGTACTTACCGCAAATAACGGTTCCTATGATGAAGCGGAGATAGAGGTGAAATTGTCCAGCCAGCAGACAGGAGAGGCATCTTCTGACAGTAAGGATAGCAACAATAAGGAAGAGGAGCAGCCTGAGGATGGCCGGCAGGAAATGCCCCAGCTGCCCTGGGAGGAGGAAGAGGAACTGCCAGGGGAAGGGGGACCAGATGTGTTCCCTTGGAGAAATTGGTAAGATGATAATCAGAAGCCCGCGAAAGTGCAATCTGCTTTCGGGGGCTTTCTGGGAGCACTTTTGTTGTCTAAAATAAAGTTTATATGCATATGTATTTGTAAAATTTAATACCGAATGTCACCGAAATCCTGCCAAATGCCACATAGTACTTGTAATCTTTTCTAAGATATATACAATAAAAGACAGAGAACGCAGAGGGAGGATAACTATTATGTATGAATATAAACTTGTAGTTTGCGATGACCAACAATGTTTTATTGATGATATAAAAGGGTATCTGAAAGCTTATGAAAGTGAAAGCAATAATAAGATAATAGTATTGGAATATCTTTCGGGGAAAGATTTACTAGAAGATATCAAGGAGCAGGGATTAAAGCAGGATATTTGGTTTTTAGACGTGGATATGCCGGAGAAAAAAGGGATTGACGTTGCAAAAGAAATCAAGGAAGTGTATCCGGATGCAGTAATCTGTTTTATCACTTCCTATGAAGATTATGCCTATGAGGCATACCGGACAGAGGCATTGGGATACCTGGTAAAGCCGGTTAAATATCAGGAATTAAGGAGAATGTTAAACCGCTGTGCAACTCAGGTGCAGTATCAGAGAAATGCGGTGGAGGCAAAAAAGCGTTTTATTGAAGTAAAGATTAACAGAGGAACAGTTCTATTAGATACGGATGAGATTTTATATATAGAAAAGAGGAAAAATCAGTGCGTCTTTCATTTGGAGGACGGGGAGATATTAAGTTACATAACATTAAAACAGGCCAGTCAGTTATTAGATAATACGGTTTTTTATACGGTTCATCAGGGATACATTGTCAATTTCCGGCATATCAAAGAAGTGAGGACAGATTCTGTATGTCTGGGCAAGAACAGAGAAGTGCCGGTGAGCAGAAGAAATCATGAAAAACTGCGGAATCTTCACATGAGAAAAATACAGCATCTCAGCGATAATTGGGAACGAAAACATTTACTGTAAAGGTATTATCCGTATATTTAATATCTATGGTTCCATTTAGTTCATTAACAGATTTTTTGATATTTTTAATGCCGATTCCGTGAAATATATGATCTCCTTCTTTTGTGGTGAGAAACTGTTCATTCTTTTTGCGAATTTTCTCAGCATGGTTGTTTTCACAGCAGATTTCCAAGTAGGAATCTACCTGCCGTATGGAAAGAATTATCTGTCCGTCAGAAATCTTAGAAGCTGCAGTGATGGCATTATCCAATAGGTTTCCCAGAATAGTTATCAGATGAAAATCACTGATGGATATGTAGGGAAAGGTGCATTTTGCAGTAAATAATATTTTCTTCTCACGGCAGACATTGGATTTTGCATTTAAAATAGCGGAAACCAGGGAACTCTGAGATTTAATCAATTTTATGTCCGTTAAGCCCTTATTGAGTTTGGCAATATACGTCTTTAGGTTTTCCAAATCTCCTTTTTGGGCATAACTGTCTAATACAAGAAGATGATTTCTAAAATCGTGTCGGAGGGAAGAGATGTCGTTTAAAGATTTTTCCACATCTTCATAGTAGGCCCGTTCTGCTTCGTATCGGGTAATGAGGATTTCCTGGTCAGCATTTGTCTTTAAAGTCAGCACAATTTTCTGGTAGGAGGTAAGGCACACGGCGATAATGATAAAAAATAGGGAAAAAATCACCGGAAACATGCGGCTGATATTCGTTGGATTTCCCACTAAAAAAAGGCTGAAATAGCTTAGAATATAACAGGAAAACACTGCGGCAGCGGAAAAATAGATGCTGTAGTGTTTTTTTTCATGAAGAGCGGAGAGGCGTTTGCCATAAATGTAGAGAAAGAGGACAATGTAAAGCATAACATTGCAAATCAAATCTTTTGCATTATTATATGTTTCATTCACATCCAAGAAATAAAAGTCGTTAATAATATATGTGTGAGAAATGATTAATATACTTAAAACAATTAATACATATAATTCATATTTGAGAAAAATCCAAATACAGTGTTTCGCCTCTTTTTTTCCTGTCAGATAAAAGTATAAAAAAATAACACACAAATCTAAATATGTAAAAATTTTTGGTAGATTAGCAGGAATAGAATACAGTATATAATAAATTAGGTAATAAATACGCAGTTTTTTTTTATTAAAAGAATTGTACGTTTTTAGCTGATATTGTGCAAAAAGTTCAATAGTAAAAAATGAAAATACATTATACATTATATCAAAATAAATTCTTATCAAGTCCATTTCAGATCCTCCTTGCATATAGTTATTATAATATTAAAATATGAAAAAGAAAATAGAAATTATTTATAATAGACATAGGCTTATGAAAAATCTTCATTATGAATATAATTGCTAAAATCGTACGCAGGAGGGGAATAGAAATTACCAAATAACACGGAATTCCTACCAAATGCCACATGAATATTGCATTTCATATAAAAAATGGTAAAGTAAAGATATCAAAAGAAAAGGAGATTTTGAATGAAAAGAGAAATTAAATTGCCGGATAATTCTGTAATTTTGTCAAAGCAAGAGATGAAAACTGTTGATGGAGGAGATAGGGGAAATAATCCAAAAGATAGTATAAGTGACTTTTGGAGAAAAATCTTAAAGAAAAGAAAATAAACTATGCAGGAGAAAAAACATGCGATACACATTTGTACAGCAGCATGATGCCACAGATTGTGCAGCCGCATGCCTTGCCATGGTCTGTCTGCACTACCGAAAGGAAACTACCATTACCAAACTCCGTGACCTGATGGGAACGGACTTAAAGGGGACAAACCTTTTGGGGTTAAGCAAGTGTGCAGAGACTTTGGGATTTACCTCACAGGCAGTCCGGGTAGACAGGGAGGGTTTTTTAAGCAAGTATACCCTGCCTGCCATTGCCAATGTGGTTACAAAAGAGGGCATGACGCATTTTGTTGTAGTTTTTAAGATTTCAGAGAAATATGTGGTAGTGGGAGATCCGGCAAAAGATTTGCTTCGGATGACCGTGGATGAATTCTACAAGGGGTTTACCGGGGCCATGCTGATTCTGCTGCCCAACCAGGAATTTGAGACAGGAAAAATAAAGGGTGGGAAAATCTTAGACAGATATCTTGCCCTGTTAAAGCCCCAGACAAAGCTGTTTGCTTACGGGATTTTGGCGTCTCTTCTCATGACGCTGCTTGGGATCGTATCTTCGATTTTCAATAACGTGCTCTTTGACGAGATACTTCCCTACAGACAGGAAAATGTGCTAAAGCTTGTGATTATTGTATTTTTGGGCATCAACATTACACAGGTGGTGGTCAGTTTTGTGCGGCAGTGGATGATGATGCATCTTTCCATAAAAATTGATATTCCATTGATGCTTGGCTATTTCAAGCATATCTACAATCTTCCCATGAAATTCTTTTCCACCAGGAAAACAGGGGATATTACCACAAGGTTTTCCGACGCCTTTACCATAAAGGATGTGTTTACCAATATCGCTTTGACGCTGATATTGGATATCGGCATGGCCTTAATTACCGGGGTAATTTTGTTTCGTATGAACGGTTCCCTGTTTGCCATTATTATTTTTATGACCATTGTAAGTATCCTGCTGGTATTTATTTTTAAACAGCCCTACAAAAAGATTAACGAAGAAGAGATGCAACAGTCGGCAGTGTTAAATTCCCAGATTATTGAGGGACTTCGGGCGGTGGAAACCATAAAAGGAAATGCCAATGAAGAAGTGGAGTTAGACCAGATTGAAAAGGAATATATACGTTCCCTGCGCATCAGCTATAAAGAGGGGATGCTCTCCAATGTTCAGGGGGTAATATCGGAGTTGATTTCCTCCGGTGGAAACCTTATCCTTATGTATTTTGGGATTATGGAAGTGTTAAAGGGAAATATTACCATCGGAAGCTTTATGGCCTTTAACACCCTGGCGGGGTATTTTATGGAGCCTGTGGGAAATCTGGTAAGCCTGCAGTTATCTTTGCAGGAGGCCAATATTTCCATGAAGCGTTTTTCGGAAATTCTGGACTATGAAGAGGAACAGCCTTTGTCCCAGGAAAATATGTATGAGGATATCAAAGCTGTTCAGGGAGATATAGAGGTAAAACATGTGACTTTCCGGTACGGGAACCGGAAGCCTGCCTTAGATGATGTGAGCTTTGTGATTCCCAAAGGGAAAAAAGTGGCGTTGGTGGGAGCCAGCGGAAGCGGAAAGACCACCATCGCAAAGCTTCTGTTAAAATACTATGAGCCGGAACAGGGTTGCATTACCATGGACGGCGTGGACATCAGCGAAATCAGCAATAAATCTTTGAGAAGGGCAGTTTCCTATGTGCCCCAGAGCATAGAGCTGTTTTCCAAAAGCATTTACGACAATATCAGGGTCAGCCGGATGAGTGCCACTTTAGAAGAAGTGAAGGAGGCGGCAAAGGCGGCGGACGCCCATGAGTTTATCCGAAAACTGCCTATGCAGTATTATACGTTTCTGGAGGAGGCGGGAAACGGCCTAAGCGGCGGGGAAAAACAGAGGATTGCCCTGGCCAGGGCATTTTTAAAGAAAAATGAATTCTATATTTTAGATGAGAGCACCAGCAATCTGGACTTTGCCACGGAGAATATTATTTTTGACATGATTTACAACAAGCTTCGGGATAAGAGTATGCTGATTGTGGCCCACAGGCTTGCCACCGTGAAAAACTGTGACAATATTATTGTAATGTACCAGGGTAAGGTAGTGGAGCAGGGGAATCATGAGGAACTGCTGGCAAAGAAAGGAAAGTATTACCAGTTGTGGGAGATGCAACAGGGAAATTTTACAGTAAAGGAAGAGAAGGCTGTGGAAAGAAAAAGTGTGATGGAGATTCCTGAAAATATGGAAGATGTGATTAGTTATACTTAATTGCGGTATGTAGTGTACATTTACATAAATGCATATGCCGACTGCAGACGGCGTATGTCAGTAACTAAAAACAAGAAAAAATAAGAAGGAGGTAACACGAAATGGAGATGTGTTATGATGGGACACTTGTGATGCCCAGTAGTTATGCAGTGATGAGCGAGGATGAGATGACGTATGTGGAGGGAGGTACAGTAGAACTAAAAATGAAAAGGCAATATTTGAATAAGAATTTTTGCAAAACGAAGGGGAATGCATTAAAGGGTGCCAAACTAGTAAAAGGTATGAGTGCTTTAAATATTGCAAAAGAAATTTTTGCACATGCTGTAATGTTTTATATGTCATCGGCCGCAATTTCAGCAGGAATTGACAATGGAATTATCAGAGAGGTAAAAAGACGTGCAGGTAAGATTAATATTGAAGATGGTGGGAATAAGTGGTATCGCAGAGGTGTTTATGCTGCTATCTGGAATAATTGTCCTTCCTATGTTTAATATAAGATGATTTTTTAGATTATAAAAAGTTTCTCTTTACTGCTAGATTTGTAAAGAGAAACTTCTCTTAACGTAAGCAAAAAAAGAAATTAAACCTTAAAATTAGAAATATATATTATAAGTGGAGGTATTTAATGAAAGCAGATATAAAATTTGGCATAAAAATAGCGGGATTGGTCATTGGTGTGTTCTTTTTGCTGATTCTGGGATTTATAGGATTTTGGATGTATGACAGCAGGGACAGGACAGAAGATATTGGCAAATATCAGGAATACATAGGGAAAGATGGAAAGTATAAAGAAAACTTTGATCTTTATAATGATATTTTTCCAGATTCTATAGATGAGAAATTATGCGAAATAGAGGATTTCTGCTATTATTACTACAATCCATGGGATCCTTGCTATCTAGGATATTTGGTATATACCTGTGATGAGGAGTTTTTTGAAAAAGAATATCAGCGTTTGAAAGAACTGGGTTCGGCAGAAGAACCCTACCCCTATGGGATAAAAAATTTCCCCTATGAATTGTGTGCGGTATATACAAATCGGGACTATGGTTTTATCTATGCCTTGGCGGACAGGGAGCAAAAGAAATTTGCATATGTGGAATTACAGTTTTGCAATGGTTTTACGGATATTAAATACGAAAAGATAATAGATGCACAATATTTACCGGAAGGAATGGATATTAAGATATCTTATGAAGAATAAAAATGAAAAGAAAGATTGAGATTTCCTGCTTTTTAGCCTACGGTGCCATATGCATTTCAGTCTATTCTGATTTGTTTACAAAAGAAGATGCTTTAACGTTTGGGATGATAATGGCAATAAGTCTGGAACAGATGCTCTTTTATGTGATGTTGTGGAATGTTTCTTTTTTTGTGGGACATTTATCAGCGCATATTTATTATAAAAAAGAAGGTCTGGGAGACAGCCCGGTTTTGTTTTTTCCTTTTGTGTTTAATGGAGGATTTTTTCCATTTGTGATTCACAGAGGGAAAAATCCGCATTTATTTTACAATTTGTTTCAAATGGCAAATTATTTTTATCCTTCCAAATTTTTTTTGGATGACAGCAGGGCATTAGATAAAGATAAGCTTACGAAACAGTGTTTAAAGGGGCAGAAAGCTAATTTTGCAGGGCAGTTAGTTTTTTGGAGTTTGTATACCGTCCTATGGACGACAGGAAAAAATATCTGGTTCAGCATATCGGGGTTTTTAAGTTTCATCACGGTAATTATGGCCGGATGGCTGAAAACGGATTCTTACCACGGGTACTTTGTCAGGAAAAAATATATGGAAGAGGGATATGCGGAAGTGTATCTGGCAAGGTTTGTTTTGCTGTATACATCCGCAGAACATGAATTATACAGGCTTTTGGAAATCCAAATGTGTACGGATTTTAAGGAAGATTTTGAGCTCTTTTACCTGGAGGCTGTTTTGCATATGTATGTTGCAAAATGTGCAGACAGGGAATTTCCGTATCCGGATAAAATACAGGACATGATATATGAAAAATGTTTTTTAAAATCTTTAGAGGATTATATGCATCACATGGAAATAGCAGATACAAAATTAAGCATAATGAAAATGTGCTTATATTATGCATTAGTGGAAGATGAGATTGGGTTAAAAAATGTTATAAAGGGATATTTGGAAGATTTGCATCGGCAGCAAAATCAGAGTTTTCTGCATTTTGATTCCTATCTTAAACTGCTGGTTTTAACGAAGGAAGATGTGTTGAAAGACTGCAGTTTTTTTAGAAAGTATCAATTTTACAGTACATTTACGAATTATAGGAATGTGTTTTTAAAGATACAGAATAAGGAGAAAAATCATGGGAAAATTACAATTTAACACAAGCAAAATACTGAAATTACAGAATGTATTAAAAAGCAAAATTGATTTGGAAAATCAGGATATGGATTTGGCCGTTCTAGTGGAAAAAATGCAGTCCTACATAAAAGTAAAAGGAGCCGTGCAGATTGGCCCGCTGATACAGCAGACAAGGACATTTGTCAATGAAGAGGAAGAGTTGGATATGGAAATTATCCTTATGCTTCAATGCAATCATTTTATTAATTCTGTGGAAAAACCCTATTCCATGGAATCGGTGCTTCGTGTCACGGACTGTATGTACTGTCGCTATATGGGGCCGGAGGAGCAGTTAAAAATTGCCTATGACAAAATAAACGTGGAGGCATTTGAAAATGACATAGAGTTAGAAGGGGAAAGCTACACTGTTTTTGTGGATGAAAATGAAGAAGAGGGAACGATTGTAGCGGATGTGTTTGTGCCGAAGAAAAATTCTTAAAAAGTATGTAATATGCATTTACATAAATTCAGACATTGGTTGCAAACAATGTGTGAGAATTAAAAAAGAAAAAGAAGGTAACACGCAATGGAGATGTGTTATGACGGGGCACTTGTGATGCCCAGCAGTTATGCAGTGATGAGTGAAGAAGAGATGCTCTATTTAGAAGGTGGAAGAACAATTTCAAGGTCATGGGTAGCTGTTGCAGTGGATGTTATTGCACTTGCAATATGTCCGTATTTAGCACCTGTAAAATTTATGGGGAAGTGTGCAGCAAAGGCTTTGGTAAAAACCTATTTAAATCATTTGTCTGGAGCGTTTAGAAAAATTGTACAAATGGGTATTGGCGTTTCCATCAACATTAGTAACGGAATGATTGGAAAACTGTTATTTAGTAATGCATGGTGTTTGACATCAGTAGGTGGAATGGTTTCTTTAATTGCAGATTATGCAACTGATAGGAAGCTTGACGGAAGAGTAAAGATATAATCGGAAAAGCATGGGAGAATTTAACTAGAAAGTTAATTCTCCCGTGTTTATAGGCAAATTTGTTTATTTGAAATAGGAGGAATGCGTGGCATGGTTAAATGTGAGGCGGAAAATTATGTATGCAGCAGGTATCAGAATAAAATAATTTGTATGAATGGAACATTTCAGAGCCCTCCGTGGCTGATTTTATGTGCATCGGTACTCAGTATGTTATTGCCGGATATACATGATATCAAAATTCCTCTTGCGCTTATGATTGAAGAGATAGAAAAAGATGTGGTGATAGACAAAAACCTGAAGGTGACAGGTACGATACATTATAGTTATTTTATACCAGAGGAACATTTTAAAATCTGGAAGAAGACGTTTTTGGTGATATGGGTAAGTATTTTCTGTCTGGGAATAAGTGTTTCTGCGCTGTTGTTTTACATTTTTGTTAATGAGCCGGATGTTTTCGTTGGGGCATCATTTGGAATTGTATTTGGAATGACATTTCTGGTGGGCAGAACTATTTTTTGTCAATTTAAAATTCTTAGATTATATAATATAATCTCATTGAAGAATATCAATTAAACAGGAGAAATCATATGAGCGCTCAGGCAAAAACATTAGAAGATTTAAAAGACAGCCGCATTATGTTTGACAAGGAAATACCTCCCTTTGGATATATGCTGGTGCTTATCGTCTTTTTTACCATGGCAGGCATAACGGTATGGAGCACATTTGCCCACAAAGCCTACATGGTCAGGGCGGAGGGAAGCATTACCAGTTCGGATTCCAACTATGTGATGCCATCTTTTACCGGGGAGATTGCCAAGTCCTATATGGAGGAGGGAAAGCTGGTACAAAAAGGAGACGTTCTTTTTGTGGTAAAAAGCCTGGATTTCGACCTGCAGGAGGAACAGCTTGCAGACAGCCAGGAGAATTATGAGGAGCAGATTGCCCAGTACGACAAGCTGATAAAATCCATCAAAGAGGACACCAATTACTTTGATGCCGGGGAAAATAAGGACAGCCTGTATTACAGTATGTTTGAAAATTACAAGGCACAGGTGGCACAAAATGAGGTAGACACCACCATGTACAAATCCTACGGCTACACCGATGAACAGATTGAAAGCGAACTGGTAAAAGCCCAGAGTAAGAAGTCGGAGCTATATTACACTGCACTGCAGACGGCGGAAAATGCCAGAAAGGAATTGGAAAACCAGCTGGAATCCGCAAAAGCCCAGTTATCCGCCGTGGGGAATGGTAAAAACGAATACGAGGTAAAAGCCAGCGCCACAGGAACGCTGCATCTTCTGTCAGATTACAAGACAGGTATGGTGGTGCAGACCGCATCCCCGGTGGCAACCATTACTCCGGAAAATGCGGACACGGTAGTGGATGCCTACATCAGTACGGCGGACATGGCCCGAATCCATGAGGGGGATGAGGTGCAGATAGAGGTAAACGGCTTAAGCCAGACCATATATGGGAATATTGCCGGAAGGGTACAGCGGATAGACAGCAATGTCACCACCATGGAGGGCGGGGAAAACAGAAGTTCCCAGGTGTTTAAAATCCGCATCCTTCCGGAAATGGATTATCTTGTTTCCAAAACCGGGGACAAGGTGAACCTGTCCAACGGGATGACGGTTGAAGCCAGAATTATTTATGACAAGATGACGTATTTTGACTATGTGTTAGAAAAGCTGGGCGTAAAATATAAATAATAAATTATTTTGAAAGAGAAGGAAACACAAATGCGGAAAGATAAGCAGTTAAAAAGACGGCTTTATTCTGTCCTCCTGTTGGTTTTTATCTGTGGAGGACAAATATTTAAAGGCACAGGATATGCATTAGCATCCGAGACAGAAGCCCTGCCTGTTCCTGCTGCAGTGACGGAGATTGATCTGGGGGAGTATCAGTCCCAGATGAAAGTGGGGGAAAAGCAGCTCCTTAGCGTGACGGTTCTCCCGGCGGAAGCGGCAGATACAAAGATTACATATTCTTCGGGGAATCCGGGGGTGGCGGAGATTAACGGGGCGGGAAGGATAACGGCCCTTAATGTAGGGATGGCGGAAATCACCGTTTCCTCTGGCGGGATATCCCAGAGATTTACGCTGACTGTTGTGTCGGGGGAAGTTCCGGTTAAGGATATTGACCTGGGGGATTACCAGTCTGAAATGAAGGTGGGGGAGAGACAGCTTTTAGGAATTACCATTTTGCCGGAAAATGCCACGGATACAAAGGTTTCGTATTCTTCGGGAAATCCGGTTGTGGCGGAAATAAACGAGATGGGGAGAATCACCGCCCAATCTGAGGGTAAAACGGAAATCACAGCCGCCTGCGGGGGTGTATCCAAAAAATTTACTTTAACAGTAGCTGAGGCAAATACTGCAGTGAGGGATATTGACCTGGGAGACTGCCCGGCAGAAATTGAAGTGGGGACTTCCCAGCTTTTGAGCGTGACACCGATTCCAACGGATGCAGGGGAGCAGAGTGTAACTTATAAATCCAGCGACACAAAGATTGCCACTGTCAATGAAATCGGCAGGGTTACGGGGATTGCCATTGGAAAGGCAGACATTACCGTAAGCTGCGGAAAGGTGAAGAAGAAATTTTCCTTAAAAGTAATAGCGGCAAAGGACGAGAATGAGAAGATTCCAGTAAAGGACATAGAGATTTCCGACCATGAAGATGAACTGGAAGTGGACAAGACCATGAATTTATCTGTCACTGTGCTTCCGGCAAACGCCACGGACACTACGGTGACATACCGTTCCTCCGATGAAAAAATTGCCACCGTCAATTCCTCCGGGGAAGTAAAAGGCATCGGGGCGGGAAAAGTTACCATTACGGTTTCCGCAGGAAATGTTTCCAAAAGTGTGGATTTGACCGTAAAATATGCAACTGCCAAAATTGAAATGAACACCACATATCTGGTGCTGAAAGAGGGGGATACTTTTCAGCTTTCCGCAAAGGTACTTCCGGCAACAGCAGACCAGGGCATAACCTACGAAAGTGAAAACCCGGACATTATATCTGTCACCGGAGGCGGCCTTGTCACTGCCAAAAAATCCGGAAGCGGGACGGTGCTTGTAAAAAACAGCGATACCAGTACGGCGGTCATGGTAATCGTAAATCTGGAGGGCAGGACACAGGAGCCAGAGCAGCAGGAAAGCGCCGGGAAAACCCAGACAGAATACGGTACGGAAGTTTCTGTAAAAGACTGCCCCCTGGTTTCCTCAGACATGCTGCGGTATCTCTATGAAAACGGGAAAGTTTTAACCCTGCATGGGGACGGTTATCTTTTGCAGATAGATGGGAAAGACATATCAAACTGGAGCAATGAGTTTTATACGGATATCGAGTTTAAAGAAGAGGAAAAAGGCACAAGTTTCTGCGTGAACAGAGAGCAGAATATCTGTGGCAGGATTACCCTTCAATTGGAAGAAAAAACCGTGTCCGGGGAGTATCTGTATCTTTATAATTCCTCCAAAGGGAAGTATGAACTGTTGGATCAGAAGGAGATGCATCTGTTAAAGCTGGACAGTGCGGGAAAGTATCTGATTACGGAAAAGAAACTTGGGAATGGGATGGTGAAATTTGCGGTGGTTCTTGTAACGGCTGTTGTGCTTCTTGGGCTGGTCTTTGTTTATATTGGGGTAAAGAAGAAATACTGGTTCTGGTAACAGGGCTTATAAAAGGTGCAGAATCCTAACTGCCATGGACTTTACACCTTTGTTTTTAGGAATTGGTAACATATTTCTTTATGGCGGCAAAACTTTCCGGGCTGATGACATGTTCCATGCGGCAGGCATCTTCCACAGCAGTTTTTTCATCGATGCCAAGGGAAATCAGCCAGTTGGAGATAAAGGTGTGGCGTTCGTAAATCATGTCTGCTATCTTTTGTCCGGATTCTGTCAATGAGATAAATCCTGCATCACTTACGGTGATATGGCCTTTTTCCCTAAGGTTTTTCATGGCAACGCTGATGCTGGATTTTTTAAAATTCATTTCTGTGGCAATGTCCACAGAGCGGACAACTGGGAGTCTTTGACTTAATACAAGGATGGTTTCTAAATAATTTTCTGCTGATTCGTTTGTATTCATACAGGTTTCCTTCTCAAATATTCTGATTTTCGCCAAAGGAACAAAGATATCTATGATTTCTCCTTTGAATTCTTAAAAACCATTATATCACAGGATATGGAAAAAGAAAACTTCAAATTTCCTTTCTAATGTGATATAATAACCCATAATGTCAAATGATAATATACTGCCATGATTTATGTGGCAGGTAATTTCTGGGATAAAAATGGAGACCAGTTATGAAGACAATATATAAGACAGACAACGGAGTGCTTTCACAGATGTTTATATATGAACCGGATGTATGGGTGCATTTGATTTCCCCCACCATGGACGAGCTGATGGAGGTGGCGGGGCACTATGATATTGATATTTCCGACCTTCGGGCGGCGTTGGACGAGGAGGAGAGTTCCCGTGTGCAGATGGAGGACGGGTACACCCTGATTTTGGTGGACATTCCCTGTGAGGAGATGCGAAACGAACAGAGAGCCTACACGACCATACCGCTGGGTATTTTGCTGGTGGGGGATGCTATTATCACCGTATGCAGTGAGGACACAGTGATTTTAAATTATTTTTATAATAACCGTATGCGGGGATTCAGCACAAAGAAAAAAATTCGGTTTGTGTATCAGATTTTGCTGCGAACCACAAATCTCTATCAGTCCCTGCTTCGGGTCATTGACAAAAAGAGGAGTGAAATAGAGAAGAGAATCGGTACGGAGACCACTGAGGATAAGGATTTGATTACTCTGCACGAACTGGAGACGAATCTGGTGTATTTCGCCACGTCTTTGAGCGCCAATAAAATTGTATTGGAGCGCTTAACCCGTTATGAGAGAATCAAACAGTATACCGAGGATAAAGACCTGTTGGATGATGTGATTGTGGAGAACAGGCAGGCCCTTGAGATGACAAATATATATAGGGATATTATACATGGGGCAAGGGAGTTGGTTTCCACCATTATTAATAACCGTTTGAATAATGTGATGAAATTTCTTACAAGCATTACGCTTGTTATGGCGATTCCCACGATTATTTCGGGATTATACGGAATGAATGTCAGTGATGCCTGGATGCCTCTGTCTAATACGCCTCATGGATTTTTAATTATCTGTGTGCTCACAGGAGCAATCTGTATATTGGCGCTTTTGGTACTAAAAAAGAGAAAGATGTTGTAGCAGCAAAACTGCGTAAGAGGAGAGGCCAGATGAAAAATATTCGCAGAATATATCTCATGGTATGTGCAGTTTCCATAATACTATTGTTTTGTATTATAATTGGATTCCACAGGAATGTAAATGTTGCGTATGAGCCGGAAGAATCTGTAAAGCAGATGGAATATAATGTGTCATTGGGGGAAACAGGGGCGTCTATGCAGGGGGTGATTGATTCTTCCGATGTCAGGGACAGATATATTGCTTTTTATACGGTTCACCAGAATGTGCGGGTGACGATTGGGAAGAATGTGGTGTATGAAGTTTCCATCCCGGAAAATCCTTTTGGAAAAACTCCGGGCAGCGGGTGGAATTTTGTAGCCGTAAAGGGTACGCATATTGGGAGCATTATAACAATTGATTTAAGTTCTCCCTATGACCAGAATAAACACAGGGTGCCGGATATTTACGACGGTTCAAAATACAGCATAATGAAAAAGGTGCTCTTTCGTGAGCTGCCTTCCCTTATGATATGCTTTTTGACTATCATGGTGGGAGTGGTGATATTGATTTACTGCATTATTATAAAGAGAAGAGGGGATGTGGGCAAAAGTGTTGTAACACTTATGCACTTAGGGACATTTGCTGCATTTTTGGGCATCTGGTCCTCCAACGAAAGTTCCTGCCTGTCGATGGTTTTTGGGAAGAGTTTGTTTTCCACATATCTGGCATATCTGTCGCTGATGCTTATGGTTCCGCCTTTTATTCTTTTTACCAGAGACATGTTTGCCGATAAGGATCACGTAATCTGGAAAGTGTGCTGTTTTATGAGTCTGACGGATATTGTGGGAACCACGCTGCTCCAAGTGTTTCAGATTTATGATTATAAAGAGACGCTGTGGGGAATGCATGTAACCTGTATCTTTTTTATGTTTGTGGTCATTTATATGGCTGTAAAAGAGGCAAGGCAGGGTGTTTTGACAAAAGAAATGAAAATAAATGTGTTAAGCCTTATTTTAATTATTTTTGGGTTTGTCTTTGACCTGGTTATTTATTACATTACCAAAGGAAGTGCAAATGTGATTGGCCGGGTATGTTTCCTGGCATACATTGTGATTTTGTGCTACATGTTTACCAGGGAAATTGCCGACTTGACCAGCAAGGGAAAAGAGGCGGAATTGTACCATAAGCTTGCTTTTACGGACGCCCTTACAGGGGTGTGGAATAGAACTGCCTATTCCAGGAAAATTGCCCAGTATGACCAGGAGGAATTGGAACATGCCCAGGTTTTTGTGATGGATTTGAATAATCTGAAATGGTGCAATGACAATATGGGGCATCAGCTGGGTGATAATTATATTATCCGTGCGGCGACTTTTGTCAATGAGCTGTTTGAAAAAAAGGTGAGGGTTTACCGCATCGGGGGGGATGAATTCTGTGTATTGACCAGGGATATGACCAGGGAAAAAATTCAGGAAATTTCCAGGGTTTTAGAGGATGAGAAAATCGAAGTCAGGATAAAGGGAGAGGATAAAGTTTTTTATGGAAGAATTGCCAGCGGTTTTGAACAATACAGAGAAGGGGACAAGGATGTATACCAGATTGCAAAACGGGCAGATAAAAAAATGTATGAAAAAAAGCGGAAAATAAAAGAGATAGATAGATTAAATAATCCTGAAAAAAGTCATAGTTAAACTAGAACACTACTTTATTTTTTCCGCTGTACTTTCCTACATACAATTTTTTGTCAGCCAGATTTACCCACTGATCTAAATCCTGTTCAATATTGCACAGAGCCGTGCCTAAGGTAATTGTCAGGCGGAAATTCTGTTCGCCATATTGAAAGGGATATTGTTCAATTTCTTTTCGGATGTCTTCTAAAAACGTCAGTTGTGCCTGGCGGTTGTTGCCTACAGAGCCAAAGAGCACGAATTCCTCACCGCCCCAGCGGCAGGGGGTAATTCCCGCTTTTTTACAATGTTTCTGTAAAAGCTCTGAGATGGTTTTTAAAACATAGTCTCCACAGTTGTGGCCGTATGTATCGTTAATGGATTTGAAATTGTCAATGTCTGCAATGGTAATCCAGTAATCCTTCATCTCCGGGTTTATGTAAATCTTTTTTAGATTATTAGTAAGATAATGCCGGTTAGGCAGTCCTGTCAGGGCATCTGTCTGAGCCGTGTGGGACAGGTTTCTGGTGGAGCGCATAGTCAGGTACACCAAAAGGGACATAAAAAAGATACAGAGAGAAAATGTGGCGGAGGAAACAGCCAGCATTATAATAAACTCCATACTTTCACTGATTACATAAAATGGCGGAATCACATGTGTGACAACGGCACATACGATGTAAGCCAGAAAATAACCCATGGCAAGCCTTGCACCGTAAAAGGTGCTGTTTTTTGTAGACATCAGAATATATTCCACATAAAAAACAAGAATAACCATTCCAAGGAAGCAGATTTGGAATCCGCAGTTCCATCCCAGGCAGATGGTGGCAAGACTCATATGGATGAATACTTCTATATATGTAGTATAGGCAAAAAGCAATATCCTTTCCTTGTGCAGTAAAAAAAGTGTAATAATGTAGGTGGAAATGCTAAACACATTTACAACAGCCATAACCGTAATATGCAAAAGAGCGAAACAGATGAAAAAGCAAACGTGAACCGCAAGAAAAGCAATATTTACCGCAAGAGCTGATTTATATACAGTTGATGTATGAAGTGATTCCGTGCCCATAAGCGTCCTTTCCCCGTAGTAGTCAGTAAAAAAATTATCTATATTTCAATATTATATCAAATTATCCACGGAAATTGTATGGCAATATTGTATAAGAAACTCATTTTGACTTTGGGTAAAATTATGGTTGTTGTACAGTTCTTTGACTGTAACATTATTGAATATCAGCAATTAACAGTATTACGCAATATGCTTTGTGTGGTCTTTGTCATGTTCGATTAGAAGCCTGTGAACATCGTCAACCTCTTTTAAAATCAAGTTTTCGCTTTTGACCAGTTCCCGCTTTAAATTTTTCTCACTGTTTTCTATTTTCTTTTCCAAATCGTTTCTTAGGGAATCAATCTTTTGATCCATCCTTTCTTCCAGGGAATCAATCTTTTGGTCCATCCTTTCTTCCAGGGAATCAATTTTTTGATCCATCCTTTCTTCCAGGGAATCAATTTTTTGGTCCATCCTTTCTTCCAGGGAATCAATTTTTTGATCCATCCTTTCTTCCAGGGAATCAATTTTTTGATCCATCCTTTCTTCCAGGGAATCAATTTTTTGGTCCATCCCTTCTTCCAGGGAATCAATTCTTTGGTCCATTCTTTTTTCCAGGCAATCAATCTTCTGATCCATGAAATCGGAAATAGCCGTTAACAATTCTTTATTATCCATATACCCTCGCCTCCTCTTTAAGAAAGTATAACACACACCAAAGATAAAGTCTACAGTATATTATATGCTTTTTTGTAATATAAAATCTAAATAATTCAAGAAAGACAAAACATCCCGTTACATTCCGGAAAATGCATTGTCCCCAAAAACAGGATAGGATATAATATGAGGAAAAGGAAACATTGCAGGGGGAAACAGCCAATGAAAAGCATTCTGATTGTGGAAGATGACAGTAAAATAAATGAGATGATAAATCTGGATTTGTCGAAGGAAGGGTATTCCTGCGTCAGCGCCTTTTCCGGGACGGAAGCGGAACTTTTGTTAAAGAGCCGGTCTTTTGACCTTATCATACTAGATTTGATGCTTCCAGGGAAAATGGGGGAAACTCTGCTTGGGGAAGTGCGGAAGGAGAGCAGCATTCCTGTTATTGTGCTCTCGGCCAAGGACGAGCTGGATACAAAGGTTGACCTTTTGACCCTGGGGGCGGATGATTATATGACAAAACCTTTTGAGTTAAAGGAGTTAAGGGCAAGAGTTTTGGTGCAGCTTAGAAACAGGGGGGAAGGGACGGGACAAAAGATGAGCCTTCAGCATAGGGATTTGCGTCTGGATTTGGAAAAAAAACAGCTGTTTGTGTCCCAAAAGCCTGTTTCTTTGACGGCAAGGGAATACCGGATTATGGAATTATTTTTAAAGTATCCCCAGAAGGTTTTTTCAAAAAATGAACTCTACGAGTATGCATGGGAAGAATATTATATAGGGGAGGACAAAACCGTCAATGTGCATATCAGCAATATCCGCAGGAAGCTGAAAAATATTTCTGACTGTGAGTATATTGAAACTGTCTGGGGACTGGGGTTTCGTCTGTTCTAAAAAACAGTGCATAAATACTCTTACAAGCACAAGCTATTTGAGCACAGTTCCTAACATGGGGGTAAGCAGAACCTCCGGGATTTTTTTATATCTCCTTTGAGAAAATTATCCCTGTCTGCAATCGGGCAATATGTGAAAAAAATATAGCAATATCTAAGATGTATTGGGGAATATGTACAAGTATAATAGGGATATAACATACAGGCGTCCATTTCATCCCTGGTTTGGCCATGGATGAAATGGATGAATTATCATACTTGGGAGGCAGGATATGTTTTACGTAGGAATTGATTTGGGGACATCCTCGGTGAAGCTTTTGCTGATGGACGGGGAGGGAGAGGTGAAAAATACAGTGACAAGGGAATATCCTCTGTATTTTCCAAAGCCCGGATGGTCGGAGCAGGATCCGGAGGACTGGTACCGGGAAACTATTGCCGGGATAAAGGAGCTGCTTACGGGATTTGACGGAAAAGAGGTGGCGGGAATCAGTTTTGGGGGCCAGATGCACGGCCTGGTGATTCTTGATAAAGAGGATTGCATTATCCGGCCCGCCATTCTGTGGAATGACGGCAGGACAAAGGAAGAGTGTGAATATTTAAACAATGGCATCGGGAAGGAAGCCCTTTCCGGGTATACGGCAAATATAGCATTTACGGGATTTACAGCACCCAAGCTTTTGTGGGTGAAAAAGAACGAGCCTGAGAATTTTGCCAGAATAGATAAGATTATGCTTCCAAAAGATTACCTTTCGTATCGGCTGACTGGAGTGCATGCCACAGATGTGTCGGACGCATCGGGAATGCTCCTTTTGGATGTAAAAAAACGCCAGTGGTCAAAGGAAATGTGCGGTATCTGCGGGATTTCGGAAAGTATGCTGCCAAAACTTTACGAAAGTTATGAATGTGTGGGCGTTCTGCGCCGGGAAATTGCACAGGATCTTGGAATGGGAGAGAATGTAAAAGTTGCAGCAGGGGCAGGGGACAATGCGGCTTCCGCAGTTGCCACAGGAACTGTGGGAGACGGGAGCTGTACCATTTCTCTTGGGACAAGCGGTACCATATTTATTTCCTCCGGCAGTTTCCGGGTGGATAAAAACAACGCCCTGCATGCCTTTTGCGACGCCGGTGGTGCATATCATCTTATGGGCTGTATGCTCTCCGCAGCATCCTGCAACAAGTGGTGGATGGACGGGATTATCGGTGTCACGGATTACGGCAAAGAGCAGGAGGGAATTGCAGATTTAGGGGAGAACCATGTGTATTATCTGCCCTATCTTATGGGGGAGCGTTCTCCTTACAACGACCCGGATGCCAGGGGAGTTTTTATCGGTATGACAATGGATACCGGGCGGCCAGAAATGACCCAGGCTGTTTTAGAGGGAGTAGCTTTTGCCTTAAGGGACTCCTTTGAGGTGGCAAAATCCCTTGGGATACAAATAGAGCGTGCAAAAATATGCGGCGGCGGGGCAAAAAGCCCGTTGTGGAAAAAAATCATTGCTAATGTGCTGAATATCAAACTGGATATTCTGGAAACTGAAGAAGGCGCCGCGCTGGGCGGGGCCATGCTGGCAGCAGTGGCATGCGGGGAGTTTGCCGATGTAAAAGAGGCGGCGGAAAAAACAGTAAAGATAAAAGATACCGTTTTGCCGGATTCAGAGCTTGCGGCAAAATATGAGGCACGTTATCAGCAGTATAAAAATATCTACCCGGCATGCAAAGCATTGTTTGGGAAACTATTATAGCCCCATGGCTGAACAGGGGTTTCAAAAAATGTAAAAAACAGGAGGATTTTAGTATGAACAACATTCCAAAAGTAAAAATCGGCATCGTGGCAGTGAGCAGGGACTGCTTTCCGGAGTCCTTATCAACAGGAAGGCGGCAGGAAGTAGTAAAAGCCTATGGCAGGAAATATGACAAAGAGGATATTTATGAATGTCCTATCTGCATTGTGGAGAGCGAGATTGACATGGTTAAGGCTCTTGAGGATATTAAAAAAGCAGGGTGCAACGCCCTTTGCGTCTATCTTGGGAACTTTGGCCCGGAGATTGCCGAGACGCTTTTGGCCAAGCATTTTGAGGGGCCGAAAATGTTTGTGGCAGCAGCGGAGGAGACACAGGGCAATCTCTGCCAGGGCAGAGGCGACGCTTACTGTGGTATGTTAAACGCAAGCTATAACTTAAAACTGAGAAATACAGGGGCCTATATACCGGAATATCCCGTGGGGGATGCGGAAAGCTGCGCAGATATGATTCACGGGTTTCTGCCCATAGCAAGAGCCATTATAGGGCTGTCCAATTTAAAAATCATCACATTCGGCCCAAGGCCGCAGAATTTTCTGGCATGCAACGCCCCCATCAAACAGCTCTATAACTTAAATGTGGAAATAGAGGAAAATTCAGAACTTGACCTCTTTGAGGCATTCCACAAGCATGACAATGACGAGAGGATTGCTGAGGTTGTGGCGGATATGGAAAAAGAGCTTGGAGCCGGAAACAAAAAGCCACAGATACTTAACAAGCTTGCCCAGTATGAACTGACCCTTCTTGACTGGATAGAGGAGCATAAGGGATACAGAGAGTATGTGGCAATCGCCGGAAAGTGCTGGCCTGCTTTCCAAACCCAGTTTGGATTTGTACCATGTTATGTAAACAGCCGTCTCACCGGGCGTGGGATTCCGGTATCCTGTGAAGTGGACATTTTCGGGGCGTTAAGTGAGTTTATCGGTACCTGTGTCAGCCAGGATGCCGTCACCCTGTTAGATATCAACAATTCCGTACCTGGGGATATGTATGAAGAATCTATAAAAGGCAGGTTTGATTACAGGCATACAGATACCTTTATGGGATTCCACTGCGGGAATACCTGTTCCGGAAAACTGTCAGGACATGAGATGAAAAACCAGATGATTATGGCAAGAAGCCTTCCGGAAGAGGTGACAAACGGAACCTTAGAGGGAGACATTATACCTGGAGATATTACATTTTTCCGTCTCCAGTCCACAGCGGACTGCAAGCTTCGGGCTTACATGGCCCAGGGAGAAATCCTTCCGGTGGCAACGCGCTCTTTTGGATCCATCGGCGTATTTGCCATTCAGGAGATGGGCAGGTTCTACCGCCATGTGCTGATTGAGAAAAACTATCCCCATCATGGCGCAGTTGCTTTTGGACATTACGGCAGGGAACTGTTTGAGGTATTTAAGTATCTCGGAGTGCCGGTGGAGGATTTGGATTACAACCGTCCCGCAAACCTTCCCTATGCCACAGAGAATCCTTTCGTAAAATAGGAGGTGCGGCATGGAAATTTTAAAAGTGGAATCTGAAGAATTTCATAAATACGGAAGGGTAATCCGAAATGTTGATTTTCGGGAACTGGTGGAAAAGATGAAGGATATGCCAATGCCGGAAGGGGTAGTCTATGAACCCAGCGTTTTGGAATTGGAAAAACTGCCGGTGATGAAAGAACTTTCCGCTGTTTTTTACGGGGAGATGCCCATTCAAATCGGATACTGCAACGGGCATAATACATATTTAAACGGACTGGAATATCACAGAAGTTCAGAGGTAAACGTAGCCGCCACAGATACTGTCCTGATTCTGGGGCGGCAGCAGGATGTAAACGAGGATTTCACCTATGACACGGCAAAGGCACAAGCCTTCTTCCTTCCTGGGGGAACAGGGGTGGAATTGTATGCCGACACGCTCCACTATGCGCCCTGCGGCGTAGAGGGAAAGGGATTTTTAGTGGCAGTTGTACTTCCCAGAGGAACCAATGGGCCGCTGAGGGAAAAACATACTGCAGTGGCTGCTGACGGCTCTGCGCCAAATGAGGACGCACTTTTAGCGGCTGTAAACAAATGGCTCATAGGGCATGCAGAAGGAGGGCATGGGGAAGGGACATTCCTGGGGTTAAAAGGGAAAAACCTAAATATTGCCGAATAGGCCTGCAGCCCAGCGCTTTGATTTCATCAATTTTACCATAGGATAACAGGAGAAGGGATATGAAAAAAAGAAAAAAGAAACACAGCGGGAAGGTGTTTCAAACTATTAAAAGCAAAATAGCGCTTATTGGTATTTTTTCCCTTATTGTGGCAGTAGGCATCGGAGTGTTAGGCATTCATTCCCTGGACAGAAACAGCGGCAACAGCGAAATAGAGTCTATTGTCAGTGACCTGGATGTACTTCAGGTGAAAAACATTGCGCTGGAAACTCAGTATCAGTATTATATTGACCAGGGGTATCTGGACAGCATCCTTGGCAATCTTTCACAGATGACATCAAAGGCACAGGCGCTGCGGGGTCTGACAGATTCCAGATATGAAGGGGATGTGGACAAAATTCTTAAAGATCTGGCGGGGCTTTCGGCAAACTACAGTGAGATAAGCAGTCTCAGCGCCAGCCGGGGATTTGACGGGGAAAAGGGTTTGTACGGCCAGTACCTGGAAGGGGACAGCGGGCTTTCCGAGAGTTTTTCGGACCTGATTGATAAGCAGGACTGGCTGGAGATAAAGTGGATAGACGCCCATATGTGGACCACCGGCGAGAGAGTGGAAATTGACGGCAAAGAATATATAAAGGCGGTTTACAAAGGCCCCATACCGGAAAGCGTAAAGCGGGACTTTTTGGCATTCCGGGTGGGGGGAACCCTTACCTATGATAAAAACTGTTACATTACAGACATAAAACTGGTAAAAGGGGGAGATTGCGTCCAGGTGGACATATCTGGGATATCGGCTCCCCAGGGTTCCGGCCTTGCCTATGTGGACAGTGAAATCACCACATTTCCTGCTGCCCCTGCCATACGCATCGGCTGTAACTTTAACGCCGCTAACCAGTGCTGGGAGGAGTTTGCAGTGCAGATTCCCATAAAAGAATACGAGCCCCAAAATTATTCCGACATAGAATATACCCTGTACCTGGAGCCCACAGAGATGACTTTTGACTACAAGTACGGCGGTTCCTATTCCGGGGTCTATGGCTTTGAGGGCAGTCTTAACACCCTTGAAAGCGGCATCAGCCAGTACAGCAAGCTGGTGGTGGAAGGCAAAGATGTGGAGGAGAGCCGGGGAAAAATAGAAGCCCTGACGGCAGAGATAGAAGAAAACATTCCGCTGTACACAGAAGGCGAACAACTTGTAAAGGATTCCCTTTTAAAACTTCAGGCGCAAAAGGAGCTTTTTCGTCAGATGCTGGAAATAGACGATAAAATCCTTGCAAAAAAGGCTGAGAATGTTTTATTAAACAATGAACTTACAGAGTTGTGCTCCCTTGTGAAAAATATGGCTTCAAAGGATATGGAAGACGTACAAGTTTCCGCCTTTAGAGTCAGTGTGTTTGTGCTTATAATTGCGGCAATTGTGCTGGTTGGCATGACTGTGCTGATAGGAAGCGGCATGGATAAAAAGGTGATGCTTTTTAAAAAGACGCTGGATAAAATCACCCAGGGCCGGATATCCGTCAGGATAGAGGCGGAGGGGAATGACGAATTTTCCCAGTTTGGCAAAAGCCTGAATGTGTTTTTCGATAAGCTGGAGGGAAGCATCAGCCATCTCCAGGAAATTTCCGCAGATCTGGCAGAGACAGGGGGAAAACTGGAAAGGAAAGCGGACAGGACAAAAGGAGCGGCGGAGATTGTGGGCGCAGCGCTGGATGAAATCGCAAAAGGGGCGGAGGTTCAGGCCGAGGATGTGTCAAATTCCTCCCTGCAGGTGTCGGGTATGCAGGAGGGGATGCTGCAAATCGGCGAGAGCGTAAATGAATTATCCCTTACCTCAAAGGGCATGAAGGAAAAGGGAAGCCAGGCTGCAAAAATCATCCAGGAGTTAAGCGGTACAAGCGACAGAACCGCCCAGGCGTTTATGAAAATATCGGATCAGATACATAAGACAAACGCATCTGTAGTAAAAATCCAGGAAGTGGTTGATCTCATTGCAGAGATTGCAAGCCAGACAAATTTATTGTCCCTGAATGCCAGTATAGAGGCGGCAAGGGCCGGAGAGGCAGGAAAGGGATTTGCGGTGGTGGCAAGCGAAATCCAAAAACTGGCGGAGCAGACCAATTCATCCGCCGGGAATATTAATGAAATCATACTGTCCCTGTCGGAAGAGTCCAGGCAGACGGTACAGTCCATTAGTGAAGTTACAGAAATGATAATGGATCAGAAGCAGAAACTGGCCGAGACAAAAGACAGATTTTACACAGTGGAGGGCGGAATTTTATCTGTTGGCAGCGGAATGAAAGGCGTATTAGAGCAGGCTGAGACATGCGGCAGGGCAGGAGCCCATGTGGTTGACATTATGACCAGCCTCTCCGCCATAGCCCAGGAAAATACGGCGACAACACAGCAGACAAATGATTCCATGGAGGAATTAAAGGATGCTACGGTTTCTCTTTTAAAGACAGCCTCGGAGTTAAAGGAACTGTCAAAAGCGGTGAAGGAAGATTTAAGCTACTTTACCACAGAAGATTCGTAAGCAGGCAGGATAGGCAGGAAGTTTTCAGTGTCTCCGGTTGTCCAGGCGGCACAGGGAACAGTATTCCGTGGGAGTGCAGCCCTTTAGCTTTTTAAAGGTGCGGTTAAAGGTGGCGATACTGGAAAAGCCTGACGCAAGGGCCACGTCTGTGACCGAGTACCCGGATGTGGACAAAAGTTCTTCTGCTCTGCGTATTCTTCTTAAGGTTAAATAATCATAAAAGGTTGTGCCAGTGTACTGTTTAAAAAGCCTGGAAAAATGATACTTGGAAAAACATGCCACTTTGGAGGCTTGTTCCAGGGTCAAAGGCTCCATGTAATGGGCGTTGATATACTGGAATACGGTGTGGAATTTATTGATATACTCTGACTGCTTGTTGGGTGCCAGATCGGAAAATTCCAGACTGTTTTCCATATGTTTTCTGCCTATTTCCGCACATAGCTGCAGTATGGAAGCGTAAATTTTAAACTCACTGAAAGCATCGCCTCCCATATATTCATTGTATATCCCAAGTATCAGGTTTTTTAAGGTAAGATAAAACCCGTCCTGCTCCAAGGCGCAAAAGTGCAGCGGAAAGGATAGGAGGGGAAGTAAATTGGGAAAATTGTGCATTTCGGAAAGCGGCGCCAGTTCAAACAGCAGAATCAGCCGCACGCCCTCCTTCGGGGCGGTGAGGGCGTGGAGTTCCCCCGCAGGGATGATAAGGATATCCCCTGTGCTTAAGGAATAAGAGCGGCTGCCGATAGCCGCATGGTAGCCGCCGTCTACAGGCATAATCATCTCCACGGCATTATGCCAGTGGTCAGGATAATTTTCAAATTCCCGGTTGACCCACAACCGTACCGAGGAATCTTTGGGATAGGATACTTTTTCCTGTCTGCCCTCCACGATGCGTTTAAAATTAGGGTCAGGGGGATGGCTCTTTGGCAGATGTATCGTATTGGTCATATCTGTGCTTCCTTTCAGAAAACGAATACTTGTGAATATATCTTTAATAATTTATCATACCAGTAAATCAGAAAACTGTAAACAGGTGGAACTATAGGAAAAATAAAATAAATCGGAGGAATCGGAGATGGAATTGAATGAAAACAGAGAAAAGTTAGAAGGATACCGCCAGAGGGCAAAAGAGCTGGTGTCTCAGATGACCTTAGAGGAGAAAGTGGAGCAGACCCTGTACCAGGCGCCTGCTATTGAGCGTCTGGGAATTAAAAAATATAATTGGTGGAATGAAGCCCTTCACGGCGTTGCCCGGGCAGGCACAGCCACAGTATTTCCCCAGGCTGTGGGAATGGCGGCGGCTTTTGATGAGGATATGATGGAGCAGGTGGCGGATGTGGTGTCCACTGAGGCAAGGGCCAAGTTTAATATGCAGCAGAATAGCGGGGATACGGATATTTATAAGGGGCTGACCTTCTGGGCCCCCAATGTGAACATCTTCCGTGACCCAAGGTGGGGACGGGGTCATGAAACCTTCGGGGAAGACCCATACCTTACCGGAAGGCTTGGGGTCAGATATATTATGGGGCTTCAGGGGCATGATGAAAATTATTTAAAGACTGCCGCCTGCGCAAAACACTTTGCGGTGCACAGCGGGCCGGAGGACGTGCGGCATGAATTTAACGCCCTGGCAAATGAGCAGGACTTATGGGAAACTTACCTTCCCGCCTTTGAAGCCTGTGTGAAAGAGGCAAAGGTGGAGACAGTAATGGGAGCCTACAACAGAACCAATGGGGAACCCTGCTGCGGCAGCAAAACTCTTTTGATTGATATTTTAAGAAAAGAGTGGGGGTTTGAGGGACATGTTACCTCCGACTGCTGGGCCATCAAAGATTTTTACGAGGGCCACGGGGTATGTTCCAACGCCCAGGAAGCTGCGGCAATGGCTATGAACAACGGCTGTGACTTAAACTGCGGCACTTTATTTATGTATCTCACCCAGGCAGTGCGGGAGGGAAAGGTCAGCGAGGAGAGACTTGATGAGGCGGTAGTGAACCTGTTTACCACAAGGATGAAGCTCGGGGTTTTTGACAAAAAAGAAGAAAATCCCTTTGACGCCATACCCTACACAGCAGTGGACACAAAAGAGGCAAGGGAGTTTAACTGTGAAGTGGCGGAAAAATCCGCAGTGCTTCTTAAGAATAAAGATAATATTCTTCCATTGGATAAAAGGGCGCTTAAGACCATCGGGGTAATCGGTCCCAATGCGGACAGCAGAAGCGCCCTTGTGGGGAACTATGAGGGCACGGCTTCCAGGTATATTACAGTGTTAGAGGGTATACAGGATTATGTGGGGGAGGATGTGAGAGTCCTTTACTCCCAGGGATGCCATCTTTATCAGGACAGGACAAGCGGACTTGCCCAGGCAAATGACAGAGAAGCGGAAGTGCGGGGCGTATGTGAGGCAAGCGATGTGGTAATCGCCGTTATGGGCATGGACGCCACCTTAGAAGGGGAAGAGGGGGATACCGGCAATGAATACGGCAGCGGAGACAAGCCAAACCTCTCCCTTCCGGGGCTGCAGCACCATATTTTAAAAGTGGCAAAAGAGAGCGGCAAACCGATAATTCTTGTGTGCCTTACCGGGAGCGCTATGAGCCTTGTGTGGGAAGAGGAACATTTAGACGCTATTATCCAGGGCTGGTATCCGGGAGCTCAGGGAGGAAAGGCAATCGCAAGGATACTCTTTGGGGAGAGGAATCCCCAGGGAAAACTTCCCGTTACATTTTACAGGACAACGGAAGAGCTGCCGGATTTTGAGGATTATTCCATGGAGGGCAGAACCTACCGCTATATGAAAAACCAGGCTCTCTACCCCTTTGGCTATGGGCTCTCCTACACGGCATATACCTGTTCTGATGTGGCTTTTACTGAGGAAAATCCGGATGTCAGCCGGGGAGTAACCATCCGCTTTACCGTGAAAAATACAGGGAAACGGGAGGGTACGGAAACTGTGCAGGCCTATGTGAAAGCCCAGGCAGAGGGCGCTCCAAATCCACAGCTTAAGGGTGTGAAAAAAGTTGATTTAAAGGTGGGGGAGAGCAAAACATGCGAGATTTACCTGCCGCCGGAAGCTTTTATGCTGTGTGACAAAAAAGGCGAAAAGAAACTGCCGGGATGTCCCTATGAAATCAGCGTAGGGGGAAGCCAGCCAGATAAAAGAAGCGAAGAACTGACGGGATGTAAAACGGAAAGGATTTCCATATCTTAAGATAAAACGGCATACAGGGGAGCATTGGGAATGGAGTGGTATGTATGTTAAAAGTATTACTGGTGGATGACGAGCCCTTTATCCTTAAAGGGCTTGCGGCGTTAATTGACTGGGAAAAGGAAGGGTATGAGATTGCCGGCACCTGTTCCAACGGAGAAGAGGCCCTAAGGTATTTAAGGGAGCACAAAGCCGATCTTATTCTTGCGGATATCAAAATGCCTGTAATGTCCGGAATCGGGCTTTTACAGAAAATACGGGAAGAAAATATCTCAGACGCATTTTTTGTGTTCTTAAGCAGCTACGGGGATTTTGTGTACACCAAAGAGGCCATACGCCAAAACTGTACGGATTACATTTTAAAGCCGGTACAGAAAGAACAGCTTATAGAGCTTTTAGGCAGGGTATCCGGTTTTGCCCAGGCTGCCCAAAAAGAGAAAAAGAAAAGGGCTGTGCCAAGTATTATGTACTATTCTGAAGGGGAAGAGGGCCCTCCCGTAAGCATTGTCACAAAGGCAACCATGGATATGCTTTTGGAGGCGGTGGAAGAGAACGACAGGGAAAAAATGCAGTCAGCGGCGGAGGAAGTATACCGGCAGATTAAAGAAGAGGAGATGGATGCGGAATTTGTGCGCATGAACATGAATTACATATTTTTGCGGCTGGTTCATCTTGCCATGGAGCAGGATCCGGAGGTGAATCAAAATGAGATTATTCAGATGATTCGGGAAAACGCCTTTGATGAAGAGACAGACAACGGGAACCGGGGACATTTTGAAAATTTAATCCGGGATTTTGCAGACTATCTCTGCCAGTTGAGAGGAAATATACCAGGGGGGGGTGTCTTAAGCGATATTGAAGATTATGTGAAAGAGCATTACAGCGAGAATCTTTCCCTGAAAGAATTAAGCCGGATATTTTTCATCAACAGCGCCTATCTGGGACAGATATTTAAAAAGCAGTACGGTGTGTCCTTCCGGGAATATCTGAACAAGTACAGGATTGAAAAGGCGGCGGAGATGCTGCTTAAGACCGATGAAAAAATATATGCTATTGCAGAGAAGGTGGGATACCATGACCCAGACTATTTTATCAACAAGTTTATAGCAGTAAAAGGCTGTACTCCCACCAGCTACCGGAAAAATACAAGAAAATAAATTTGGAAAGAAAGGGTTTAGAAACATGAAAAAAAACATGGAAAACAGCCGATGGGAAGGCTCCTTTTACACAGGGGTCTACCGGAATCTCTTTGAGGAGGCAGGGATTAGCGAAGAGGATATTGAGCAGAGGAAGCAGGAGATTTTCCACACGCTGTTTTACGGGGAAGAAGAGGAACGGATTTACCACCCGGCGGGGGAGGATATGGGTTACATAGAAGATACCGGAAACCATGACGTGCGCACGGAGGGCATGTCCTACGGCATGATGATGTGTGTGCAGATGGACAGGAAAGAGGAGTTTGACCGTTTGTGGAAATGGGCCAGAACTTATATGTATATGGAAGAGGGGGAAAATAAAGGCTATTTTGCCTGGTCCTGCCGGACAAACGGAGAAAAAAATGCTTTTGGCCCGGCTCCGGACGGGGAGGAGTTTTTTGCCATGTCCCTGTTTTTTGCATCACACAGGTGGGGAGACGGAGAGGGAATCTTTGATTACGCAAAAGAGGCAAAAGAGCTGCTTCATACCTGTATCCACAAGGGGGAGGCAGGAGAGGGGGGAAGGTCCATGTGGGATAAAACCAATAAGCTCATCCGTTTCATCTGTGAGGTGGACTTTTCAGACCCCTCCTACCACCTGCCCCATTTTTATGAGCTTTTTGCCAGGTGGGCGTACCCAAAAGACCGGGAATTTTTCCGAGAGGCGGCGAATGCCAGCAGGGAATACTTAAAAAAAGCCTGCCATCCTGTTACGGGGCTTAGTGCAGAATATGCGGAATTTGACGGAAAGCCCTACCTTCCGGTGGAGGAGCGCTGGGGGGGCAGGCATGACTGGTACTACAGTGACGCTTACCGGACCATAGCCAATATAGCCCTGGATTTCTCCTGGTTTGCCGCCGATGCCTGGGAGCAGGAGACAGCGGCAAAAGTACAGAAATTTTTCTGTGAGACTCTGCCTGTAGGGCAGCGGGAGGGAATCTATGCCATAGACGGCACGGTGCTCCCAGGAAAGGCGCTCCATCCCCTGGGGATGTTTGCAGCCAATGCCCAGGCAGGACTTGCCCTCTGGGATAAACGGGCCTTTGGCCTGGCGGCGGAATTTTTCAAAACCCCCCTGCGCCAGGGGGACAGAAGGTATTATGATAACTGTCTCTACTTTTTTGCCTTTCTGGCGTTAAGCGGAAATTACAGGATATACGGATGAAAAAAATAAGAAAAGCGATCTGTTCCTATGTCCTGAATAGACTGGAAAAGATAAACCTTTCCGGAAAACTTCTGGTGATGCAGATTTTCTGCGTTATCCTGCCGATTTTTATTACAGACGCCGTGATTATAGGGATTGCTGTAACCGGGGAGAGACAGCTTGTGCGTCAGGATATGGAAAATACGGCGGGGGTTGTGAAATATCTGATTTCCGACCATGTAAACTCTGCCGCCCTTTTTGCCCAGAATATTTACAGTAATCGGTATGTGAACGAGTTTATTTCCAAAAATTTTGTCTCTGAACTAGATTACTATAACAGTCAGTTGGAATTTATACGGGATTCTTTGTATCCCATCAGTATGCATGTGGAGTTTAACGGCGCCGTAATCTACGCAGACAATAAGGGAATCGTAAACGGGGGCTATTTCAAGCGGCTTTCCATGGCGGAGGGAAAAGACTGGTACAAAGGGCTGATGGAGGGAAACAGCGACGTAATCGTGGGTGTGGAATATGCCCAGAAGGGGGATGCCTATACCAGAAAGTTTTTCCTGGCCCAGAAGATGGATTACTACAATAAGGGAAAGGGAAGAGATGTGCTCTATGTGGAGATGGATTACAGTGCAATCCAGCGTCACATAGTAAATGGGAATTATAAATCAAAAGTATATGTGTGTGACGGAGACGCAGTGCTTTTTTCCAATGACGGGAAGGGAGGGCTTTTAATGCCCTTTGCCTCCTTTGAGGCAAAGGCCGGGAAAGAAGATACAGTAACTTCCCTGCTGAACCTGTATGGCTCTGAGTATGTGATTTACGTGCTGCCGCCGGAGGCCACAGTATTAGACAAAATGAGGGATAAGCTTCCCTGGATACTGCTTTTGGCAGGGCTTAATATTTTCCTCCCCTATGCTTTTATGAAATTAATGAATCAGTCTATCATAAGGCGGATTTTTGAACTTAGAAATGCCTTTGGGGCTGTGAAAGAAGATGAGCTTTCCCTGATCCCGGAAATCTCCGGAAAAGATGAAATCAGTGAACTGATGGAGAGTTACAATGTCATGGCGCAGCGCATGAACCTTTTGATTCAGACCGTGTTTAAGAATAAGCTTTACCAGCAGGAAATGGACATCGCAAGGCAAAAAGCGGAACTTTTGGCGCTCCGCAGCCAGATAAATCCTCATTTTTTGTTTAATGCCCTAGAGAGCATACGGATGCACAGTGTGTTAAAGCAGGAGAATGAGACGGCGGATATGGTGGAAAAACTTGCGCTGATGCAGCGGCAGAATGTGGAATGGGGAGATTTTGTCACCGTAAAAGAAGAAACAAATTTTATTCTGGCCTATCTGGAACTGCAGAAATACAGGTTCGGGGAAAAGCTTTCCTATGTGATTGATATCGAAGAAGAATGTATGGATTACATGGTTCCCAAGCTTACCCTTGTGACTTTTGTGGAGAATGCCTGCGTCCACGGCATCGAAAACAGGTCCGGCGTGGGCTGGATTTTCCTGCGGGGAAGGCATGAGAAGGAGAAACGGGGGATTGTTTTTGAAATAGAGGATACGGGGAATGGAATGGACGAGGAAACCTGCCGGGAAATCCAGGAGAAGATGAATAGCGTAACCCTTGACATGATAAAGGAGAGCACCCATATCGGCATATTAAATGCGGTCCTCAGGCTTAAAATGGCGGAGAAGGAACGGGTGAGGTTTACGGTAGAAAGCGAAGAGAATGTAGGCACTATTGTAACCATTGTGATTTCCCAAAGGCATTGACCGGGAGAGGAGAAAAGAATGGAGATAAAACAGATTGCACCGAAAGACCCTGCGGCAAAAAGACCTTTTTTTTATTTGCTGCAGGAGAAAGAAATATTTGCAGGCCCCCAAACGGATAACAGGGGGATACAGTTTTTTTATCTGGACAGCGGCAGACTTATTGACAGCGCAAAAATAACCGGAAATGTACGGGAGGAAAAGATGCTTGGGCTTTTGGAGACCACCGGAGGGTTCCGTGAGCTGGTGCACAGCATCGGCGTCTCTGTCATGGCAAAAGAAAAAGACAGGAAGGCGGATTTTATTTTTCAGATGTATGGAAACAGGGATCCTTACGGTTCAGGAACAAATATCTCCCACACCTTAAAATGCGACGGCATAGAGCAGATTTATCCCCTAAGCCGGGAAAACTGGTCGGGGGATGATAAAGAGCCGGGACAGATACGCTTTGAATTTGACGTCCCCGGGATTACTGCCACGGTGAACGTAAAACTGTACTTAAACGATGGATTTGAGGCGCCGGAGGCAATAGAGGATTTTAATATCGACTATGATTCTGCTGCATATAAGGAAATGATTGCCCGTTCCCTGTTGTGGAAGGGCGATGTGTCCCGGATAAAAAAAGTTATAGAAAAGGCAAAAAGCGGGAGGGAGGTGACCCTTGCCTACATCGGCGGCTCTATCACCCAGGGGGCGGGTGCAACTCCCATTCACACCAACTGTTACGCATATCAGTCTTACAAAGCCTTTGCGGAAAAATACGGGACCGGAGACAATGTGCGGCTGATTAAGGCGGGAATCGGGGGGACTCCCTCGGAACTTGGGGTGATACGTTTTGAGAGGGATGTGTTGGAATACGGAAAGAATACCCCGGATTTGGTTTTTGTGGAATTTGCCGTAAACGACGAGGGGGACGAAACCAATGGGGTGTGCTATGAGAGCCTTGTGCGGAAAATTTTAAGTCTTAGCAGCCATCCGGCAGTGGTGCTTTTATTCCAGGTGTTTTCCTATGACTGGAATCTTCAGGAGCGGTTAAGCCCTGTGGGATATCACTATCATCTTCCCATGGTAAGCCTAAAAGACGCTGTGACAGAGCAGTTTGCCCTGGGGAAAGAGGAGGGAAGGGTTTTGTCTAAAAACCAGTTTTTTTACGATGCCTTTCACCCAAGCAATATCGGCCACAAAATTACCGCCCAGTGCATCATGCATCTTTTTGAGGAAATTGATAAAACGGATGAGGATTTTGAGGACGCTTCCGGGAAACTTCCGGGGACATTTGCTATCGGCGGAGATTTCCAGGAGGTACATCTTCTGGACAGAGAGGATAACAGAATAGGGGCAAGGATAGAATGCGGGGATTTTTGTGACATGGATGTTAAACTGCAGTCAGTGGAGCGCAATGAGGATGAAAAGCAGACCCCTCAGTTTCCCTGCAACTGGTTCCACACCGCAGGGGAGAGGCCCTTTGCCATGGATATTATATGTAAAGCCCTATTTTTAATTTTTAAAGATTCTCCCTCCTGTGACGCGGGAAAAGCCCGGGTGTATGTGGACGGGGAACGGATATGTACTTTAGACCCCCGGGAGGTGGGCTGGATACACTGTCATGCCAAACTGATTTTCAATGACAGGGAAAGCCGCCCCCATAAAGTGGAAGTGAACATGGAGGCGGGCCAGGAGGAGAAGCAGTTTACCATACTGGGATTTGGGTACGTCCCCTGATGCGGGGACGGGGAAACGCCCCTGTGCAGATTGTATAAAAAACCGGAAAAATTCAGCCCTCTTTTGCAGAATCTATAATTTGTAGGGGTTTTCCTACGGTTTGTCCGGTTGAGAAAATGGTCATTTTAGATAATATATTGTTATAAAGTGAAAGCGACTTAAGCACTTTGAACAAAAACTAATTTATTTACAGGAGGTTTCTATGAAAAGAAGAAAAATTACGGCACTCTTTATGACCACGGCGCTGGCAGTGTCTGTCCTTGGCGGATGCGGCGGCGGCGGCTCCGATTCCGATGCGGGCAAGGGCAGCGTGGCAAATGACTCCACAGAGACAGGGGGCAGCGCAGCTTCCTCCAAAGGGGACGGGGATGTGATTGAGTTTACCGCATTCTTTGCAGTTCCCGGCGCGGAGAAAAATGACGACAATGAAATCAAAGAGATTATTGCAGAAAAGACCGGGGCTAAAGTGAAAGAGACATGGCTGACCGGACAGACAGCCAGCGAGGCTGTGGGCACCATCGTGGCTGGGGGAGAGTACCCGGATTTCATCGACGGCGGCGACGCAATGAAAACCCTCTACGACGCAGGGGCGCTGGTTGCCTGGGATGACTACATTGACAAATACCCCAACATCAAAGAGTATTATTCCGACGAAGAGTGGGATAAATTCAGACAGGACGACGGACATATTTACTGGATGAACCAGTTTAATAATATTTACGGGGAGGATAAGACCACAACCCACAACGACGAGGCATTCTGGGTGCAGGCCCGTGTGCTGGAGTGGGCGGACTATCCACAGATTAAGACCCTTGACCAGTATTTTGACCTGCTTACCTCCTATGCAGAGGCAAACCCCACCATGGAGGACGGCACCAAAAATATTCCCTACACCATTCTCTGTGAGGACTGGAGATACTTCTGTCTGGAGAATGCGCCCCAGTTTCTGGACGGATATCCCAACGACGGTTCCGTTATCGTAGACCCCGAAGGCCCCACCATTGTGGACTACAACACCACGGACACCGCAAAGCGTTATTTCCAGAAATTAAACGAAGAGTATCACAAGGGAAATGTGGATCCGGAATCCTTTACCCAGACTTATGATGAGTATATTGCAAAACTTTCCACAGGCGCTGTCCTTGGCATGTGCGACCAGTGGTGGGATTTCGCTTTCGACGTACATGATGTGTTTAAGCAGCAGGGTCTTGACACCATCGGATGCAACTATGTACCCCTGGGACTTACCATCGACGAGGGCATGGAAAACCAGTGGCACACCACAGGGGGCACCTTAAACGTGGCCAGCGGCCTTGGCATCACCACAAGCTGTCAGGATGTGGACGCAGCCTTCCAGTTTGTCAATGACCTTCTGGGACAGGAAGTCCATGATTTGAGATACTGGGGCGTACAGGGCGTAGACTACGATGTGGATGAAAACGGCATGTATTTTAGGACAGAAGACCAGAGAATGAACGCTGCAGATACCGCCTACAAGGCATCCCACCTCTGCGATTACAGCTACTTCCCCAACTGGAAGGGCAGCAGCAGGGACGGCAAAAACGCAATGTGGCCGGAGGAGCAGACAAGTGAGTTTTTAGACAGCCTTGCAGAGCCGGTAGCGAAATGTTTTGAGGCTTACGGCGTAAGTACATATCCTGAGATGATCGGCTCCGTGGATAAGGTAGGGGAATGGTTCCCAATGTACAGCTTCTCCAACACCATGACCACAGAGACTCCCGGAGGCGTTGCCTGGACAAAGATGGGAGAGGTAAAACACGAGTGGCTGCCGAAGGTTGTTATGGCGGATGATTTTGAAGACGGCTGGAGCCAGTACATGGAAGTGTACAACGCTGCAAACCCACAGGATTTCCTCAGCGAGATGCAGGCGGAGCTTGACCGCAGAGTAGGAAAATAACAGAGAATGACGCCGGGTTAGGCCCGGAAAACAGGTAAGAAGAGCTGCCCATACATTGCTCTGCCCTTTGACGCACAGTCAAACAGGAGAGATGTATGGGCATCTTAAAAGAAAGATGGAGAGGTGAGGGAATGGCACGTACAGGAGCAAAAGCAAATGAAAAGAAAATCACATGGAAAGAGGTAAAGCGCCAGAAAGTGCTGTTAATCTGGTCGGCGGCCATTGTGATTTACGGCATTATTTTCTATTATCTGCCCCTTGGGGGCTGGATTACAGCATTCCAAAATTATAAGCCCAAAGACGGGCTGTTTCATTCAAAATTTGTGGGGCTTGACAAGTTTAAGTTCCTCTTTTCCGACGACACCTTTATAAAAGTAGTGCGGAATACGGTGGCCATGGGGGTAATCAACCTGGTTGTGACCTTTGTGATGGCAATCGTCTTTGCCATACTGTTAAACGAGGTGAAAAATACTTTTGGGAAGAAAACGGTGCAGACGATTTCCTATCTGCCCCATTTCCTGTCCTGGATTATCGTTACAGGCATCCTCCACGATGTGCTGTCCGGTACAGGTATCATCAACGAGGTGCTGATGAAGCTGTCCATTGTTGACCAGCCCATCAACTTTTTTGCCCATACCACGTATTTCTGGCCTATTGTGGCCTTTGCCAATGTGTGGAAGGAAACCGGGTGGAACGCCATTATCTATCTCTCCGCCATAACCGCTATAGACCCCTCCCTCTACGAGGCGGCATCTATGGACGGGGCGGGAAGATGGGCAAAGATTAAGCACATTACCCTGCCCGGCATCCGGCCCACCATTATGATCCTTCTTCTTATGAATGTGGGCAACGTACTGAATGCGGGATTTGAAATCCAGTACCTGTTAGGAAACGGCCTGGTGAAGAGCGTTTCCGAAACCATTGATATCTATGTGCTGAAATGGGGAATCAGCCAGAACGACTTCTCCTTAGGTACAGCCGCAGGTATCTTTAAGAGCCTTGTAAGCATTATATTAATCGTAATTGCAAACCAGATGGCCAAACGGGCCGGTGAGGAAAGGCTGTTCTGATAGAAGGATAGGAGGTCAGGAAGGATGAAAAAGAAAAAATCGACAGCGGATAAGATATTTGTTGTCTGCAATACAATTTTTATGGTGCTTTTCGTGGTGATTACGCTCTACCCGGTGTTAAACACTCTGGCCATTTCGTTTAACGACGGAATTGACACCATCCGGGGCGGCGTGCACCTTTTGCCCAGGAAATTTACTTTAAAGAATTACCAGACGGTATTTCAGAAACAGAACCTTTTGACAGGGGCATATATCAGCGTTTTGAGGACGGTAGTGGGAACCTTTCTCTCCCTGGCGTTAAACGCCATACTGGCATTTATCGTAAGCCGGAAAAAGTTCCTGTTTAAATCCCAGCTCTCCCTGTTCTGGGTTATCACCATGTATGTAAACGGGGGCATGATTCCCACATTTATGGTGTACAACGGGCTTGGGCTTACCAACAGCTTCTGGGTGTATGTCATCCCGGGGATGATCAGCGCTTTCAATATGTTAGTGCTCCGCACCTATATGCAGGGCATCCCGGATTCCCTGGAGGAATCCGCCCAGCTTGACGGGGCAGGCTACACGGTGATTTTCGTGAAAATCATATCCCCTCTGTGCAAGCCGGTGTATGCCACCATCGCACTGTTTGTGGCAGTTTACCAGTGGAACTCCTGGTTCGACTCCATGCTCTACAACCGTATGAGCACAAAGCTCACCACACTGCAGTACGAGCTGATGAAACTGTTATCCTCTGTTATGCAGCAGAGCGGCAGCGCAGAGGCGGCGAAAAATGCTGCGGCGGCAGTGACGCCGGCATCCGTCAGGGCGGCGGCCACCATAGCTACCATGCTGCCCATCATATGTCTGTATCCCTTCCTCCAGAGATACTTTGTGACAGGGCTTACCATTGGGGGCGTAAAGGAGTAATATCAGGCGGAAAAACGGAATAAGGAATAAATCAAGGCAGGGATTGCAGCATTTTTGTTGCGGTTCCTGCCATTTTATGCAAAAATAAACAGTAAGTGTCTGACGGTACATTCTTTAACTTTTCTTTACCTTTTTTTTGCGAAATCTGAAAGTTTTCCTGCTACTCTGTTATTGTAAAAACAAAAAAAGAGTTGGCATATGTTTGATAAAATTGCAGAAAAGGAGGATATTATGAAATATGTTGTGGATACCCATGGGCTTACCAAAATCTTTGGGAAGCACAGGGCGGTAGATTGTGTAAGCCTGCATATTAAGCGGGGGGAAATTTACGGTTTTATCGGGAAAAACGGCGCAGGAAAGACTACTTTTATGAAAATGGTCAGCGGCCTTTCTGCTCCCACTTCCGGAGAAATCGCCCTTTTTGGAGTGTCCGGGAGAGAGGCGGAAAAGTACCACAGCCGCATTGGAAATCTCATTGAACAGCCCGGGCTTTATGAGGGAATGAGTGCAAAAGAAAACCTGCATTTAAAATGCCTGGCCCTGGGCATCCACGAAAAGGGGTACGAGGAGAAATTGTTGGGGGATGTGGGGTTAAGAGATGCAAAGAAAAAGAAAGTAAAGCAGTTTTCCCTGGGAATGAAGCAGAGGCTTGGGATTGCCATGGCCCTTGCGGGCAGGCCGGATCTTTTGATTTTAGATGAGCCGGTAAATGGATTAGACCCACAAGGGATTGCGGAGATACGGGATTTGCTTTTAAAACTAAAGTTTGAGAAAAATATGACCATACTTATCTCCAGCCATATTTTGGAAGAGCTATATAAAGTGGCGGACACCTTTGGCGTTATCCATAAGGGCGTGCTGATTCAGGAATTGTCAAAAGAGGAGTTAGACCAAAAGTGCAGGGACTATACGGAGATAAAAACAGGGGACACAGAAAAAGCATGTCCGGTGATAGAAGAGTTAGGATATCACAATTACAAGGTAATAACGGCAGACTGTATCCACCTGTATGATCGGGTGGCAGAAATTGGAAAACTGAATATGGAGCTGGCGAAACAGGGCTGTATGGTGGAATCCCTGCAGGTGGTGCAGGATAAACTGGAAGAGTACTTTCTGGAACTCACCAGGGATTAGGGGGATGAAATGCTTAATTTAATCAGAATGAATTTATATCGGATGGCAAAAACAAAGAGCCTGTGGATTGTATTGCTTTGCATGGCAGCCTTTTGTACCTTTGCCTGCTCCATGGTGACCATTGATTTGGAAGAAATGCAGAAAAATAAGGAAAACAATTTATCGGGAAGCTTTGCGGCAGTTTATAAAGAGGAAGAGGAGGAGACGGCGGGAGGATTTGGGATATCGGTGCAGGTGCCGGAAAAGGAAGATGGGGAGATCCCTACATTTTTAGAATTTTACAATTCCGATCTGGCGTCGGGGATTGTCCTGGTGTTTCTCTGCATTGGCTGTGTAATTTATTTTAACGGGGAGATAAAAAGCGGTTTTTTAAAAAATATTGCAGGGCAGACAAGGCATAAATCCAATATATTTTTATCGAAAATTATTGCAAATATGGTTTATATTTTAGTGGCGCTGCTCCTATACGGCGTTGTTCAGTTTTTCTCCCTGTGGTTTATGTTAAAAGACAAATATACTTTCCGCTTTGGAGGGGAATTTATAAAAGAGACAGGGGTTTTGCTTATGGCGTTTTTTCTTTTGTATCTGGCGTTTCTGGGAGGAATTTCACTGGTTACCACTGTCTTAAAGAGTACGGCGGCAGGGATAACCCTGGGAATGTTGTCCGCTTTTGGGGTTCTTAGCTCTTTTGGGGCTTACGCAGATAAGCTTTTACATGTTAATTTGTCCAAATATATGGTGATTACCAATGTCCACGGGATGTTTGTGGGAGCAGTAAGAAAAGATATATTTTTTGCCATGGGCGTAGGGGCATTGTTTTCTGTTATTTACTATTTACTGGGAGCGGTTTATTTTACGAAAAAGGATGTTGTATGAGATGGAGTGGCTTTGTGTATTGGCAGTTTTTGCCCTTGTAATTGTCAGTGTAAAATATGTTTTGTACCGGCGGCAGATAAAAGATATCTGCCGTCAGATGGAGTTTCTTTTGAAGGAAAATACCAATAAGAGAATTCAGACAGATTTGCGCAGTAAGGAGATATTAAAGCTGGCAGATAAGGTAAACGCCATGGCGGACAGGCATGAAAAAGAGCGTATTTCCATAAGAAAAAAGGAGCGGCAGTTGAAGGAGGCTCTGACCAATATTTCCCATGATATCCGCACCCCCTTAACTTCCCTGAAAGGATTTTTTGAACTCTATACCCAAGAAAGAGATGAGGGGAAAAAAGAGTATTACCGCAGGGTGATCTGGGAGAGAACGGAAGAACTGACCCTGATGCTGGAAGAATTGTTTACTTACACAAAACTCCAGAATGAAACCTATGAATTGCTTTTAGAACAGCAGGATTTTACAAAACTGGTTTTGGACAGCCTGTTTTCCTTTTATGAACAGTGGAAGGAAGAGGGCGTTTCCCCAAAGCTTCGGGTGGAGGAAAGTCCGGCAATGATTTTGTGCAATGATATTGCAGTGAAGCGCATCCTTGCCAATGTGCTTAGAAACGCCATGGTACACGGAGACGGAACCATTGAAATTGTGTATAGGGTTCTGCCCCAGGGAATTTTATTCCAATGTTATAACGGATGCATGGAGGGGGAAGAGGTGGAAGTGGAGCGGGTGTTTGAACGGTTTTATAAAGGGGATAGTGCAAGAAGGGAAACATCCAGCGGGCTGGGGCTTTCCATTGCCAGGGAGCTTGCCCGGCGTATGGATGGAAGGATGGAGGCAAAGATGGAAAAGGGGAGGTTTTTGGTGGAAATCGGCTTTGATTTTGAGAAAAGGACAGGTGTGTGATGGAAATAAATATATCAAATAAGAAAATGGTTTTAGGGGTAGTTCTTCCTGTTTTTTTATATGTGATTTTTCTTTCCGGGGAATGGGAAGTGTTTTCCCTAAGTCCCTTACGGATGTGTATTACTTTTGTGAAAGCCTTTGGCTGTATCGGTTTGGGGGCGGCACTGGCAGAGGAATTGTTGTTTCGGGGAGCGGTTCTTAGACTGGTGGAATTGTACAGCGTAAAAATGCAGAAAAAAAGGGAGGAAGCGTATGAAAAAATTTGCGGGGGTTTTGTGGAGGTTTTTATTGTTTTTTGTTGGATGGCTGGTTTTGGTAAGCCTGATTCCTGTGCCGGAGTGTAAGAATCCTGCAGTGTGGAGGTTTGTTGCGGAGCTGATTCCATTTTTGGCTATGTCAGGAATTTCTTATTTATTTTGGTTTTTGGAAAAGAAAAACCTTCCTATGTGTTTTCCGGGGAATTTCAGGAAAGGGTGCGCTATCGGGACGGCGGGAGGCATCTTATGGCTTTTGGCGGCATTTCTTGTTATGGCAGTCCTTGGCGTGCTTAAAATTGAAGGGTATGAGCCTGTTCCCATGCTGTGGCTTTGGTTTTTATCGGTTTTTCTTAACACGGTGATGCAGGAACTCCTTGTCAGGGGATATCTGTACCAGATGATTAAGAAAAATTATCATTTAAGCGCCGCTGTATTGTTTACTTCCTGCCTGTTTACACTGCTCCACGGCGGGGCTTTTGAGGCCGGGTTACTTCCCGTGTTAAATGTTTTTTCCATGAGTGTTTTTATGTCTCTGGTTTTGGAATATACCCAGTCCCTGACGGCTCCGATTCTTATGCACTTTTTCTGGAACTGCGGAGGAGCGGTGATTCTTGGCGGCGTTTCTTTGGCGGAGGATTATCCCCATGTGTTTTCCGTGAACTTTTCGGGCAGTGAAATTTTGTCCGGGGGGATGTGTAAAATGGAAGGCAGTATTGTGGTCTTTCTTTTCAATGTATTGTCTGCCGTTTTTTTCGCATGGAGGATTTATTCTTCCAGAAAAGACGCAATAGTATCATAATACGTTTCCGGGTCTTTGTCCTGGGACTGGGCATGGCCCGCCCCTTCCACAATCAATAATTCTTTTGGGCAGGAGGCGGCTTCATACAGGTCTTTGGACATTTGGACGGATATCAGGTCGTCTGCGTTGCCATGGATAAACAGGGTAGGCGTTGTGCTTCTCTTTACCGCATTTATGGCGGAGGCATCTTTTAAATCGTAACCTCCCCGGAGCTTTAAAACCAGACAGGCGCTGTCCACGAACGGGAAGGCAGGGAGATGGAACCATTCTTTGATTTTATCCTGGAACATGGAGTAGGCGTCTGTGTAGGCGCAGTCGGAAATTACTGCGTCAATATGCTCTGCCAGTTCTTCGTCTCCTGTTATCATCAGAGCGGTGGCGGCCCCCATAGACTGGCCGTGGACTATGATTTTAGCATGGGCGTCCTCTGCTAAGATGTGGTGGATCCAAAGGGCGCAGTCAAAGTGGTCTGTCCATCCCATTCCGATAAAATCCCCTTCACTTTCTCCCTGGCACCTTAAGTCCGGGGCAAGGACATGGTATCCCTGTTTTTGATACCAGCGGGCAAAGGGAAACATTTCTTCTTTCCATCCGGTATATCCGTGGAGAAGAAGAACCCACTTATGGCTGGGGTTTTGGGCATAAAATTCTTCCGCTGCCAGTGTGTAGCCATCCTGGGATTCCACCGATATTTTTTTTGACTTTGCAGTTTTCAGCCATTCTTCCGTCTCCTTTTTTGCAAGCTGGCGGTTGGTTTTAATGTCTGTTGTCTGTACCAGTGCAGCAAAACTTTCATCTGAGATACGCTGAAAGGATTCCAATTTTTCCATAAAGGAAGGAACCAGTGCGGCGCTGACAAGAAAGTTGATAAGAATAAAATACAGAATAAATAATGCTGCAAGGGAAGATAAAGCAATGGACAATTTTTTCTTTTTTTTCATAGGTATCCTTTTAAATTTGCGGCGGGCAAATGCAGTGTCTGTATTTTGTAGTAGCTGTCCCTACTATAGCACATTTAAAGCCCAAAGTCTACGGAATCAAAAGGGGCAGTAGGGTTGTTTCACGAAAGATTCTAATGTGATGTTATATATCGTTTACCGTTGAATTTCATGTATCTCTCC
>NZ_RAZG01000060.1 GCF_003612565.1 Roseburia sp. 1XD42-69 | reverse complement strand
TAAGAAAGGTGGTGATGCCAACTTCTTTACATTCTACAATATAACCACTATATGAAAAAACAGCTGATAGCACCAAGGGGGAAGTCCGCCCTTTTTTAGTGTATTTTTATCATTCCTATCATCTATTATTGTTGGTTCAATGGCTTAATCTTGTTGTAATGTCATACCACTACTAAGTTGTTAACATTGGGTGAAAAATACGGGGAACATTCGGCATTAAATATGTTTTGGGAGTATTCCATGACAGATCCATATATTTTGAGGAATTTACCGGTTTTACAGAGCATGAGGTAAAGGATTTATGTGAAGAACATAGCTGTGTGATAGAAAAGATTCAAATGGGGAACGGAGCCGTGGACAGTTTTCTATAAAAATGAAATATATGATTTGCGCAAAAAAAATTGCAGACAAAGCCTGCAATTTTTTTTTGCTCTTTATGTTGTTGTTTAGCTGGCAGCTACATTTGCTCCGATATAATCCACAGGGGCTACTAACTGGGAGCCGTTGAGTATAGAAATCATAAACTGAAAATCTTTTATTATTTCCTCATCGCTTAAATGTTTTCTCTGATAAATATAATCTAACATATAATAGGAAAAGGAAGTGCTAAAGAAATCTACACAAAACTGCCACTCTTTTGCATATCTCTTAACGCCAAATCTGTCATAATTTTTATACATTTTTTTGATTTGCCATTCGATGGGTTTTTTCACACTGTGCAGTATTTTCGGCCATTCAATTTCACGTACAATTTTGTCATAAAAGAATTTATCTCTCTGAATGACCTGTATTAATTTGAGAACCCACTCTTCCAAACCGGCATTTTCGTCACAATTAACAGCCTCTGCAAAATCATGAATTGCAATCCACTCTAAGACATCATAGATATCTTTAAAATGGTAATAAAAACTTTGACGGCTCATATTGGTTGCAGCCATGATATCCTGAATTGTAATCTTCCGAATTTCCTTGTGATACATTAATTCCTTGACACAATCCGCAATTTTTCTCTTTGTCGAATAACACATACATAATCCCCCTTAACACTTATGTACCTGCAGTTACATTTCCCATACGTTTGGATTCGTTGTGGAAATAGCAATAGCCCCTGCGTTCAGTGCAGCTAATACATCTTCTTTTTCGGAAATCAATCCCCCTGCAATAATTGGAACACCCAAATTGGAAGCCATAATTTTTATGATTTTGGGCATCAGGCCCGGCAGAATTTCCACGATATCTGCATACTCTTTGATATGGGTATTCAGATTATCAATGACTTTGGAATCAATCACAAAAATACGGTATATGGTACTTAAAGATAATTCTTTTGCGCGTTTAATTTGTTCAATTCGGGTGGAAATAATTCCGTCGGCCTTTGTGTAGCAGGAGATAAAATCCACTGCCTCCACCCTTGAACTTAAACCTGCGATTAAATCCATGTGTACCACTACGGTTTTGCCTGCTTCTTTTATATGTTCCACAATTCCGGCGATAGTACTTACGTCCCCATACAACACAAATACCACGCTGGTATCTTTGGAATTTAAGCATTTTTCCAATCCCTTTTCATCTTTAATGGCTGCGATGATAGGATTATCTGTAACCGCATCGTAAAATGCCTGTTTCATTAAAATCTCCTTTCCTTATTATTGCGCTGTTTTCTGCGCATCCAGGTATACCCGGAGGATGTTTCCTGTACATTTTACGGGACAATCCGCTTTATAAGAACCTTCTCCTGCTATTTTCTTATAAAGATGCCATTCCTGAAGCAGAAAACTTTGTGGCAGGGCATGACATGTCCCTTTTGGGTATAAAAAAAGAGCATGACTATAAAATAACATTTCTGTTATGTATATAACCATCTCTTTTTCTCTAGGTCACATATAAATGAATGTCGCTGCACATTATTTTATGTGCTTATTATACCTTCTTTCGACAAAAATTGCAATGACCATTTTTTATAAGTTTTTTTTATTTGTTGCTTCTGCGCCAGATTTTCATTTTGTCGGCCTCGGCAATGAGCTCATCCCTGAAATCCGGGTGGGCAATGGAAATTAAGGCCTCTGCACGCTGCCATGCGGATAAACCTTTTAAGTTTACTTTACCGTATTCTGTTACCACATAGTGCACATTTGCACGGGTGTCGGTTACGATGGAGCCAGGATTTAATGTGGGCAGTATACGTGATTTTAAGGTGCCGTCCTTCGTCTTAAAGGTGGAGGAGCAGCAGATAAAGCTCTTTCCGCCATTGGAAAGGTAAGCGCCAAGCACAAAGTCGAGCTGTCCGCCTGCGCCGCTGATGTGTTTCACACCTGCAGATTCTGCATTTACCTGGCCGAACAAATCCAAATCCACGGCATTGTTGATAGAGATAAAGTTGTCCAGTGAACTTACGGAACGGATATCGTTGGTATAGCTTACGGGAGCGCTTAACATTTCCGGGTTGTTATCCAGATAGTCGTACATTTTTTTTGTTCCGCATCCAAAGCCGAAGGTTTGGCGGAAACGGTCGATATTCTTTTTGGAGCCGTTGATTTTCCCGGCTTTTGCAATGTCAACAAAGGCATCAACATACATTTCCGTATGTACCCCTAAGTCTTTTAAGTCGGATTCTGCAATCATGGAGCCCACGGTGTTGGGCATACCGCCGATTCCAAGCTGTAAGCAGGCGCCGTTTGGAATCTCTTCCACAATTAATTTTGCCACTGCAATGTCAACATCTGTCGGCTCTCCCCCTGCACCCAGTTCGCCGATTGCCGGATTTTCTCCCTCAACAATGTAATCTACCTGGGAGATATGGATGCCGTTTTCAAAGCCGCCTAAGCAGCGGGGCATATTTTCGTTTACCTCCACAATAATTTTCTTGGAGGTCTCGCAGACAGCCATTAAGTGGGAAGCATTCGGCCCAAAGTTAAAGTAGCCGTGTTTGTCCATGGGTGTAACCTGGAACATAGCCACATCGTTTTTTGTGGCGGATTCCCTGTAGTACCGGGGAAGTTCAGAGTAGCGGATGGGAGCGTAATATGCGCAGCCGCGGTTGATATATTTTCTCTCAAGGCCTGACATATGCCAGGAGTTCCAGGTGAAGTGCTCACCGGCATCTTCCCGCTCAAACACTGCCAGAGGCTTTAAGAGAATTCCGCCCCGGAGATTGATGTCTTTTAACTCGTCGGTTCTTTTGGCAAGGGCTTTATCCAGAGCGTCAGGAGTGCCGTTACACCATCCGTAATCCACCCAGTCCCCGGATTTAATGATTTTTACTGCTTCGTCGGCAGTTGTAAGTTTCTGTTCGTATTCTTTTGCAAAATCCATGAAAAAAACCTCCTATCAACTTTGTTAAAAATTTAACCTTATAGTACCACTTTACAGGGGAAAATACAAGGGTTCCAGGTGAAAGGGTTAGGGAAATAAATTTCACAAAAATTTTATTAGTAATTTTATGGAAAAAGTATTATAATGTTTATTACGGTTACTGTCCGAATGACTTTAGATGAGAGGTTAGATGTATGTACGATTTTCAAAATACGGTGTTGCTCTCGGCAAGACCTACAAAAGGAACTTTGATTTTGCGCAATGTGGCTCTGCTTTTGGTGGCCCTGACCCTGCTGGGATGTATCTGGATTAATATGTTTTCCTTTGCACCCCTATTTATTGCCGCCATGGCATTTTGGTGGTGGGGGACCTTCCGCACCGGGCTGGAGTATGAATACACTTACTTTGACGGGGATTTGGATTTTGACAAAATCCGCGCCAAGAGTAAACGCAAACATATTTTAAGCATCCATATGGACAACGTGACTTCTATTGTTCCTGTAAACGACCCGTCCCTTTACAACATCCACCAGAATTCCGGGACGAAGATTGTGGATGTCAGCAGCCGCAAGCCGGACCGGAAGGTGTATGAGATCGTTCACCAGGATGCAGGGGTGACTACCTGTATACGGTTTGAGCCGGACGAAAAGTTTTTGGATTTCATTTCCATAAAATACGGAAGGAAAATTACAAGATAAAACATCAGGCATGGATATTGTCTGTAAACTGTAAGAAATTTTTAGCCCGATGAGCCCAGGTATGTTCTGCCTGGGCTGATTTATGCCCATTTTCTGTAATTTCGATTCGTTTTTCCTCGTCAAGGAGCAGTTTTTTTACCGTTTCACACAGCATTTCAGGCTGGCGGACCTGATAGAATACCAGCTCTTTTCCATGGGAAAACTGCTTTTTCAGCATCAGGGAAGAATCTGTCAGGCAGAGACTTTTATTTAACATGGCAGAATATACCCTGTCGTGGGCGCCGGCCTTAAATTCCGGCATGAGATTTAAGGTGATTTTTGCCCGGCGGAAACAGGAAAAGGTATCCTTAAAATCCATGTCGTCTATGACGGATACGTTTTGAAAGTCCGCAATAGAGGATTTCCGCCAGCCGTTGCCGCAGAGGGTCGTGGATATCCCGGACTTGGCCAGGGAGGTTAAGAGGTTTTCTCTGCGCCAGGCACGGATATAAGTATCTGCCAGAAAACATGCCTGCATATGCAGGGGGAATAATTCTTCCACAATTTCGTCCAAATCCGGCAGCATGGCCCGAAGGGCAGCTTCCTGGGTGAGGGCGGGGTCTTTTTTCATAGCATGAATCAGTTCTTTGGTTATTTTCCCCATAAAACTTGGGATCTTTTCAATGGAAACCGCCACTTCCCCAGGGGAAGTGTAGGAGCCGGAAAAAAGAAGGTCTATGTTTTTTTCCGGATACCCCTCCTGCTTGGGGGCGATGTCTTCCCCTGTCATGGGAAGCACATGGACGGAGGCGATATGGGGGTAATAAGTCTCAATGTAGGTTTTGTGATTTTCATCCAGACAGACCACATGAAAGTTCTTTAAAGGTTGTTTCAGCATGTCGTGGTGGTACAGGGGATGGTCCAGGATAAAGTCAAAAAAAGGCGCATGTATCTGATCCAGAAAATAGGCGTCATCATACATTTTCAGCTTGGGGAGATTGGAATTAAAGTCCACCATGGCATCAAACCTTTGGCCTGCGAAGCGTTCCATTGCCTCTAAGGGTTCTTTTTCCCCGGAAAAGACGGTGACGGTATGGTTTGTCCCAAGTTCTTTAGCCAGGGAATCGGAAAAATAGTTGTAGGAATTGTAACAGACATTTCTTAACTGGAATAATAAAAATTGTTTCATAAACCCTCCGTAAATATGAATGGAATTAGATAGAGTATTCGTTTCCTGTCTGCCCCTCTAAAACATCCTGCAGGGTAATGCCGTTTAGGTAATCCAGCATTACCTGGTACAGCCCTTTGTAAATGGGCAGGGTAAGGCAGCCTTGGCAGTTTTCACACAGGTTGGGATTTTGCTCCATACAGCTTACAGGGGCAAGGCTTCCCTCGGCGCTTTCCAAAATTTCCCGCACCGTAATCTGGGAGGGAGGTTTTGCAAGCTGATATCCTCCGGTGTGGCCTTTGTTGGCGTAGAGCAGGCCTCCCCGGTTTAAAAAGGGGATAATCTGTTCTAAATATTTTTTGGAGATATTTTGACGGGTGGAAATGTCCTTTAAAGAGATAAAGCCTTCATTATAGTGTTTTGCCAAATCAATCATCATGCGGAATGCATACCGTCCGCGGGTGGAAATTTTCACAGTTACTGTCTCCTTTTTGTATTTGATATAGTACTTATGATACCATAGAAAAGCTGGGTAAACAAGGTTTGCCCAGACGTGATTTTTCAGTTGCCGTTTTTGCACTCCGGTAGTATAATAGAAAAGTAATTTTACCAAAATATAGAATAGGCGAAAAACAGGAGGCTGACATGTTAGAATTGCGCGGCATATCTTATGAGGTGGACGACGGGGAACACCGGGAGATATTAAAAAATATAAATTTAAAGATAGAAGACCATTTTGTAGCTATTACAGGGCCAAACGGCGGGGGGAAATCCACCCTTGCAAAAGTGATAGCGGGGATTATCACACCGGCGTCCGGACAGATTTTTCTGGACGGGGTGGATATTACGGGGATGAATATAACTGAGAGGGCCAAAGCAGGCATCAGCTACGCATTTCAGCAGCCGGTGCATTTTAAGGGCCTTACCGTAAAAGATTTAATTACTTTAGCTGCGGGGCGCACCATGAAGATTTCCGAAATCTGCGACATACTGTCGGAGGTAGGGCTCTGTGCCAGGGAGTACATTGACAGGGAGATTAACAACAGCCTTTCCGGGGGGGAGTTAAAGAGGATTGAGATTGCCATGGTAACGGCCAGAGGGACCAAGCTTTCCATTTTTGACGAGCCGGAGGCGGGGATTGATTTGTGGAGTTTTAATAGTTTAATCCACGTCTTTGAGAGAATGCGCCAGGAAATCAACGGCATGATTTTGATTATCTCCCATCAGGAGAGAATTTTAAATGTGGCGGATAAAATTGTGCTGGTAAAAGACGGTGAAGTTTCCGCTGTGGGAACGAAGGACGAGATTCTTCCCATGCTGTTAAACGCAGAGGGAAGCTGCAAGACTTTAATGGATAAGACGAAATAGGGGGGACTATGGATACAATTCAAAGAAATCTTTTAGAGCAGGTGGCAGGCCTGCACGAGGTGCCTGCAGGGGCTTATAACATCCGTGCAAACGGTCAGAAAGCGGGCAGGAACAATACGGCAAATATAGAGATAGTTACAAAGGAAGATAAAGAGGGCATTGACATTGTAATAAAGCCCGGGACAAAAAATGAGAGTGTACACATTCCCGTTATTTTAAGCGAGAGCGGGCATCAGGAGATGGTGTACAATGATTTTTACATTAGTGAGGATTGTGATGTCACCATTATTGCCGGGTGCGGAATCCACAACTGCGGTGTGGATACATCTAAGCATGAGGGAATCCATACCTTTTATGTGAAAAAGAACGCCAAAGTCCGCTATGTGGAAAAACACTACGGTGAGGGGGACGGCAGCGGGGAAAATATTATGAACCCTGTCACGGTGGTGCATTTGGAGGAAAACGCTTATCTGGAAATGGAGACGACCCAAATTAAGGGCATTGATTCTACCAACCGCATTACAAGAGGCACGTTGAAAGAAGGGGCAAGGCTTGAGGTAAAGGAAAAAATTATGACCCATGGAAAACAGTATGCCCGGACAGAGTTTGAAGTGGATTTAAACGGGGAGAACTGCAGCGCCAATGTGATTTCCCGGTCTGTGGCAAGGGATACTTCCAAGCAGGAGTTCTTTTCCCGGATTAATGGAAACGCAGCTTGTGCAGGACACAGTGAATGCGATGCCATTATTATGGACGAGTCCTGTGTTACCGCCAGCCCACAGCTTACGGCAAACCATGTGGACGCCAGTCTAATCCATGAGGCTGCCATCGGGAAAATTGCAGGGGAGCAGCTAATAAAGCTTATGACCTTGGGACTGACGGAGGCGGAGGCAGAACAGCAGATTATCAGTGGATTTTTAAAATAAAAGAAATGAGAAACACCAAAAAGTGTTTCTCATTCTTTATTTTTGATCTTTATCAGATAGTGTATGGAATCGTTCGTCCTTATCCTTGAGTGCATATGTAGTAGCGCCTGACATTTTTGATTTTCTCTGGCACTGGGAACAGATAGAGCCAAATTGAATGGGAGTACCACATTTTACACAGTGCATAGCTTCAATTTTGGGTTTGCTGGCCAGTTCTTTATATTCGATTCGGCCTTCGCGAATCCAGTGCTTTACTTTACTCAGAGGAATTTTAAATTCCTCAGCTACCATATATTCGGTTACATCGTTGGCCCGGATGTATTCTTTTACCCGGGAAAATAAGTCGCGCTCTTTGCAGCGAGGGCAGATGTCTCCTGTGTAGTCTTTTGGCAGAGGACGCCGGCAGTCTTTGCATTCTCTGGGTGCGTCAAATAAGTAATGTTTACCAGATGCGGGCATTTCAAGAAGCCTCCTTTACAAATATTATTGCGGCTTTTTAAAGTCACGTAATGTCATTCCTGACACTTATTATACCATAAATTTTTTAGAAAGGGAACAAATATGAAATTTTTTCATATATCGGATCTTCACATTGGAAAACAGCTTCATCACTACAGCCTAAGGGAGGAACAGCGGCATATACTGGAGAGTATTATATATTTGGCGGAAAGGGAAAGGCCCGATGCCCTGCTTTTAGCAGGGGATATCTATGATGCCGGCGTCCCCTCCGGTGAGGCAGTGGAGCTTTTTGATTTCTTTCTTACCAGTTTGTGCCGGAAAGTTCCAAATATAAGTGTTTTTGTGATTGCCGGGAATCATGACAGTGGGAAACGGATTTCCTTTGCCAGTGATATTCTGGCCAGACAAAAGGTTTATATGGCAGGGCTGCCGCCTATGGAGGAGGGGGAGTTTTTAAGGAAAGTTGTTTTGGAGGATTCATGGGGGAAGGTGAACTTTTATCTGCTTCCCTTTACAAAACCTTCCCATTTGCGGAAATTTAGAAAGGAACCCTTTTCCTCCTATGAGGAAGCCTTAAAATTTTTGTTGGAACGGGAAACTGTCAACAGGGAAGAAAGAAATGTGATTTTATCCCACCAGTTTTACACTTCATCCGGGAGAAAACCGCAGCAGAGCGATTCGGAGACAATTTCCGTGGGAGGTATTGACCAGGTGGATATTTCCATTTTAAAGGATTTTGATTACGGGGCATTGGGCCATATTCACCGTCCGCAGAATATGGGGAAATTTATCCGGTACTGCGGCACCCCTCTTGCCTATTCTGTCAGCGAGGCGGATCAGGAAAAAACGGTTACAATGGTAACTATGGAGGGGAAGGGAAAAGAACCGGTAATAGATGAGCTGCCCTTAACCCCAATGCGCAGGGTGAGAAAGTTGAAGGGAAGACTTTATGAAATCTTAGATCTGGCACAGGGGAGCATAGTGGAAGATTTTGTGAGTATTATGCTGACGGATGAGATTGAGGCATATGAGCCAATGGAAGAGCTAAAGGAAATGTACCACAGAATTTTGGAGCTGGGGGTGGACAATAAACGAACCAGAGACGCCATGGATATTTCTTTTGGGGAAGTGGAGGAAATGGAGCCGCTTTGTGCATTTCTATCCTTTTTCCGTGAGATGAGGGGAAGGGATATCACAGAGGAGGAACGGTCTTTGGCAGAGAAAGTGATTTTAAAATGTACAGCGGAATCCGAGGAGGGAGAAGATGAAGCCAGTCTATATTGAGATGTCAGCCTTTGGCTCTTACGGAGGTGTGGAGACAGTGGATTTTTCCCGGAAACAGGAAGGGTTATTTTTAATTACCGGGGATACGGGGGCGGGGAAAACCACAGTTTTTGACGCTATGATGTACGCCCTTTACGGGAAGACCAGCGGCGGGGAGAGAAGCGGTGCTATGATGCGCAGCCATTATGCGGGAAAGGAGACAAAAACCTATGTAAGGTTTGTGTTTTCTCTTCAGGGCGAGGAATATCAGATTACCAGAAATCCAGAATATCAGATAGAAAAGACATTAAAAAACGGGAAAGTGAAGCAGCAGAAAGTGGCTCAGGGCGTAGAACTTTTTTTGCCGGATGGCACGGTATTTCCAGGCAAAAAGCAGGAGACGGAGGAGCGTATCCGGGAGATTATTGGATTGACGGGGGAACAGTTTAGCCAGATGGCTATGATAGCCCAGGGGGATTTTTTAAAGCTTTTATATGCCAAAACAGATGAGAGAAAAAAGATTTTCAGCCACCTTTTCGGCACGGGCATCTATGTAAAAATCCAGGAGGAATTTCGGCAGCACGCTGCTAATATTGAAAAAAAGTTAGAGGAGAATAATCAGGCATTTCATCAGGAATTTGCCCGGACAATCGCTCCCTGTGGGTATCAGGCCCGGGAAGATTCCGGGGAATACAGGTCAAAGCTTTCGATTTTGGAGGACTATCTCTCTTTTGGAAAAAAGAAGGAGAAAGAAATCGCGGCTGCCCGCACAGAGTGCCAAAATGAGCATCAGAAAATTATGGATGTGATAATCAGGGCCAAGGAGACGGAAAAACTCTTTGATGCATGGAAAAAAGCCCTTTCGGAGCAGGAAACGCTCTTAGGACGCCAGGGTGAGATTGGGGAAATGGAAAAGCGCTTGAAGCGGGGGGAGATGGCAGAAAAAGTCCGGCACAGCGAAGAAAATGTGAGAAATGTAAGAAAGGCATTGGAACAAAAGGAAAAAAATGCTGAAACTTTAAGGGCAAAGGATGAAATACTGAGCCAATCCATGGAATTATCTCAGAATGCAGTCCGATGGCTTTTCTGCCGGAGGCAAATATATACTTTAAACCTTCTTTCCGGGGAGCTTTTAATCTGCACAGAGCACAGGCAGCAGGAGGAGGAGAAGAAAGCGGCCTGGCAGAAGCTTGTTGAGGAGAGCCTTGCAAAGCGGGAAGATTACGAGAAGAAATATTCTGTGTTCCTACGGGAGCAGGCAGGGATATTGGCAAAAGGACTTTCCCAGGGAGAACCCTGCCCTGTATGCGGTTCCAGGGAGCATCCCCGGCTGGCAAATCTCTCCGGTGAGGCGGTAAGCCAGCAGGAGGTGGAGAAGGCCAGGAAAATCAGGGACAGCGCCGAGGAACAAAGAGAGCAGGCCGGGCAGGAATACCGTTTAAGAGAACAGAAGGCCAGGGATATTTGGCAGCAGTTTTTTATTCATGTGAAAGAATTTTTTGGAGAGGCGTTTTCAGAGGAGGAATCGAGAGATAGAATCCTTAAAGAGCAGGAGGTCTTGGAGAAAGAGGCAGGAGAGTGGGAAAAAAGCCTGAGACATGCGGCAGATTGGAAGGGATTTCTCCGTGATGTGAAAAATGGCGCCAAAACTTGTCATGGCCAGGAAGGAATTTCTTACTTTGACAAAAAGACAGAGGAAGCCAGGGAGCGCATTCAAAAGATGCAGGGGGAAATCAGCACCAACAGGGGAAATCTGGAAGCTGTAGAGAGTGAAGAAAATAGACTGCGAAGAGAGTTGGAAGGCCAGGATACGTTATTTCAAAGGATGCGGAAAGAAGCAGGGTTTGAGAGCGAGACACAATACCGGGAAAATCTGGCGGAAGAAAAAGACAGGGAGCAGTGGGAAGAAGAAATACGTTCTTACCAGAACCAGGTGAATTTAAAAGAAGGGGAGGTCAAAGGTCTTTTATCCCAGCTGAGAGGCAAACAGCAGCAGGATATGGAGGAACTCCAGAGACAGGAAAAGGAATTAAGCCAGCGTTTAAAGGATATGGAGGAACAACATATGGGATACCATGCCGCCAATGAAACGAACAGAAAGATACAAAAGAATTTGATTTCCTTGGAAGAGGAGAGTAAGGCGCTGAAAAGAGATGCGGCAGTGGCGGAAAGCCTTTCTAAGACTGCAGGGGGACGGCTTACCCAGTCTGTGAAAATGGATTTGGAAACCTATGTTCAGAGAAGATATTTGAAACAGATTATTGCCCAGGCAAATAAGCGCTTTATTAAAATGACGGACAGGCAGTTTATGCTGAGCATGAAGGAGGATTCCGCAGGGAAGGGAAAGAATGAGGGATTGGATTTAATGGTATATGCCATTCCCACCGGAACACTGCGGGATATCCGTACCTTGTCCGGGGGTGAATCCTTTTTGGCTGCATTATCTCTTGCCCTGGGACTTTCCGATATTGTAATGCGCCAGAGCGGGGGAATCCGTCTGGACATGATGTTTATTGACGAAGGGTTTGGTTCTTTGGACGAGGAATCCAGAAAAAAAGCGATAGAGGTGTTGCGGGAGCTGTCTGTGGGGAATCGGCTCATTGGTATTATATCTCATGTGACAGAGCTTAAAGAACAGTTAGATTATAAATTATGTGTTACAAGAAACGAGAAAGGGAGCAGTGTATGTTGGGAGATTTCATAAAGCGCACAGGAAAAGCACCCATTGCAGTGTTTGATTCGGGAGTGGGGGGGATTAGTGTTTTAAGGGAGCTGATTGCCCTTATGCCCCAGGAAAACTTTTATTACTATGGGGATTCCGCCAATGCCCCTTACGGCACAAAAGGGCTGGAGGAAGTGCGGAAACTTACAATGGACCATGTAGATACGTTTATCCGGGAGGGGGTGAAAGCTGTGGTGGTGGCGTGCAACACCGCCACCAGTGCAGCAGTCCGCCTTTTGCGGCTGAAATATGAGGATATTCCCATTATAGGAATTGAGCCGGCCTTAAAACCTGCGGTTTTATCCAAAGAGAATCCTAATGTAGTGGTAATGGCCACACCCATGACCATTCGGGAAGAAAAGTTCCATAATCTTATGGACCGATACACCCATATGGCCCATATTATCCCCCTGCCCTGTCCGGGGCTTATGGAATATATTGAACACGGGGATATTCAGGGGGAAGAACTTTTAACTTTTCTGGAAAAACTATTTGATCCCTTTGATAAACAAAAGCTGGATGCTGTGGTACTCGGCTGTACCCATTATCCCTTTGTGAGCAGGGAACTGAGAAAGGTTTTGGGAGAGAAAGTGGCCTTGTTTGACGGCGGGGAAGGAGTGGCCAGAGAGACAAGACGACGCCTGGCAGAAAAAGGGCTTTTAAATGAGGAGACAAAAAACGGGGAGATTTTATTTGTGAACAGTGAAAATACAGAGGAGAAAATCAGGCTTTGCAAAAAGCTTCTGGCTCTGCCCAGGTAGATTTTATAAGGAGGATATATGTCAAAGTCTTATCATCAGAAGCTGAAAATACTTTATATTGCCCGGATGCTCCTGGAAAAATCAGACGAGGAGCATTTGCTTTCCACCAAGGATTTAATAGCAGGGCTTTCCGAGTACGGTATTTTGGCGGAACGGAAAAGTATTTATGCGGATATAGAGGCATTGATAGAGTTTGGAATGGATATCGTGAAAGAGGAGGGGCGCTTGGGGGGCTACTATATTGCCAGCCGTCAGTTTGAGCTGCCGGAGCTAAAGCTTTTGGTGGATTCCGTGCAGGCATCCAAATTTATTACAGGGAAAAAATCCAGAGAGTTAATCGGGAAATTGGAGACTTTGACCAGCCATGCCAACGGGGGAAAGCTGCACCGCCAGGTGGTGGTGGCAAACAGGAACAAGGCGATAAACGAGTCCATTTATTATAATGTGGATGCCGTTTACACAGCCATGAATGAAAATGTACAAATCCGGTTTCAATATTTTTCCTGGACGCCGGATAAGAAGATGGAACTTCGCAAAAATGGGGAATTTTATCAGGTAAGCCCCTGGTATTTAACCTGGGAAGATGAGAATTATTATCTCATTGCCTATGATGGAAAAGCGGAAGTTATGAAGCATTACCGGGTGGATAAAATGTTAAAGCCGGGAAACACAAAAGAGAAGCGCCAGGGAAGGGAACTGGCGGAAAGTTTAGATCTTGCGGCCTATGCAAAGAAAACCTTCGGAATGTTTGCCGGGAACGAGATGACGGTGGTTTTAGAATGCAGCCAGGAACTGGCAGGAGTGTGCATTGACCGGTTTGGAACCGATGTGGCCATGCGCAGAACCCGGGAGGGACGCATCCGCCTGCGGGCAGACGTGGCGGTTTCCCCACAGTTTTACGGCTGGCTGGCAGGGTTGGGGGACAGAATAAAAATTATATCCCCGGAACATGTAAAAGACGCCTACCGCCAGTGGCTTCAAAATATTATACGGTCTTTAGAATAAAGTGGAAGAACAGGTACAACAAAAGTAAATGTGCTGGATAAAAAGCATAAAATACATATTTCAGGTTAAGACCACGTTTCCCGTTGTAAAATTTTACCAGCAGGATATCTATAAGGGCCGGGCTTTCTATTATGTTCATGGCGGAGAGCCATATCACGGAAATACCCATGGCCAGGGCGTTGCTTTTGTATTGCCTGAACATATAAAGAAATACAATGGCCAGTACCCCTACGGCTCCGTAGTCGGTATATAAAAATTGTCCCAGTAAGATTCCTGCCACTAGAACAATGATTTCCACAACAAATTGGAGGAAACCGTGAAATACATGTTTTGTATGGTCCAAAAGGGCAATCACCAAAAGACCGATAAACAAGGTGAAAAAAACATTTTGATGCCGCCAGTAAAACATCTGCCTGTTAAATGCCAAGTCGAAAGGAATTTCTGAGATAAAGGCAAAAACTAAGAGCCGCAGGGCATATTTTTTTACATCCCGGGTGTGGAAAAAGCCTTCCACCAAAAGAAAGCAAAAAATGGGAAATGCCAGGCGGCCGATAAGCCGCATAATATAGTAGGGCACCATATAGTTACTGATTTGAGTTTCAAATGCCACCACTCCCAAATGGTCGATAAACATGGTGACGATGGCGATAAGTTTTAATGTGCTGCCGGATAAGCCGACGGCCTTTTCCTGCTGTGGCGCCCGCTGGGCGACAGTAGAGTCTGACATAGTTAGCCTCCTGTTTTTTTATTCCCCTAAGGGTTAATACCCCGCTGCCTGCAGCGGGGTTATTTGAATTATTTTAACATATGAATTTATTTTTGAACAGTATATCATTGAATTTTTTTCTAAAAGTAATTTTTTAATAGGTTAGATATTGTGAGAAGTCAGCGAAAAGGCGGGAAACGCATTGACGCTGATTTTACTTCACGTTATGATTGTAAAAAGGAGGAATGTATATGATAATAGGAATTTGTGATGATTCAGCCAGGGATCGTGAACTGATATATAACTATTGTGAGGCTTTTTTTGCCCGCCTTGACATGGGACATCAATACCGGATGTTTTCCAGCGGAGAAGAGGTTTTGGACTATTGCAGGGGAAAAGACCGGCAGCGGGTGGATCTGCTTTTTTTGGATATTGAATTGGGAGAAATTGACGGTATACAGGTAAAGGACCGGATTTTAAGAAAGGGTATGGTCTGGCGAATTGTATTCGTCTCTGGGAATCAGGATAAGGTGTTTTTATCCTTTGGATTAAAAACACTGGGGTTTTTAGTAAAACCTGTGGAAGAGGAGGATATCAGCAAGTGGATTCAGGTTGTTTTGGAGGAATTAAAGGAAGATGTTATGATTAAAATTGCGGACTCCAAAACAGCAGAGGAGAGGTATGTCCGGCTGGAAGACGTGGAGTATTTTGTGGCGGAGGGCAACTATACAAAAATTGTGCTCCACACAGAGGAGGATTCCCAGGAGGAGTATATTTTGGTTACAAAGAAAATTGGGGAGTTGGAACAGGAATACAGCAATTTCCCTATTCTGCGGGTACATAAATCCTATATGGTAAATCTGGAAAATGTGATGGATATTAAGGGGGAGATAACCATCAGGGACAGTGCCGACAGAATTCCCATTGGACGGACCTTTAAAGATTCCGTTAGAAAGAAGTATCTGGAATTTGGAAGGGAGAAAGTAAGAGGAAGAACATGAGGGAGGATATCATTTACCTGACATTGTATTTAATCACAGAGATGGCTAATTATCTTTTGGCTTACAGGGTTATTTTTCAGGCCGAGATTACCAAGGATAAGAGGCGGTGGGGAGTGGGGATTTCTAGTCTAATAATAATTCATTTACTGATTATGATTATATATGGCGAAAATATATCAGAGTCTCTGAGTATTATTACAATGATAATGTTGCCTATATGTATATTGCAAAAAAGAGAAAAGAAGTATTTTATTATATATCCCTTTATTGTGATAGGGACTTCCAATATTATGGTAAGTATGACATTTTTATGCGCCCTGTTATTTAAAGCGTCAGAATTTAAAGTTTTGGAAAATGATACGTTAAGAATTTTTTGTCAATGTATACCAATAATATTGATGTTGGGATTGGAAATTCTTAATAAACGTAATAAGAAAAAGTTAATTTATGTACAATTGGGGCGGCAGCAATATATTTTGTTCTATATAGGAATAATTTGTACATATTTAATGATAAGTGCTTTGCAAGTTATATCTAAAGGTAATATTTCAAAAGATGTAATAAATATATGTGGGCTGGCAATTTCAATTGCTTGTATCGTTTTTATCTTTTTAATTCTTTGGCAGGGTATTGTGGTCTATCGGGAAATTCAGTATAAAGAACGGTGTGAGATGAATGAAAAATATCTGGAATTGCAAGCAGAACATTTTCAGCAGCTTATGGCGCAGGATGAAAAAATGAGGAAATTTCGCCACGATATGAACAGCCACATGAATATGTTAAAGTATTATTGTGAAAGTAAGCAGTATGAGGTTTTAACCGATTATCTTTCAAATATGACACAAGAATCGGCGGTTTATGATGTAACTGTATATACGCGAAACAGCAGTGTTGACGCTGTTATTGCACCATTGGCGCTGATAGCACAAGAAAAGAATATCGAAATGGAATGGAAAGGAATACTTCCAGAGCAGACAAAAGTTGCTTTATATGATTTGTGTACGATAGTGTCTAATCTTCTCAAAAATGCTATTGAAGCCTGTGAGGAGATTGCAGAGGAAAAGGAGAAGAAAATTGAAATCAGGGTGGGAAGTTATAACAATCAAATTTATCTGTCCTTTAGAAATACTGTGGAAAAAAATATTATGGTGGAGAAACAAAGGCTAGTAACATCAAAAAGAGATAAGGATAATCATGGTATTGGAAGCCAAAATGTAAAAGAAGCAGTGCAAAAATATGATGGAACAATTATTTATAAATGTGAGGATGGATGGTTTGAAGTAAAGATAGGGATTTAAAGCACTGAAGTAAAATGAAAACAAGTTTAAAATGCTGATATTGAATTATTATTTTTGGTGCAGAGAATATTATGTCGATACAGTTAAAAAAGTAAAAGCAGAATCAGGGCATAAAATATATTTTTTTGTCGTTCATACAAAAAATATGTCGTTCATACAAAGTAAATTGATTTTTCCATATGAGGAAGATAAGATGAAGTTATTAAAAAGAGAAATTTCAAAGGAGGAGTAAAAATGAAATTATTTTGGTTAGATTATTGGTTTTTTTGGCCATTTGGATAAGCATTGCCGTATTACAAGCATGGTAGATTCGTACAACGCACAGTTCTGAATTTAACATAAAAGATAATTATGGTTCTCCCTCGTTGACCATATATCAAAGGAACTCGTAAGTTGAATTAGTTTAGAATCCTCAAAATAATGAACTTTTGCCATGTGTTTCACTGCGGTTGCTTTGTGTGTGGGAAATGAAGTAAATAGGTGATGAACAGGTGAGAGTGCCCCCTATGTGTGTGGCACTCTCATTGTCTATCAAATAGAACTTGCATTTTGAATTCAAAACCTTTATTCTTAAATCACAAAAAGATGTTCGTCTTTTTAATTTCTATAGGATTTTTATCATTCACAGTTGCAGCAGTGCTGTATCCGGCGTTTTCGCCAAAGTTTCTCAGATTATATTTTTTACAGGAGGATTATTTGGTAAAGGTGATCCCCCAGCGCACAGTTCAGGGAATTGATACCAAACACCATGGTATTCGTCTGGACGCTTTCATAGAAGATGTTTCCAGGGATGAAATTATGGGAGAAATGGAAATGTTAGATGTCCAGGTGGTGCATGAGAAATCCGATATTTATGATATAGATCCAAATAAGATACACGAAAAAGAAAGGCTTTCCAGAAAAATAAGGTATTATCATGGCCTGATTGACACAAAACTTTTAAGGACAAGCGTGAGTTATGAAAAGCTTCCGAATGTTTTTATCATCATGATACTGTCCTATGACCCTTTTGGGAAAAAGTGAATGGTATATACCATAAAAAATCAGTGTATAGAGGATAACACGGTATCTTATGAGGACGGTGCGGCAAAGTTGTTTTTGTATACAAAAGGGACAGAAGGAAAGCCTAGTCAAAACTTAATTGATATGTTAAAATATATTGAAAAGTCAGGTGAGGGATGAACTTGTGAAAGAATTGGACAAAGCTTATGACAGCATACCCCAGGAAGTGCTTATGGGTCTGGTGGAGATGGAACAGCCAAATAAAATAGCCATGCCCCTTGCTGCAGTGGTCAGCGCAATTGGCTGCGGGGAGCTGGAGTTTACCAATGTGGCGGATGGTTTAAAATTCCAGAAAAAAACAGGACTTAACTTGGAGAATTGATGATAGTTATAATATCTAATTTGTGATATACTATTTCTGAGGTGAAAAAAATGGAAGACAAACACTATGCGGTGCTGATTGATTCAGATAATGTTTCGGCTAGGTATATAACGGCAATTTTAGACGAGATGACGAAGTACGGCACCATAACTTACAAAAGAATTTACGGGGACTGGACAAGCAACCAAGCTTCCAAATGGCGGGAGGAGCTTTTGGCAAATTCCATTACCCCCATTCAGCAGTTTTGCAACACGGCAGGGAAAAATGCCACGGATTCCGCCCTGATTATTGACGCCATGGATATTTTGTACACCGGCCACGTGGACGGGTTCTGCATTGTGTCTTCGGACAGCGATTTCACAAAGCTTGCCAGCAGGCTAAGGGAGTCAGGCATGGATGTAATTGGCATGGGGGAGACAAAGACACCGAAATCTTTTAAGGCGGCCTGCTCCGTGTTTACCAATCTGGAAATCCTCTTAGAGCAGGAGGCGGACAAGGTGGACAATATCTCCATGAAAACCATACAGGAAGCTATTGTGGAGATTATCACGGAAAATGAAAACAACGGGCGGAAAACCGGCCTTGCGGAAGTGGGAAATTCCCTGTTAAAGAAATATTCCGATTTTGACGTCCGCAGCTACGGGTACAGTTCCCTGTCCCGTTTTATTGAGGAAATGCGGGATACCTTTACCCTGCACAAAAAAGATAATGCTATCTATGTGAAATTAGAGGATGTTAGCTTAAAACGGGAACAGCTTGAGTCCTATGTGAGGGAGCAGGTGAAAAATTCCAATGGGGAAGGGGTGGATTTGGCTGCCCTGGGCCAGAAACTCCACAAAAAGTATCCTGATTTTAAGGTAAAGGAGTACGGATATTCCACATTGCAGAAATTTGTCTCCCAGATGGACGGGCTGGAATTGGTAACGGAGAACGGCCTGCAGAAAACTGTGGTGGAGAGAGAGCAGAAAAAAGCCATTGAGCAGTCCAAAAAGACAATTCTCCACGGAAAGAAGGGGAGAAAAAGTGGAATGTGATTACTGTGCTTACAATGCCTATGATGAGGAAGCGGAGGAATACTACTGTTCCGTAAATTTAGATGAGGACGATATGGCAAGGTTTATGAGCCGGAAATACAAATCCTGCCCTTACTTTAAAAACGGTGACGAGTATAAGGTGGTGCGGCATCAGATGTGAGGGATAATTTTGTGCCGCACAAAATAGAAAAATAAATACAGGGCATTTTGTTCTCCCCAGCGGAGACAAAATGCCCTGTTTGCCTTCTTAGCATTTGTTGTACTATTTAAAAACTGACATGGAAGGATTACACCATCCGGCTAAGCATTAAATCACCGCACCGTCTTTAAAGCAGCCTCCACAAATCCTTTAAACAGGGGATGTGGGCGGTTTGGCCTGGATTTTAATTCCGGGTGGGCCTGAGTGGCAATAAACCAGGGATGATTGGGAAGTTCAATCATCTCCACAATTCTTCCGTCCGGGGAGATACCGCAGAGCTTCATGCCGTTTTCCGTTAAAATATTTCTGAAATCGTTGTTCACCTCATACCGGTGCCTGTGTCTTTCGTGGATGGTTTTTTCTTTGTACATGGCATAGGCCCTGGAAGAAGTGTCAAGGTCACAGGGGTAGGAGCCAAGCCTTAAGGTCCCTCCGATATCCTCCACGCCGTCCTGATCCGGCATCAATGCAATGACGGGATGGGTAGTCTTGGGGTCTAATTCAATGCTGTGGGCATCGTGCATGCCGCACACATTTCTGGCAAATTCAATAATGGATACCTGCATTCCAAGGCATAGGCCAAGGTAGGGAATGTTTTTGGTCCTGGCGTAATTTGCCGCCACAATCATGCCTTCCACCCCCCGGTTGCCGAAACCGCCGGGAACCAGAATGCCCTGGGCACTGCCCAAAACTTCCTCCACATTATCTTCATTCAGCAGTTCGGAATCCACCCAGTTTAAATTTACGGTGGCGCATTCTGCGATGCCTCCGTGTTTTAATGCCTCCACCACGGAAATATAGGCGTCATGGAGCTGGGTATACTTTCCTACCAGGGAGATATTTACCTCCTTTGTGGGATGCCTTAAGTTGTCCACCATCTGTTTCCAGTCCTCCAAATCCGGTTCGGGACAGTCTAAGCGGAGACATTCGCAGGCGACCTTTGCCAGATTTTCTTTCTCCATGGCAAGGGGGGCTTCATATAAATATTCCACGTCCAGATTTTGCAGAACATGGCCGTTTGGAACATTACAGAACAGGGCAATTTTATCCTTGATTCCCTGGTCTAAGGGCTGTTCGGAACGGCATACAATCATATCCGGCTGGATTCCCATTCCCTGTAAATCCTTAACGCTTGCCTGGGTGGGTTTTGTCTTTAGCTCCCCGGAGGCTTTCAGATAGGGGATTAAGGTAACGTGGATTAAAATGGCATTTTCATGGCCCACATCCTGCTGGAACTGGCGGATAGCCTCTAAAAAGGGCTGGCTCTCAATATCTCCCACAGTTCCCCCCACTTCTATAATGGCAATGTGGGTGTCGTTTGTAGTAAAATTCCGGTAAAAACGGTTCTTAATTTCATTGGTAATGTGGGGGATAACCTGTACTGTGCCCCCGCCGAAATCACCCCGGCGTTCCTTCTGCAGAACAGACCAATAAATTTTTCCTGTGGTTACATTGGAGTTTTTGGTCAGGCTTTCGTCAATAAAGCGCTCATAGTGGCCTAAATCCAGATCCGTTTCCGCGCCGTCATCGGTTACAAATACCTCACCGTGCTGGATGGGGTTCATGGTACCCGGGTCGATATTAATATAGGGATCGAATTTCTGCATAGTTACTTTGTATCCGCGGGCTTTTAATAAACGGCCCAGGGATGCTGCTGTGATTCCTTTACCCAGGCCGGATACCACACCGCCGGTGACGAATACATATTTTACGGGCATGTCTTATCC
>NZ_RAZG01000059.1 GCF_003612565.1 Roseburia sp. 1XD42-69 | reverse complement strand
GCAATAACGAATGAAATCCCTACAAGCCCCAATGTACCCGTTCCCGCAGGTGCGGGTAACAACAAAGCAGAGCCGATACAGACAAACCGGGAAATAACCACCGCTGCCATGCGTGAGCCATTTAACAAATATGTCTGCCTGTTTTTTATCTGGTCAGCATTGGCACTGGTTTTATTTGTCCGCAAGGTAACGGTTTATCAAGGATTTATCCAATACATCAAAGCAGGAAATAAAGAAGTATCGGATATAAAAATCTTGAATCTGCTATCTGATTGCGAAGAAAAACTAAATATCAAGACAAGGGTAGAACTATCCTGTAATCCGCTGATTGCTTCCCCTATGCTGATTGGTTTCTTTCGACCAAGAATCATTTTGCCTGCCCACGAATTGGAAGATAAAGAGCTATCTTATATCTTTGTGCATGAGCTAACCCACTACAAGCAGAGGGATATGTTTTATAAATGGCTGATACAGATTGTTGTGTGCGCCCATTGGTTCAATCCTTTTGTATATCTGCTGGAAAAGAAAGTGAATAAATCCTGCGAATTGTCATGTGATGAAAAAGTTATATCTGTACTTGATGATACCGCAAGACGTGAGTATGGAGATACACTAATTTCTTTTTTGAAGTCAAATAATCTCTACAAAAATTCTTTAGCTTCCGTCACTTTGACAGAGGGAGCAGAACAGTTAAAAGAAAGGTTAGGTGCTATTATGAATTTCAAGAGTAAGACGAAAACAATTTGGGTTTTGACTGTTATATTAACTCTTTTTATTTTATCTGGTGCGGTTTTTATCGGCGGTTATTCCGTTTCTGCTGCTACCGATTCTAAAGAAACAAGTAAATTGTCAATACCAGAAAAAAAAGACAATGGAAAAAGCACGTATATTTATGATGAAAATTTAGGGTATGGCTGGTATTTAGATGATGAAAATTTAGATAATAATGATTTGGAAAATGCTAATTCCTACCAATATTCTTATACACAAAATGGATATTATTGCAATTCTTATATTATTGAAATGGGTTGGAACTTATACGCTAAAAATCAAGATTATTATGGTGCAACAGAAATTGTCTTTGAGGACGAATCAAAAATGACAGTATATTTTTCTGATTCGGCAAAAGATTATCTGAATGACAGAGAAGCTATTTCGGCAATAGAAGAATTGATTTATTCTCTGAAAAACACAGATATTAGTCCGGCAATAGAAATGCCTTTGATTATAAGTATAACGCCTGTTGTAGCTGATGATATACCAGTTTTGACGGAACAATATTTTCAAAATGAGGACTTAATTAGATTTTCCGCACTCTTTTCAGTATTGGACGAAACAGCCCAAAAAGATTACTACAAGAAAGTATATGACGCTGATAAAATTGCACTGTTTTCAACCATTATACAAGATATGGACACAAATTTGGTTTTACAGTATGTAGATAAATCAGAACAGGATAACAAAACAAACTTCTTTGCCGTGCTTTCAAATTATATGCCATTAAGTGACTTAAAACGCTATATCGAAAAATACTATGAAAATAATAATATTGCCCGCTTTACAATTTTGCTTGATTACATGACAAAGGAAGAAAAGCAGGAATGGCTGAAAAGAGCGCAGACAGATAGGAAAACTAACTTTGTCGCTGTCTTATCTAATGAATTGCTTGATTAAATGCTCATGTACGGTAAAGAAGCAAGCAACCGAAAACAAGAGATAGACCGCCAGCACCACACTATTCCGAACCAAAGAACCAAAGACCAAAAGACAAGCACCGTGGAAATGTGTATAACTTGCTATTCCGTCATGGAAAAGTCCGTTCACAGAACATGGAAAAGCTAAAGTGCAGCTTTCCCACATTCTGCAAACAGACTTTCCCACAACTCCATAAGATAGCAAGTTATGCACATTCCCACAGTGCCGACTGCTACGGAATCCCTCTCATTCCTTATATCCTTAATGGCATAAGAGCATACATCATTCCCTTGTAATACTCTCAATTTGCCGCTGATAAAATTCAATCTTTTCGTCTAATTTTTTCATGTGTTCCTGTAATTGATTGATTTGTTCGTTAAGGGTTTTTCGGTGAGAAATGAGCATTTCCATTCTTTCAGACAAAGTAGGTTCACCTTTTGCACGTAATTCAGCGTAATGCTGGATTTCTTTGATTGGCATACCCGTGTCTTTTAGACGCTTGATAAAATCAATCCAAGTGAGGTCTTTATCAGTATAGCAACGGCGGTTATTGGAATTACGCCCCGGTGTGATTAAATGCTCATGCTCATAATAGCGCAAGGTATGTATTCCTAAGTTTGTCAGCTTTGAAAATTCACCTATGGAATATTCCAAAAAAATCACTTCCTATCTCTTGACATAGAGTTTACTCTACATTGTATGCTTGCATTATATCAAAAACAAGGAGGCTTTGTAAATGGTTCAAAACACAGAAAAATATACCGTGATTACTGGGGCAAGTTCGGGTATTGGGTATGAAACAGCAAAAGCATTTGCAGGACGTGGCAGCAATTTAATTTTAGTAGCCCGCAGAAAGGATAGGCTTGAAGCATTGAATCAAGAGATTTTATCGTGCTATCCGACACTGAATGTTTTTATCAAGGCTACAGACCTATCTATTTCCGACAATGTTTTTCGGCTGTATGAAGAAATTAAGGGGTATCCGTTGCAGACATGGATAAACAATGCTGGTTTTGGAAACTACGACACTGTAAGCCATCAAGACTTGAATAAAATTAGGCAAATGCTTCACTTAAACGTGGAAGCCCTCACAGTTCTTTCCTCACTGTTTGTACGAGATTTCAAAGATGTAGAGGGAACACAGCTTATCAATATTTCTTCTGCTGGGGGCTATACGATTGTACCTACTGCCATTACTTATTGTGCGGCTAAATTTTATGTCAGCACGTTTACAGAGGGATTAGCATGGGAATTAAAGGATAATGGCTGCAAAATGCAAGCAAAAGTATTAGCCCCGGCAGCAACTAAGACGGAATTTGGAAAAGTTGCTAATGATGTAACCGAATATGATTATGATAAGACCTTTGGCACATATCATACCAGTGCACAGGTAGCTGAATTTTTGCTTAAACTTTATGATAGTGACAAAGTGGTAGGCGTAGTGAATAGAGAAAATTTTATATTTGAGCTTAAAGAGCCACAATTTGATTATGCGGGAAACTCCAATCATAATCAAAATATTGAAAAATAAAGGAATTTATAAATCTGTTAGTTCTAAAAAGTTTGGGCAATGCAAAACATCATGTTTTCTATTGTCGAATTATGAGATAATGCGTATAATAGCAAAGCGAGGAGGTTTTGCTAATGAAAATGCGTACAGAATATACCTGTCCTTTAGAACTTGTGCATGACATGATAAAGGGGAAGTGGAAGCCGATTATATTATGGCGGCTACGTTTAGGTGCTACTTCCCTTGCAAAGCTGGAAAGAGATATAGACGGAATTACACAAAAAATGCTGTTAGAGCATTTGAAAGAACTGATTGACTACGGTTTTGTTGAAAAGAAATCTTTTGAGGGCTATCCCCTTCATGTTGAGTATTCATTGACAGAAGATATGGGGGCGCAGATATTGGAAGCATTGAGAATCATGCAGCACATAGGGATTGACTACCTAAAAAGGAATGGAATGGAACATATTTTAGACGAAAAAGGTGTTATCCCGGATTGACACCCACAAAAAAGTGGGTAATTTACTATTCAAAACTGGCTGCTTATAATATTTCCATAAAATTGATTGGAGGTATTGAACATGAATGTAACAAGCAGCGGAATTATTAACGGCATTATACAGCCCCAGTATGGAGGACGTGGAACGCAATTTAACGAGAACCACATTCCTACCTTTTCATTACCGTTTAAGGCAGAAAACGTACCCGAAAAAACAGTATCACTTGCGATTGTACTGGAAGATAAGGACGCTTACCCGGTAACAGGCGGTTTTGCATGGATACATTGGCTTGCGGCAAACATAACCCGTTTTGATATAAGGGATAATGAAAGTCAGACCGCAACGGATTTTGTGCAGGGGAGAAATAGTTGGACGAGCATACAGGGCGGTGAGCAGTCTGTTGAATTATCTTCTTACTATGGCGGTATGACCCCGCCCGATCAGCCACATATCTATGAGCTTCATGTATTTGCAATAGATAAAATGCTGGATATAGGACAAGGCTTTTTGCTAAATGAACTTTATCGGGCAATGGAGGGGCATATCTTAGCGCAGTATACGCTCAAAGGCATTTATGAAAACTAACTTTTGGAGAGTTGGAGGGCGCACAAGGAAAACTGTAATAGCTGTTTTTACTTGCTTTTTAATTGACACTGTAAGAGAAAACGGCATCCCGTTTTATGCTGCCATTGCTGCTATATTATGTATACAGCATAATTTTAAAGACAGTCTGAATACTGCTTTGACCCGTGAAATCGCAACGGTAATTGGCGGAATTTGGGGAGCGATAGTTTTATCTTTTGAAAAGAATGTTTATCGTATTCCTAATGAGTTGTTAAGATATTTGTTTCTCTCAATTACGCTTATTCCAATCATCAATTTTTCTGTATGGATAAAGCAGGAAAAAGGAACATTTCTTATGTGTGTTGTTTTTCTTTGTATCACAGCCACGCATGGAAATGATGAAAGTCCTTTAGCTTTTGCCATTGACCGAATTATTGATACTACAATCGGTGTTTTTATTGCTTTATTTATAAATCAATTTCCAAAAAGCAAAATGTAGCTGTAAACCAAGCACCGCCCCATGTGGGAGAAAGGGGGAATCGTTTATGCCTTGCACAGAAGCATACAAGGAACACATACAATAAATGGGTGGTCAACACCGCCCGGAAAACTCTTGACACAAATAGCGGAGTCAAACCTTATGTTATGGTTTTGTATTTCTATCGCATTGGTAATTTTGGGGATTGTTTTAATGATAATTGAATATTTTAGGAAAGATAGCTAATCCCCCGTTTAGAGAACCATAGCCAAAAGAAAATTGAATAACCGCCGCCATATAGAACGGTACAGCAAGACAGGAAATCAAGAAAAGGTTTCCTGTTTTTTTGCGCCCATTTTTGGCATTTTGAAAAATCGCCAGTATTATACCGTGCAAAGGGGAACAGAAAGAAATTCCCTCTCCCGTTTGGCAAATCCGCAGGCTGTCCGTGGAGGGCGGCGAAAAGAAATTTTCACAAATTCCCGCCTATTCCGGCTTGTGCGGTGTTGTAAGGAATAGAGGGAAATTTCCGCAAATCTCCGTCATTTTTGCTTTGCGTGGTGTTGTAGGTAGTAGGGGGAGAAATACCGCCACAGCTTTGGCAAAATCCCCGCTTGCGGCACTAAAGGTATTGAGGGAAGCCAGCACAGGGGAAGCCGCCACTTTCTTAGAGCAAGATTCTACCACAGTACCAAATTTCGCTAATCGCTCAATTTTGTCCTGCGGGAATCTTGTTGGGGTTGCCACCCCAAGCCCGCCTTTTTGCGGCTTGCGCCGCTTGAAAAATCCCCGAAAAATTTTTTTCGGATTTTTCAAAAAACACTTCCGCTTTGCCCCCTGTTTTTCTCCTATTAGTGAAAGGGCAAAGCATAAAAAGAAAGGAGTTGAAGCCTATGAAAAGATACAACACGCCCCACCGCCGCCGGGTAATCAAGACACGCTTGACCGAGGAAGAATATGCAGAGTTTTCCGAGCGTGTCACCCTCTGCAAAATGAGCCAAGCCGAATTTATCCGGCAAGCCCTTATCAAGTCAAGCATACGCCCGGTTATTACCATTTCCCCGGTCAATGATGAACTACTCTCTGCCGTTGGAAAACTCACAGCCGAGTATGGAAAGATAGGCGGCAACTTGAACCAGATTGCCCGCTGTCTGAATGAGTACGGCGCACCTTATAACGCCCTCTCCCAAGAGGTACGAGCCGCCACAGCGGAGCTTGCCGCCTTGAAGTTTGAAGTCTTGCAGAAAGTAGGTGAAGCCGTTGGCAACATTCAAACATATCAGCTCTAAAAATGCCGATTACGGGGCGGCTGAACAGTACCTAACCTTTGAGCATGACGAATTTACCATGAAACCCACACTGGACGGAAACGGGCGGCTTGTTCTCCGTGACGATTACCGCATTTCCTCTTTGAATTGCGGTGATGAAGATTTTGCAATCGCCTGTATGCGTTCCAATCTGAAATACGGCAAGAACCAGATGCGGGAGGACGTAAAGAGCCACCACTACATTATCAGTTTTGACCCCCGTGACGCACCAGACAACGGCTTGACCGTAGACCGGGCGCAAGCATTGGGAGAGGAATTTTGCAAGACGCATTTCCCCGGACACCAAGCCCTTGTCTGCACCCACCCGGACGGGCATAACCACAGCGGCAACATTCATGTGCATATCGTAATCAATTCCCTACGGATTGCGGAAGTGCCATTGCTGCCGTACATGGAAAGACCAGCCGACACAAGGGAGGGCTGCAAGCACCGCTGTACGGACGCAGCTATGGAGTATTTCAAAGCGGAAGTCATGGAGATGTGCCACCGGGAAAACCTCTATCAGATTGACTTGCTGAACGGGAGCAAGAACCGCATTACCGAGCGTGAGTATTGGGCGAAACGGAAAGGACAAGCCGCACTGGATAAGGAGAACGCTTCCCAAGCCGCCACGGGAGAGCCGCCCAAACAGACCAAGTTTGAAACCGACAAGGAGAAGCTACGGCGCACAATCCGAGCCGCCCTGTCCTCTGCCGTTTCCTTTGAGGATTTTTCCGGGAAACTGCTACAACAGGGCGTGACCGTCAAGGAGAGCCGGGGGAGATTGTCATATCTCACGCCGGACAGGACGAAGCCCATTACCGCCCGGAAACTGGGTGATGATTTTGACCGAGCCGCCGTACTGGAAGCACTCACCATAAACGCACAGAACGCCGCCAGAGCCGCCGAAACGCCCCTACCCCAACAGGAATCCCCCCGCAGCATAAAAGACCGCTTACAGCGCAACAAAGCCGCCATAAACGCCCCGAAACAGGACAGCGTACAGCGCATGGTAGACATAGCCGCCAAGAAAGCCGAGGGCAAGGGGAAAGGCTATGAGAAATGGGCGACCTTGCACAACTTGAAGCAAATGGCGGCTACCGTGAGCGTTTATGAGGAATCCGGCTTTTCTTCCCCGGAAGAACTGGAAGCTGCCCTTGCCGCCGCCAATGCGGGCTTGCATGAAACCACCGGGAAACTGAAAGCCGTGGAAAGCACTTTACGGGAGAAAAAGGACTTGCAGAAACAGCTATTGGCGTATATCAAGACCAAGCCAGCCCGTGACGGGCTAAAAGCACAGAAAACAGAGAAAGCCCGTAAGAGCTACCGGGAGCAGCACGAAAGCGAGTTTATCATTTCCGAATCTGCCGCCCGGTATTTCAAGGCACAGGGAATCTCCAAGCTGCCAGCGTCCAAAGCCCTACAAACGGAGATTGAGCAGCTTACCAAAGAGAAAAACGCCCTTTATAACGAGTACCGGGAGAAGAAAGAGAACGTCCGGGAATTGCAGACCGTGAAAAGCAATCTTGACAAGATGTTACGCCGTGAGCCGGAACGGGGAAAGGGGCGGGAAAATGAACGGTAAACGCCCCTACATGGACTACCCACAGTACAGAGCCGCCCGCCGCCTTGTACATGAGTGCTGCAACTACGATAACGGCAACTGTATCTTGCTGGATAACGGCGAGCCTTGCGTATGCGTCCAGAGTATCAGCTATTCGCTTATATGCCGCTGGTTCATTACCGCCGTTCTGCCGCTGGACGGGAAGCTGGAAGCCGCCCTTTTGCACCGGGCAGACAGGAAACGCTGTACCGAGTGCGGCGGGTATTTTCTCCCCAAGTCAAACCGGGGGAAATACTGCCCGGATTGCGCCGCAAGAGTGCGCCGCCGGAAAGAAGCCGACAGACAGCGGAAAAGATACCACCTTTCTACGCATTTAGGCTATGAAAGAAGCCCGTAAATCAAGGCTTTTTTGACCGCCCTCAACAGGTAGCCGATACATTTATCCTTTACCCCCGAAAATGCCGTTTTAACTGCGTAACAGGAAGCCACAGACAGGAGGTGAGAACCATAACCGAATACATCACAGCCGACACCATATTGCCCCGTTTTCTGCCCTATCCCTATTTTCTGCTGAAAATGGACTTGTCGCATACTGCAAGGCTGCTCTATGGGCTGCTTCTTGACCGTTCCACCCTCTCACAGAAGAACGGCTGGCAGGACAGCGAGGGCAGGACGTACATTGTCTATCCCGTTTCGGAGATAACGGAAATGCTGGATAAAGGCAGTACCGCCATAAAAAGCGCACTGAACGAGCTGGACGCTGCCGGGCTTCTGGTGAGGGAACGCCGGGGCTTCTCCGCACCGAACCGCCTTTATGTGAAAGTGCCGCAAGTGCCAGTGGTACAGTTTTCCGACCATATGACAGCCATACAGCCGGAAAACCGACCCTCTGATAGCCAGAAAACCGACCCTCATAAGGACGGAAAACCGACCTTTGCGTTGGACGGAAAACCGACCCCTAACCAACTTACTATAAACCAACTAAAAGAGAACCAACGAAAAGGAGTGAGTGGGGAGCAGCCCGCACCTTTTGGCAGATATAAAAACCTTTTCCTCTCCGAATCCGAGTATGCGGAGCTGAAAGGGGAATACCCGGACAGGCTGGAACGGTTCATTGAGGAATTGAGCGAGTACATAGCCGCCTACGGGAAAGTGTACGCCAACCATGCCGCCGCTGTCCGTATGTGGGCAAAACGTGACAGGAAAGGCACAGGAAAGAAAGGAATCCCCGATTATTCCTACAAAGAGGGCGAGAGCCTTTGACCGCATAGACACAACGCCCCGTAAACAGGGCGTAAAAGACCATGAACAAGGAGGAAGATTTTATGAGTGATTATGATAACGCCATTTTCCGGCTTGCCACGGCACAGGGAGCAGAACCGGAGGACTACACCGGGGAGGACGGGCTTTTATATTGCGGGAGCTGCCGCCAGCCCAAAGAAGCCTACTTCCCGGAGGGCAAGACCTTTTTCGGACGTGACCGACACCCCAAAGAATGTGACTGCCAGAGAAAACGCCGGGAAACGCTGGAAGCCAGCCACCGGGAATACAAGCACCGGGAGGAAGTGGAACGGCTGAAACGAATAGGCTTCACCGACCCGGCTATGCGGGAATGGACGTTTGAAAACGACAACGGGAAATGCCCCCAAATGCACAAAGCCCATGCCTATGTGGAGTGTTGGGAGGAAATGAAAGCCGGGAATATCGGTTATCTGTTATGGGGCATGGTAGGCACAGGCAAAAGCTATTTCGCCGGGTGTATCGCCAACGCCCTCATGGAGAAAGAAGTTTCCGTGTGCATGACGAACTTTGCCCTTATCCTCAATGACCTTGCCGCCAGCTATAAGGACAGGAACGAGTACATAGCCCGCCTTTGCAGCTTCCCTCTGCTTATCCTTGACGATTTCGGCATGGAGCGTGGCACGGAATACGGGCTTGAACAGGTTTACAACGTGATAGACAGCCGATACCGAAGCGGCAAGCCCTTAATCGTGACAACAAATTTGACGCTGGAGGAATTGCAGAACCCGGAGGACACCGCCCACGCCCGCATTTATGACCGCCTTACGGAAATGTGTACCCCCGTCTGCATTACCGGGGAGAATTTCAGGAAAGCCAAAGCACAGGCGAAAATGGGACGCCTTAAATCGCTGCTGAATGGAAAGGAGATTTGCCTATGACCGACACCAAAAAGAACCGCCCCGCCCGCCGCCCGGATTGCGTGACCGAGGTACGCCGGGGGAACACCGTCCTTGTGGTTTCCGGCTACTTCAAGCAAGGCACGACCGCCACCGCCGCCGACAAGATGATGAAAGTGCTGGAAGCGGAAAGCGCAGCCGGGGAACAAGCCGCCCTTTACTGCATAAACGGGGCATGAAAAAGCGGTCATGCCGGGGAGCGTGACCGCCAAAACGGAGCTTTACAGAGGGCGGCGCATAACAATTTCTTCTTCTGTTTCGCCCATCACTGTTTTTACCGTTTCGAAGCCAAGCCGTTGATACAGGCGAAATGCTGGATTTGATTTCTGGACGGAAAGGGAAACTGCATTGAAGCCATCTTCTTGCAGCCTTTCCATCAATGCCCGCATAAGGGAAGTACCAATGCCATACCCACGGTAAGGGCGGCAGACAGCAAGGGCAAGCGACGGCGTATTATCGTCAATATGTCCATAATCATTCATTATGCGTGCCCATATCGCCCCTATAATTTCATTGCCGGAAACGGCGACAAAGCCATAGTCCGTTTCCTCTTCCCCGAAATTGTGAAGATATACCTGTAAGTCAGGTATATTTATGATTTCTTTTGGCGGGCGTGGGCTTCCCTCTGGAACATAGATTGCTTCGTACAGAAAACCGCCTAAAAGGTGACATTCATTTTTATGTATTTTTCTGATTTGGTAATCCATTCTGTTACTCCTTTGATTTTATTTTCAAAGGTATTTTACCACAGAAACCTAAATTTTTCCACGCCTAAAGGAGCTACGATAAGCCTTAATAAGAAAATATGATATTTTTCGACATAAAGAAGCAAAAAGGACTGTACAGCAAGCCCCGCCCTATGGTAAAATAAACCTACGGAATAGTGGGGCTGGCTGTCGGAAATGGAGGAAACCATGACAAGACAGACCACCCAAAAACTGATTACCGCCCTATATCCGAGATTGTCGCACGAAGATACGCTTCAAGGCGAATCCAACTCCATAAGCAACCAGAAGCGAATCCTTGAAGCCTACGCAAAACAGAACGGCTTTTCCAACCTCAAATGGTACACGGACGACGGATTCTCCGGGGCAAATTTCCAAAGACCCGGCTTCCAGTCCATGCTTGCCGACATTGAAGCGGGGCTTGTGGGAACGGTTATCGTAAAGGATATGTCAAGGTTAGGGCGAAATTACTTACAAGTGGGAATGTACACAGAAATGATTTTCCCACAGAACGGCGTCCGCTTCATTGCAATCAATGACGGCGTAGACAGCGCACAGGGCGAGAATGATTTTGCGCCCTTGCGTAACATTTTTAACGAATGGCTGGTGAGAGATACGAGCAAGAAAATCCGGGCGGTAAAACGCTCAAAGGGAATGAGTGGGAAGCCTGTCACAAGCAAGCCCGTGTACGGCTACCTCATGGACGAGGACGAGAATTTCATCATTGACGGGGAAGCCGCCCCCGTGGTGAAGCAGATTTACAGCCTTTGCCTTGCCGGGAACGGTCCGACCAAGATAGCCCGTATGCTTACGGAACAGGAAATCCCCACGCCGGGAACGCTGGAATACCGCCGGACAGGGAGAACCCGCCGCTACCACCCCGGCTATGAGTGCAAGTGGGCGGCGAACACCGTGGTACATATCCTTGAAAACAGGGAATACACGGGCTGCCTTGTGAACTTCAAGACCACCACCCAATCCTACAAATGCAGCAAGATTATCTACAACAGCGAGGACAAACAGGCAATCTTCGAGAACCACCATGAGCAGATAATCGACAAGGACACATGGGAGCGTGTACAGGAGCTACGCAAGCAGCGCAAACGCCCTAACCGCTATGATGAAGTGGGCTTGTTCTCCGGCATACTCTTTTGTGCGGATTGCGGCAGCGTCATGTACCAGCAGAGGTATCAGACAGATAAACGGAAACAGGACTGCTACATATGCGGCAGCTACAAGAAGCGCACGGCAGACTGTACGGCGCACTTTATCCGCACCGACCTGTTGACCGCCGGAGTGACCGAGAACTTACGGAAAGTCACCAGCTACGCCGCCAAGCACGAAGCCCGGTTTATGAAGCTGTTGACCGAGCAGACCGAGGACGGGAGCAAACGCCGGAACGCCGCCAAGAAGAAAGAGCTGGAAGCGGCAGAAAAACGGATTGCGGAACTCTCCGCTATCTTCAAGCGACTGTATGAGGACAGCGTGACCGGGCGCATATCGGACGAGCGTTTCACGGAGCTTTCGGCAGACTACGAAGCCGAGCAAAAGGAACTGAAAGAGAAAGCCGCCGCCTTGCAGAGCGAGCTTTCCAAGACGCTGGAAGCCACGGCAAACGCTGAAAAGTTTATGAAAGTGGTACGCAAGTACACCAGCTTTGAGGAACTCACCCCTACCCTGTTGCGGGAGTTTGTGGAGAAAATCGTAATCCACGAATCGGAAGCCCTTGACGGGAAACGCCGGGGGAAGCTCCGCAGACAGGAAATTGAAATCTATTATTCTTTTGTCGGCAAGATAGAATTGCCCGACTAAAGCCCGACCCGTCCGGCAGTCAGCCGGATAGGGAACGGCAAAATTTTTTACACTTCTTTTACTTCTTTATCTCACATGAGCAAAAAGCCAGGGGATCAAGCAGCTCATGGCTAATTAGAGGTAATCAAAAGAGGAAAGGAAAAGCACAATCCAGACGGAACCGGCGATACCGTCAAGAAATATTTGTGAGTTAGCAAGAAACCTGATATAATGGAGGCAAGCACCCATCCGGGCAGAAAGGCAGGGAGAAAAATGCATATCAGCTACAAACCGCTCTGGCACACACTGATAGAGCGCAACATGAGGAAAGAGGATTTAAGGCTTGCCGCTGGCCTGACCACAAATATGATAGCCAACATGGGAAAAGAGGGGAAACATATCAGCATGGACACACTTGCCCGTATTTGCGAAACGCTGGATTGTGGCATTATGGACGTGATTGAGCTGGCCAATGACGAGCCTTCCACCACAGGAGGGAACGACAATGGAAAAACTGAAAAAAAGAATCACAGAGAACGGCATTGATTATATTCTGGCAGGCGACTACTATATCCCGGACTTGAAGCTGCCGGAGAAGAACCGCCCCATCGGACGCTATGGGCGGCTGCACCGGGAATATCTAAAACAGGAACACCCGGCACGGTACAGTTCCCTTATCCTGACTGGGAAATTGTGGACATACCTTGCCAACCTGAACGAGCAGGCGGAAGAACGGCTGGACGTAATCATTGAGCAGATGAAATCCGCCGAGGGAGTGACCGAGGAACTGAAAGCCCAAAACCAGCTTGAATGGGTAGGCCGGATGAACAATATTCGCAGCCGGGCGGAGGAAATCATAAACAGCGAACTGATTTATATTTGATTGGACATGGAAAGGCCAGCCGACACCCGGCTGGTCTTTCTAACCTTCCTTACGCTCCAATACCGCACGAATCATGGCAACGGCGATTTCCTGCTGGCTGGGCGACGTGCTTTCCCACAGTTCCGCCAGCTCCCGTATTTTGCTGACCTCATTATCTTCCAGCGCATCCCGCAGCAGATAATCAGGGGAGATTTTCAGTGCGTTGCAGATATTGATAAATACGGGCAGGCTGGGAACCTTTGTCCCACCCTCAATCTGCCGGAGGTAAGTTGCGTTGATATTGCACAGTTCCGAGAGCCTGTCCGCCGTGAATCCCCGGTCTTTCCTCACCATGTTGATACGTCTGCCTAATCCTTTTCCTTCCATAATGAATGCCCACCCATTTCATAAGCTATTAGCATTTATTTTGTTCACTTTTAGACTACATCACACTTAGGGATTGCAATAGATTCTAAAGGACTATATAATATTAGCTAATAGAATATAAACTATGAAAGGGGAACAACAGAATGGAACTGAACTATTTTAGGGACAGGCTTTTTGATTTACTGAACGACAGTGAGGGAATGGGCATTGTAGACCTGAACGCAGACGAGAGGAACAGCCTGCTCGCTGTCAGGACAGAGGACGGGAATGTATTTGAAATCGTGTGCCGACAGGCAGAGGGGAAAGAGGACGGATGGACGACCGCAAACTGACTGTTTATAATGGACGTGGGGCTTTTAAAAAATCACCGCCACAGATTCTATTACAGGGGAATTGGCTGGAACGGGCCGGATTCTCCGCAGGGGACAAAATAACCGTGAAATGCCAGCAGGGGCAGCTTATCATCACAAAAGACGGCACAAGGGTAGATTCAAAGGAATAATATTTATCACGGTTAAATGAATTTTTTGTAAAGACTATTCCCTCTGGAAAGTGATTGCGGTATAATGGAGCCATTGACAAATCGGAATTTTCCGACACAACAATAAGTCAAAAAGGATATGGATATGAAAAATACGAAACCGAAATCTAAGAAGAAAAAGATTCTCTTTATTATATTATCTATTGTGGTCACACTAATAATTGCTGGCGATTGGATATTGACTGTAATGATATATAACGAGAATTTTAACCTGCGATTTGAGAGTTATGAGCCGCTTATGCTCTACGTTGATGACTTTGACGGATTGCACCGCACGAAATATGAGTTTAGTTCCAACGGTGGGCAGTAACTGGCGGGATATATGTATAGTTCGGGAGAAAACCAGCGTGGTATCGTTGTAATGGCACATGGCTTTGGTGGAGGTGGACATAATTCTTATATGGATTGCGTGAATTATTTTGCCTGTCATGGATATTATGTTTTCTCCTATGACGCTACGGGAAATGATGAAAGCGAAGGTGAGGGAGTCGGAGGGCTTCCACAGGGAGTAATTGACCTTGACTATGCAATTACATTTGTGGAGGAAAGCGGGAAATTCCCAAGTCTGCCAATCGTTTTATTCGGGCATAGCTGGGGCGGCTACAGTGTTTGCAGTGTGCTTACATACCACCCCGAAGTAAAAGCCGTTATAGCGTGTTCGGGTTTTAACTCTTCACCGAATCTGTTTGAAGCCGAGGGGAAAAAACAGGTAGGAAATGGTATTTATTTGATGTTACCATTTGTGAAACTGCATGAGAGGATTCAATATGGCGGGTATGCCTCAAATACTGCGTTGGACGGCTTCTCAAAAAGCAATGCCGCTGTTATGATTGTGCATAGCTTTGATGATGAAGTTGTTCCAGCCGAATACGGTTACGAAATTTATTACGAAAAATACAAGGACGATTCCCGATTTAGCTTTATTCCTCTTGAGAATAAAGGACATAACTATTTCAATGACAACACATATCGCAATGAGTTTAATGCGAAATTTGATGAATGGCTCAAAACGCTTGACTATGACTATAACACAGAGGAAAACAGGGAACGGTTTTCGGAGGATAAAGCTAATTATATATATCAAAACCTTGACAGGGAAAAATGGTGTAATTCATTGGATTTGGAGTTGTTCGAGGATTTTGTTGGGTTTTATGATGAACATATACATTAACCAAATTCCGGTTTGCTGAAAATTTGTGGAGAACGAAAAATTCAGAATTTGAGGGATAAAATATGGGAGTGTTAGAAACAGTTTTTAATTCAAGAAAATTTGATTTGAATGATGATGTTCTGATGGAATTTAATAATTATTTTGATGAAAAAAGTAGGGATTATAACAGCTTCTGTTTAGATGAAGAAGATATTACTTCCCTACGAAACCTTGTAGCGCAGATTAAGGTTGCTGACTCAGATAGTGCAATATATGTATCTACTTATGGCTATGAAATCACAAATAGTAAAGGAGAAAAATCAACATACGCCGATGCTCTTTGGATTGACACAGTTCTGCCTATTTCCAAAATAGAGGCACTTATTGAAGAAAGTGGTGTTGCTGAACCAAGTGATATTTCTTTTGTTGGCTATAGTGATGAATGTGGGAACTGTAAAGTATGGCTTATAGCTCATAAAGAGAATAATCCTTGTATTATTGAGATGACTGACCATAAGAAAATAGACCATATGATAATATTATATTGGGATTGATAAGTTATTAAAATTCCAGTTTGATGAATCAAAAAACTTTGATTTGAATGGGGGTATCTTCAAGTGAAAAAATATGAATACAAAGTGCTAACAATCGCAACTACTTTATCAAGACTGGAAAGACGGAGAAATCTCCCAGCAGGAATACCGGGAAATGAAAGCCGATTATGAGCGGCAGGCCACCGGGCTCTCGGATTTGCTGGCCCGGCTGACGGCTGAACGGAAACAGCTTTCAAACGGCGTTGACCAGCAGCATCCCGCACTGGTAGCCTTTGCGAAATATCAGAACATCGAAAAGCTGACCCGCGAAATCCTGATTGAATTGGTAGACCATATCAAGGTTTACGAAAACGGCAATATCAGCGTTCATTTTAAGTTTGCGGACGAGTTCCTCCGGATTGCCGAGTACATTGAAATCAACACCACTGACACCGCCGAGGCGGGCTGACCCCCGCCAAAGCACAAAATCCCTTTGGCAGTGTGTTTTCCTAATAAAACGCAATCTTATGGTACAGTTCCGCAATCTGCTGGCAGTCAAAGGTTTCCGTTGGCAGATTTGTGATAAGCACCTCTTCACGCTCCCCCGGCAGTGCTGCTTTAACCATCCGTAGAGTAATATGCCCCCAGTTCTTCCATCTGCCGTCCGATATCTGTTCCCTTATAATGTCTGGTTCGGCTTTTATCCAGATTAATGCCCACCCATGTGTCCGGAGCCGATAAAGCGGACTGCTCTTTTTTATAGTCACTGGATTTGAGACGCACAAGGACTAAATATCCGTGGAAGGTAGAAAATCCGGGTTCTGCGTAAAAGTTCCTGTTATGATGGCGGTAGATCTCATAAAAAGCCAGCGGGTTCAGCTTCATGCGCTGCTTCAGACAGCCGGGTTTTGATATTTCCATCCCCGGATGTACAGTCTTCATATAATTTCGTAATTCCAGGCTCAAAGTAATCCCCCTCCGGTTGATCATGGTGAACAGAAGATCCTTTAGCGGCATTTTTCTGTTTCTTATAAAAGAGGACGGGTTCCCGTTTCTGCAGAAATCATGGAATTCATCCTGATGGATCAAACTGATATCACAACAGGTACGTTTTTGAGAGCCCTTCGTAAAATCACCTGACTTTAGAGAAAAACATCAGTTATCTGCTTCTATTATACAGTATAGATGCAGAAAAAAGGAACCTTTTACAATTTAAAATGTAAAAGATTCCTTAAGTTAATGACATTGCGAATTTACAAGGTTCAAATAAATTGCCGCCGCTCTTTTCGCTGTCATGGTTGGATTTCGCTCCCATGAGCAGATGGGTTACTGCCCGAAAAAAGAACATAAAAAATCCCTCCAAACTTTAAAACAGGTCTGGAGAGTGTCTGTTAAGTCTTTTCGGGCATAGCAATACCGCCCACCATAACACCGTTTTTTTATATGGTGGGCGTTTGCCTTAAAACTTTATGAAATAAAATAGAGCCAACGAACTGTGATTGCTCACTTGTTCATCGGCTCTGCGTCTGTGCGTCTGGCTCTGTGATGATGTATTTGTTTTACTTAATAAGTGGAATATTCTAAATTTCGTATAATAAATAAGTTTCAACGGCATTATATTGCTTTATCAATTTTCTATCTTCATTTGAAAGTTCTTCATTAGAATAATTAGCCACCAATGAGCAAAGATAAAGGTAAGCAGGACTGTACCGTTGAGAAAAACCCTCTCGTCCGAATTTACCTTGTATAATGTCAAACTCATGCTGAATTTGACTGGTACTTTTGCACTCGGACAACTTCATCACATCGCCTAAATTATTTTTACTTGTATTGTCAATGATTGACTTAGCTGTATTAACTGCTACAAAAAGCCACTGGTCTAAATTTGACAGTTCCTTTGGCTTATTTTTTAATGCTGTTTTCACTATACAATAAATATTATCTTCCATATCCTAATCACCTCATAAATACCGATATGTCGCTTTATTAATTAGCTCTGCGTTTTCACATCAAGCCTTTCAATAACCGTTACCTGTAAATTTTTTGCTTCAATCAATGTTTCCTGTCTGCATTTCGGGCAATAGAGAGGATAGTTTTTCAAAATCGTTTCTTCTCTAATTTTGTTACGGGTCTTATTTCCGCAAACAGGACAGCGTATCCATTCCGTCACAATTAATTACACATTTCTTTTACTGCAATATACAATAATAGCCTGTTTGACAAAATCAGCAGTTCCATCACCACCTGCGTTGTCAATATTGTTCCTAAAGCGTTCATCACCTACATACATTTCACCCAATCCACTAAGCACTTTATTGGTGCATTCATAATAATTATCAGTTATAAATTTCTGTATTGCAGCGATTCCGTTTTGTACTTCATCGGCATTAGGTGATAAATGTTTTATTTTTCCTAATTCAGAAAATATTGTCATCAATTCGTTTGTAATCTTACTATAATTATTCTGAGCAATATTCTTTTGTTTGTACTCTTGATACTCTTTGGTATTGCCCCACTTTGCTTTGATTTCCGCTTTATACTTTTCAATCTCGCTTTTGCCGAAAACCTCAAAATTCATTGCCGTTGTTCCCTTGTTTTGAATTTCACGGGCAAAGGTAATAAGTTCCTCGATATGTTTACATTTTAATTCTAACAGCTCAATTTGTTGAGAAATAGCTTCTGATGCGTCAAAGTTAGGGCTGTCAAGAATTGCTTTAATTTCCTTTAAAGGAAATTCTAACTCACGGAACAATAAAATACTTTGCAACCGGCTAAGTGCTGTATCGTCATACATTCGATAGCCCGCTTCGGTTAATCTCGTAGGTTTCAAAATCCCAATTTCATCATAATAATGAAGTGTGCGGGCGGTGATACCGGTCAATTTAGCAACTTCATGGACAGACATGGTTTTTTTAATCATTCCAAAAATCCTCCGCAGCGTCTAAAATTTCTTTTGCTGGTAAGAGTGTCGCTTCAATTATACTTTTACCAGTTTTTTTCAAGAAATGCTTCACAAAATAATAGCCGCAGGCATATCCTGCACAATAAGGCAGCCCAACAGGGGGATAGTTTTGTAAAGCCGCCATTTCATCGCCATATAAATAAGCATTGAGATTTTCAAGCCCCTGCACATCCAGTCCGTCATAAATAATTGGTTTGATATATTCATTTAGCATTTTCGTATCTGTTTTTTTAACCCACGGTCCTGCCTTATCTTCTCCATACAAATATGTGGCAAAGTTTTCTGCAAGCCCCTCACTGACCATCATTTCTCCGAGCGTAATATCATTTTTCCATTTAATAAACTGGAAACGCACATTATGATTAGTTTCATGTGCAAGCGCAACTGGAAGATGCTCTATTGTATAATCGTTAGGGATTAGCCAAGCCATAATATATCCTGGGATGCCCCCGTCCCCGCAATAACCCTCATTCATAATGGTATAAGGACTTTCAGCATTAGCCAACAGAATGGTAAACAAATACTCTTGAACAGGCAGTTCAACTCCTGCTTTAGAAAAACATTCTAACGACCTTTGGATTGACTGTTTACAATCAAGCCAAAGACTATCCGAAGATATACGTTCAATATTATCCCGTTGAGTTTCATCCACTTTTGTTGGCATAATATGACCAAGCATTCCACTTGCCATTATCACGTCATATCCATTTGGTGTAGTTGCTTTCAGCGGTATACTGTAGCAAGCCAATTTTTTTTCAAAAGGCATCATCATCTCATAACGATAAATATCGTCTTTCTTATCAAACGGAGCTTTCATAATTTTGGCGTAAATACCGTCTGAACGAATTGCATTTACATTCATATTATATCATCCTTCCTCTCTAATTTTTTTATAATTATAAACTATTACGTTGCGTTAAAGTCAAGTGTATTCCCGAAAAAAGGGACTTTCATATTTTTATTTCCTAAATAAATATATTAAATCTCTTGTTTTAAGCGGTTTCACATTGTTTAAACAGAATTCCCCGAAAAGAACAGCGACAGAGCCTTTACACTCTGCCGCTTGTGAGAAGATTGGTGTATGTAACCTTGAGATACTGCTTCAGATAGTCCAGATGCCGCTGTCCCCATGTGCCTATCGCCTGTTCTTCTTCGGCGGGTACAGTTAAGCACGGTATTAAATAATCTCCTTGCCGTTCGTATTTACCGCCCAGTTCCGCAAAAATCGTCTTTGCCATTGTCTGTTACCTCCACATTCTTTTTTTATTTTGAATGTCCGCAAAATCCGTCCTACATCTGCGTATTTCTGACATTGCCCATCTGCCCCGCAAAGTTCCTTCCCGCCACATTCCTTTTTGGAGGATGCCTTTCCCGTTGCGGTGCTTTTTGCATAATGGATTTTTGCTATTCCTGTTATACCCATTTCAAAACCTCTTTCATTGCTCCCCAGGAAACCGAAGATACCTGCCCTGCCTTGTCGGGCTGCAGCTTATTGGGGATATGCCGTCCGAAAGACCAACTAACAATTTTCTTTTTCGCAGTCTTTCAAGAAAAATCGTAATGACATAACTGTAACCGCAACTTTATATTTTATATCTTCTGACACTTTCTTGGGTGGATTTGATAACATCCTCTCAATATTCTTTACCTCTACCCCTGCCATTTTCGCCACTGCCCGTTTAGAAAGACCATGATAGGAAACAAGCACTTTCAAGAATGCACATAACTTTAAGTCCTTATCCTCCACAGCACTAAGATAAAGGAACGTAATCTTATTAAAGATGTTGAAACGGTATATAGGATCTTCTGGCAAAAAGCCAACATCCCCCTTAGACAGTTTCCTTATCTGCTCCACGGGCAACTGCAAATATTTAGAAAGTGTATCCATACTGATCTCATACATATCGAGAAGTTCTTTCAGTTAATCTGCCACATTATCTCTTTGATTCATATCATTTTACCCTTCAGTTTTAATTGACACCTACCATTCATCAAGCTCCTCCCTAATCCGCCGGAACGCCGGGGATGGCTGCCCTGCCTTGTCAGACTGTGGCCTTATTGGGGATATGAAACCGTAGAATTCATTTCCTTCTATGCTTTTGCATCAAAACTATTCTGTGGATTCTCCTCATTAACCGCTTCTTCACCCGCCAGCGGAATGCCCCTTTTTGCATTTCCCCACGCCTCGTTATAGATCATGCACATTTCCGTCTGTCTGGAAGCCTCCGCATTGGTGGTATACATCGTCCACCCATTATTGGAATAAGTCGCCACCATTTCCCCGTTCTTATCGTAAAACTCTATGTAATCGCTGTTTCCTGATGGCAGTTTCTGATATTTCACTTTCCCTTCCAGCAGCGTTGCCACAAAGTCTATGGGTTTAGGCACATTCTTCCTGTTCTTTGAAACGGCTTTCAGGCCGGAAGTGATGAGCCCTTTTCTGTCCGGGGACACTTCCGATGTGTAGCTTTTCATCAGCCTGTTAAACCCTTCGGATTTGTTCTGGAACTGCCCTTTTGCAAAATCCTCATATGCCTGTTCCTTGATCAGCTTCCGGTATTCCTCATCACTGATGCCGCTTTTCTTTTTGGAGAAAACATATCTATCATTAAAGTCGGGCAGATGGATACCGCCTATACTTCCTGTTCCTGAAAAATATCTGTTCTGCAATGAAACATTGGACGAACTGACCTGCATTATTTCCCCTCCTCTGTAAATCTATTATAACTGCTCCAGCCTCTCCAAAAACGCCCTGTAAAATTCCCCCTCTTTGATGCGGGCCTGCTGGACCTCTATGCTCCTGGGCATATATACCCTTGGATGCTCCAAATCGTACAGTGCCTCTTTCGTTGCCTGGATCGCAGATTCTACTGTGCTTCCAAGGATGTCAAAATTCTCCGTTTCACCCTTAAGCTGTTTATTAAGCCGCTGCACCATCATCTGCGATATGTGGCTCATCATCCCGTTGCCCCGGATTCCCATGCCATTCGCATTTACTTCTTTCGCCGCATCCATCCACGCATCCTTCACTTCCTGCGGGGCATTGGGGCCGACCATCTCAAAGGCTTTTTCATCATAATCGGTTGCTCTGCCCTGCGCCGCCTTATCCTCCACCGCTTCCATAAATCCCACCGTTCCGGGTTCCACACTTCTTTCCATCTTCCTTGCCGTATATCCTGTCAGCGAATATCCCGCTGTCCCTATTCCATTTATGCTCATCTCCAAATGTCCTCCATTATTTTTATTATTGCAGCCCCTCTGTCGGTCAGACCATATCTGTTCTTG